>CP029329.1:2712500-3312500 GCA_003129525.1 Clostridium beijerinckii | reverse complement strand
CTCAGGTTTTTGAAGATGTATTTTTGAAAAATAAAATTCCATTTGAAGTATCCATGAAGAAAAATATACGTGATATTCCTGTCTTAAACTGGGTGATTAAACTATTTCGTGTTTGTGTAAATCCTAATGATTTCACGTCTGCAATATATGTTCTTAGCAATAAGTATTATGGGGAAAGGATGACAGAAAAAGCTGCAAGGAAAATAGTGAAAGAACAGAATATAGTTAAGTCAGAGTTGCTTGAAAAAATGCATAAATTCCTTAGTGAATGTGCTGATTTTAATAAATCAGATGAACTTTATAATTATTTTGAATTTGATAAATATATCAAACCAACTGTAGCTACATATAAAGAAGACAAAGAATCCATTTGTACTTTACTAGATATAATCATGGAATATGTGAAGGAAAAGCAAATGCAATTTCTAAGTGGACTAAGAGATTTTATAAACTCCTCAGCATTATATGGTGTGAATATCTTGCAAAAGGATATAAATAGTGATAAGGATTCAGTTAAGCTGATGACGTTACATGCATCTAAGGGATTAGAGTTTTCATATGTTTTTATTACAGGCGTTAATTATGGCTTAATTCCATTGCATACAAGAGATATGGAGGAAGAAGAGGAGCAAAGATTATTTTTTGTTGGAATTACAAGAGCAAAAGATTATTTAGAACTTTCCTATTATACAAATCCTGATTATCACAGAGCAGCCTCAGGAGAAAGCAGATATATTCATATGATTCCGCAAAAGTTAATACAAAATGATAAGGTCAAAAGTGAGAGTGTAAATTTGCAGGAACTAAAGAAACAAATTCAAGAGGCAAAGGCTGAAGGAAAGAAAGAAGAAACTATAATTGTTGAACCAGTAGTTGAAGTAGTAGATCAGGTATCTATAAAACAGGTAAGCCATAAGAAATATGGGACAGGAAAAGTTCTAAAAGAAGATGACATGATGATTGAAGTGGAATTTGATAATTATGGAATAAAAGAATTTATAAAAGCCTTTAGTGAGTTGGAATTTTTATAAAGTGAAAATTTTCAACTTAGTTTGCTATGCAAAAGGATTAATTATTCACAAATTCTATAATACCTTCATATTTTATTAGTAAAAAATAATTAAAGGTGTGCAATGAAAAAAAGATTTGGAACAGCGCTAAATTGTATTGATGGTAGGACGCAAATTCCTATAATAAATTGGTTGAAAGAAAACTTTGATGTGGATTATGTGGACTTAATTACAGAACCTGGAATGGATAAAGTATTAGCTCAAGATCAATTGGATATGATTGAAAGGTTAAAAGAGAATGTTATAATTTCAATAACAGCTCATAAGTCCAATGTAGTTGCTGTATCAGGACATTATGATTGTGCTGCAAATCCTGTTAGTGACAGAGAACATTTTAAAGATATAATAGCATCAACACAGATAGTAAAATCATGGGGACTTCCAGTTACAGTAGTTGGTCTATGGATCGATGATGTTTGGCGTGTACATGTTGTAGATATTTATATATGATGTATAGAAAATAATTAATCAAAATACCGTATTATTCAGGAACGAATATAAGTTGAGTTTCCTTTAAAAACAACTCCTGATTTTACAAAATCTAGATAAATAATAATTATAATGACTTATCATATAAGTCAGCAGAGAAAAGCTATCAATATTACAATGAATTTATGTGGAATGTCAGATATGCAGAATGTATTTCATTGGATGAAACAATTAAAAGAATGAAATAGCTAAATTCAAATATGTATAAAAAAATTATGCAAGGAAAAAAGTGAAATTAAAATTATGGAATTAGCAAGGAACCAGTGCTTTCAGACGATAGAATAAAAGAGATTATAGAGCATGCTGTGAAACATACTCCATCAGCATTTAACTCACAAAGTGCAAGAGTAGTTTTATTACTTGAAAATCAACATGATAAATTGTGGGATATTGCAAAAGAAGCTTTAAGAAAAATTGTACCAGCAGATAAATTTAGTGAAACTGAAGACAAGATAAATTCTATATATGTATACTGTTCAATGCAGAGGGATTTGAAAGGAGAAAAAATGAATTATTTAGCTCATATATATCTTTCAGATAATAGTGAAGAAAATATGTTGGGAAATTTTTTGGGGGATTTTGATTGCTAAAAAATTTTCTAATACAAGGCATCCCTTAATAAATCCTATTGATGAGCTTATTAATAATTATGAAAGTTTTGAAAATGACTTTAAATGTTTTTATCCGAGTGTAATTGAATATGCAAATGAACTCAAAATAATTCTTTAGTAGCGTATTTTCCTTAAAAATGAAACTCATGATAAGTTAGTATTGTCGTGAGTTTCTTTATTTACCTCAATATATTCCTTTTGAATAGAATTTAGTTTTACAATTTCATTTACATCATTGAGTTGTATAAATGTTTTAAGATTACTATTATTATCAATTACTATTAAAGTAACAACAGTGTTTGGAGTTATAAGTTTAGCAGTAGCACTACTATAACCACTGAAATTAGAGAAATCATAGATACCTTGTTTATAAGTATTTGAAATGGCGGGAATTGATTGTGCTTGTGTAATTGTAGCAAAGGTAAATATAGATATTAAAAACACCATTAAAAACTTCTTTATTATCATAACGCACACTTCCATAAAGTTCTTAAATTCAAATAAAATTTATATTTCATGTCAGAAAATTAAAAATAAGAACGAATAGTATATTGAGTGTATAAAAACCAATTAACATATATGCCTTAATATGAAATTGAATAACACTCCTAATATATTATACCCATTTACATAAAATGCCCTGTAAAGTCGAAGTGTTAAGCTTGTTCTTAAGATAATATGTAGACGATACGGGGTATTTTAAACGTAATAGTTTTTCATAATTTATGCATTAAATATATCTATTAATATAAAGGTTGTTATTTTATGGGAGTATAAACACAATATTATATTAATGTGTATTTGTATTTGGGAGAAGACAATGTGAGTAATTTAGAAGATGTTGAAAAAACAGTTTATAAAATGAGACAAGCGTTATATGCAATAATAGATAAAAAAGAAAATGAAGCACTGTGTTATTTAAATAGATAGTATCTACTGATTTATTTGCAATACTGTATTAAATTTTATGTGAGGTGAAGCATATGAGTAATGACGTAAATATAATATTAGAAAAAATAAAGGAAACACCAGTAATGCGTTCTGGTAAGCAATCAATAGTATGGTTATCTACCAACGACGTAAAATTGAGTGCTGAGAGTTTTAGTGAAGCTATTGAGTACATATGGGAACATAACTTGGTTAAAATATTGAAAGTAGAACGTAGAAGTATCTATATAGTAAAGATATATGTAGATGTCACAACGTAATTTTTGAGAACTCTATTTCTAGAGTTCTTTTATTAGGCTTATAAGTCAATAGAAACCCAAAAATATATTTTGAAAAAGTGATAACATTTCCATAGCAAGGGGATATATAATATCTACTAATTTAATATATAATTTGTAATATTTAGAAGGAATAAAATAAGTCAGCTTTTATATAATTAATTATATAAAAGGAAGTGAAAAATATGGATAACAACGTAAATGTGATATTAGAAAAAATAAAGGTATCACCGATAATACAATCTTGTAGAAAGTCAATAGTAATATTATCTAGTAACGATGTAAATTTGAGTGCAGAAGATTTTAATAAAGCTGTTGAGTATATATGGGAAAATAGTTTAGTTAGAATATTAAAAGTAGAACGCAAAAATATATATATAATAAAAATATATGCAGATGTTGCTTAGTAAATATTCAGAACTCTAGAAATAGAGTTCTTTTAATATATCAGCGGTATGCATCAATTTGTTATTTGGACAGCGCTTGAAATTGAAGGATTTGGAGCATCTTTGCAACATTATAACGAGCTTATTGAAAATGACATAAAGAAAGAATGGAGTATACCTGACAGCTGGAAGATTATTGGACAAATGCCATTTGGAAAACCAACAGCAGAACCAGATGAAAAGCAATTTTTTCCATTAGAAGAACGTATAAAAGTATTTAAATAACATTTACTAAATAGCTATGACCTACTTACAGATATTTCTCCTTTACCAACGATTATAAGAAGATCCCCATCTTTAATATAACCCAGGTTGATAACCTCATTAAGGGTATCAAATCTTTTGAAAAATTTCTGATTACCATTTGAATCAATTATTAACAGAGTTGAAGGAGGAGTTCCTGCAAGTTTAGCAGTAGCTAGAAATTTCTTTG
Organism: Clostridium beijerinckii; assembly: GCA_003129525.1. Classification (NCBI taxonomy): domain Bacteria; kingdom Bacillati; phylum Bacillota; class Clostridia; order Eubacteriales; family Clostridiaceae; genus Clostridium; species Clostridium beijerinckii. The sequence continues at coordinate 3,308,225 of CP029329.1, read as the reverse complement.
GTTCAGAAATATTATATATACCTTGTTTATATGTATTTGATATAAAAACAGCTTTTGGAATTTCTGTAAGAGCAAATGTAGATATTAAAAAAACTATTATAAATAATCTTAACTTCATTATGTACACCTCACTTTTTAATATTTTGTGTAAATTTGATGAAAAAATACGTTGTATTAATTTCAGCTAACTTTTGTAAGTATAGTTTTATGAATATTAATAGAAGCTTATCCGATTATGGATAAGCTTCTATAATTTCACCTAAAGCTAAGCTACATCGTACTTAGTAACTTGTCTTTGAGTTAATTGAGCAGCAGATTTTTTAACTAAATCACCAGAATTTGTTCTAAAGATGTTCTTAGCAATAATAACATCCATAAGAGCAATAGCTTGTGCTTCAGTAATAGTAGGTTTTACCCCACTAACACTTAAAGTAGTCTTTAAACCGTACTCAGTCAAAAAAGTCATAGATAAAGAATATTTCATTTAATTCACCTCCCTTCACTCAATTTACAATTAAGCATTGATTAAGCTTGAAGATTCATTTACAAAATAGTCTCTAGTTGAAGCTTGTAAAACACCTTTAATAGCTTCAGCTGTGTCAAAGACGTTTTGAGTAGTGGCATCTGTTTTAACATTGGAAAAAGTCTTTTTACTATAGATCGCATATAGGAATAGGTAAGGCTTTGATATAATCGCTACCTTTTCCCCTCCTTCGCACCGTACGTGAGAGTTTCCAGCTCATACGGCGCTCCAACAATAATTATCTTTTAACTAAATAACTGAATTTCCTACTAACATTCTTAAAGAATTAACACGTTTTAACCCTTTGTTATCAAGGGACAATAAACCTAGGTATTTATCAATAATATCTTGTTCTATAGCATGTACTAGTTTATGAGCTTTGCCACATAGCCAAACAAGGTTTTCATATTTATCAGTTCCACCTTCGCTTTTCATTATCTTATGATGACATTCCATATTATCCGTTTCTAAATCTAAACCTGTTATGTAGCATTTTCCTCTTTGTCCTACAACTAGAGATATTCGATTATCGTTGAATTCAGCAGTTTTACTATTATTCACGGTTTCTAATAGATACTTAATCAAGTGAGAGTATCCCTTTAGTTTATTGTGAATTGCAATTCTGCCTTGCTCAGTGTAGTTGCATATCTCTTGACTAAAATTCATAGGTGGTTTAGTTTTACATCCGTAAATAGGGAAGACCGACACGTTGCAAACGGTCCGCACTTTGCCATGATAATTACCATATAAACGCATATAGGTTTCAGTAAAATTAGGTCTATTGGTTATTATATTCCTTAATCGTATTTCCAAGGTTTTTGTAACTAAGAAATTAACTCTATGAAAATCTATATTTACATAAGTAGCAATGCTATAATAATTATGGCTACCTAATATTATAGAATTCAGTCTTGAAACTTCTTTGCCGTTTCTTGATTTTTGAATTACTTTTATTTGATTTTTCATATTATTAATGGTAGATTTTATTGCTTTATCGCATATTCGACTTTGACAAACATACTTACCCCTTTTAGGTTTAACAGTTAGTTTGAAGCCTAAAAATTCAGTATAATTTTTTCTTAGATTAGTTACTTTAGATTTATCAGGACTTATTTCTAAATCTAATCTATCTTTTAACCATAATCTCGTAGCATTATATATTTTCTGTGCAGTTTTATAATCTCTGCAGAAAAGTTTAAAATCATCAGCGTATCTTACTAACCAGACTTCTTTTAAATTGGTTTTTCTAAGTACCCCATGCTTTTTGTTTTTATTGCTATAAGTGCGCTTAGATTTGAAAGTTTCCCACTGGGAGCTTATCCACCAATCTAATTCATTAAGGACAACATTAGATAGTAAAGGACTTATTATACCACCTTGTGGAGTTCCTTTGGTGGGAATACCTATACCTTCAACCTCAGATTTTAGAATCTTACCTAGTATACTAATTAAGTTTTTATCCTGTATGCCTAAATTCCATAATTGCTTTTTAAGTTTGCTATGGTTTACATTATCAAAGAACCCTTTTATATCAATATCTACGACATAATGTAAATGAGCCATATTTATTAGCTGCATACTTCTAGCTATAGCATGTTCAGTTGACCTATTTGGTCTAAAGCCATAACTATATTTATGGAATTTAGCTTCGCATATTGGTTCTAGTACTTGCTTAATACATTGTTGAATGATTCTATCATCAATGCAAGGAATTCCAAGAGGTCTTAACTTACCATTTTGTTTAGGAATTTCAACTCTTCGAACACTTTTAGGAGTATAGTTAGCAAATTTTCTTTGTATATATTCAGTAAAGTTACTTGTTTCCATGTCTTCAAAGTGAGTTATATCAAGTTTATCCGTCCCAACGGTAGTTGAGCCTTTATTTCTCTTAATATTTCTGTATGCTAATAAGATATTGTTATCAGAAATTATATATTGCATTAGATTTCTAAATTTATAATTACTACACGATTGTTTATAAAGTTCGTCAAACGCGCTTTGCATAGCGTAATATTCATTATTTCTTAGTACCTGTCTTTTCTCTAATTGTATGCTTTCCTTCAAGTCTACTACTTCCTCCTTTGTAAAAATACAAAGTGAGTTTCATATCTCTTAGTCTTACCCGAACCTTGAATTATTCAGTATTTAATTATCAAATAACAATTGTCTAGTGGCTATTGCTTAAATTACCATTACAGTAATTATTACAGCTTCATGCCACCACTTTCACTTGGATTAAGATAAGTTATATGTTTTTACATTTTCCTTATCACTACTTCACAGGCAGTAAAACCTCCATATTCCAAGCTTTCCTTGTTCCGTTATTACTATCTTTACATATATCCTTAGGTCATTGGTATGAGCCTGTAAGCTTGATAGTGCCTGTAACACTATATGGATTTTCATACAGGCGAGTTTTACTAATCCACACTTACGACACGAATGTGTTATATTCATTTCTAAATATACAAAGTTTAGACCCGTACATTCCCAATTTCGTCAGTTCCCGCTGGAACATCCTAACCATAGATATTTTATAGACCCAAGCTCTATCACCACTCGACCACCTCTGGTTCGCATTTCGTGTGAATATAAATATTCACTTACGGTAGCTCTCAAGCCTTTTAACGAGCTTATAACAAATAACTATGTACTTAATTAAATGCTATTCGTAACTTTGGGAAGGCATTTCAAGGCGTTACCCAATCATTCTACCTCTTGTAATAACAGTTCTAGTTAAAGTATTTAACTAGGCTAGTTTTGTAGTAAACCCACGCTTACCTTTGTCTAGCAACAAGTCGCACCGCCTGCTTTATCTGTCCCGCTTTGGAATTCAATGCTTAGTGACGCAGTTTTGATTGATTTTGTTACAGTCATGTTTTTTTCTCCTTTCATTTTGTTTTCATAGAGGATATATGTGTGGTAATGAATTATTACATATTATTTTTAAATTATTTATTTTTGAGAAGTTAAATTATCTTATCTTATATATTTACACAATATAAAATATTCAAGTATTAAAAATAGATTATTGTGTACCACCTTCATTTAAGATGTAATTATGATAATGATCTAAAGCAATATCAACTATGCTGCTAACACATACATTGATGTCTGGATGCACATTTTTTAGTTCATTTATTTTTCTTATTGTAGAGTCTCGAAGGGTATAGGTTCTTTTTATAGTTGGAGTTTCTCCATCGATTGGTGGAGTTGCACGATTAGGAAGAGGAGTTCGTCTATTATCAAATATATCTTTGGTAGAACTATAAATGTTTTTTACTTGTTCAAATTCAGTGGTGTTAGTTTCGGTCTTAATGTTATCCTTAGAAATATTATTATCATTACTTTTTATTTCTGTGTTAAGTTCATGGACTTGAGTTTCAGAATCATAACTAAAAGAAAAGGATGAAACTACATCTAAAGCTATAGGAGCTTTATCAGTAAATCCATATACTTCACCTTCATCATATTCAAAGTCATTTTTTGGTGGCTGTAAATCTTTTTTCTTTGCTATACATTCCATGTCCTCCTTGAGTAAATTTATTTAAAACTGTAATTTTGATAGCCTATTAATAAGGATATATGTTAGTTTATTGAAAATTCTAAAGTTCTAAAAAATTTTAGAATTTTAGAATTTGCTTGTAAAATGCGGGTTAAGGAGATAGCAAGTGAAAAAAAGGAAACTCGACTCACATACGTTCGCTGAGTGCTCACAGAGTAAGCGACCATCATCTAAAAATCAAATAGCATTAGCGATTAAAAATTCTACTTTAGGGGATATGATGAGATGCTCTTTATTAGTAGAAGGGGTGATTAGAGAATGCGAGGGATGTACACTTAGCTGTATTTGTGAATGTATTGATGATGCTCTTGAAGCTTATGTAGAAGAGACCACAGAAGTTGTTAGCACTTTTAATATTGAGTAAGACAGAATAAAAATAGACAAGATCAATATGGGCAAAAAAAAATCTAAGGCAATTCAAATTGCACTCTATCTAGTAGATATGGTGCAGTCAATTTAGCCTTGGATTTTTTTGATGCATTTTCATTTTAATTTTAATCATCAATTAATTTAAATAATTAGAAATTTTTTTCAAAGCAACCTTCTTTCTAAGATTAGCAGTAGAGTAACACATATTCTTAATGTAAGCATAAGTTTGAACGGTATTATTTTTGTAGAATATAAAATCAACAAGCGCCTTTTCATCTTCATCTAAATTGCTAAGAGCCAATCTTAAATCTTCATAATCACATTCATCACTCAATAAATCCTCTAAGCTGATATCCTGTGAGGGCAAATCTTTTTCAACATCATCATGTAAACTTATGGCATCGCTGCCTTCAGTTGCACTTCTAATTTTAATTCTTTTTATTAAATCATTCATATTATTCTTAATTGCATTAGTGGCATAAGCAACAAATCTATGTTTTTCTAAATTGTATAAGGAAAGGCATTTAAAGAGTGATTGGTAACATTCATGTTGAAGATCATGCATTTCATATCCATCTATAAATGTTCTGCTAGTAAGATTAAATATTAAAGGCTTAAATTCATCAATTAATTTTTCTTTTGAAAGCTTATCACCATTTTTAGATTTAGTAACTAATTCTTCAATATAATCAAAATCCATGTACAAACCTCCTGATGTTTAGAATTAATAAGGTGATTGATTCCATCTATAAGTTAAATGTAAAAATATCCCTTGCAATTATTATATATGATAAAAAGTTAGATATCTTATATATTTCAATGTGAAATTTTAAAAAGAGGTGTGTTAAAGATTAATATAAAAACTTTATAGTAAATTTAGTATAAATTATGTCAAATGAACTTGGAACTCAGGCATATTATGAAAAGAGTGTGGAGATATATCAGTAAATAAACTAGTAAAATAATTAGTGGGATTAGATAAAAGCATAGCCAATTAACTTTTTTCAAAATTCTTAAACAATTAAGCATTTAACTCTAAACAAATACATTTTATCTGATGTCTAGCCGCTGTAACACTCCAACTTCTATAAGTGTAAGATAACAGCGGCACGACCCTAGATAAGTTCAACTAAGATTCAAATGGGGATCAAACCCCATCTGAATCAAGTTTCACTTGATAAAACTAATTGTAGACTATCTAGTTGAAAATGGTTTGATAGATGATAACAAAATATTACAACAAAAACCATTTAGAAATTTAATGTGAGTATTATTAAATTATCTTGGAATAATGGACTTAGAGAGTGGTTAGTTAATTTAAATGTTTGGAGAATATATTCGGATTTTGTATGAAAATAATAGAAAGTTTTCAAGGGAAATATAGGAAGAATAATAAAATTTTGTTGTATAATAAGAATGGACTATCTATTAATTTAGAGAGGGGCTATACTTCTTATTTTGGGATAAAAATAAGAGATGTGTTGAGGAGCTTGTTATGTCTATAATCGGAAGTTAAGATGATTTATAATAAGGTTAGATTTTGTCACAAAATTCATTAAAGATAATGGAAAATATATTTTATATATAATGTTATTAATAAATTAAAAACAAAGAAAATTTTAATTGAAATTCAGGAGGCATTAGTTATGAATACATATTATAAGTTATTTGTTGTTAAAAGGAATGAAGACACATGTATTTTATTATATGGTTATGGTTTGTCAGACAATAATGAAATAAGAGGGTGGAGTAGTGGGCTAATTGATAAAAAATTGAGCTTATATAGACTAACATGTGTTATGGATAAAGAAAGTTCATTAACATTACAGGAGTGTCTAATAAATAAAGAAAATATTTTTTTAACTAAAGAGTTTAGTATAAAAAGTGGGTTTGTTCAAAGACCTGATACAATAATGTATCCCGAAGTTATTCTGGTGCAAATAGTGAAAGTATATTAAAGTCTTTGTCAAAGGTAAAAGAGTACTGGAATTTAAATAAAACATTAATTTTTCAAGATTTACAAGAGATTTATAAAAATAAAGGAGCTAGAACACAAAGAGAAAAAATACATGATACAATAGATAAAGTTTCTGAAGAAACTGCAATATGCTTTTTTGGTGTTTCATCAGAACGATTGGGAAATATTGAAATATATACTTCTAATGAATTAGCAGATAAGTTTGAATGGGAAACTAAAAGGGTAGTAAACGAAAGATCAAGAGACATTTCAGCAAAAGGGATTAGAGTAAATAAAAAGGGAAATATTAAATTTGATTCAGTAGTTAATTGTGTTTTAAACAATAGTGATAGATGTATATTATATCAAATAAAAGAAATGAAAATTAATGATGAGTTCATAGAATTCGATGCAAATGAGGACATATCTGAAGTGCATCTAGATATTTGGAATAAAGAAAATGGGGAATTAATATATACTTCTTCTAGTAGTTTAATGCGTCAGATGATACTTTCAATGGACATAGTTAATAATACTAAGTATTTATTGCATGATGAATGGACAGATAAACTTGAAAAGACATTTGGTGGTAGTAAAGAAAAAATAGAAAAATTAAATGAAATTAGAACAGTGAAATATAATGGTGTACCAATGGTATCAAAAACTGGTAATTATAAAAATGATCCATGGAATGAAGCTGGTAGTTTAAGTCAAAGATTGATTAAAGTATATCAGCATGAAAATACAAAGGGTGCTTTTTGTAAAAAAGTTAGTGAAGGTGAATGTGAGATTGATAGTTTTCGCAAAATAGCAGAATATCTTAATCAATCTAGAGTTAAAAAAGTTATCATTGTCGATCCGTATTTTTCAATAAAGGCAATGGAAAAATTTTTAGGGAGAGTAAAGAATCCAAAATTGGAATTGGAAGTTATTACAAGCTTAAGTGATATAGATCCTGATAAAGATGTAAATAATGCAAAGAATGTAAATTATCTTAATGAAATAAAAGAATTCTTGAATAAAAATGCTGCTATTATACATCAATCTTTAAGAATTATTAATATTACACAAAATAAAAATACTGCTATCCACGATAGATATTTATTAAGATTATTAGATGACGGAACAGTGGATGGATATTTATTAAGTAATTCATTGAATTCAGCAGGCCAAAATTATAGTTTTGTTATTGCGCCTATGGATAAAGAGGTTACATATAGTGTACTAGAATATGTTAATGAACTTAAAGATGAGGAAATTCAAACAAAGAAAAGTAAGTTAGAAAGGTTGCAAATAGAAATTTTATGGGATACATCTGATAAAAAATATAAAAAGGAAGTTACTACTATTATTCCACCCAAGAAATGGGAGCAAGATATGCTAACTAAATACAATAACAAAGAAGTTCTTGAATTTGAAGCATTATTTTATGATGGATGGGATTCAACAGAAGAAAAGGCAAAGGAAAGTATTTTAAGACTTTGTTGGTATTTATATTATGTAGATGAGAAAAAAATTATGATTACTTTAAAAGATTTTATAAGCACTAAAGTAGATATTAAGAAATTTTTATCACTTTGTAATAAAATAGCATTGGAACTTGAAAGTGAAGAAGAACTATATGAAAAAAATGATTTAAATTGCAAAAGGTCAGAAGTATATACTTTTAGGAATGCATTAGATAAAGATAAACAAGAAGGAATAAAAACAAATCCACAATACTTAATGAGTAATGGTTTTATACATGGGCATTATGAAGTTAATAACTATCTTTCATGTTTATATGGGATTATATATGATATTAGTCATAAAGAATTAGTAAATATTATGGAAATGGCACATTCGCCAAAAGCAATGCAATTATTATTAGAGAAAATGATATTTAATAGTGATCTTGATTTTGAAATATATGATAGATTACTTATATCAGATATTGATTGGTTAAAGGAATGGGCATATTATTATTTTGATACAATCATTATTAGGAAGATAAAAAATGGAGAATATGTTGATCATCAAGTATATGTAAATAATTGCAATGAAAGTGCTATTTATCAGTATGCTAGTTGTGTGGAAACAATATCATTTGAAATAGATAGAGTGAAAAGAAATTGCAAATGTAATTTAGATAAATTATCAAAACTTAATGAAGAACTTAAGCATTATGTAAAAGAAGAGGCTGAATTAATGAATAAAGAAGTTACTTTTGACAGTAGAATTTTATTTAAGCTGTTAAACGGACCTAATGAGATAATTAATTATGAGAATTATAATTTGCTTTTACAACAGATATCTAACAAAGACTGTAAAAATATGTTTTTGAACAAAATGATTGATTTATTGCATGAAAAATGGGATAAAAATGAACAGTTTTTCGCAAGTTGCGATTATAATGTAACATATTATGCAGCTTATGCATGTCTAGAATATTGGAATAATGATGTTGAAACTATCTTTAAGAAATTAGGAATAAATAATAAGAGCTTATATGTTGCAACTGAACCTGGCAAATATGATATGAATTATGAAGAATGGAGTAGATCAGTTCAAAAAGTATTATGGCAACTATTATTTTTGAAATATTATAAAGAATTACTTGAAGAACAAAAAATCATTGAGGATGAAAATTACAATAAGATTATTAAGAAAAGTACAGAACTTAGTGTTATAAGGAATCAATGTGACAGGTGGCATGATACTGCAGGATTGATAACGGAGGTTTTTGGATAATAATATTATAAAGCACGATAAAAATGCATGTTTGGTGAAATTAAAGAATGAAATAGTATGTTAAAAAATAGAATTCTAAGAATGATTTTGAAGTTGAATACACTATTCTAGAATAAATATAGTTAATTAAACATCAGAGCTAATGGATTAGAGTTTACAGCAGATTGAAATTGATGCTCATCAATATGAGTGTAAATTTCTGTTGTAGCGACACTCTCATGTCCAAGAATTTGTTGCAAGGAACGAATATCTACCTTGCCGTATTTATACATAAGAGTAGTAGCGGTATGACGAAGTTTATGTGTTGATATAGATTTTGGATCAAGTCTAGAAGAAATAACATATTTCTTTACAATATTTTGAATAGCTTTAGTAGTAATGCGGTGTTTATTTCTAGAAATGAATAGAGCATCATTATTAATGTTAATAGAATTTCTAATATGCATCCAATCATTAATAGCTTTTTTGGCTGCAGGGGTAAGAAAAATTTTACGTTCTTTATTGCCTTTGCCAACTATAGACAGAATGTCATTATCTACTTGATTTATATTTAAGCTAGCAAGCTCGGACAATCTTAATGCACAATTTAGAAAAATAGTAATTATACAATGATCTCTTGTAGATTTCTTGCATTCAAGTAATAAGCGAACTGATTCCTCTAAATTAAGATATTTAGGTATTCTCTTTGGTAATTTTGGAGTCTCCAATTCCTCAGCAATATTGTTATCAATAACATGTACTTTGGTTTTTAGATATTTCCAAAATTGGCGTATGGAAACTATCTTTCTTGCACGAGTACCTGCAGAAGCATTTAAAGATTTTTGACAATAGGAAATAAAAGAATACATATCTTGAAGAGTAATAGATTTTATAAATTCTAAATTTACTTGTTCAAAGTTTATATCAACAATATTAATATTACGTAATTTCATGATATAACTAAAAAACATAAGTAAATCAGTACGATACTCTAGGATTGTGTTTTCTGAGCGATTTTTTATTTTAATAAGATAATCTAAATATTGTTCAACTAATGGACAAGTTTTGTTTGATTGCATAATTAACACCTCTGTAAAAATTGTTGACAAAATTACAAGAATATAAACATGCATACAATAGTAAACAGATAACTATTAGGCTAATAATTATAAGGTGATATTAGACAGGTTGTGTATATAATGAAGAGTTAAAAAATGAACACCAAACATTAAGTCTATGAATAGTAAGAATATAAAAGTTAATTATAAATAATACCTATTTAAAAGAATTGTAAAGATAAATATAAAAATTATAGAGGAGGCAGTAAAATGAATTTATCAATAACTGAGCAGTTATCATATGCAACATTAAGAATAGAATGCGAATACAAAGGTGGAGGTTTAGGAACGGGAACAGGTTATTTATTTAGGTTTAAAGATGATAAAGATAATAATACCCATATTCCAGTTATTATAACTAATAAACATGTTATTAATGATGCCATAAAGGGGAAACTTATTTTTTCAAAGATGAATGATAATGGTGAACCTCTTGACAGAGAGCATTTTGCTATTTCAATAGATAATTTTGAAACTTTTTGGAAGAAGCATCCTGATAATAATGTTGATTTATGTGCAATGCCAATTGCTCCATTTATTAATATAGCAAATCAACAAAATCAAAAACTATTCTATATAGCATTAGATACTTCATTGATTCCAAGTTGTTCGCAATTAGAGGATTTAATGGCAATGGAGGATATAGTTATGGTTGGATATCCTAATGGTATCTGGGATAGCGTTAATAATAAGCCGATTTTTAGAAAAGGGGTTACAGCTACCCATCCATGCTATGACTATAATGGAAAAAAAGAATTTATGATTGATGCCGCATGTTTCCCTGGATCAAGTGGCTCGCCAGTATTTATACTAAATGAGGGGGGATATAGAGATAAAAAAGGAAATATGTATATGGGAAAAAATAGAATTTTATTACTAGGAACGCTTTACGCAGGACCACAGCATACTGCAGAAGGCGAAGTGCGAATTATAAATGTTCCAACGGTACAAAAGCCTATATCTATATCAAATATACCCAATAATTTAGGATTAGTTATTAAATCTGAGAGAATAAAAGAATTAGAAAATCTATTCTAGAAATAACTGTTTTGAAAAATAAATAGGATATCTTTGATTTTCTTGAGTATTTCATTATACATATACCCATTAGGCTAATAATGGGAAGTGAAATTGACGTTAAATAATGAAGTAGCAATATAATATATCATAATATAGAGTTAGGAGGTTGAATATGTCGGTGTTAAGGGCATTAGTAATAGGTGTAAGTAATTATAAGGCAATGAACGAACATGACTTGCCCTTTTGTAAAAATGATATTTCTGCTGTTTGTGATGCATTAGTATGCGGATTAAAAGTTGAGAAAACAAATATATACACCTGTGGAAATAATGAAACGGTTAAAGGGTCAGATTTTATAGCCGCTCTACAGAATTTAATTTCGATTACAGATGCTGAAGATACTTTGATTTTTTATTTCTCGGGTCACGGGGGAACGCTGCCAACTGGACACCATCTTTTGCTTAGTGACAGTTTCGTTAATACTAAAGATATTATTGTGCTTTTAGAAAGTATACCTGCAAAAAACAAAATTATATTTTTAGATAGTTGTATGTCTGGAAATTTTAATATCAATCAGACTGCTTCTTTTAATATCAATGATACAGTTGAAGATTTTGTAGGGAAAGGATATGCTGTGTTCGCTTCAAGTAGTGCTACACAGGTATCTTATGGACATCCTGATAAGCCTATCAGCTTATTTACAAGTTTTTTATGCGAAGCACTAAAAGATGTTTATATAATTAAAAAAGGCAAAAAATCACTATATGACATTAGCAAGTTGCTATTTCTTTATTTGGATATATGGAATAAAAAGAACTCCCAAAAGCAACAAAATCCTATCTTTAGAGCAAATCTGGGAGGTACTATATTCTTTGAAATTCAGGAATACTACCCATTTTATACAGCAAAAGTTTATGAAGAAACAGATGATTACATTATATATGCTGTTGAACAATTGCATAACGGTTTATCAAAAAGATATGCTGTCAAGGTGATTTTGAAAAGTCCATTTTCCTTCGAGGATATATCAGAAATAACTCATGAAATTATAAACAAAGTTAAAAAGGCAGATGTATATCAAAATGAAATTTCTCAGAGTCATTGGCAAGGAAAAGATGCTAACTTTGTGTTTTGCTATTATGGACGTGATGAATCTGATATAATGAACAGTAATTATATTTGCCATACTACATGGGTAGATGAAAGTCAAGATAAAGAATGGTGGTACAGACTAGATGAAAACTCTGCAATTATCAATGATATTCATTTTAATTTCCATTCGTATTACGAAAACCTAAAGATTTTCACAGAAGAAAATATTGGGGATAAAGATATGTTAATTGAAAAAAACAAGTATATAATGTCACATCTGATTACGTTGGCTGAAAAGGTCATAGGAGTATACAACGAATTTTTAAATGGAACTAAATCAGAGGAAACACTTGTAGATGATATAGAGGTATTAATTCCATCAATTGAAAAATACTACTTTGCAGAAACAGACCTAGCTATACCGCCAATTGAACTTAAAGTCTGGAGTCAGTGCTGTTCAAATCTATCTGGAACAATACATGATTTTACTTTGTTGTATAATACAAAGTATTTATCAGGCCGAACATCTCAGAATAGGATTGCGTGTATGAATATGACAATAAATAGATACTATGAGGATTTAGAAGCACTTAAAAAGGCAAAAGCAGAAATATAATTTTATTTTGTGCAAACACAAAAAGTATAAGTTTCTCACATTTTATTTACAGGGCTCAACTTCTAATTATTCATATAATCTACGCAATGTGTAGCTTTGACGTAACAAGATAGGAAAATGTCCTTTGAAAATTAAATAATGGGATATTTACAAAGTGTTTTAAAGTAGGGATTTTATTGTAAAAGTAAAAAGGACTAATATTATTAGGCTCATTGAGTATAATATAACTGAAAGGTGGAGTTGTAATGAAAAGATTTACTGTTTTATTCTTGACTTTTTTATGTTTAACATTTATTGTAAGTGGATTAAAACCTGCATTTGCAGCTTTAACTACTAATAATCTTACCCAAGGTATTTATACATTATCTGATTTTAATCATTCAAAAGATGACATTTATTCTGTTTCAAACATTTCATCAACAGATACCATGTCTATTATAATTACTGATGAAGATCAAAATATACTTCAAGCTATACGGCTGACACCCAATTCAGAAAAGCATAATACAATACCTATTCTTCCTAATTACACAATTATATTACTTGGTAAAGGAGAAGTATATATTAATCCGGTGGAACTTAAATAGTGATTTTGTTTCATTATGAATTATAAAAATAAATAATAAGTGTAAAATATCGCATTATTCAGATGAATTTGCGATATCTTTTTATACACAATTCTAAAAAAGGATGCACGAATAAGTGGTGTAAGAGTATTTATTCAATATAAAGAAAACTTCCGATTATTCATATAATTTACTCAATATGTAGATTTGATGAAGGAAATCAAAGTAAGAGCATGGGATTAATAGTGGATAATTTTGCAGGTGGTGGAGCTAGTACAGGAATAGAAATGGCATTAAACAGACCTATTTATATAGCAATTAATCATGATCCAGCTGCTATATTAATGTATAAGACTAATCACCCATTTACAAAACATTATCAAGAAAGTGTTTGGGATGTAGACATTAGAAAAATAAGGGGGAAGACTATTGCAGACCCTTATAACAATAAGAAATTCTACAATAGTGCTTGTATAATTAGTTTATTGGCTTATTAATTTAGAAGAGTATTTTCCATTAATATAATCATCATAATATTTATATTTTGATTGTGCTGATATTAAATTTCTATAAACGTTATATGGGACACCAGTAAATTCGTATATCTGGCCAGTACTAAATAGTATAAATAGCAAGGACATACGAATGTCATATACAATGGTTGATATACTTGAGGGATGTATTGAATCCATAGCAACAAAAACCTTTCGTATTAATTCTATCTATTATAAAATTATGATTTAATAATGAAATTGGGAATATAAACAAGAAAATTTAATTTGAAAAAATAAAGTGTAAAAGCTATTGAAGAATTAAATATATTTTCAGATAATAGTTATTCAGATGATGATCTTGTTTCAGATGTCGGCAATAGTGACATTTCTTCGGATACCCTACATTTTGAATATAGTGGTAAATCTAAAAATAAGAAAGACCCTGTTTATGTTCAAAATAAATTTGTGTATCCTAGAAGCTGCAAGGTATCAATTAATGTCTTACAACACGCAGATTATAAATGTGAATTTGATAATACGCATTTAACATTTACTAGGAGGAATTCGGACTTAAACTATATAAAAAGGAAAAATGCGAAAATTGAATAATAGAAATTATGGCATCAACAAGTAACTAATTTAAATATAGAAAAAAAGTAACAAGGATTCATGATCTTGTTACTTTTGCCTTTTTTCTATCATACAACTTATATCTGCTTTAAGAGCAGCAATCAGTAAACGTCCAAGAGAATCTTTTGGATTATTATTCTGATCAAAAAATTCATTAACATTTTTAACAGAACCAAGTTCTAAAACAGTGTTTAAAGCTTTTTTTAGAGATTTGAACTCATCTCTAGTATTTACATAGTCTTCCGTATTCATTCCATATATCCAATACTCTTCAGGTAATTCACTAATCAATACTAGTTTTTCTATAAAGTTTTTTGACGGATTTCTTTTTCCATTTTCTATTAGGCTATAGTAACTTTCACTTATTTGTAATTTATCTGCCATTTCTTTCTTTCTTAGGTGGAGCTCATTTCGATACTTTTCTAAACGATTATTAAACATATATATCCCTCCTTATTTAGGCATATTCAAGAAAATAACAAGTCAACATATTAGCCTATTTTCCATATGAAATAAATTTAGTTAAAAAGTATAGCACTGTGATGCACTTTTTAAGCATGTTTAACTAATAATGATCTATAATCTAAACACATTTTATTCTCTGCTACCCATATACATTAACACATTTTATTATTTTATTAATTTGTTTCTTATGCCTTATTATAAATCAACTTTACAAATTTGTAAATTACATATTTCTAAATAATGGTAATAAGGTTATTTATTTTATATAATATCAATAATACTGACATTTATCATAATAAATGACCAGATAAATAGCATTTAATGAAAGGGATTATAAAATGTATGGAATAAATAGAACAATATACTTTTCAAAAATGAAAAATATATTTCAAAAATAAAATAAAATTAAAAAAAATACTTTACATATTCATGGAATAAATTTACAATTAAGTAAAGGAGGAGTGAGGATGAATTTAAAGCAATTGAGAGAGGAAAGTGGAATAAAAGCATATAAAGTTGCAGAAAAATTGGATATAAGTAGAGTTCAATTTAATAATATTGAGAAGGGTAAATATAAAATGGACATGCTAAAGATAGAAAAGCTAAGTGAAATTTATGGAAAAAGCATAAGGGAAATTGAAATAGCATGTGAGGTGACCATAGATGGGCGAAGAAGAGATAATATTTAATCAACTTCATGATATTTTTAAAAATAATATTTCAAATAAAATGACACTTACAGTTATAGAATGTGCAGAACTTATAAATGTCAGTAAAGAGAAAATAAGTGAATTAATTAATAAACCCAATACTGACTTTCCTTATTTTAAGGTGGAAGATAAGGTGTTAATTAGTAGATGAAATAAAAGCAGCTTATAAAGTGCTAAGAAAATTAGAAATGATAGAACTCACCCAGGATAAGATTTTTAAAATTAAAAACTGGGATAAACATCAAAATGTTGAAGGAATGGAAAGGGCAAGACAATTAAATAATGACAGGGTTGCAAAGTTTAGAGCTAAAAAGAAAAGACTAAGGTTGTGAGCAGCGAATTTTCAATTGATAGATTATTAGCTTTCGATGAAGGGGTTGGCTCTAGGGTTTATGAAATGTGCAAGGATTTTATTGTTGAAATAGAGAAGAATGTCAGCAATAATTATAGACTTAAATAAATATAAATCCATAAAAATAGAAGCTTATCCAATTACGGATATGCTTCTATAATCTTACCTAAAACTTAAGCCACATCACACTTAGTAACTTTTCATATTAATCATGCACATCAATCTTCCAAAGTACTCAAGTTTAGCATGTTCATGAATCAATGACTGTTCCAATTGAACGTATGAAAGATCCGACGACAGTCGCAAAGCGCTCTGGCTGGTCTAAGTGGACACTGTGACCAGCTTCCTGGATTTGTTCTGCCTGGAGTCTTGGATTAAGAAGTTGCATTTCCTCGACAACAACAGACGAAACCACGCCTTTATCACCAAATACGATGAGGCTTGGAACGTCAATTTCACTCACTAACAGCTTATAATCAGGGTTCGGTGGCGTAAGAACGTCAAAGGCGGCCATGCTTGTTTGAAGTCGTGCCCGAGCGAACAACTCAAGGATATCTCCTGACCGATTAGGGTGTCTATTACGCGCGTCTGCCACCACTTCATCCAATGACATATTGAGCATTCGTCGATGCTGGTCGGCGACATCACTATCACGAACTTCGCGCTGAACTGTGGGACTCAAGAACGTTGGATCAGCTAATACCAGGCCACGAAGTAGATTGGGTTTACGACTTGCCACCACGGCTGCAGTCATCCCTCCCATGGAATGTCCGAGCAGGATTGGAGGAGGCAGTCTTAGGACATTTATTAAACCGGCAACATCGTTTGCATGGTCTTCGTATCGATATCCAAAGTCAGGTACACTCGAATTGCCATGTCCCCTGGCATCAGGCATGATTACGTCATATTCTTTCTCCAGAACATGTGCCAAACCTGTCCAACATTCCCCATTAGTCATTAATCCATGTAGCAAAATTAAAGGAGGTTTATTTCCACCGGTTCTTGTGTAGTGTATATTAATTCCGTTTGTTTCGCAGACCGCTGTGTCCCAGTAACTCATATATTATTTCCTCCAAGCGTAAAATTTAGGGTAAGGTTTATAAGTTTAGAACTTTTATATAGTATAGTCAGACATTGTTGATGTTTCAAGACCTTGTCAATTAAGGTCAATGTAGTAGCAGTGGATATTGGTATACAAATGGTGCCTAACGTATGCACTTCCACCAAAATATCACAGAAATATTCCGCTATAACTGTATTTGGGTTTCTATACTTGTATCTTACACAAGTTCGCCCTCATTTATTGTTGTCCATTAGATTGTAGTTTTACATGGCACTTATTATAACATAATTTACAAAATATCACACATGTTATGCATACATTGCTCCCCATTGCATGTAGAAATCTATTATAGTGCTTAGAAGTATTATAAAAATTTAAACATTTGCCTATAAGATTATTTCCTATAAAGTTGATTATAACTAAAAATATAATAAATGCTTTAATTTGAAATTTTAATCAAAGAAAGCAGAGTATTAGAAAGAATATATAAAGGTGAAAAAATCAAACAAGGATTCGTTGATTATATTGTAAAGAAAATATAATAGGGGAAGTACCATGGATACTTTTTTTGTTAGGTTGCTATTTTTATAAAAATTTAAGTTGAAATATACTTATTTCAAAATAAATATAGGGGTTTACCCTTTGTATTATAAGGGTTAGAAGCATATAGTGGCGCATAAGGCAAGAAATAAGAGCATGATGAGGCACTAAGCAGTTGATATCCTTTAATGGAATTAGTTAAAGGATTGCTTTGTTGAATAATGTCGAAAAGATGTTAGTATATAGACATGGACTTGCTCAGAAGAAAAAAATACATAACAGCAAGAAACCAAATAAAACACATAAAGGAGAAAAACTAATGAAGAAAGCATTTTTACAAAAGATGATGGCAGTAGCTATTACAGCCATATCAATTGGCAGTTTATCAACATTAGGAGTATCTGCAGCTACTAATAATTCGACGGCTAATGATTTTTATAGTTTAATTTTAAATCAAGCATCAAATGACAAAACTTATTGTTTAAATACAGCTGGTGCAATGGAAACTGGAGAGGTTTTAGTAAATAATAATACATATAAATGTTCTTCAGATGGACAAGCTGCAGGAACTAAAATTCCAACAAGCGATAAAGTATTTGATTTAAATAATAATGTAATAAAAGATAATAATAAAAATTCTATAGTAAGTAATTCAAATAATAATCACGATACTACCAAAACAGGAACTACAACAAATACTAATACTGTAAGTATTACAAGTGTTGGAAACTTAACTAATTCAGGAGACACTACTAGCACAGGAAGAACAACTGATACAACAAATGCAGGAAAAACTACTAGTACAGGAAGCAAAACAGCTACAGATTTAACTTCAGTGGATGTACAGGGGTTACCTCAATTACCAAAAACTTATGCAATAAATGTACAAGCTTCGGCTGAAAATAAAATTCTTGAATTAATGAATGCAAAAAGAGTAGAAGCTGGGTTACAACCATTAACATTAGATAATACTTTACTACAAGTAGCAAGATATAAGAGTGACCATATGATACAATTTAACTATTTTGACCATGTGACTCCACAAGGAACTAAATATACAGATTGGTTAAAATCAGTAGGTTACACATATATGACAGTTGGGGAAAATATAGCATATAACACTTATGATGCAGTTGAATTATTTAACCAATGGTGGAATTCACCAGGTCATAAAGCAAATATGATGAACCCTTCATATACTAAAGTTGGTATAGGAGTTGTCCAAGGAAACAATAAATTTATGGGAACACAAGAATTCTCAAATTAATAAATAAAAAGGCAAAACAATATATTACTTTAAAAAACCGTATTATTTAGATTCTTATAAATAATACGGTTTTTTTAGTGCCTAATAATATAGATAAACAACTCTTGAGTTAGATTTATGCAGACAATAGAAAAACTGTTTATATTAGTAATTTATTAGGATATAATGTAATAAAAGGATTATATATTGGAAAGATTTATATAGAGCTATAGATAAAAATTGATGATACTAATATAACAGGAGTAGGAATGAGAAATATTTAGGTTATTTTTCAGAACTACGTATTGAAAGGTATGGGAATTAGAATATGAAAATTTTACAATTTGAAAATGTAAACTGTAAAAATTGCTATAAATGTGTGCGCTATTGTCCAGTTAAAGCTATTGAAATTAAAAATCAATGCGCTCAGATACGTGAAGATGAATGTATTTTGTGTGGACGTTGTACCATTGTATGTCCACAAAAGACTAAAGAAGCTATCAGTGATGTAGAAAAATTAAAGGATGCATTTCGTGAGAAAGAGCAAGTGATTGCAAGTGTTGCTCCATCGTTTTCTGCATACTATCATTCAGAGTTTACGGACTTTAGGGAGGCTCTTTTAAAACTAGAATTTGCAGATGTTTTTGAAACCGCTGAAGGTGCTTATTTAGTAAAAACAGAATATGAAAAATTACTTAAAGAGAATCCAGATAAAACTTATATATCGTCTTCTTGCACTTCTGTAAACGAATTAATTAAAAAATATTATCCAGATGCATTAGAGTATCTTGCGCCTATAATAACACCAATGGAGGCTCACTCAAAACTTTTGAAAGAGAGGTTCCCTGATGCAGTAATTGTGTTTGTTTCTCCTTGTATTTCAAAAAAAATAGAACGTTATAATATGGATTCCTATGTTGATTATGTTATTTCTTTTGAAGAATTAAGTGAAATGCTGAAAGATAATGATATCGAAATATCAAAGTCAAATTCTAAAGATGAAGAAGCTAGATATTTATCAAGGAAATTCCCGACAGATGGAGGCATTATTTCTTCAATGAAATCTGTAATTAGTCATGAGTACATTTCACTTAGTGGGTATGAGAAGTGTGTTCAGGCAATCGATGATATATGCAATGGTAATGTTTCAAAGTGTTTTGTGGAAATGAGTTTCTGCGTGGGTAGCTGCGTAGGTGGGCCGTCCTTTCAAAAGAATAATATTTCTTTACTGACTTCAAATATTGAGATTAACAAGCAATCAAAGGTTTTGGATTATTCTAGGGATTTTAATGTGATGTGTAAAAAGTCATTGAAGAAAACTTATACAGATAGAGAAACAATTATTTATGCAAAACCTTCTGAGGCGCAGATTATTGCGATTTTACACAAAATGGGTAAATATACAGAAGCCGATGAATTAAATTGTGGTATGTGTGGTTACTTTTCTTGCCGTGAAAAAGCTTCAGCTGTTTATGCAGGAAAAGCAGAAATCAGTATGTGTTTACCCTATATGAAGGAAAGGGCAGAATCCTTTTCAAATCAAATTATAAATATAACACCTAACGCAATACTTACAGTGGATATGGATCTTAAAGTCCAACAGATTAATAAGGCAGCCAGTGATATTTTCGATTTAGAACCTAAGGATATTATTAATCAGCCTGTATCTCGTATACTAGATGAATTTGATTTTGTAAGTATTATTACTAGTGGCATTGAAAAAACAGAAAAGCTTGCCTTCCTAGCTGAATATAATGCATATCTTAGGCAAGTATTCATGTATGATAAGAGTAATGGTATTATAGTGTGCATTATGAATAATATAACAACAGAACGCCAGAAACGTAACCAATTAAGGCAAAAGAAAATACAAGCTGCTGCTATGGCAGATGATATTGCTGATAAACAACTCCGAATTGTACATGAGATTGCATCCTTATTGGGTGAAACTGCCGCAGAAACTAAGATTGTTATTCGAGATTTGAAAGATATAATTATGCTTGAGGATAAGGAGTAATAGTGTTATGTATGAAAGGGACGAATCTTTAACCGTAGAAACAGGATATACAAGTATAAATAAACATTCAGAAACTCTATGTGGTGATTGGTTTAAGATTTTTGACAATCTAGATAAAAAAATAATTGTACTTTCAGATGGTTTAGGTAGTGGTGTTAAAGCAAATATACTTTCTACTCTAACATCAACAATACTCGGAAACATGCTTTCTAAAAATATACCACTAGATGAGTGTATAGATACTGTTGCAACAACTCTTCCCATGTGTAAGGAGAGAAGATTGGCTTACTCTACTTTTACTGTATTAGAGCTCAAAAATGGTCAAGCATATCTTGCAGAGTATGATAATCCCAGTGCAATTATCTTAAGAAAAGGTAAAAAATTATCATACAACTATAATGTTCACTTTGTTGGAGAAAAAGAAATTCATGAAAGCAGAATTATTCTCCAAAAGGATGATATTATTGTGCTGATGACTGATGGAGTTACTAATGCTGGGATTGGAAAACTTTCTCAAAGCGGCTGGCATCATTCTGAAATTGTAGAATTTTTAGAACGTATTGATACAAAACAAA
Source organism: Clostridium beijerinckii (assembly GCA_003129525.1). NCBI lineage: Bacteria > Bacillati > Bacillota > Clostridia > Eubacteriales > Clostridiaceae > Clostridium > Clostridium beijerinckii. The sequence continues at coordinate 3,286,598 of CP029329.1, read as the reverse complement.
TGTCAGCATCTCATATCGCTGCACAAATTATAAATTGTTGTTTGACACTAAGTGAGGATTCCCTAGATGATGATGCCACTGTTTTTGTGGTAAAAATTAGGTCTAGGGAAGTTGTTAATATGCTTATTGGCACACCAGAAAATAAAGAAGATGATGATAAAGTACTAAAATTATTCTTTTCTAAAAATGGCAAAAGCGTTATTTGTGGTGGAAGCACGGCCGGTGTTGCAAGTAAATATCTGAACAAGCCCATGAGTGTAATACAAGGCAGTGGAAATGAAGAAGTTCCAGATATGGCTTCAATTGAAGGCGTAGATTATGTAACCGAAGGTATCATTACCCTAAAAAAAGTTGTGGAATTAATCCTAAAGTTTTCAAAAGATCCAATGTATTGTCTTAAAATATCTAAAAGTAAAGATCCAGCATCGTTACTTGCACTTCTTTTGATTGAAGAAGCTACTGATGTGAATATTTATTTTGGAATGTCTGAAAATGTTGCGCATCAGAGAACAGACATTGATTTTGATACAAAATTAGCATTAATCAAACAACTTGAAGAATGTTTAAATAAGATGGGTAAAAGTGTTAAGATTAGTTTTTGTTAAATTTAACAAATGAAAATAAATACAGTTACAGTATAATATGTATATGTAATAACACTTAATATTCATAATTTGTGTATTAACAGGTAGTCCAATTGGCCTACCTGTTTTAGTGTATATATCAACAATTTGGTCTAACAGAGCATATAGAAGATATTTTGTTTCATAATAAACTTATATCTTTCATTTGATAATTGTTTATATAATCTTAATGAAGTTTACACGGACTATTTTAGAATCACAAGAATTTCATTAAAATCAATGTATTACTTTTTCCATTTTCCTGAAGATGCATCTTTCTTAGCTTTATGAGTATTTCTTTCAAAAGCATTATTAGAGGAGTCTCGTTCTGAAGGTGGTGAATTTAGTATCTTTAAACCTGGTACATCTTTAGCGTTTCTAACCATAATTATATTCTCCTTTCACTTTTCACAATCTTTAATCACTTAAAATTTAGACATAATTAATTTGCCTAACATATATATTTTATCTTTATTTCTTTCATTTATAACAGGAAGTTTATCACTTTGAATGATTATTATAGCATTAATATTAGGTGGATTCTTTTCATCACCTTGCTCAGCTCCTGTATTAGAAGTTATATTAGCCTTTGTAGCTAGAGACGTCAATTCTAAAAAAATTGCAAAACTTGATTATTATATTAATATATAATATAATAAATATTATAAAAATAAATGAATATAACTAGGCACGGTTGGGCAAATTTTATAATTTGCTTTCAAGCAATTTTAGTTTCTGGGGTGGGAAACTCTATTAAGAGTGTTCCCATCTCTTTTTTTGTTTAAAATTTTAACAATTGGAAATATTAAATAAAGATTTCGACTGTATTTTTTATTTAAACTAAGATTTTAGGGAATAAATAATAATATCTAAAGATGAGGAGATTAATTATGAAAAATAAAATTAACAACAAAGTTTTCAATCCATTTTTAAACTTTTTTAAAAGTGAATCTGCGAGTGGCTTAATACTTTTAAGTTTTGCTATTATTGCAATAATAATTGCAAATTCTAGTTTTGTTACAACATATAATAATATACTTCATACATATGTAACTATTGGATATAAGGAATTTTCGTTATCAATGTCATTGCTTCATTGGATTAATGATGGTTTAATGGCTATATTTTTCTTGGTAGTTGGCATGGAAATAAAAAGAGAAGTGGTATTTGGAGAGCTTAAATCTTTAAAAAAAACCATACTCCCTATCTCTGCTGCTATAGGAGGTATGATTGTACCAGCAATTATTTATGCATTATTTAATTATAAAGAACCAACTATTTCAGGATGGGGAATTCCAATGGCAACAGATATTGCATTTGCACTTGGAATACTTTCTTTAGTAGGTAAAAAGGCACCTAAAGGAATAATAGTGTTTCTTACAGCGTTAGCTATAGTTGATGATTTAGGAGCTATTATTGTAATTGCTGCATTTTATACTAGTCAAATTTCTTGGATTGCTCTTATTATGGGTTTAATTGTTTTTATTTCGCTTATATTAGCTAATAGATTTAAGGTTAAATATATATCTGTATATGTTATTTTAGGTATAGTACTATGGATTTGTATTTTAAAGTCAGGTATACATGCAACAATTGCTGGAGTATTACTAGGAATTTCATTGCCTGCAGGAAAAAATATTAATGAATTTAAATCATCAATTTTATACAGACTTGAACATACTTTAACTCCAGTATCTTCATTTTTAATTATGCCAATATTTGCACTAGCAAATTCAGGTATAACTATTGATATTAACAGTATCGGATTAACCATATTGAAACCAGTTAGTTTAGGAATTATATTTGGATTAATTATTGGGAAACAAATAGGTATATTTGGAGTTTCATACATTTTGATAAAATTAAAAGTGGCTAAACTTCCAGCTCAAGTGACAAAAAGACATTTATATGGTGCAAGTGTTCTTGGCGGTATTGGATTTACTATGTCAATATTTGTTTCATCTTTATCATTTGTAGATGAAACAGTGTTATCTACAGCCAAAATAAGTATTATGATTGCTTCAATTTTAGCAGCAATATTAGGTGGGATAGTTTTTGGACTTATAAAACTTAAAAGTGAAAAATAAATCATATAAATAAGTAAATGAAAATAACTTGCAGTTATTCTGCAAGCTATTTTTTTATCTACTATACTTTTTAAATAAATCATCAAGAGCTTCTCTAAGAAGAAATGCTTCTGTTCTATCATTTGCCTTAGAAAGTCTAGAAAGTCTATCAAGCTGAGTTTTAGTAAAATAGTTTGATTTTAAAACCATGCTTTCTGCCTCTGAAAGACAAATTCTGTTTTTTCCTAAATCCTTTGCTCTAAACAAAGCACTATCAGCTACCCTAAAAAGTTCAACTACAGTTTTAGCATCTCTTGGATAACTTGCAACTCCAAAACTTAAAGTAAAATAAACATTTTCTGCTTTATTATCACATAGGCTAAATGTATTATCTGATAAATATCTTCTTATTTCTTCCAATTCCATAAAACTTCTTTCAGCGCCCTTTTTTACAAGGAGTATATTAAATTCATCACCAGCTCTACAAATGATGTCTGTAGATGATAAATTATTATTTAAAATTGAAATGAGTTTTTTTAGTACTTCATCACCAACAGAATCTCCATATAAATTATTTAAATTTTTAAAGTCATCAATATCAGCAACTACAACACTAAAAGGTCCTTCGTTATTTGATATTAATTCATCCATTTTAGATGTCAATTGTTCTTTTGAAGCAAGTATTTCATCCATAAGTAACCTCCATATAATTTTTAATTTTTTAACTATAACTTACAGTTATTCACAATTACTGTAAATTATATATAATAAATGGCAAAAGTAGGTAATAAGCTCATCATATCACTAAATTTCATGGTCATTTCAGTAAAATTTAATATAACTTTAATTATAGTAACATCCACATATTTATGCGTCAATATATACGAAATAATATATTCGTAAACTTAGGCATAATCAAAATAAATAACAAGTCAATATGTCTAATTGGAATGAATAGAAATATATATTTAGATATAGAAATTCGGAAAATTTTACTTTTAATAAATTTAATAACTCATGTAATAATAAGCATATTTAAAGTTTTGGTTTGTTAAAATACATATGACCTTAACGTATATACGTTGACATATATATGTTAAAATGATATGGTTATTATAGACAATATGAATTGTAACAAAATAATAAATATTAATAACGCTGAATCAATTTGAGCGGGAGAACCAATTTTTGGGGTGAATCTTATCATATGATAAGTAGGGTTAATTTTCTTCGACCCGAATCCGTCAGCTAATCTCGTAAGCGTTGAAGAGAAGATCTTTTGGCATACTAATATCATACTTTTTTTGGTATATATGTGAATAATAAGGCTTAATAAGCTATAGAGACTTCTCTGCAGCTTATTAAGCTTATTATTATTTAGAACATCACTTAAGGAGGAGTTTTTATGATAGTGCGACACGTTGTAATATGAAAAGTATTGCCTAAATAGCGAAGCTATTTAAGAACTAATAATTTGAAAAGTCAAATGAGAGGGTAACGCCTTGAAGGGCTTTCTCTGATACTCCGAATAGCATTTTTATTTATAAGAATAAATTTGTTATAAGCTCGGTGAAGTCGGCTGAGAATACACCCTAACAATTTTGAAAGAGATTGTGGAAAAGCGAACCAGAGGTGGTCGAGTGTATGATAGGTCGGGAGTCCATAAAAGACCTATGGTAAGAATGTCTAAATTATAAAAGACTGACAAAGTTCCGAATGTAAGGTTCTAAAAAAAAATGGAGCAGAAATGCGTCACCTACCGAAGTTGTAGGGTCTGTGAGGGTGAGTAAAATTTGTCGTTATGAAAATCCTTATACTGTTACAGGCAGTATTGTGCAGACAGGATTATAGGAACTACCTAAAGGTATATGAAAGGATAAAATTATTGGAACGTGGTAAGCTGATAACGCAGAGGACTTATATCCAACGAAGCGGTAGCAAGGAAAGACAGAATGTTATAACTTGCTTTAATATCAGTGAAAGTAGTGGCATAGTACCAGTGAAGTTATGGAAACATAATGGAGGGATAGCCACAAGTCAATGAAATGGGAAACATTTTATTATACAATACAATCAGGTTCGAGTAAGAATAAGAGAAGCAGAACGTTGGAAAAATTCCAATGAAAGACGCTGACTGTATGGGATATTATGAATAATAATATTTTCAGTTGTATGGATAAAATATAGTAAAACTTCATTGATGGAACGCAGTGTGCGGTGAAAGTCGCAAGCACTGTGTGGAGGAGGGGAAAAGGCAGAGATAACTTCAAAGTCTTACCTATTCCTATAAAGTATGTTTAATTGGTCTTGGAAAGACAGGAAAAGAAATTGGGAAAATGGTATTTGAGCAAGATGATATGAGAATTGTATCAGCTATGTGTAGTCCTGGCAGTTTAAAAAAACATATGGATTTAGGACAAGTCATTGGAATTCAAGATATTGGAATTAAAATAGAAGGTACTAATAAATTAGAGGAGATCATATTAAAATATAGGCCAGATGTTGTAGTTGATTTTTCTAAACCTGAAGCTACTTTGAAGAATGTAGAGATAATATCAAGGCTTGGAGTTAACATGGTTATTGGCACTACAGGTTTTTCAGTGTTTGATTTAAAAAGAATAGAAACTTTAGCTCATAATAATCGTGTGGGAATAGTTTATGCACCCAATATAACACTTGGAGTAAATGTATTGATGGTTTTAACAAAATTAGCATCTATTTTATTGAATAATTATGATTTTCAAATTTCGGAAATACATCACAAAAACAAGAAAGACATCCCATCTGGTACTGCAGTAAAGATAGCTAATGAAATAGAAAGTGGTTTATTATATGCAGGCAAACATATCAAGGAAGAGGGAATATCTATCAATTCAGTGCGTGCTGGTGGTGTAGTTGGAAAGCACGAGGTATTAATTGTTGGAGAAGATGATAGAATTACAATCTCCCATGAATCATTTTCAAGAAAAGTTTTTGCATCAGGTGCACTTTGCGCAATAAAGTTTATTAAAGGGAAAATAGGATTCTATGAGATGAATGATGTATTAAATTTATCAAAAGTTATAGAAGATTTATATATGAATAAAAATGAACAAAATTCTGAGAATGTTAAAGATATAGTAGCCGTAGATAAGGTGAATATACATTAGTGTTAACGTTTAAAAAGGGAGTGTTTAAATTGAAAAGAAACTATAAAGATATATCACTATGGAAAGATGTTACAGAAGAACAGTGGAATAACTGGGAATGGCAAATTCTTAATAGAATTACCACAGTAGAACAATTAGAACAAGTTGTAAATCTTACTGAAGAAGAAAAAAATGGAGTAAAGGCTAGTCTTAAGAAACTAAAAATGGCAATAACCCCTTATTATGCAACACTAATAGATCCAGATGACTACAATTGCCCAATTAGAAGACAAGCTATTCCAACTATTGATGAAACTAAAATATCGGAATGTGATAGTAGTGATCCTTTGCATGAAACTCATGATTCTCCTGTCCCCGGACTCACACATAGGTATCCAGATAGAGTACTTCTTCTTATTACTGAGCAATGCTCAATGTACTGCAGACATTGCACAAGAAGACGTTTTGCAGGAAAAAAAGATGGGTCTTTATCAAAGAATAATCTCTTGAAAGCTATTGAATACATCAAAGCTCATAAGGAAGTAAGAGATGTACTTATATCAGGTGGTGATGCATTGTGTGTTTCAGATGAAAAACTTGAGTTCATATTACAAAAACTAAGGGATATAAGTCATGTTGAAGTTATAAGAATTGGAACTAGAGTACCAGTTGCTATGCCACAAAGAATAACTGAAAATCTCTGTAATATTATAAAAAAATATCATCCGGTTTGGATTAATACACACTTTAATCATCCAAAGGAAATAACAGAAGAATCAAAGCTTGCTTGTAAAATGCTTGCTGATGCAGGAATTCCACTAGGAAATCAATCTGTACTATTAAAGAATATTAATGATTGCCCATATATTATGAAAAGTCTTGTTCAAAAATTAGTAATGAACAGAGTAAGACCATATTATATATATCAATGCGATTTATCTGAAGGGATTGAACATTTTAGAACACCTGTTTCAACTGGTGTAGAAATTATAGAACTTTTACGTGGACATACTTCTGGATTTGCAGTACCTACTTTTGTAATTGATGCTCCAGGCGGTGGTGGTAAAATACCTGTTAACCCTCAGTATTTAATTTCACAATCACCTGATAAAGTAATACTTAGAAACTATGAAGGTGTAATTTGTACTTATACTGAACCATCTGATAAAAGCCATGAATGTAAACAGTGTGGAATATGTGGTAAATTCAAAAAAGATGATTATAAAGGCCTAGAAAAATTATTTAGAGATGAACAAATCTGTTTAACCCCAAAAAGTAACGTTAGAATGAAAAGGAGAGAGGAATTTAATGAGAACAGATAGATGTAATTTAATTAATAATTATTATACTAAAATAGACCGTACTGAAATATATGTGGATTATACTAATAAACGTGTAAAAATAATTGATTTAAATAATATATCAGTTCAAAATTTAAAAAGAATAATTCACTTTTCTTCCAGGGAACATTTAGGTAAAATTATTTGTAACTGTGATAGTGAAAGCTTTGAAATTTTTGTTGAAGCTGGATTTGATTTAGAAGGCAAAATTAATGGATATTTTAAAGGAAAAGATGCGTTTTGCATGTCTTATTTTATAAGTAGCGATAGAAAAATTTGCAGTAATTTTACTAAGAAAGAGTTATTAATAAAACATTGTTTGGATATAAAAAATACCTTTATACATGGTAGTGACAATACTAAATATTGTATAAGAAATGCAAATGAAAATGATATAAAAGAAATGATAGAACTATTTTCTGCAGTATTTTCAACATACCCTTCTCCAGTTTATGATGAAAAATTTTTGAAGGAAACTATGAATGAAAAAGTTTTATATAAGGTAGCTGTTTATAATGAAAAAATAATTGGTGTAGCTTCAGCAGATATGGATAAAGAAAACTTAAATGCAGAAATGACTGATTGTGCAACCTATCCAGATTATAGAGGTAAGGGCATATTATCAAATATTATTTATTCTTTAGAATTAGATCTTAAAAAGAAGGGTTTCATTACTTTATATAGTTTATCTAGAGCAATAAATCCTGGTGTTAATATTGTGTTAAGCAAACATAATTATAACTTTGCAGGTAGACTAGTAAATAATTGTAATATATGTGGCACATTTGAGGATATGAATATTTGGGTGAAAAATATTCATGATAACTTATAGGATAGGATTTAAATAGAGATTGTATATAACATTAAAGCACTGTAGATAGATTTGTGTAAAAGCAAATTTACTACAGTCTTTTTGTATTAACGACAGTTTCAATTACTTTTTCATTTAAATTAATATATATATATGATAACATATATATATCAATATAATTAAATTACACAACCTTAGAAAATTTGAAAAAGTATAAGGTACAAAAAATAACAGCAAAGTATGCTCGTATATTTTGTGTCTAACTAAGGATTAGTTTCGGAATAATAATGGAGGCGAAAAATGGAAGTCAAAAACAAACACAATACCTATAATACATTATTTCACTGGCATAGCTTTAGGTTAAAGCTTGTGTTTGAAGGAATAGGTGTAGGTATTATTACTGGTTTATTAATCGTAATGTATCGATATGCACTTGAAAAGGCAGGAATTCTATTAAGTAATATTTATAAAATAATATCTATAAAACCCATACTTATTCTACCTTGGATTGTAGCATTAATAATTATAGGATATATTGTAGGGCTGATGATTAAACATGAGCCTATGATTAGTGGAAGTGGAATTCCCCAAGTTGAAGGAGTTCTGCTCAGAAAACTTGATATGACTTGGTGGAGAGTTATACTGGGAAAATTTTTTGGAGGAATTCTTTCAATAGGTTCAGGTCTTTCACTAGGTAGAGAAGGCCCATCAGTTCAATTGGGTGCAGCAGTTGGACAAGGATTTAGTAGAGTATTTAAAAGAGTTAAAATTGAAGAAAAATACCTTATTACAAGTGGTGCAAGTGCAGGACTTGCTGCTGCCTTTAACGCGCCTTTAGCTGGAGTAATGTTTGCATTAGAGGAAGTTCACAAAAACTTTTCACCATTAGTTTTACTTTCAGCATTATCTGCAGCATTATCAGCTGATTTTATAGCTAGTGGTTTCTTTGGATTAAAACCAGTTTTTACTCTTGGAAATCTAACTACATTACCACTTAATTTATACTTTTATATAATTTTGTTAGGGGGTATTTTAGGTATCCTAGGAGTAGTTTTTAATAAAAGTCTTTTAAAAACTCAAAATCTATATGTAGCTCAAAAATGGCTACCAAAAGAAATGAGAATAATAATGCCTTTGTTAATTTCAGTTGTTATTGGAATTTTATTACCACAAGTTTTAGGTGGAGGACATGAACTTATAACTTCATTAATTACAAACAATTTCTCATTGACAATTTTAGTGATTATAGTTATTGTAAAATTTCTATTCACTATGGCAAGCTTTGGATCTGGGGCACCAGGGGGAATATTTCTTCCACTACTTGCCATTGGGGCTTTAATAGGAAATATTTATGGAGTAGCACTTGTGAATTTCGTACATTTTGACAGTATGTATATTAATAACTTTATAATACTTGCAATGGCAGGATATTTTGCAGCTGTAGTTAGATCACCAATAACTGGAACAATTCTAATTACTGAAATGACAGGTACATTTAGTCATTTGCTTTCCTTAGCGATTGTATCTATAGTTGCATATATAGTAGCAGATGTCTTAGGATCAAAACCTATTTATGAAGCATTACTTGAAAAGATTTTACATAATCAAGGAGAAAAAATATCTATTGGCAATAAGAAAAATAAGTCTATATTAGAGTTTGCAGTTTGTATGGGGTCGGATTTAGATGGAAAGCAAATTAAAGAAGTTAAATGGCCATCCCGTTGCTTATTAGTAGCTGTTAAGCGAGGAGAAAATGAAATAATTCCAAAAGGAGACACTGTTATTTTTCCAGGTGATTATTTGATTGTACTCACTAATGAGGATAGGGTATCAAGAATAAATGATGCATTAACAATAATGACAGGAAGCTGTGAGATATTAATATAAATATTGATTTTGTACAATTCTTTCGAAAATTAATTTTATCAGGAATACTTATTGGTTTAAGAAATAGACCTTTAGCCTCGCTCCCTTATTAAAGGGAGCTTTTATATTTTTCAGTATAAATAAATTAATACAATTGATTTATTGCATATGAAGGTTTAAGGTTCATTTTTATTACCTTCAAATTTTTTATTTTTTATTTCTTGAAAGATATTATTTTCTTCACTTTTATTATTCTGAGGTTTTAAATTAGATTCAATTATATTTTTCATTTGTGATATTTCAGTTATTAGAGTTTTAAAGTCTTCCTTTGTTAAGGGTTTCTTATTGTCCTTTAATTCATATCCTAATTGACCGCTAACTTCTAGTGTTGCATATTTGACGTCAGCTATTGAAGAGATTCCAGCTTGCCTCAAACGTGTCTCAAGCCTATCAATAGTTAATCTTAATTTTCTCATATTTTTAATATTAGGTTCACCATTTTCAATGACAATAACTGCTTTACCCGAAAATAAGGTTTCTAAAAAATCTACTTTAACCTCTAAATGCTCCATGATCACCATTAGGATTGATAATAAAAGAGCTGCTAGAAAAGTAATTAACAATCCATTTCCAGTTATGGGCTGAACTAGAAGCGAACCTAAGCCTATCATAACTACAGTCTGTGATATGGTCATTTGAGAAATAGATTTTCTTCCACCTAATCTCAAAATAAATGTCCCAACAAAAAAAATAAGTATTGATTGCCAAATCCAGTTAAGTTGCATTTTTTTAGCTCCTTTAAAAAATATACTTGATTTTATATAATTTATTATTAGCATTAGTGAGAAAAATATTTATTCCATTAAAAAGCTTTTTGTTGTAAATATTCTAGCTTAAAAAGGCAATGATATTATTAAGTTATATTACAACTGTAAATATAAAAATAATTTTATTAAGAAGTTTTAAGGTGAATATGTAATTAAAGGGAGTGTTTTGCATGCAACAAATTAATTGTGATATAAATAACTGTTCACATAATAAAAGTGGTATTTGTCATTCTAGCAGAACTAATATTGGAGGTGCAAATGTATCAAGTAAAAGTGGAACTTGGTGTGATTCATTTTCAGATAAAACTTTACATAATGGACTAACTAATAATGCAATTGTTGATAACCAATGTGATTATCTTACTTGTGAAGTCAAAAACTGTATTAATAACGCTAATACACTTTGTAATCTACAATACATAAATATTTCCGGGACAAAATCTACAATTTATGCTCAAACTAAATGTTCTAGTTTTTATTTAAAATGATATAAATGTTAATAGACAATGAAAATAACTTGCAGGTATACTCTGTAGGTTATTTCCATTATGGTAGTTATATATTAGGAGTACTAAGGTGATGAAAAGACACTAACTAAGTGCCTATTCAAAAAAATTTAAGATTCCGTTACCTAGTATAATAATTGTATAGTCATTTTTGAGAGGTATTAAATTATGCTTTTTTGCTTGAGGTATCAATCGTATGAGTTGAATTAGATTTTGCTTAGAATCATAAATAATCAGTAAAGCACGTTCGTTAAAAGAGTTATTTTAAACAACATAGTCAGTATCGGGAGATAAATTTAAAGCATTCATTGTATATATACCTTGGCTGACATCTTTGGATATCTCTGCATAAGATATTGTGTTATTAGCAAAGAATAAACATAAAAAAAATAAGAATGCAAAAATGAACCTTTTCATAAATATTCTCACCTGCCTTTAGATTTATGTAATATTTTAAGATATAATAACTTCCCCTTTACCAATGACAGTCACTAAATAGCTAGTAAATGGAGGTTGAAAAGAAAAATCTTCTGATAAAGGTTCTAATTGAATAGAATAATAAACTATTTCATTAGTATCTGAGATAAGTATAACAACACGCTCATTGGGTGAAATATTTTTTATATTATAAACTTTATTTGGAGATAAATTTAACTGTTTGTTTGTATAGATACCTTGGGAAAGAGGTTTTGAGTCAGCTAAGGAAGAAACAACAAAAATATTAAATGAAAAAAACAAAAAAAGAAAAAATGCAATATTAAATCTTTTCATCATATATAATCACCTCCATATTGCTTTAGGGTAAGTAATTAAAGAAACTATAATTATTATGATTAGTCTTAGATAATATTATTAAAAAGTAACTTAATTTGATAAAAGATTTTATACGAAATTCTAAAATATTGTTCAAGATGTAGATTTGATTTAGTAATTAATAAAAATGAAATTTTTAAAAAATTAAATAATATGTTATTTATAAATATGCTATAATTTATTTATAATGGTAAATAAATTATAAATTGGAATATTTATATAAAGTCAAGAGGAATGTTAGATAGATAATCGTGAAATTCAGATAATAATGCAGTATTCGTACGGAGATACACCTGATAATATAGAATTCACAGAAATTTTAGGTCAATATTCATTTACTACATCTATAAATACTGTATATACAGATGGTATTATGAAATTAACAGAAATAGCTCAAAATGGAGTTCAGGGGGAGTTTCCTTATATTTATGGCTATTACAATCAAGGTATTTCGAATTTAACAGGAACCTGGTCATCAGTGTCTAACCCTGATATATATCCTAAAATGTTTTGTATTTCTGGAGGATTTAGATTTGAATTTTATAAAAAAAATGGGAAAATAGGATTTAGTGGTACATGGGGATGTGGTAATAATGAATATGGAGGTTATAATGGTGTCGATTATTGGGATGGTACTAAACTATAGGATATCATTGAATAATGCAATATTTACAGAATATAATTAACTTATGATGGTAAATAATGATAAAAATATAATGATTTAAGTAGGGGGACATAAAAATGAATAAAAACATAAAAAAAACAATAGCAATTGCTTTAGCATTAAATTTTGGATCTACACTAATGCCAAGCATTTTAAATTTAGGAACAACAGCTGTTTATGCAGCTAGTTCTTCAGGATATATTACTGATATAAAACTAGAAACCAATAAAGATAAAAGCGTAAATGTATATACTAAAAGCAGTTATAACAGTAAGTATAAGTTAAGTAAATTAGATGATGATGATAAAGTTCCGACAAAATTATATGCTGAGGTTGAAAGCAATGTAAAGAAAATCAAAGTTACTGATATTGATTTAGGAACTGGTTGTGATAGCATTAAAATTTATAAAGGAAGTACAGAAATAGATTTAGATGAAGAAGTTAAGATTTCAAGCAGTGTAACACTTAAAATTCAAGCATATAGTGGATCAACACTTAAAGAATCATATTCTCTTAAAGTTCAAAAGGAAGATGATGACAAAGATGAAGATGATATTTATTTAAAGGATTTATCATTGACATATGATAATGATGATATTAATTTTAATTTTGCTAAAGGGACATCATCATATAATATAAATGTTAATAATAAAGTAAGCTATGTAAAAGTATGTGCAGAGCCAGATGACGATGATTACACTGTTAAGATTAATGGTACAAGTGTAGATGATGATGATGATTGGACAAAGAAAGTATCATTATCAGCAGGTAAAAATACTATCACAGTTAAAATCACAGATGATGATGATAATGAAAGACAATATGAGCTAAATATTACTAAATCATCAACTGGTACAAGCTCAACAACAACAACAACAGCTCCAAGTAATCTTACTACATCATTAAGTGAGGGATGGCAACAAATAAGTGGAAATTGGTATTTTATAGCACCAGATGGAACTAAGCAAACAGCATGGCAAAAAATAGATGGAAGATGGTACTATATGAATGAAATCGGAATTATGCAAACTGGGTGGTTAAAGAGTTCGTCTAGTGGAAAATGGTATTATCTAAATCCAATATCTAATGGATATAAAGGTGCTATGGTTACAAATACTATAATTGATGGATATAAAATAGGTTCTGATGGTGCAAGAATAAACTAAGGCACATGAAAATAAATAACAATAAAAAATATCACATTATTCAGAAATGAAATTGTGATATTTTTTACTGCATAATACTAAAATATTATACTTTATTATTGCCTTTATCATTATTGTTTTTATTCTTATTTTTGTCTGTGTTACTCTTTTCATTCTTGTTCTTGTTGTATTGAGAAGTACCCATTAGTATCACCTCCTTACTTCATTTTTATTATTAACGGAAAAAGTTTGCGTTATTCATCTATTTAAATAAATATTAGAAAGTAAACGTCTATTATAAATGCTTACCAGTATTAGATGACATTTTCTAAAAAAGCAAGTAACGAGTAGTTCCTTATTGAATATAAGGAACTACTTGATGGTGAAGATTGTATTAATTCTCTAAAATTGAAGAATGAGATATTTAAAGAAACATGATATAATTAATTTGTTATAGAAAATTATTATGTAGAAATATGGAGGAATTATTGATGGAAGTAAATGATAGAGTTGAATTTTTAGAAAATGAGAACAAAGGTAAGAAAGGTACTATAATTAAGTTAATGGGAGATCATAGTGCAGTTGTTGTAGTAGATGGTGAAGAAGATGATGTTCCAACTTTAGCAAGAGTAACGAATTTAAAAGTAATTTAGTTACAAATGCTGAAATAATAAAAAAATAACAAATTCAAATATCGCATTATTCAGAAATGAATTTGCGGTATTTTTTTGATGTGCAATAGGAAAAAAGGATCCATGTATAATAAAAAATAAAATTACCATATTCGTATTTAAAACAAGAAGAATTTTTTCTTATACTAAGTGGAAATAGTATATTTAGGATGAATGGAGAAGAGACATTAGTTAAAAATTAAATAATACAGTATTTACAATGAATATAAGAACACTTTAAAAAATTAAAACATATTATGAATTTGAAATATTATAGAAGGAAGAAACAATATGAATAATACTCATAGATTGCATCCATGTCCTTATTGTGATAATAACCCAGAAGGTATTTATAATGATTATAGAACTTATCCGTGTCCTTATGCTTATGACCATTATGTTCCAATTAATGATAAAATGGAGAATAGTTCGAGATTAATGGACGATGGTCCAATTGTATTGGAAGACTATGGTCCAGAACCTTTCGTAGTTAATATTAATGAAGTCACCAAGGAAAACAATAATTACCGAACCGGTTTATGGACAGGAGACAATCTTCAAGTTACATTGATGAGCATCGAGGTTGGTGATGACATAGGTTTGGAAGTTCATCCTGAAATTGATCAGTTCATACGTGTTGAAGAGGGACAAGGAATTGTTAAAATGGGAACAAGCAAAGACAGCCTAGATTTTCAAGAAAACGTATATGATGACTTTGCAATCATGATACCTGCTGGCACTTGGCACAATATTATTAATACAGGCGATGAACCACTTAAAGTATACGCTATCTATGCACCACCACAACATCCACATGGTGTAGTTAATGTAACTAAGCCTGCTGAATAAGTTGTTGAAAAGAACCATGGATAATTAGGAATAAACAAATATTAGATTACCCAATATAGTTAGAATACAAGTACAATTGATGCATGTATAATATGTACAATAAAAAAATAAATAATTAAATACCGTATTATTCAGTAAAATGAATTTGCGGTATTCTCAATTCAAAAAGCTTTAGAAGATATTCATTTAGTGTATCAAATAAAAATAGCGATCTTCTGGAATAAGGAAGTGAGATATTCAGTAAATATGTTATAATTTACTAAAAGACAAATAGTAATTTGAAAGGAGTAAGATAATGGATTTTACAGAAATTATGAAACAAAATAAAGGATATTATTCAAAGCACACAGATATGTCGTCAGAATTACAACAAAAGGCGAAAGAATTATGTTGGAAATATAATCAGACTTCACCATCAGAAGGAGAAAAGAGAAGTAGCATTTTAAAAAAATTACTTGGAACTTATAATCCGCTAACATTTATTGAACCTTCATTTCATTGTGATTATGGTTTCAATATACATACACATGGACTTACTGTGATCAACTATAATTGTGTGATACTAGATACATCGCCAGTCTATATTGGTGCAAATGCATTTATAGCTCCTGGAGTTTGTTTGGCGTGCTCAGGACATGCTGTGCTTCCAATACAAAGGGCAGAAGGAATTGGAACTTCGAAACCTATTACAATAGAAGATGATGTATGGATTGGTGCTAATGTTACTGTATGTGGTGGAGTTACTATAGGAAAAGGCAGCATTATTGGTGCTGGAAGTGTGGTAAATAAAGATATTCCAGCAGGGGTAATTGCGGTAGGTAATCCTTGTAAAGTATTACGAGAGATTACAGAAGAAGACGTAATTAACTTGTCAGCTGAGTAAGACAGATTCCAATTTATTAATGAAATTGGGATATCAATAAAGGAAGACATTAATGCACTTTAAGAAATATAAAATCTATGAAAATATGAAGATTCTATAATTGTTAATCTAGCATATATGGCTATGTTTTAACACTATATTAAAACATAGCCTTATTTTAAAAAGCTAGGAAATTAAATATCCTAACTGTTCAACTCTTCTATTTTGACTTCAAAATTTTTATACGCTTTTACTATAGATCCAGTATCATCTATTTCACCATATGTTAATACATTTATACATAAAACCGATACTATTCCTTGTGTTTTATCTTTCTCATTTATTAAAGTATAATGGCTATAGCGAGAATCTTTAATTTTATCTTTATAAAAATTACTTAAAGATTCATCTGTTATTTTATATGGATTATATGTTACTGTTCCTCTTTTATTTATTTCGTCTCCAGAACCATTCATGATTTTTTCTTCTTTTATTTCTTTTATATTTATTCCTGCATATTTAGTTCTATCAATATACCCATTTACAATTCCTTTTGAAAAGCTGCTGTACCCAACTAAAGAAAATAACATCAATCCGAATACTAAACCACTAATTATTTTTTTCATTTGTTATTTCATTCCTTCCTAAACCTTATAACATAATTGTATATTGTTTCATGTTTTTGTCAAATACTCCGATAAATAAATTTATGAAGTATATCTTAAGACAAAATATACATCGCATTTTGGAATTGCTATTACTCATTCTTTTAGCACGATAGGATTCAGGTATAGGTTATAAAGATGCTTGAAGTATTTTGGACGACTATTTAAAGGCAATACTTGGTATATTAGATAAGGCAGGATATAATGTACAAGTAGAGCAAAAAGATTTATTGTATCAAATTTAATCACAAATGAATACAATAATATGAATTTCTATATAGGTGATTATATGAAAAGAAATAGAAAAATAACAGTAGAAGTTGAAGGAACTATAACTGATGAAATGAGAAGAGAATATCATCATATTTTAGCTGATTCTATAGTAGCTCAATATGGAGTAGAAGTAGCAAAACAAGTTTTAGAAGAGTTGAAGAAAGAAACATAGTTATGAGAAATGGATATTTAGATGATGAGTAATATGTTTAACAGGAATGGAGCTAAGAGAATTAAAAAATAAGCCCCTAATCAAAGGGGCTAACAATGAAAAAATGGAAAATGAATAGGGTGAAGCTAAAGTAGAAGTCTAATTTATTATATGCAAATTTTAAAAAAACATTCACAACAGAAAGTGATAATTTGGCAGAAAAAATATTATTAGCTTAAATTTAAAGAAAATTTTTTTGATAAAGATAAGATTCAAGGGTTAGAGGAATAAAATAATGGAAAAGATAAAAGTTATATAGGATTAATTTCTGAATTAAAAGAGGCATTTTAAGAAGTAAATATAATAATGTTAATTATATATGTTATAATAATAATTGTTATTTAAATTAACATTAAGTAACAGAAGATATATAATAACTTTGGAGGGGAACAATTAATAAATGATTATTCTAATAAATATTATTATTGTATTTTTACTTGTATTTATGAATGGCTTCTTTGTTGCTACAGAATTTGCAATGGTAAAAGTACGAAAATCTAGGATAGAAACATTAGCACTTGAAGGAGATAGAAATGCAAAAAATACTTTAAAGGTTGTTAAAGATTTGAATTCATATTTATCTGCATGTCAGCTAGGAATAACTTTAGCATCTTTAGGTTTAGGATGGGTAGGAGAACCTGCTGTTGCAGAAATGCTAATGCCACTACTTAATCTATTTAATCTGTCAGAAAGCATGATACACTCAATTTCATTTGTTTTTGGATTTGCTATTATAACTGGTTTCCATATTGTACTTGGAGAGTTAGCACCTAAATCATTAGCAATTATAAGTGCAGAAAAGATAGCAATGTATACAGCGCTACCACTCATAATGTTTTATAACGTAACTTATCCAATAATGTGGTCTTTTAATCATAGTACTAATTTAATTTTAAAGATATTTGGAATTTCACAAGTTGATGAACATGAAGCAGCTCATACTGATGAGGAAATAAAGCTTTTGGTTCAAGATAGTTATAAGCATGGTTTAATAGATAAAACTGAATTAACTTTTGTAGATAATATATTTGATTTCTCGGAGACAACCGTAAAAGAAATAATGATGCCTCGTACTGATATGGCGTGTATTTTTATTGAAGATTCTTTTGAGGAGACTATAGCATTTGCTTTAGAGAAACAGTTGACTAGGTATCCAGTATGTAGGGATAGTAAAGACAATGTTATTGGTTTTATACATATTAAGGATTTATATAAGCAGAGAATTGAGGGTAATAATCAAAATATTGAAGGCATTATTCGTGAGATTAAATTTGTTCCAGAATCAATGTCAATAAGTGAATTATTAAAGGTATTTAAGAAAGAAAAATCACAAATGGCGATAATTATTGATGAATATGGTGGAACATCAGGACTCGTAACAATTGAGGATATTTTGGAAGAAATAGTTGGTGACCTTCAAGATGAATTTGATGAAGAAGGAGAAGAAATTAAGAAAACAGAAGATGGTAATTACATTGTAAATGGAAAAGTTATCATTGAAGATATTAATGAGCTTCTAGATATTGAAATTGATTCTGAAAATGTTGATACTATTGGCGGGTGGATTTATTCACAGTTAGATTCATATCCACAAGTTAATGAGAAAATTAATTATGAAGATTATGAATTTACCATATTAAAATGTGACAGAAAAAGAATAAGCAAAGTATCTATTAAAAAAATATTAGAGAAATAGTTTAGATTTGAGCAGGAGCAATCCTGTTCTTTTATTTTGTTTATTCTAAATGCTTTGGGATTAACTGTATAATAAATTTGGGTAGTATAAATTTTGAATGGAAATGCGAAATAAGGAAATTATTAATACCAACTTGGATATTTTCAAGCAATTGTATATGAGTAATGAGGAGGTGTCAAAAATGATTTGCAAATCATTTTTGACACCTCCTCATTAATTTATTTTCTTAGGAGCAATCACAGTCACAATCAGTGAGCTTACCTTCTATAGTGAAGTTTACCACATAGTTATTAGAATATGGTCCTTTTAGTGTAAGAATCCTTTTACAATCTTCGAACACATTCGCACAGCTTTCATTGTCTAAAATAGCTTGCCCATTAATACTAAAATTTATTGTTAATTTTTCATTCTTTTTTAACCCATTTGGATTAATCCTAATACACATTTCACAATTAGAACAAGATACATTAGGGATATTTCCTTGCGCTGCAGTAAAAAATGATGGAAAAAAAACTGTAATGCTTTTGTGGTCAGGAGTGATGAATGATTGATTGCCGCTACATCCATCTCCGAAGAAACTAATACTCTCAAAAAGAACTGGAGATGTTTCACTTATCACACCTTGAATTGAATCAACAGTAATAAGTGAATTTAATCCTTCACTAGCACAGGCTTGAATTATAGGGGTAATATCTAAAACAAAAACAGTGTTAGAAATGGTGTAAATAGTTTTCTTAATAACAGTAGGATTCTTTTGGTTATCTTTTGTCATAAGGAGTTCTTTAAAGTTTGTTTTATCAGTTTTAAACGGGTTTTCCAAATTTTCCACCCCCTCATTACATATTATGATTAAAGTAGAATAAGGTGAAGTGAAATTATTAAGCAACATAAGAAAACTAATAAAATAGTACCAATTACTGCTCATGAATTAAAAATATAAAAAGATAGAAGTTCGTCCTTAAAAATTAGGACAAGCTTCCATCTTTTTAATTAAATACTAAGCCACTTCATATTTAGTGACTTGTCTTTGAGTTAACTGAGCACTAGATTTCTTAACTAGATCGCCAGAATTAGTTTTAAAGATATTTTTAGCTATTATGATATCCATAAGAGCATTTGCTTGCTCTTTTGTAACAGTAGGTTTAACACCACTGATACTTAAAGAACTCTTTAAACCAAACTCAGTTAAAAAAGTCATAGATAAAGAATATTCCATTTAATTCTCACCCTTTAATCAATTTACAATTAAGAGTTAACAATGAACAATTAAGGCGGAGATTACTTCATCTGTCCCACTTTGAACCTCCATACTAAGAGAAGTTGTACTAATAATTTTTGTTACAGCCATAATTTTTACCTCCTTTATTTTGTTTTCATAGAGGATATATGTATTGGAATGAATTATTACATATATACTTCAAAATTTTTTACGTTTGAAGTTGTAAAAGAAATTAAATAGATGAAAAGTAAGGAATTATGAGAAGAATTTTAAAAACATATCAGTATAAGAATTTAAGAACGGTAGAATAAAATTATATATTAAAACTATGATTAAACATCTATAAATAAGGCAAGCATTAGAATAAAAGATTATAGGAGGACTGCAAGAAATGGGTATAACAAATAATTTATATAACTTAGCTTTAACTTTATTAGATGGATGTATTATTACTACATTGGTAAGTGTATTTTACATTATAGGAATAATGAAATACACAAAAAAGGAGAGAATCTTTATTAAAGAACTGGAGAAAATAGAGATTAATAATATAAATAAAAAAGAAAATATTTAAATAATTTAAAATGTAGTGGCATAAATAATTGCTGTTACATTTATTTTTTTAATATAAGTTTAGAATATTGCATAAATGGACAATGTTTTTTATAAAATATCCCATAACTATCTATTGATCAATGATAATAGCAATTTCTCCATTACCGATTACTGCAACAAGGTCCTCATCTTTAATAGTACCTAAGTTTATAACTTCATTTACGGTATCAAATTTTTTATAAAAGACTTGATTGCCACTAGGATCAATTATTATTAAACTTGTAACTGTGTTTGGTGTTATAAGCATAGCATTAGCCTTAACTTCATTGATATCTGTAATATCATATACCCCTTGCTTATAAGTATTTGACACAAAGATTGCTTTTGATGGCTCTGTAAAAGCAATTGTGGATATTAAAAAAACTGTTAGAAATATTTTTAACTTCATTGTGTACACCTCACTTTATTATATTTTGTTTGGTTTTAATAAAAATATACACTTGAAGTCATATAAGATACTAGAATTGTTGGAAAATAGTAGCGATAACTATACACAGTCCCTTTTGCATAATTAATATTAAATAACACATTTAGGAAGTATAAGGAACAATATAAAAATAGTGGTATAATATTATTGTATTATTAAAAAAAAGAAAGGAATTAATATATGTGTAAAGAAAATAGTAATTTAATAGACAACAAAGTATAAGATAATGTTATATTGGATTAACAACAGGGTTGAAGAAGAAAATATTGAGAGGTATGCAGAAAAAATACTAAATGTTTAAAGAAATACAATGATATTTGAAAAATACGTTATGAAAAAGGAAGGAGAAATTTAAAATGAAATTTTTTACTAATTCAAGTGTTAAGAAAAAGCTTATATCAGTATTTTCAATAGTATGCATTTTTATGGTTTTAATATCAAACGAAGGTGTACAAAGTTCTAAAAAAATAAAAAATAGTGCAAATGAAATGTATAGTAATAATTTAATATCTATTACTAATTTGAAACAAATAAGAGGGGATATGAATTATGATACTGCTAATACACTTAGAATTATTTTCGAAAGAGATAAGTCTAAATTAGATGAACAAATAAAAGTTATGGAAGATTTAAGGGATAATAATGCTAAATCTATAAAAGCATATACTGATATAAAAAATACTTCATTAAGCAAAGAAGAAATAAATGTTTTTGAGGACTTTAAAAAAGATTTAACCAGGTACAACGAAGCAAAAGAAAAAACAATTAATCTTGTAAAAGTTAATGATTATGATCAAGCAGTTAAAATTTATAATTCAGAAGTAAATACATTAATAGATCCAATGTTTGAAAAATTAGAAAAATGTATTGATATAAATGAAAAAGAAGCAGCACAAGCCAATTTAGATAACACAGCTGAATATAATAGTGCTAAATACAAAATGTTAATTCTTTCATCTATAGAATTTGGTATTATAATTTTTATGGCATACATATTAATTAAAAGTATAATTTATCCATTAAAAAAGATAAGAGAGTTATCACAAAGACTATCAAACTATGATTTTTCAACTCCAATTATTATTACAAGAAAAGATGAATTTGGACAAACAGGCAATGCGTTAAATACTGCACAAGAAAATGTAAGTAGCTTAGTAAAAACTATTATGGAAAATTCACAGGACATAAGTGCATCATCTGAAGAACTTTCAGCAACAGTTCAAGAATTAGCTTCAAAAGCTATGACTATAGATCAAGCTGTAGATACTATTGCGGCAGGTATGCAAGAATCAAGTGCAGCTACAGAAGAAATAAGTGCATCTATTGAAGAAGTAGATTCAAGCATTAATGTGCTTTCTTCTAAAGCTATGGACGGAAGTAATAATGCAAATCAATTTAAAGAAAGAGCTACAGAAGTTAAACAAAATAGCCAAAAAGCTATAAATGAAACTGGAAAAATATATGCTGAAAAACAAAATAATATGACAAAGGCTATTGAAGATGGAAAAGTAGTAGCTAATATAAAAGTTATGGCAGATACTATAGGAAGTATAGCAGAACAAACTAATTTACTTGCATTAAATGCAGCAATAGAGGCAGCAAGAGCAGGAGAGCATGGAAAAGGCTTTGCAGTAGTAGCAGAAGAAGTTAGAAAGCTTGCAGAAGAGTCTTCAGAAGCAGTAATAAATATTCAAGATACTATTTCTAAAGTTCAAGTAGCATTTAAAAGCAGTATTGATACAGGTAGTGATATATTAGAATTTATAAATACAAATGTCCAAGAACAGTTTAATGCTTATGAAGCAACAGGTAATAAGTATTATAATGATTCAGACTTTGTAAGTAATATGTCAGAAGAAATTGCTTCTATGTCTGAAGAAATAACAGCTACAGTTGGACAAGTAAGTGAAGCTGTTCAAAATATGGCATTATCTTCGCAAAAATCAAGTGAAGAAGCAGAAATAATAAAAGAAAGCATGGATGAAACTACAAAAGCAATAGAACAAGTGTCACAAACTGCACAAAGCCAAGCAGAACTTGCTCAAAAGCTTAATGAAATGGTTCAAAAATTTAAAATATAAGATTAATTATTATTCTTAAACATATAAATAACCTCCATGTGAGTAGTTTTTCTTCAAAACTATTTAATCACATGGAGGTTTATTTTTTTCCCTGAAATTATACCAATTTTAATAATAGCATTGGTGCTAGATGTTAAAGAGAAGAAATTAGATAATGTTTTGTATTTAACCGCGATTTAAAAAGAATAATTAAAGATATTGTCATTATAACCACATTTTTTAAATAAATTAAGAAAAAATGAAATACGATTAGTGAAAAAAATTATATAAAACAGTTAACACATGATGATAAATAAGGTAAAATTAGGTGAAATATTGTTATATAGTGATAAGAAACAGGGGGCCCAATATGAAATACGTATTGAAAAGGCTTGGTGAAAAGCCATTTTTACATAGCGAAAATAATATCGTTACTAAAGTTAATAATGATTTTATAAATCTTACTGGCTATTCTAATAACGAATTAATAGGAAAATCACTTACTGAAATAAGTTGTCTATTGAAAATTGATTCTCAAATATATCTTGAAAATATTGTAGATAAATATAGTTGTTTTATTTTTACTAAGGAATATGAACCGATAGAGGTTACTATATCTTTTAAGCTTTTAAAATGTAATAATGAAAAAGTTTACTTTATCGAAGAGAAACCAAACACTAATATTAAAAGAAATTTTCCGTATGTTCAACGTATTTACTCATCTAATCAAATTGGAGTTGCTATTTACAGTTTACCAGACTTAACTGTACTAAAAATGAATGATAAATTCCTGGAATTTTTTGACGCTCCATATAATAAAAAGGCAAATGTTATTGGCAAAAAAAAGATAGAAATGGTACCTGAATACAAAGGAAGTAATATTGAAAAGACTTTATTAATTAATATAAAATCTGGTGAACCAATTTTTAGAAAAGAATGTAAACATGAACATTTTGAAAGGGAGACTACATATTGGGATGTATCGTTTGTTCCAATATTTATAGATGGAAAAGGAAAATATTTAGTTGAAACTACCACAAATGTGACAGAACAAGTTTTAAATAAAAAACTTGTTAAAAAACAAAAAGAAGAATTGGAAGTTATTGTTGAAAACATATCTGATCAAGTAATATTTATTAATAAAAATGGCGACTATACTAAGATGAACACAATGGCTAAAAGTAACCCTATATACGATTCAGAAGCATTAAGAAATAATCAAACTGCTTTTGAACAAGCAGAATACTTTGATATGAATGGAGATTTAATTTTATATGAGAATACTCCTGTACAAAGGGTAATAAGAGGGGAAAAGATTTCTGAATTTATATTAGTTGCGAAGAATAAAAAGTCTATTACTTATACAGAGGTAACAGGTACTCCAATATATGATAAAGTAGGTGATTTTATTGGAGGAGTAATGATTTATCATGATATAACTGAAAGAATAAAAAATGAAGGAAATTTATTATTAAAAACCCAATATGATTTGCTAAATAGAACAATAGAAAATCTTGATCTTGGTTATAAAATAATTTCATATCCTGATTTTAAAATTAAATATATGAACAACAAGGCTTGTGATGATTTTAAGAAACTTAATCATAATAGAAAATCATTATTTTCTATTATAGGAAAAAATACTTTAGAGGTCTTTAATTATAGTATGGATGAAAAGGCTAAAGTAATAACCAATATCAAAGGTTTAATAGAGAAAGGTGATCGTCAATATGTATTAAATAGACAATATGTTGTAGACGGAGAAGAAAAGTTTTCTAAAGTTATATTTCAACCTTTGTTTGATATAAATAAGCAGATTACTGAAATAGTTGTTATTGCAATAGATATGACTGAAGAAGTAAAAGCAAAAAATAAAATGGAAAAAACTCTTAAAGTACAAGATGAAATATTTTCAAATATATCACATGAGCTTAAAACTCCTTTAAATGTAATTTTCAGCACAAATCAATTAATGGAATTTTATTTAAAAAATGATTCACTCGAAACTAATAACAAACAACTTTCCAAAGGTATTAATATCATTAAACAAAATTGCTACAGGTTCACAAAGTTAGTAAACAATATAATAGATATATCAAAAATAGAATCTGGATTTTTAAAATTAAATTTATCCAATGAAAATATAGTTAAGATTACGGAAGATATTGTCCAATCAGTATCAGGATATATTAATGTAAAAGGATTAAATATTATTTTTGATACAGATACAGAGGAAAAGATTATAGCCTGTGACCCTGATAAGATTGAAAGGATCATTCTAAATCTTATTTCTAACGCAATTAAATTTACAAATGCAAGTGGCTGTATATATGTAAACTTACTTGATAAAGGTGAGACCGTTGAAATATCAGTAAAGGATACTGGTATAGGAATGGACAAGAAGCATTTGGAGAATATTTTCAAAAGATATCATCAAGTAGACAAGTCTCTTTCGCGGAATGCTGAGGGAAGTGGTATTGGATTATCCTTAGTAAAATCAATAGTTGAGCTTCATGGTGGAAAAATAAGTGCAGAAAGCAAACCATATGAAGGCAGTATATTTAAAATAGAACTTCCTACAAGGACTATAGAAAACAAAAAGATTGTTGAGGAAAATAAGTCTATCAACAGTAAAATTGAAATGATAAATGTTGAATTTTCTGATATATATTCAATAGCATGATTAGATTTAATTGTAGATAAAGTAATTAATCTAAAGATTTCACCACGTTGAAGTCTTAGCTTTAAATAGTCTTTTATTTTAATTCACGAAATGATTATTTTGTTTAATTGATAATATTAAAATCATAAAATATTATGTTTATTAATATATTATATTGAGGTGAGCATTATGATCTATAAATCAGGAACATTGGGAACATATGAAGCTTATGACTATGTAAAAGCTATGATTGGAAAAATGGGAAATATTAAAGAATTCAAAGCATTTCGTAATGATACTGATCCATATTTTGAAATTGAAGATGAGTATAAACAATATTATCATCTAATATTAATAGATGATAAAGAAAATGAGTTTTGGATTGATGCCAATTGTGGATATTCAGGAACAGGACCAAGTTTTACAGAAAAAATTTTGCAATTAATTGGCGCAAGAGAAAATTATGACATTGACAAAAAGGAAATAATACATGAAAAAGATTTAGAGTTGAATAACAATCTAAATGTATTAGTAGCACGTAGGAATTTTCATAAATCTAAGGAAGAATATAAAACTTTATTTATGTTAGAAGCTAGATTTAATAATGCTGCATTGCGTTTCAAAACGGTTAAAGCTTTAGAAACATTAGGAAATATAGATTCTCATAATGTAAACGATCAAAGATTTAATAAATATTTTAATGATTACAATTATATAGATAGTAGTTGTGGACAGTATAAAGTTAATAATATACTATTCATCAATAAACATTTAAAAAATATATCCATAAATGATTTTAGAGCAATATTAAATACAATGTTTGTAAGCATATGTGGAGATTTTGCAGAAATAAATTTCAGAGTTATTAATGAACAGATTATAGAATAATAACTTACGTATAATAAAGTGAAACTGATGCTAGCTATCGGATAAATATTTAAAGGCAATAAACATTAAATTTGATCTTAACTCCAAAAGTTAGACAAATTTTACTGTTTATTGCCTTTCCTCACGCCACCATGTGAGAATCATCACTAGAGCTATCTGCATCTATAACAACTCCAAGCTTTGTTGATATTATGGTATTTAATTTGTTAATCGAACCTGATAGACTATTAATTTGTTTCTCTAAGCGAATAAGCAAATATGCCGCAACAGCTACAGCAAAACCGTTATTTACTATAAGGTTAATTAATTCATTTACTTCCATAAATTTATCACCTCCTGTTAAGGATATATGGACTCAAGATAATTATTTCATAGTTATAAATTAATAATTATTTAGAATGGAGTATTACTCTGATTTAGGTGTTTTTTTTCTTAGCCATAAATATATCTCCTTTACTAGTATTCTTAATGGGGATATATGATTAAAAAGTATATATTCTAATATGGTACAGAATAAATATGTACATAAGAAAAAGTGCGTTAGCACAACCAAGAACTTATTAACCATAAATATTCTGAAGAATATTAGAATATATATTCTAAACCATATTACCATATATATTCTTCAGAATATGCACAGTTAAAAATCAAAAGCATTTATTCAACTTACCAAAAGTGTGGGTTTAGAGGGCGTTGAATTAAAAATTCTACTTTAAATAAGAGGCTTGGATGTTCTTTATTAGAAGAGAAAATTATTAAAGATTTTTAGGGGTGTAGCTTTAATGTATTTGTGGAAGTTCAAGTATCCAAATGTAAAATGCTCACAGAGAAAGTTCTGCTGACCAAATATGAAATTTGGAGCATCACTTTTGGACCTTAACTTTTAGAAGAGGGTGCAAAAAAATAATTAATGTAATAGAAAAGAATGAACAAATAGCTTGATATCCTAAGGTTAAAGAAAAATTAAATTTATTAAATGAGATATTAGAGGATGATATTGAACATCTTCAAATTTCATCCGATGCGGATGCTAAAATCGGACATAAAACTGCTGATTCATCATTCTTTGGATATAAAACACATATAGCAATGACTGAAGAAAGAATTATTACAGCAGCAACTATTACAACTGGTGAAAAAAATGATGGTAAAGAGCTAGAAACATTAGTCAATAAGACTAAAGAAACAGGATTTGAAATTGATACAATTATTGGAGATTCTGCATATTCTGAAAAAGGCAATATAACGCTCGCAAATGAGAATGAAATAAAACTTGTAGCAAAATTAAATCCTTCTGTAACGCAAGGATTCCGAAAAAAAGAAGATGAATTTGAATTTAATAAGGATGCTGGAATGTATGTATGCAAGTCAGGCCATATGGCCGTTCGTAAAGCACGTCAAGGAAAGAAGAATATAAGCACAAACCAAACATATACTTATTATCTTGATGTAGAAAAATGTAAACTTTGTTCTCATAAAGATGGTTGCTATAAAGAGGGATCAAAAAGTAAAACTTATTCTGTAACAATAAAAAGTGATATACATAAAGATCAAATGAACTTTGAAAAAAGTGAATATTTTAAAGACAAATCTAAGGAACCTTATAAAATTGAAGCAAAAAATAGTGAGTTAAAACATAGACATGGGTATGATGTTGCATCATCTTCAGGTCTGGTTGGCATGCAAATGCAAGGGGCAGTAGCTATATTTACTGTAAATTTAAAAAGAATAATGAAACTAATAGAGCAAAAATAGACTCCAAATTCACTTAAATATTCTAAAAATAGCACCAATAAAATTAAAATAAATTTTATTGGTGCTATTTTGATATGATTTTAAAAGTAGGCACTGAAAAACAATAGTTTTTCAGTGGTCTTGCAAAACCCAAAGATTCTTTTTTACCATTTTGGTTATATAGATGCTGGTGGATTTTATACATTGGAACATTTAAAGTAACAAACAGGAGTAGATTTTAAAGCTTATAAAATGGATATGGGTACTTTAAAAGAATAGTATCATTATTCTAAAAATATTACAGATAATGATTGTCATAAACTAATAAAATTGTAGGACAGTCAATTTAATGAAGCAATTAGTTTTATGCTTGAAAATAATTGTAAGTTAGAACGGTAAGCTATAAATGTATAGGGTGGTGATAGTCAACTATTGCGAACTGAGTGAACTTACTAGAGTACATAAAAACTAGGTGGAATTAAATGTTTCATATATATATGTAAAGAATACTTGTGAAAATAAAGGAAATTAAATATTTTTGTAGAATATATGTAATATAATGTATTTAAATATATAATTTGAAAGAAGATGATAATTTTTGAATTATGCACATGTAGATGAAAATGGTAAATATCAAACAGTAACTGATCATTTAGAAAATGTAGCTAAATTATCGAGGGATTTTGCGAAAGATTTTGAGGCTGAAAATACTGCATATGTTTGTGGAATACTACATGATATTGGCAAATGCAGCAAGGAATTTCAAGATAGACTATTAAATAATGGACCTAAAGTTGATCATTCTACAGCAGGAGCTATAGAAGCTGGAAAGTTATATGGAGAGTCATTTAAGAGATTATTAGGATATATAATTTGTGGTCATCATTCTGGATTAATGAATTATGGTTCAGAAGAAAGTGGATTAAAATTACGTTTTAATAAGGAAATTCCAGAGTATGAAGTTGAAGTGAAGAATATAAACGTTGATCTTAAGCAATTAAGTATGGAATTACCTAAAAAAATAAAAGAGCATAAGGGTTTTACTTTGGGATTTTATATAAGAATGTTATATTCCTGTTTAGTAGATGCAGATTTTTTAGATACTGAAGAATTTATGAATATAGAAGCGAGTAATAAAAGAAAAGGCAATGAAGAATTTTCTAAATTAAATGAGTTATTTGAATCATACATGGAAGGAAAAAATAAGAATTCTAGCAAGAGTAAAATAAATTCATATAGGCAGGAAATATATGAAGATTGTATAAAGTCAGGAAGTCAAGGCATTAATTTATTTTCTTTAACAGTTCCAACTGGTGGAGGGAAAACTTTATCTTCAATGGCATTTGCACTAAAGCATCTTAAACATAACAATTTAAAAAAGATAATATGTGTAATTCCTTATACTAGCATTATTGAACAAAATGCTAAACAATATAAAGATATTTTTGGAGCCGAAAATGTACTTGAGCATCACAGTAATTTTGATTTTAGTGAAGTTGAAAATGATATTGATTCTGCTTTTAGTAGTAGTTCTAAAAATTTAAAATATACATTAGAAAAATTGAAATATGCTTCAGAAAATTGGGATGTTCCTATTATAGTGACTACGAATGTTCAATTTTTTGAATCTTTATTTGCAAATAAAAGCTCAAGATGTAGAAAAATCCATAACATGTCCAATAGTATTGTAATAATAGATGAAGCTCAGATGATGCCTACTAAGTTTCTAAAACCAACCCTTAATGCATTAACTGAGCTAGTTGATAATTATAATACAAGTGTAGTGTTAACAACTGCTACAAAGCCAGAATTTCCAGAGGATATATTAAAGGAAAAACCAAAGGAAATAATAGCAGAGCCTGAAAAGTTATATGATGCACTTAAAAGAGTCAAAGTTAATTATTTAGGTAAGATAAGCGATGAGAACTTAGTAGAAAAGATTGATAATTTAGAAAGAGTTTTGGTAGTAGTTAATACTAGAAAACATGCTGAAAAGTTATATGAAAAAGCAGATAAGAATAACTTATTTCATTTAAGTGCAAATATGTGTCCAGCACATAGAAGTGAACTCTTGAAGGAAATAAAGAGAAAATTAAAGAACGATGAATCTTGCAAAATAATATCAACTCAATTAATTGAATGTGGAGTTGACATAAGTTTACCAGTGGTATACAGGTCACTTTCAGGAATAGATTCTATTGCACAAGCAGCTGGCAGATGCAATAGAGAAGGGGAAGCTGATTCAGGACAGGTTTATGTTTTTGAGTCTACAGAAGATTATGGAAAAGCAATTATGTATCAAAGCAGAACTGCTGATTGTGGGAGACAGATATTAGAAAAATTTGAAGATCCATTATCGCTAGAAGCTATTTCAAGCTATTTTAAGTTATTATATGATACGGAAAAAGATAGATTAGATACACAAAATATTATGGATAATTTTGAAGAAAGAGCTAATGAATTAGCATTTTCATTTGAAAAGACGGCTAAAGATTATAAACTTATAGATGAAACGGAGAGCTTAATAATTCCTTATAATGATGACGTAAGTAGTCTAATTGAAAGCTTAAAATACACAGAACATCCAAATAGCATTGCACGTAAACTGCAAAAATATACAATTAGTATTCATAAAAATAAATTAAATGAATTAACTTCTGAAGGTGCAATAATAAATATTAATAATCAATTTATGGTGTTAGCGTACAAAGAAGGGTTTTATGATGAAAATCTAGGTTTATGTTTAAAAAATCAGGAAATGTTAATGATTTAGATATATGAGATTAGACAAACTAGGATGCTAAATAGTTATTAAAAAATATGACTTAAGGTAATAGTTTAGTTGATTGCAAAATAGAAAAATAAAATCTGTGGATAATTTTTTAAAATTAAGATCATATCCACATAAAAAAGAGCATAACAATAAAACCTTTAATAAAAGGTTTAAAAAATCATAAAAATATATTTTGATTTGTGGATATGTTATTAAGCTGCAATTGCAATAAGTTTTCTAATGCTCCTAATATATTCGGGGTTATTTAGAGAATGAGACAATATAACGTTTATTAGTTTTGATATAGCTGTTAAATAAAGGTCAGAGCGCATAGTGGTTGTATTTACTGTATTGGGTGACTGTATGCAAGGATTAAACTTAAAACAAGATATTTCTCTTTCAATAATAGTACGTATTTTGTAAGTTTTAGCCCATTCATCGGAATTCCTTTGTATACCTGGATAAAGTCTGAAATCTTTATCCGGATAGACGTAAGTCATTCGACCACTTTTATTATCAGTACATGGAGTTTCACATGTAAGATAGCATTTGCCTTTCTTATCCCTATAAGATTTAGGACAGGTGAATTTATAGCGTACGCTTCGGTTTTTACCACCACAACTACCTTCTGATTTAAATTGTTCTTTGGTTAGCGGACATAATGGAATTCCCGATGTATTAAATTCTAAATCATTAATTTTAGTATTTTTTTGATTACGAGAGTTTAAGGGAATAAATACTTTTTGAAAATTAAGTTGTTTTAAAAGTCCGAAATTTTCATAACTATCAAATTCTGAATCACCTAAAAAAGTTTTAAATTGAAAATTAGTTTTTGATTTTAGATTATTTATAAATGGCTTAACAACTGATTTTAATGAAGCATTATCATAAGCATATTTTTGTTCTTCAGGAGTTTCAAATTCTTGTTTTACAGAAGAATAAAAGTTTTCATCAAAGAAGTTTATTCCAAGTGGAATTCCTAATCCGTTAGTTAAAATACCAAATTTATAAAAATATCCAAAATGACCATTAACAAAATCTAATTTTATACTAGGATTAGCTTCTGAAAATTTAGGCATGTTTTTATATGCCGCAGCGTATGCATTGTAATCTTTCTTCTTAATGGCTTTCGCGTACGATTTTTGCTTATTAATTTCAGAAACAAGGGTCTTAGGATTGTTTTCTTTAACTTTTGGCTTTAAGCCAGAAGTATCATATATAAGCATAGAATTACGGTCTTTATAGGGTGAATTATCCGGCAATGAAAGATTAAATTCGTTACAAATATCAATTACATTAGGAACTAAAGAATTAAATAAATCTGCTATATCTTTTTCAAAATCGGTTTTAAATCTACTAAAGTATGATTCAGCAGGAACAGAATCATAGAATCCGCAGAATTCTCTTATTTCAGTAGAAAATATAAGAAAAAGATGTAATAAAACATTAGTAGGAATATGAAATATTTGCATTAGTATTAGTGCAGATAATATTGAAGATAATTTATAATCTCTATCCCGGCCTAATGTAGAGTAATAGTGATTTGAGAAGGATTCTGGAATAAAACTTTCCAGGTCGAAATTATCAGAAAGTAAGTTTAAAAAACCTACTGGTTGTTTAGTTGAAAGATAGTTTAATTCGGAAACTTGATCAAACAAATTTAATTGCTTAATTTTATTAAGTGAAAACATGTTATTTTACCTCCATTTGTTTTTTATTTTTGTTGTTATTAATATTTTGACATACTGGAGGAAAATATAAATACCTAACTTGAAAAAAGTTAGGTAAATCAATGCTTGCGGAATTCCGCAAGCAACTAAAGGTAATAGTTCTAAAGGAGGATTGGCATGGGATATGGGATTAAATTAAAAATATGGGGTGATTATGCTTGCTTTAGCAGGCCAGAGATGAAGGTTGAAAGAGTTAGTTATGATGTTATAACTCCATCAGCAGCAAGAGGAATACTAGAAGCCATATATTGGAAACCTGCTATAAGATGGGTAATTGATGAAGTTAAAATTATAAACCCTATAAAATTTGAGAATATAAAAAGAAATGAATTATCAGGAGTAATATCGTCAAATACAGTAAAAAGAGCGTACTTAGGAAGCAAAGATGTTAATCTTTATCAGAGCACAAAAGATATAGTACAAAGAGGTGCTATGGTATTGAAGGATGTTTGTTATTATATTACTGCTCACTTTGAATTAACAAGTGAAGTTGGAGAATCAGATACAGTTGAAAAACATTATAACATAGCTTTAAGAAGAACTAAAAAAGGTCAATGTTTTCATAGACCATACTTAGGATGTAGGGAGTTTCCAGCTCAATTTCAATTAGCAGATGAAATTCAAGAGGAAAGTTTTTATATAAATTCAGAAAAAGATTTAGGCTATATGTTATGGGATATAGATTTTAAAAATGATTCTCTTCCAATCTTTTTTAGACCTACAATGAAAGACGGAGTTATTAGTATTCCTGATTTGCAAAGAGGTGATAGATAGTGATATTACAAGCTTTATATAAATATTATGATATTTTGGAGGATGAAGGAACTGATGATCTTCCTAAAGAAGGTTTCTCTATGCAGAATGTATCTTTTGCCCTAATTATATCTTCAAATGGAGAACTAAAAGGAATAATGGATTTAAGAGATTCTAATGGTAAAAAGATATTGCCACATGAAATGCTAGTACCAGAGCAAAAAGGACGTAGTGGAAAAAATGCACCATCCTACTTTTTATGCGACAATGCAAAATATGTATTAGGAATAGGTGATAAGGAGGGCTTACCAGCATTTAATAGTTTTAAAGAATTACACAATAAATATTTAGACGGAAATAATCCACTATTGAAATTTATTAATAGTTTTGAGCCTTCAAAAGCATTTGAAAATGAAATTCTTTTAAAATATAAGAATGAACTTGTTAAAAATCCTAACATTGTATTTAAAATTGAAGGGGAAGATGGTTATATACATGATAAAGAGAAACTATTAAAAACATGGAGAGAAGATAGCTCAAAAGAAAATGATGAAATTACCATGCAATGCCTTATTACTGGTAAAATTGAACCAATCGCAAGAACGCATACACCAATTAAAGGAATCAGAAATGCTCAGTCAGCAGGTGCTAGCATTGTATCTTTTAATGATGATAGTTTTTGCTCGTATGGAAAAGATTCGAGTTATAATGCACCAATAAGCAAAAGTGCAATGTTTAAGTACACTACAGTACTTAATTACTTATTAAGAAATCTTAAGAACCGTATGTTTATCGGAGAAGATACAGTTGTATTTTGGGCTGAAAAGAAGGGTATATATGAAGACTTATTAGCAGAATTACTAAATCCAACAACTGAAAAAGAAGAAACAGAAACTGAGACTTCTGATATGGATGCTAGGAATTTAGCTAAAGATATTTTAATTAAATATTCTGAAGGTATTAAGCTTAATAGAGAAAATTATAATATAGATCCAAGTACTACTGTTCACATACTTGGAATTTCTCCTAATAATGCAAGATTAGCTATAGCTTTTTATGAGGAAAATTCTTTTGAGTATTTTACAAGTAGAATAGCAGATCATTATAATAATTTGAAAATTATTGGGAATGAAAAATCAATTCCAATATGGATGATTTTAAATGAAACAGTAATAAAAAATGCAAAAGATAAGAAAATATCACCAGTATTAAGTAAGAGCTTAATGAATTCTATATTTACAGGAAGATTGTATCCAAGCTCCTTATATAATGCAATTATTTCAAGAATTAGAGCAGATAGAGATATAAATTATAAACGTGTTGCAATAATTAAGGCATGTTTAATAAGGAAATATAAATTATCTAAAATAAAGGAGGATATAACAGTGAGTTTAAATGAAAATAGTTCAAGTATTCCATATCAATTAGGAAGACTTTTTGCAGTTTTAGAAAAAGCACAACTAGAAGCAAATGGTATCAACACTATTAAAGATAGATATTTTACAAGTGCATCTGCAACTCCTGCATCAGTTTTTCCAGTGCTTTTGAAGCTATCACTACACCATACTGCTAAAGGAGATAGGACAATATATTTTGAAAAATTGAAAGGTGCTATTTTGCAGATGGTAGATGAATTTCCAAAGCATTTGTCTTTAGATGAACAAGGTGAATTTATATTAGGGTATTATCATCAAACACAATCGTTTTATATAAAAAAGGAGGATAAGTAATTATGAGTAATGTAATAGATAAAAGATATGAATTTGTATTATTTTTCGATGTAGAGAATGGAAATCCTAATGGAGATCCAGATGCAGGTAACATGCCAAGAATAGATCCAGAAACAGGACAAGGAATTGTTACTGATGTTTGTATAAAACGTAAAATTAGAAATTATGTAGAACTCGCAAGAGAAGCAGTAGAAGGATATGAAATTTACGTTAAGGATGGTGCAATTTTAAATTTGAAGCATCAAAGAGCATATGATTATTTAGGCGTTAAAAATACTAATGACAAAGAAAAAAAAGAAGCATCTAAGGATAAAGATTTACAAAAGAAATTAACTAAGTTTATGTGTGATAATTTCTTTGATATAAGGACTTTTGGAGCTGTAATGTCGACTAAAGTTGATTGTGGAACTGTAAGAGGACCAATTCAAATAAATTTTGCAAAGAGTGTTGATCCAATATTTCAACAAGAAGTAACTATAACTAGAGTAGCTGTAACTAATGAAGGAGATTCCAAAGGAAGTGGAATGGGAAGAAAACATATCGTGCCTTATGGTCTTTACAGAGTAGAAGGTTATGTATCAGCAGAGCTTGCAAAGAGAGTTACAGGATTTACAGAAGATGATTTGAATTTATTATGGGAAGCATTAATTAATATGTTTGAGCATGATCATTCAGCAGCAAGAGGAAAAATGGCAACTAGAAAATTAATAGTATTTGAACATGAAACTTCACTTGGAAATGCACCTTCACATATTTTATTTGATAAGGTAAAAGTAAAAAATATAAATAGCCCTTCTAGAAGCATTAATGATTATGAAATAACTATTGATAAAAGCCCTATAGATGGGGTTAAAATAATTGAAAAATTATAATGTTTAAAGAAGAAGACTTATTATCACTTTCAGGGATACAACATTTTTATTTTTGTAAAAGGCAATGGGCATTAATACATGTAGAACAACAATGGGCAGAAAACAGAGCTACTATGGAGGGAAAGTTTATACATGAAAATGCAGATAATCCATTTTTCACTGAAAGTAGAAAAGATACATTTATAAGTAGAGCTATACCTTTAGCTTCATATAACCTTGGGTTTTATGGAATTGCAGATATAGTTGAATTTACAAAAGCTAAAAAAGGCATTGAATTAAAAGATAAGGAAGGGTTATGGTTACCTAATATAGTTGAATATAAAAGGGGTAAACCCAAAGAAGATAAAAGAGATATAGTTCAGTTAGTGCTCGAAGTATTGTGCCTTGAGGAAATGCTAAAATGTACTATATCTTCAGCAGATTTCTTCTATAATGAAACAAAAAGGCGAGTTAAGGTAAAGATAACAGATGAATTAAGAAATGAAGTTATTGATTTATCTCAAAAAATGCATGAAATATATACAAGTAAAGTTACTCCAAAAGCTGAAAGTGGAAAGCATTGTAAAAGTTGCTCTTTAGTAGATATATGTATGCCACGTTTAACAAATAAAAAAGCGAATGTAGCTAATTATATTGAAAAATATTGCAAGTTAGGAGATGATGATGAGTGAGAACACTTTTAAATACCTTATATGTCACAAATCCTGAAGCATATGTTTCACGAGATGGGGAAAATGTTGTAATAAAGATTGATAATAAAGAAGCATTAAGAAGACCTATACACATATTAGAAAACATTGTTTGCTTTAATTATGTAGGAATAAGTCCAGGACTTATGAAACTTTGTGTAGATAACAATGTTGGCGTATCTTTCTTAAATGAATATGGAAGGTTTATGGCAAGAGTATCTGGAAAAGTAAAAGGAAATGTCCTATTAAGGAGAACTCAGTATAGATATGCAGATGAAATCGAAAAGTCGTTAGAAATATCTAAAAATTGTATAACTGGAAAGCTTGTTAATTGCAGAAATGTAGTTAGTAGATCCATAAGAGATCATGAGGATGTGGTTGATAGTGATAAAATGAGATTTGTTTTAGAAAAGCTATCAGTTTCATTAGAAAATGTAAAAAATGCTACTAACATTGATGAGTTAAGAGGTATTGAAGGAGAAGCAGCTAGAAATTACTTTTCAATATTTGATAACTTTATTTTAAAACAAAAGGAGGACTTTTATTTTACTGAAAGAAGCAAGAGACCTCCTATGGATAATCTTAATGCTTTAATATCTTTTGCATATACACTACTCGCGAATGACATGGAGAGTGCATTAGAAACGGTAGGATTAGATCCTTATGTTGGATTTATGCATACAGATAGGCCAGGGCGAATAAGTTTAGCGTTAGATATGATTGAAGAACTTAGACCTTATATTGCTGAAAGATTTGTGATTTCATTAATTAATAAAAAACAAATTTCACCTAAAGGATTTATTAAAAAGGAAAGTGGTGGAATTATAATGGATAAAGATACGAAGAGCATATTTCTTACTGCTTGGCAAAAGAGAAAACAAGAAGTTATAACACATCCATTTTTAAATGAAAAGATAGAAATTGGATTGATTCCATATGTGCAAGCAATGCTATTAGCAAGGTATTTAAGAAATGACATTGATAGTTATCCGCCATTTTTCATGAGATAAGAAGGTGAAATATTTATGATGGTTTTAGTAACTTATGATGTGAATACTGAGAGTGATGGAGGGAAAACTAGACTTAGAAGGGTAGCTAAGATATGTGTTAATCATGGACAAAGAGTTCAAAATTCTGTATTTGAATGTTTAATTGATCCAGCTCAATTTGTGGAACTAAAAAATTCATTAACTAAAGTTATAGATTCTGATAGAGATAGTTTAAGATTCTACCTACTAGGGAAAAATTGGGAAAATAGAGTAGAGCAACTTGGTAAAAATAACACATATCATCCATTAGATGATGCAATAATAATTTAGTTTGCGAATCATAAGCAAACATAAAAAGCTGGAGGTTTCGCAGGTAAATATCTAAATAACAATAGTCAATTTTACAAATTTTATCAAGTAAACATCAGGATTCCAAGTGTTTTTAAACAGAATTAAAAATATTATAATATTTTTATGATTTTTATTATGATTTATTAAAAAAGTGCAGTCGCATCCTTCACGGGTGCGTGGATTGAAATACTTAATATCTTAATACTTGGTGTGGTGTTGCCCGTCGCATCCTTCACGGGTGCGTGGATTGAAATAAAATCATATTTACTTTTTAATTGAATATCTTTAGGTCGCATCCTTCACGGGTGCGTGGATTGAAATTAAAACTAACAGTATCACGAGTAAGAATATCTAAAGTCGCATCCTTCACGGGTGCGTGGATTGAAATTTTTAACATTAGATAAATAACCCACAATAAAACCTGTCGCATCCTTCACGGGTGCGTGGATTGAAATTAAAGATTTTAAAATATCAAGATTACCAGGAAATGTCGCATCCTTCACGGGTGCGTGGATTGAAATTACTGTTAATGATGGTTATGTTTGTAAATATATTGCGTCGCATCCTTCACGGGTGCGTGGATTGAAATAAACTATGCGTAAATTTTATTTTCAAGGTAAGGATTGTCGCATCCTTCACGGGTGCGTGGATTGAAATTCTTGTTGCCGGTGGTGTTATGTTGGATTCTACTGGTCGCATCCTTCACGGGTGCGTGGATTGAAATTTGGTATTAAAGAAACACCTATCATAATTCCCATGTCGCATCCTTCACGGGTGCGTGGATTGAAATATCAAAGACATACTTGCTATATATTTATCTAACATGTCGCATCCTTCACGGGTGCGTGGATTGAAATCAAGACAAAAACGATAATTCAACTGCAACAAAAGTAGTCGCATCCTTCACGGGTGCGTGGATTGAAATTAATAATCTTTTTGTTTTTACTGTAAAATAAACAAGTCGCATCCTTCACGGGTGCGTGGATTGAAATAGGATTAGCATTAGGTACTTCCATATCTCTTTCCAGTCGCATCCTTCACGGGTGCGTGGATTGAAATTTCATTAACTGGAATGTTATCTTCACTTAATTTGGTCGCATCCTTCACGGGTGCGTGGATTGAAATTATTGGTATCTGTATCGTTTGCTTTTTGTTGCTCCGTCGCATCCTTCACGGGTGCGTGGATTGAAATTGTAATCTCCATTACTTATTAAACAATACTGTTAGTCGCATCCTTCACGGGTGCGTGGATTGAAATTTTACAAGTAATAATTTGCTTGTTATAATTTACTTGGTCGCATCCTTCACGGGTGCGTGGATTGAAATCTGGTGGTATTTTGGATTTAATGGATTTTTTACGTCGCATCCTTCACGGGTGCGTGGATTGAAATTAAAGATTTTAAAATATCAAGATTACCAGGAAATTGTCGCATCCTTCACGGGTGCGTGGATTGAAATAATAATAAATGAATAATCCATATCCATAATAAAACGTCGCATCCTTCACGGGTGCGTGGATTGAAATATCTTTTAACGACATTGCTCTTAACTCCTTTATTGTCGCATCCTTCACGGGTGCGTGGATTGAAATTAAAAATAATGGTAAAGATGCTTGCGGTTATCTTCGTCGCATCCTTCACGGGTGCGTGGATTGAAATTTGTGTTAAACCACTTTTAATTCTTTCATCTTTTAGTCGCATCCTTCACGGGTGCGTGGATTGAAATACTGCAACAAAAGTACTAACAACAGTTGCAAAAAGTCGCATCCTTCACGGGTGCGTGGATTGAAATTGTAGATTAAGCCCCATCGCTCCCGCTTGGTATTGGTCGCATCCTTCACGGGTGCGTGGATTGAAATTACAATAAGCCAAATCGAAAGCGGTAAACGTGCAAGTCGCATCCTTCACGGGTGCGTGGA
Source organism: Clostridium beijerinckii (assembly GCA_003129525.1). Taxonomy (NCBI): domain Bacteria; kingdom Bacillati; phylum Bacillota; class Clostridia; order Eubacteriales; family Clostridiaceae; genus Clostridium; species Clostridium beijerinckii. Next base: position 3,246,172 of record CP029329.1, on the reverse strand, counting down.
TTGAAATTAATGGATATATAAAAATGTTAATCAATGCTGATGTCGCATCCTTCACGGGTGCGTGGATTGAAATTAAATCTAAATTTGAGGAACAAGAATTGAAATTTCGTCGCATCCTTCACGGGTGCGTGGATTGAAATTGCAAATGGGATTGGAATTACAGGAACTATTGGAAGGTCGCATCCTTCACGGGTGCGTGGATTGAAATATATTATTTGTCTAACCCCTTAGCCTTTCCGATTGTCGCATCCTTCACGGGTGCGTGGATTGAAATTCTTAGTTCGATTAATTTTTTAGTATTCATTTCTATCGTCGCATCCTTCACGGGTGCGTGGATTGAAATATTTCAAAGTTATTACAAATATTGTCTCAAGATTGTCGCATCCTTCACGGGTGCGTGGATTGAAATTTCCGTAAGAACAGCACCACCAACAATAATAGGAATGTCGCATCCTTCACGGGTGCGTGGATTGAAATAATACTTGTTAAATCCTCTATACTTGTATATTCTGGTCGCATCCTTCACGGGTGCGTGGATTGAAATATACATATTAAATCACCTCTTTAGTTATATTTTCAGTCGCATCCTTCACGGGTGCGTGGATTGAAATTGTAATGCAATAGATCCTAATATACCAATTACATCGTCGCATCCTTCACGGGTGCGTGGATTGAAATTCCAATGAGAGGTAAAGAATGGACTAACAGAATGTGTCGCATCCTTCACGGGTGCGTGGATTGAAATCAAATAGACCAAGGGAGAAGGCTTAAGATGAAGAGTCGCATCCTTCACGGGTGCGTGGATTGAAATTCCTAATATCTCGATAGGAAAATCTTGAAAACTTAGTCGCATCCTTCACGGGTGCGTGGATTGAAATTTATCATACCCCAATCTTTTAAAACTATCTGATAACGTCGCATCCTTCACGGGTGCGTGGATTGAAATTAAAATGGCTGAAATAGGCACAAATATAGTTGCTGTCGCATCCTTCACGGGTGCGTGGATTGAAATTTAAGAACAAACCATAAAAAACCAATCCAAATACGTCGCATCCTTCACGGGTGCGTGGATTGAAATTAGATACTAATAGCAACTTCAACACTCCGTGTCTCATAAGTACCCCCAGCAGGTTGTGCATAAATCAAACTTTTTGTATAGAATAACGATTGTAACTAAATCTTACAGTTGTTATTTTATATATGTAACATATTAAATTAGAAATTAGTAGCTTTAGGGACTGTAATATCCCCTTAACTCCTAGAATCTTTATGACTCTTTTTAAATTGTAACTAAAAAAGGTAATACTAATTTCACCCCTTACTTTGCTAAAACCTCTTAACAGTAAATGGTAAAAATTCATACTTCTTTTTAATGTCCCGAAAGGATGTTCAACCAATGCTTGACGCTGCGAATATTTGACTTGATTATTTTTAACTCTATTATTTACAATTTCCGCAAATTGCTCCATTTCGGTACGAGTTATTGTTCTTCCTATAGATGAAGTTGTACATTTAGATTTATTTTTGCAGTGTTGACAAGCTTCAGAATTACAATATCTTCTTGAGTTACTTTTTGTTTTTTTATTAATACATTCTAATATTTTTCCTTCTGGACAAATATATATATCTTTATTATTATCATATCTAAATCTATCTAAAAAATATCTAGAGTCACCAATGCTATTAGAATATCTAGGCTTAGATACATATGAAATAATCTTTTCTTGTTCACATTTTTTAAAATCCTTAGTATCAAAATAACCTTTGTCAGCAAGCACTTCAATAGTTTCACACTCAAATATATCTTTAGCTTTTTTGCTCATATTGTATAACTGACCTTGGTCGGCGGAATTATTTATTACTTCAAATGTAGCTATTAATTTATTCTTGGAATCTACTACTGATTGAACATTATATCCTACATCCGTACCTTGATTTGCACCAAATTTTACAGTTTTGGCGTCAGGGTCTGTAAGATTGATTTCATTAGTATCATTTTTAATAAGAGTATTTTCTAAGTTATCATAATAGGCTACTTTTTCTTCTAATCTTTTAATAGATTCAACTATTTTATCTTTATCGATATCTTTTGAGGTTATTTCATCATCATTATTATCATTTATATCTATATCATGAAGATATTCTAGTATTTTACTTTGAGCCAATTCTTTCATTTTTGCTAATTTATTTTTACTGTAATGTTTTCTTTTCGAAGCGGAAGCTTCTAATTTTGTACCATCTACAGCTATAAGCTCTCTCCCATACAAATCCAATTCAATACAATAGTTAACAAATGATTTAAAAACAGCTTCAAATGCATCTGAATTATCTTTTCTAAAGTCTGCAATAACTCTATATTTAGGAGCAAGTCCTTTAACCAACCAAATTACTTCTTTATTAATAGCACATTGTTTAGCTAATTTACGTGAAGATCTTATCCCATTAAAATATCCATAGATATACAATTTAAGAATATCTCTCGGGTTAAACTTAGGTCGACCTACGGTATCGTTTTTTCCAATATTGAAACCTAATGATTCTATATCCATAACGTCAACAATTTTATCTATAACTCTTACTTCATTATTTTCATTTACATAACTATCAATCGATTCAATTTTTATTTGAGTTCTATCTTCACCAATAATGTAATTCATAATCATTGCTCCTAATATTAATTTTCTAGTAATATAAAAATTATACTATATAATTTACATTTTCGCACAACCTGCCAGGGAGAACAAAAATTTCCAAGTACAAGCAACCTAAAAGATTTAAAGAAACACTTTTATCAAGGTAAATAGTTTGTTTGCCAAAATCCCCTGGGAGTTTTAAATTACAAATGATAAGAGATCAAGCTTAATTTCAATTACTGAAAAAGGTAAGAATAATGTAGTAACTACCAATTAGAAATTATAATCTAACTAATTGGTGGTTTTGGGATGAATATAATTTTTATTTAATCATAAAAACATATATTATTTTTCATTGGTTTTATCTAAATTTCTATTGTTGTATTATTCATTTAAATTTCTTTAGCTTCAGTATATATCTGTTTCAAGTTCGGAAATTCTTCCCTCACAAAGGGGTCAGTGCCTTGTGAAAATTTAACCGGTACAAGTTACGTAATTTAATAGATATAAAAAATGTCAAAAATTTTAGCCTAAAGTAGAAAATATATCTAAATAGAGTTCTACTTAATGTTTTTTATAGCAACTTAAATACTTCGTTTTTCCGCAACATCCTAAGGAAAATATCAATTTAAAAAATACGTTTAAAGAGTGATGCTCCAAATCTTTTGTTTTTGATATAATGAACTTCTCAATGCTTTAAATAATTAGCAATTTGGTTATTAATGCGTCTAATTCTGAATTATACTCCAGATCAAGCAAATTTTCAGTGATTGTAATATAATTACAGTTACTACTTTGTAAATAACTATGTATTATTTGAGTTTCATCTATCTCATCTTTATTAACTTCTATAGGAGAGCTAATACTAGTTTTAAAGTAGTGAACAATATTTATCTTTATAATTTCATTTAGTTGTTTAACATTAATATCTTTTATATTATGATTAGACCACAAAAAGCTGACAAATATCATCCAATTAGAATTTAATGATATAATAGCATTATAAAATTAAACGTATGAGGAGAATTACTATGTTTTGCAAAAATGACCTTCAACAAACTTCATTATTTGAACCAATCAACCAAATGCCAAAATACCTTCAAGATATTTTAAATAAAAGTTGGGCTAAGGCATTTAAGGATCATATTTTTCCGCGAATAAATGAGGAGCGTTTTTCGGTTTTATATAGCAATAAAGCCTCAAGGCCTAATTCACCTATTAATGTTATTCTTGGCTTACTAATTATAAAAGAAATATTTCAGCAGACTGATGAAGAGCTTATCGGCTCTATTCATTTCGATGTAAGATATCAATATGCTTTAAATACAACTAATTATGAAACACAACCAGTATCTATAAATACTCTAACAAATTTTAGAAACAGACTTGTTGAATATGAAGCGTCAACTAATGAAGACTTAATAAAAGCTGAAGTTGAAGCTTTATCCGAAAGCATTGCTAAGTATTTATCTGTTGATAATAAAAAAGTTAGAGTGGATTCGTTAATGGTTAGTTCATCATGCAAAAAATTAAGTAGAATTGAGCTAGTATATTCTATAAATAGCAGACTTATTAAAGCTCTAAATATAATAAATCCACCTATTATAAGTGATGAACTAAAACCGTACCTTGAAAAGGGGCATAAAAATGACACTATATATAGAACTCAAGATTTAAAGGCTGATTCAAAACTTTCAATTTTAATCGAACATTCTAAAATTCTATACAATATCGCTCTGAAAGCTGGAGATATAGTTACTTCAACAGAAGAGTTTCAACTTTTAAATAGAGTTATTCAGGACCAAACTACAGAAGATGCTGCAAAAAATTTAGTTATTAAAGATTCAAAAGATATAACTTCAACTAGTTTACAAAATCCAACTGACAAAGATGCAACCTACAGAAAAAAATATGGTGGTAACGTTGGTTATGTTGTTAATATACAAGAATCATTTAATGATAAAAACAGTGTTATAACAGGCTATGACCTTAAGCAAAATATTCACAGCGATTCAAAATTTGCTGATGATGTTATTGCTAATTTAGCTTCACAAAATAAAAATTCAAACTGTAAACTACTAGTTGATGGTGCTTACTATGAACAAGAAAAAGCCAAAAATGCTTTAAAACAAGGAATTGAAATGATTCCAAGTCAACTAGTTGGCAGAAAAGTATCTACTGATAAACTGAGTTATTCAAAATTCATTGTAGATGACGAAAAAAATGTAATAAGTTGTTGTCCTAACGGAGTCGAACCTGTAGAGTCTTATTATAGTTCAAAATCTTATACAGCCAAATTTGACTCCAGTACATGTGAAAAATGTCCTTTAAATTCACAATGTCCAAAGAAAATATCAAAGAAATTTAATACCATAAGAGTTAGCGAAAAAGCTTATAATACAGCTACTCAAAGAGAAAAAATGCACGAGAGTGAGTATATAAAGCTTGCAAATAAAAGGGCTGGTATAGAAGGTATTCCTTCTGTTTTGAGGAGAAGATATAAAATTGATACCATGCCTATCCGGGGATTATTGCGCTCAAAATTATGGGTTGGATTTAAAATCGCAGCCTATAACTTCAAGAAACTGTTAAAACAGTTTCTTGAAAGTGGCATAGAGTGTTTTCTCAATATAATTGCATGTATAGTTGCTGTAATAATTAACTGTTTTAAATTATATTTTTTAGAATTTGAAGCAAAGCTGTCAAACTAATCACGATACTTTATAGTTTTTGTGGTTTAATCATTTTATAAGTTTGGGAAAAAATAACGTTGTTTTTCTTAATAAGAAAAAGTTTTATTAAATGTTCATTTAGTGATTCAATCATAGCTATATTTTTATTTTCTTCTGCAAATTTCAAAATTTTTCTATTGTTTTCAAGATAGGTTACTGAAGCTATATAGTCTCTATATTTTGCGGCAGTTTCAAAGTCAAATTCTTCGGAGGCTATAAGCATCTTTTCTTCTATTTCTTTGAGTACAGTATTATCAGTACCATCAAGTAAGACTATGACTTTGTGAATGATATTTTCATACTGCTTAGTTGTAGTTGCGGCTTTTAAGCACATACCAATACACAAGTCTAAGGAGTAGCTCAGACATGAAGTACCATTGTTATGATTACAATTGCAATTTATTTTATAAAAATCCTTTATGCATTGAATAGCTTTTTCTGTAGCATTCTTGTTTGTATATGGGCCAAAATAAAGAGTATGTTCCTTTTCACTATCAGTGCTAGAAGTTTCTATACTAGGATATTTTTCTCCTAATTCAATCTTTATATATGTATAAGATAGTGGATTTTTCATTAGCCTATTGTATCTAGGTTTTAGATCTCTTATTAGCGCACATTCTAGCATAAAAGCTTCAAATTCTGTGTCAGTAGTAATATATTCAAAATCCTTTAAATTTTTTATGAGTTTTTCAACCTTTGGAGTACGAGATTTTATATTCTGAAAATAAGACCCAACTCTATTTCTTAAGTTCTTTGATTTTCCTACATAAATGATGCCACCAAGGGAATCCTTCATAAGATACACGCCTGGAACTGATGGGAGAGCTCTTACCTTTTCCTTTAAATCCACGTTTATTCCTTCTTTCGTATAACATAAAAATAGTATTCTCATTAATGAGAATACTATTTTTATATGATAACTTATAGGAAAGAAAAAGTCTATAAAGTCATTCTTTACTGTACTTAAAGATATTAAATTCTTTAATGTTCCTTCGTAAGAAGAAAAGGTAGCAATATAGGTTTACATTATTAAAGGTAAGTTTGAAGTTCAAGGCGTAAAAAACATTGATAAAAGAATACAGGATTTTTGTAATACCGTTAATGGAATTAATACCGTCCCCTTAAAAACGTAATGTTCTAAAATAAGGCTAGTTTAGTATTAATATTAAGCTAGTTTGTTTATTTTTACAGTTTTTGTTTATTAAATAACATATATTGATGTTAAAATAAACGTATATAAAGAGGAAGGGAAGGTTATATATGAGAAGTATAAAAATCAAAATATTATTACCACTTTTTTTAATGATTATATTTTTTGTAGGTTTTATGATAATTCAGTTTATTTACACGAATAATAATTTGAAATTGGTAAAAGAAATGAATACAAAATATTTTTCTACTATTTCCAAAACTGATAAATTAAAACTTGATGTTGTAGAGGTTCAACAATGGCTTACGGACATAAGTGCAACAAGAGCAGCAAAAGGATTTGATGATGGATTTGATAAGGCTGAAACGTATGCACAAGATGTAAAAGTTGTTATAGAAGAGCTTAAACAAATAAATCCTGAAAGTACAGGGGAAATAGAAAAAATAGAAAAAAGTTTTAATCCATATTATGAAACGGGCAAAACAATGGCTAGAGCATATATTGATGGGGGCCCTGATAAAGGTAATTTATCTATGGAAGAATTTGATAGTACTGCTGAAGTAATTAACAGTGAAGTTGATAACTTTAAGATTTTAGCTTCTCAAAATATTGATTTTTCTATAAGAAATATAGAAAAATCAATAACAAATACAATAATTTTAATAGTAGTATCTATTTTAGGTGTAATAATATTATCTATAATAGCATGGATTTATGTTACAAAGAATATTGTTAATCCAATAACTTTAATTTTGTCAAAATTAAAAGATATGGCAAGTAGTGAAGGAGATTTAACAAAGCATATTGATTTTGTTAGTAAAGATGAAATTGGTGAACTTGCAAAAAACTTTAACTTAATGCAAAATTCATTTAGAGAAATAATTAGTGTTATTATTGATGAATCTGGAAATGTTGAAAATAAAGTTAAGAGAACAAATGAAAATATTAATCAGTTATATTTATTAATTGAAGATGTTTCCTCTACAACAGAAGAATTATCTAGTGGCATGGAAGAAACAGCAGCATCGACAGAAGAAATGAGTGTAGCAAATTCCCAAATTGAGTTAGAAATAGAATCAATTGCAGAAAAGGCAAAGAACGAAGCTGAAAAATCATCAGAAATTAAAGATAGAGCAAATGATCTTAAAAATAAAGCTGTTTATTCTAAAGAAACAGCAAAGCAAATTAATAACGAAACACAGGACAAGCTTCTAGAAGCTATTGAAAAATCTAAAGAAGTAGAGAAAATAAGTGTTTTATCTGAAGCTATTTTACAAATTGCATCTCAAACTAATTTACTAGCATTAAATGCAGCCATAGAAGCTGCAAGAGCAGGGGAGGCTGGAAAAGGTTTTTCAGTGGTAGCAGAAGAAATTAGAAAACTTGCAGAAGACTCAAAAAATACTGTATCAGAAATAAAAAATATTAACAATGTAGTTGTAGGTACAGTAAAAAACTTAGTGGCTACATCAGAAGATATAATTGAGTTCATAAACACTCAAGTTATAAGTGATTACGAAATGATTGTTAATACTGGAGAGCAGTATAATAATGATGCAATTATGATTAACAATATGACAACTGACTTTAGTGAAAAATCCAATAAAATAATGACTTCAATGGTTACAGTCGTAGAATCCGTAAATCAAATAACTAATGCAAATAACGAATCGGCAAATGGAACAAATAATATTGCTGAAAAGTTGAATGCTATATCTGAAAAATCTGATAATGTGGTGAAATTGATAAAAGAAGTTAACACTAGTACAAATAAATTAGTTGGAATGGTTAATAATTTTAAAGTATAACAAGTTTGCAATAGGTGAAATATCTAGCTAGTGCTTGCCCCTGACAATCACTGGGCATCTGGGGTGTTTGCTACGATATTTAGAGAAACGTTGCTTAGAGAAGGTGGTTTAAAGACTGCAAAGAAGCTTATAAGTAAGAATAGTGGAACTGATGGTTTTGTTAGGTTATGGGAAAGTCATAGATTAGATTTGTCAGTTGAAGTTTGGGTGTTAAAGAATAAATATAAAGAGATCTTTACTGATGAAGAAAGAAAAATGTGTAGAGATAGGCTTAAGGAATATGGATATAGAGAATAATTGAAATTGATAGATAAAAGAATATAAGTAGTGATAAATCATTAATATGGTTCCTACTCAAACAATAGACAGGCTGTGTGTCTGTATGTAGAAACCAATATGTATGAAAACTATATAAATATATTAAAATAAATTTAATTGCATTTATGACACCCAGTTAATTTACCACTTTCATTTATCGAACCGCCATTAATTACTTTGCTTCTTAGTAAAGTTCTGCAATTTTGCATCTTATGGTAATGTTGCCCTTGTGGCGTCCAATATACAATTTCTTCATCTGGCATATTATTTTCTTTTATCATATTTAAAGATTCTGAACTAAATTCTTTTTTCAAATCATTTGCTACATTTTTGTTCTTGCATTCTATTAGCTTATTTTCATCGCTTTTAGAATTTTCTTGGACTTGTATATTATTTTCTTTGAATATACCTAGTGGCAAGTTCTGAATTGTTGTTACTACTATTCTACGTCTCAAAAGGCCTGTTGCATAAAGTAAAAATATAACTCCAAGTATTACTGTTAGTAAAAGTAATATCATTAAAGAATCTCTTATCATTTGATTTTCTCCTTGCTAAAACACTGTTGCTTAATTAATTAAATATAATATAAGATTATATAACTATCTCCAAGTTTATATTATATTTCATTTATATAAACTTGGGTATAGTTATTTAGTTATTTTTAAATTTATAGGAATAAAAACTGTTCCGTTTTTTGTTAGCAAGCGCGCCTAAGGCGTGCAAATACCTCTGAGGTCCAAAAATTAAAATGGAGATGTAAATTGTGGAAATATATGAAGTGATTAGCAACTTAAATACTTCGTTTTTCAGCAACATCCTAAGGAAAATATCAATTTAAAAAATACGTTTAAAGAGTGATGCTCCAAATCTTTTGTTTTTGATATAATGAACTTCTCAATGCCTTAAATAATTAGCAATTTGGCTATTAATGCATCTAATTCTGAATTATATTCCAGATCAAGCAAATTTTCAGAAATTGTAATATAATTACAACTACTACTTTGTAAATAACTATGTATTATTTGAATTTCATCTATCTCATCTTTATTAACTTCTATAGGAGAGCTAATACTAGTTTTAAAGTAGTGAATAATACTTATTTTTATAATTTCATTTAGTTGTTTAACATTAATACCTTTTATATTATAAGTTTGGGAAAAAATAACGTTGTTTTTATTAATAAGAAAAAGCTTTATTAAATGTTCATTTAGTGATTCAATCATAACTATATTTTTATTTTCTTCTGCAAATTTTAAAAATTTTCGATTATTTGCAAGATAGGTTACTGAAGCTATATAGTCTCTGTATTTTGCGGCAGTTTCAAAGTCAAATTCTTCGGAGGCTATAAGCATCTTTTCTTCTATTTCTTTGAGTACAGTATTATCAGTACCATCAAGTAAGACTATGACTTTGTGAATGATATTTTCATACTGCTTAGTTGTAGTTGCGGCTTTTAAGCACATACCAATACACAAGTCTAAGGAGTAGCTCAGACATGAAGTACCATTGTTATGATTACAATTGCAATTTATTTTATAAAAATCCTTTATGCATTGAATAGCTTTTTCTGTAGCATTCTTGTTTGTATATGGGCCAAAATAAAGAGTATGTTCCTTTTCACTATCAGTGCTAGAAGTTTCTATACTAGGATATTTTTCTCCTAATTCAATCTTTATATATGTATAAGATAGTGGATTTTTCATTAGCCTATTGTATCTAGGTTTTAGATCTCTTATTAGCGCACATTCTAGCATAAAAGCTTCAAATTCTGTGTCAGTAGTAATATATTCAAAATCCTTTAAATTTTTTATGAGTTTTTCAACCTTTGGAGTACGCGATTTTATATTCTGAAAATAAGAACCAACTCTATTTTTTAAGTTCTTTGATTTTCCTACATAAATGATGCCACCAAGGGAATCCTTCATAAGATACACGCCTGGAACTGATGGGAGAACTCGTACCTTTTCCTTTAAATCCACGTTTATTCCTTCTTTCGTATAACACAAAAATAGTATTCTCATTAATGAGAATACTATTTTTATATGATAACTTATAGGAAAGAAAAAGTCTATAAAGTCATTCTTTACTGTACTTAAAGATATTAAATTCTTTAATGTTCCTTCGTAAGAAGAAAAGGCAGCAATAGAGGTTTACATTTATCTATCCGTTAATTTTTTTACTCTTACTTTGTTCCTAATTCTAGCTATCGGATAAAAACGATATTTTTATTATCTGATGCTTTTGGGCTGTATATATAACCAAGTCTGTTAAAGTTTTTTATATCTGATATATTCTCAATCTTTTCCTCAGCCATGTACCGGACTATCTCACCTCTAGCCATTTTTGCTAAGGTTCCTTTGGTTATAATTTTACCGTCCTTATATTCACCAAAGGTAATAGATATGAACTGTACTTGATCGTTAAGATACTTTTCAATGCATTTACTATACTCTTTGGATGCAAGATTCAATACTATATCTGTATCCTCATATAATTTTTGGTATAAGCTATCGCCCCAATAATCATATAAATTACTATATCCTGAAAGTTTGACTGCAGATTGCATTTCAAGCCGGTAAGGCACTACACCGTCAAGTGGCTTAAGTAATCCATAAAAGCCAGAAAGAATATATAAATGGTTTTGAATATAGTCCCATTGTTCAATATCAAATACATTTGGAGCCATATAATTATATTGAATTCCTTCATATGCCAATATTGCGGGCGTGAGCCTTTCTGTAATTCTCATATTAAAAAAGTATTCAAAACTTGTATTGGCAATTTTGTCATTGCATTTCCATAAATTTTTAGCTTCCTCATAACTTAGGCCTTGCATATAGCTCATTAAAAATTTAGTTTTATCTAAAAAACATGGCATATTATGTATCTCAAATTCTGTATTTATATTCATTTTTTTAGCTGGTGATACAATAATTTTTAACATACTTCCTCCAGATAATAAATAAGTTTGTCCATCCATTTCTTATGTAGTCGCAATTATTACTTTACACGCCATTGCTTGATATCCTAGTTAATTAAAAATGATATTCAGCAATTATTTGATTACTCTTGTAGTATATCATACCTGATATTCAATATCCATTAATAGTAAAAGAGTCAACACGTAATAACAAAAAACAGATTATACGCTTACAGTTTATTTTAGTTATAGTGGACATAATGTGTATGATTAAGCAACATATATATAAATATAACATATTATATTATGACAAGAATTATTTTACTAATGATATTAGGAGTGATGTTTATGTATGATTTCAAAAATATTACACCAACAAATGGATTCGACTTTAATGATTTAAATAACGCAAGACAAAATAATTATGCATGGTCTATGGCAGAATTAGATGATTATATTTATGTAGGTACTGGACGTAATGTTGCACTAACTGCGCTACAATCTATTGCACCTGGAATTAATCCACCTTCTTTATTAGAACCAATTCCACAGGTCAATCTAGCTGAAATTTGGAGATATAAGAAAGATGGAAGTCTTCCATGGAATAGAGTTTATAAGGCTAAAGATACAACAACTATGGTAGGCTTTAGATTCATGATTTCTTATGAGCCAGCTGGTGGAAGTTCAGCTATTTTTGCTTCTTCATTTGGAACTGCTGTTAAAGTTTTAAAATCAACTAACGGATGTAATTGGTTTGAGATGAACCTTGGAACTTTAGAAGGTACTTCTTCAAGATCAATGGTTGTTTTTAATAATAAATTATATATAGCTACTGTAAATGATCAGGATTTAGGAGAAGGTGATCCATTACTTTATAGCAGCAAAGATCCAGAATATTTTCCATGGAAAAAAGTAATAGATACAAATATTCCAGGTCTTGATCCTAATAAAAATCCAAAGGGTGCTATTTATAATATGGCTGTATTCAATAATAGACTTTATGTTGCAACAAGTGGCTCTGATGGTGCAGAAGTATGGAGAACTAATGGTAAAGAGCCAAAAGTAAATGAATGGACACTTATTGTAGACAAAGGTTTTGGTGATTCTGCAAATGAAATTGTTCTAAGTATAGGTGTATTTAAAGAACATCTATATGTAAGTGGAACTAAGCCATTACCATTAGCGTGGGCTATTCCTTTTGGCTGCGACATCATTCGAATTGATAAAAGAGATAATTGGGAATTAGTTGTTGGTGGTAGACCGTTAATTCCATCTAATCCTTCTAAAGGAAGTAGAGGAGAAAGCATATCAGGACTTGGATCAGGATTCAATAATCCTTTCAATGTATATGCATGGCAAATACAGGAATATGAAGGTAAATTATTAATATCAACCTTTGATGATTCAAGTAATATGGAGGTTATATTAGATACTCTACTTGGAAATAGAGCTGCTATTGAAGCTAGAATTACTGCACCTATTACTGAAATAATAATTAATATTTATGCAGCAATTGTTAGAATTTTAGCTGAAGTTAAATATCCAATTGGTTTTGATTTATATGAATCTGGAAATGGTAGAACCTTTAAGCGACTAATAAAATCAGGTTTAAATAATCCTAATAATTATGGTGGAAGAATATTATTTGTGGATAGTGAAGATAAATTATATATTGGGACTGCAAACCCATTCGAAGGTTGTGAAGTTTGGAATGGTAGGAATAAAGAAGATGATTACTGCTATTATAATGATAAAAAAGATAATAATATGGCAGAGAGTCATATTAAGGATTTCAAAGGAATCTTATACGCAAGTGAAGAAATAGAAAAACATTTTGAAGTTTTAAAAGATAATTTACCTGTTATCCGCGAATTTTTATCAAAGGAAAATAACCAACTAATATTAAAAAAATTAGGTCTATAGAAACATTAATGCTTAGAATTTCAGAAGTACTCTTAGAGCAATATAATTAACTTAGTATTTTTCCAGAGGGACTGTTGCATAACCAATTTTTTAGTTGTGCAATATCCTCTTTTTAATTTAATTAGAAAGCAAATCATATTTTTATGCCAAGAACTAGATGAAAAAATGGCTAGAAATTTAGGACATGAATTATCTGCATTAAATGACGTTGAAAAAGATGAATTTGAGAAATATAGAAAAACCACTATGGAAATTATTAGGAAGCCATCAACGTTGAAAAATATAAAAGGATGGTTATGGAAAAATTATAGTTATTATCGAAAAAATAAAGATATAAAACTTGATATAGTAAAAGAACCTACAGATTTAAGATCAAATACAATTTTAGCTGAAGAACTAATTAAACTTGAAAATAAATTATACCTAGAAGGGCACTCATTTGGTTCAAGTCCAATTCTTTTTAGAGGAAGAGGCTAATAAATAAGTTGGTACGTGAAGAAAATATGGGGAAATATATAAAAATTACAATAAAAAATAAAGGAAAATGTTATAAAGTGTAGAATATATAAATTATAATCATAATTATGAAAGGATGTGCTCAATATGAAAAAAATAAAGATTTTAGTTCCATTAGATACTACTGAGAGAAGCACCCATTCTATTAATTGGATAAAAAAATACTTTGATAAAAATGATATTGAAATTACACTAATGAATGTAAGAGAGATAATTGTAGCTGAGGACTTAATAATGCCAGTTAACATGTGGGATATAAGAGAAGAAAGTAACTTAGCTTTAGATGAAGCATCAGTGGGATTAGAAGGATATACAGTTCAAAAGTTTGCTACTTTTGGATACGCTTCAGATCAGATATTAAAAAAGGCAGAAGAAGACAATTATGACATGATAATAATGACAAAGTCTAGAAAAAAAGGACTAGTTAGAATGGTTGGATCTGTAACAAGCAAAGTTATTAAAAATTCTAAAGCAACTGTAATAGTTCTTCCTGAATAGTAAAAGGAATATTTGAATATAAAAAATAACCAAGTAGATTTTTACTTGGTTATTTTTGATAAGGTAAAACCCCTCGACACTGTGTCGAGGGGTTTTATGTAGATTCGATGCTTGATATTTTAAATATACTGATTTTTATTTAGTGGGATTTCAATATACTACAGCTAAAGTATGTGTTTTGATTTTAACTTATTAATGCTTTGTTTAACTAAATCAATTGCTTCGGACGCACTCTGTCCCTTATGCTTTATTTCCTTATCACCTATTCTTGCAATTGCCTTATATGGGTATTGATTTTCATTATTTTGTATTACGATTATTTCATGATCTCCATATTTCTCCATAAAGCATACCACCTTTATATATTTTATTATATTATATCATACTCTGAATATTTTGAATATTCTATTTTTAAAAATAGTCCATTCCTGATGCAAATAATAGAATGAAGGCTTTGATTAATGACGAAATATAAAGTAGAATTTTTAAAATCTGCAATAGATTATTTAGAAGAAAAACTTTTCTGAACTCGGAAGACTGGTTCCAAACAAAAAATTAAGAGAATATGGTTTTAGATTTATATATATCAGCTAAGTTTTTCTTTTCGCCTTCGGAAATGTATTTTACCCGAATTCATGTTCTGGTATCATATTATTAACATGAGTTTTGCCTTCCAATGAGTCAAATCCACTTAATAAGTATATTCTAGATATATAGATAACTAGATATATATAATATAGGAAAATTAAAAAAGAGAATCAAATTTATTTTGTGATAATGAAAAATTAAAATATTAATAGAAGGAATAAAAGAATTGTGATAAAATACATCTAAAGATTAAATGACAATATTTAAATATAATTTAAACAAAAGGATGAAGGTTACGATGGAAAAAAAAATAAAAATAGTACATCCAGTTTATCAACAAATTGCTGCAGATATTGCTTCAAAAATAGCAAATGGAGATTATATAGTAGGGGAAAAGATATATACACGTTCAGTACTAGCTAGTCAGTATGGAGTTTCATCAGAAACAGCTAGGAGAGCCATTTGCATATTAGCAGATGTAGATATTGTAGATATAACTAAAGGAAGCGGCGTGGTTATAAAATCTAATGAAAATGCAATTAAATTTGTTAAACAATATGATAATATTAAAACAGTTAATGATTTAAGAAATAACATATTAAATAGTTTAGAACGTCAGAAACAAGAAAATGACTATTTGAAAGAACAATTACTTGAATTAATTAATAAAACAGAAAGATTTAAATCTATAAATCCGTTTATACCATTTGAAATACGAATATCTAAAGAAACGCCATACGTAGATAAAACAGTAGCTGAAATTAATTTTTGGCATAACACATCTGCAACAATTATATGTATTAAAAGAAATGAGTGTCTTGAAATGTCACCAGGACCATATGCAGTCTTACGGGAAAACGATATTTTCTATTTTATAGGAGATGAAAGCTGTTACGATCGCGTAAATAAATATTTATATCCATAATATATAAATATAATAGAGCATAATATATCTATTTAGATGGGAATAGATATATTATGCTCTATATTTCTATTTTCGAGGTGCATTAATATTGTTAAATAACGTAGAAATATAAGAATAACTATCGTTGAGATGAGTTTGACAAAGTGACAACTTAATAGTAAAATGAAGTTGTCACTAAAAAACTATCAAAAGTAACAACTTGTATAAAAAAATAAGTTGTCAATAAAATGAGGAGGGATTTTAATGATAGAATTCAGAAATGTACGGAAAGATTTTAAAAACAAAATTGTATTAAAAAATGTATCTTTTAATATAAATAGAGGAGAATTAGTTGCAATTATAGGGGCAAGTGGATGTGGAAAGACAACAACTTTAAAAATGATAAATCGTCTTATAAAACCATCATCTGGTCAAATTTTGATTAATGGAGATGACATTACTTCTAGGGATATAATTAAATTAAGACGTAATATAGGTTACGTAATTCAACAAACTGGATTATTTCCACATATGACTGTTAAGGAAAATATTGAAATAATACCTAAAGTAGAGAAGATGAAAGCAGAAACTATTACAAAGAAAACTTATGAGCTTATGGATATGGTTGGCTTAAATAGTGAAGAATTTTTGGATCGTTATCCAACTGAATTAAGTGGAGGACAACAACAAAGAATTGGAGTTGCAAGAGCATTTGCAACAGATCCTGAGATAATTCTAATGGATGAACCGTTTAGTGCACTTGATCCAATAACACGTATACAACTTCAGGATGAGTTAATTGATTTACAAGACAAATTTAAGAAGACTATTGTATTTGTAACTCATGATATGGATGAAGCAATAAAAATAGCAGATAAGATTTGCATAATGGATCAAGGTGAAATTATTCAATATGATATTCCAGAAAATATTCTTAAAAATCCATTGAATGATTTTGTAAGTGAGTTTATTGGCAAAAATAGAATATGGTCTTCACCAGAATTTATAAAAGCCAAGGATATTATGATAGATCATCCAGTTACTTGCTTGAAAAATGCATTATTATTAAGATGTGTAGAGAAAATGAGAAGCTCAAAAGTTGATAGTTTAATGGTAATTGATAAATCAAATCATCTTTTAGGAATTGTTACAGCAAAACAAATACAAAATAGAGTGGATAGAAATATATCAGTTGAGGAAATAATGAATAAGGAATTCATTAAAGTAAGTGAAGATAATACAATAATAGATATTCTTGAAATTGTTAAAGAAAATAAGATATCTCAAGTGCCTGTTCTTGATAATGATGGATTATTACAAGGGATAATTACAAAAAGTAGTTTAGTTACAACACTTAGTGAACAATTTTTAGATACTGAGGAGGTGGAGTAGAATGAATGAATTTTTTAATTATTTATACGGAGCAAAAGATCAAATAGTTATATTATTATTTGAACATATAAAACTGACTGCGTTATCAGTAGGAATAGCCATTCTAATTGGTATTCCGTTGGGAATACTTATAAGTTATATTAAAAAATTGAATACGCCAGTTTTAGGGATAGCTAGTGTTATTCAAGCAATTCCAAGTATGGCATTACTAGGTTTTGCAATACCATTTTTAGGAATAGGGACAACCCCTGCTATTGTAATGGTAGTCTTATATTCACTTTTACCAATTATAAAAAACACAACAACAGGAATTAACAGTATAAATGCGCAAACATTAGAATCAGCAAGAGGTATAGGTCTTACTAAGTTTCAAGTTTTAACTAAAGTACAAATTCCGTTAGCATTACCAGTTATAATGTCAGGAATTAGAATTTCTGCAGTTACAGCAGTAGGTCTTATGACAATGGCAGCATTTATTGGCGGTGGAGGACTAGGATATTTAGTCTTCTCTGGAATAAGAACCGTTAATACCAACCAAATTTTAGGTGGAGCAATTCCATCTTGTATATTAGCATTATTAGTAGATTTTTTATTTGGGGTAGTTGAAAAATTAGTTACTCCAATTAGCTTACAAAAAAGTAATAACAAAAGTTCAGCATCAAAGATCAAAACAAGAAAAATTCAAAAAGGAATTTTGGCTGTTACAGCTTGCGTAATAGTTGCAATATTTATGTTTACTGGATTGTCAAAAAGGATTACTAATGAGAAAACAATTACTATTGCTAGTAAGGACTTTACCGAGCAAGAAATTCTAGGAAATATTTTATCAGAGCTTATTGAACTTAAAACTGATATTTCGGTAAATCGTAAATTTGCATTAGGTGGTACTCAAGTTATATTTTCAGCATTAAAAAGCGGTGATGTTGATATGTATGTAAGTTATAGTGGTACAGCTTATGGAGATGTATTGAAGTATCCACCAATATCTGATGTAGAAGAAGTTTATAATACAGTAAAAAAAGATTATAAAGATAAGTTTAATGTAGAAGTATTAAAACAAATGAATTTTAATAATACGTATACTTTAGCTGTAACAAAAGAAACAGCTGAAAAATACAATTTAAAAACAATAAGTGATGTTGCTAAAGTTTCCAATGGATTGACGGCAACTACAACATTAGAGTTTCTAAATAGAGAAGATGGATTAATTGGATTATCTAAAAAATATAATTTGAATTTCAAAGATAAAATTGGAATAGACGGAACTCCAAGATATTCAGCTTTAATGAACAAGGAAAGTGATATTATAGATGCATTCTCAACAGATGGATTATTAAAAAAATATGATTTAACTGTTTTAAAAGATGATAAGCACTTTTTTCCACCATATTATGCTATTCCTATTGTACGTTCTGAAATATTAGAGAAATATCCAGAAATAAAACCACTGGTTGAAGAAGTAGGAGATTTAATAAATGATGACGTAATGAGTGAACTGAACTATGAAGTGGATGAATTAAAAAAAGACCCTAAGGATGTTGCTATTGAATTTCTAACTAAAGAAGGTTTGTTATAGAATATTAATCAAAATAAAAGGAGCCTTTGGAGTATATAAAACTTCAGAGATTCCTTTTTTTATTATATAGGAAATAGCTTCCGGAACTTTCTGCAGATAACGTTTATACTCGACCGTAAGGAATTTTTTTCTTGTATTAACAACTTTAGTTTAAATAATGCAAATATAAAGAAGATGATATTAATAGAAGCAACTTATAAAAAATGTTTAATAATACGATTATATTAGCTACAATAGTATTAATATGATAAATTCAAAATAGGATGTAATAATTACAATAGCTATTTTGCAGGAAAAAACAAAAGATAGGGTGGTAAATAATATGAAGATTGCAATTACAACTACAAGAAATCCAGATGAAAGTTTAATAAATAAAGCATATGGTATAGCTAAAGAATTAGATATACCATATGTAAAAAGAGGGAATTGTAGCATAGAGAAAATTAGTGAAATGAATAAAATAGAATATTTTCTCTTTGTAGAGAAAGATAAAATTGTTTTAAAGGGAGACGATAATACATTTTTTTGGCATCCAAGTACATCAGGACTTAAGTTGAATACAATAAAAGATGGTTTTAATCAACCTATGGTAGAAGCTATGAATTTAAAGGAAGGGGATAGGGTATTAGATTGTACTTTAGGAATGGCTACAGATGCTATAGTATTTGCATCTATTGTCGGCGAAAAGGGTAAGGTTGTTGGCACGGAAGTTAATAAGTATATTGCTTGTATAACTAAAAATGGATTAAATGATTATAAAGATATAGATGAGGAAACTAAAACATTTATGGATAGGATAGATGTTATTAATTCATCTTATGAAGAATATATTTTAAGTCAACCAGATAATAGCTTTGATGTAGTTTATTTTGACCCTATGTTTAAAAGACCAAATAAAAAATCAGTAGCAATAAATTCTTTAAGGCCATTTGCACAGCAAGGAGGATTAAAAAAAGAAACCCTTATACAGGCACTACGTGTTTGTAAAAATCGTGTTGTTATTAAAGAAAGAGTTGGTAGTGGTGAGTTTGAGAAATTAGGAATTCAAAAATGTTATGGAAATACTAAATTTGGATCTATAGCCTATGGTGTTATTGAAAAAAATGATATAAATGCTGTATAGGAGACATTGTTAAAATGTATAACAAAAAGGCTAATATCCATAATAATCATAGATATTAGTCTCTTTTATGAATTAAAGCAATGTATTAACACCATTTACATTGGCTTGTTCATCATCATCCATAGGAATAACAATACATTTTTTCCCGTCAATTATTTGTGATTTTATTTGAGTTACTTTTTGAGGCTTTACTTGAAGTACAATATCATAGTTTGGATTAGTATTGTTCTCAAATTCTATTTCTGCGTCAGAAGCTGATTCTAACTTAGAGTCGGAAGCTGATTCTAAATTAATGTCAGAATTTGTTTCTAACATGATATCAGTCTCTGTTTTCAATATGAGATCAGTTTCTAATTCCAAAGCTAATTCTTTTTCTGAATCTAATTCAGCATCTATTTTTGTTTTTTCAAGTCTTTCTTCTAGTATTCGTACTTTTTTTTCAAGTCTCTCTTCCTTTTTTCTTTGCTCATTTGCTGCTAATGCTTTTGTATCGATTAAATGTTCTACTGCAGGAGGTGTATCACCAAATTCTTCCTTATAGGATTTTTCGATTTTTGCAGTAATTTCTTCAGGAATACCGCTTTCAATTAGAATATCTTGAATATTATCATTAGTCAAAATTATAGGCTCAGCATCTTTACCATTAACAGTAGTATGATCATCTACCATATTATTAAGAGTTTCTTGAAGTTCCATGAATAAATGATCAGATTTTTCTTCATAATTGCCAATGGCATTACGAATAATAGTATTGAATGCTTCTTTTTGTTCAGTAGCAGTTTGTTTTGAACTACAGCCTAAAGCTTGTTCCATTAATTCTGGATGTGGATCTTTTGCATTTTTTGTATAGTACATAATAGAATGAATATCAGTACTACGGTCTGTAAAAGCTGGAAATACAAATCCAAGATCAGGGGCACCAACTATCCAATCTCTAAGACGTGCTCCAATTCGATTTTTATCTTCAAGATATCCAAGACCTGGTTTTGAAAGTGATACCGGACATATTGCACATAATAGGTATTCATATACTTCTTCGGATTCATCTAATTTTGCATTATCTGTAGTTTTTGTCATAACATCGTATGCATCGTGAAAAATAAGTATTAGAAAATTACCTGTGTAGTCATAACTATCTATAATTAATTTATAGAAGTTATCAAGTAGAGCATCATTTTTTAATTTGCTTTTTTTTAGTTCCATTAGAGAAAGTTGTCTACCGCCTATATTTTCTTCATCAAGGGGAAAATTAAGTTCTAGAAGATTATTTCCCACAGTTCCAGATAATGTTTTTCTTGCAATCTCTAAATATTTAAAAAATTCTATCTCTTGTAGAGTTAAAAAAGTTTCTTTGATATTTAAAACAATATTTTTTTGACCATCTACATAGCAACCGCACATTCTGGTAAATGTACAGTCGTCCTTTTTTAAACGTCTTTTTAATTCCAATATTTCTTTTTTATTCATAAATCGCCCTCTCATTCCATGAGTTTTTATTAAGCATATGAAGGAAAATAACAAGTCCAAATTTGCCATGAATGTTTTTCATCAAGCAAGGAGACAGACTGACAGGTTATTTTATTATGTGCCTACGTACATAATAAAGAATATGCTACATAATATAGTATAGTATTCAATGAATAGCTCTGCAAGTAACTAAATAAATTTAAAAGACTATACTTCATAAGTTAGTAAAATAATAATTTATAAAGTACACATAGTAAAGCAATAAATGGTGAGACTAATAAATGTTAAAATAAGTAATGTTTAAAATTCAAAAGATTCAAAGGAGTGAATATAATGGATGATGATAAAGTAGTGTGTGGATGTACTAATGTTACTATACAGAATTTAAGGGATGCCATTGAAAATGGTGCTAAGTCATTTGAAGAGATACAATCTGTTATAAATGTTGACACTCGTTGCGGTCAGTGTGTAGATAGTGTTAAATCATTAGTTAATGAATTATTAGGAAAATAATAATTTTTAGAGGATATCTAAAACATAAAAATAAATCAGAATACTATTATAAAATCATTTATTAGAGATGTAAATACGTCTCTATGTAGGTGATTTTTTGTTTATAATGATAAAATATAATCAGAAGATGGCAGGCTATTCTAGATAATTTTTATTATATAGAATAGATAAGAGTTATATTACCTAGGAGGTTCTAACTTTGTATTGCCTTCAAAGCTAGATAGCTTGGAAGGTATAATACTAATTGTGTATTCTTTCCAAAATGTCGCTGTTTTATAGGACAAGGGTTTCCGGTAGCATCAGTATAAAACAGAGCTTTTCTATGGTCAGCATAACTTCCACCAAGACCTGCTTTCTTAAGTTCATCAACTGTAGCATTTTCCATAAGTTGGTGTACCATAGTTGCAATCATTTCAACATGGGCCATTTCTTCTGTGCCTATATCTGTTAAAAGAGCTTTAGACTTGCCAGTTGGCATTGAATAACGTTGATCTAAATATCTAAGTGCTGCACTTAATTCACCATCAGGACCACCGTATTGTGTTATTAGATATTTTGCCATATTAAGATCTTTGCATTTTAAATTTATTGGATATTCTAATGTTTTTACATAATACCACATAAGTTTTTCTTCCTCCTATTAATAATTATCCCAAGGCCATGGTTCATCTGTCCAAGCTTTTGGATCTTCTACAAAAGATGAACCAAAGTTTGTTAATGGGCCATGTTTTTTTTCATATTCATGAATTAAACTAGTTAATTTACAAGATACTTTACTGTAATCTTCACTAGCATTTTTGTCATTGGGAAAATTATCAAGGTATAGGTTAAGGTCTACAGCACAAAAATTATATATCATTATATTATTTAATTCATTGTTCATCGGACACATAATGTCTCACCTCTCACATTTATTTTTTTTGCAGTCATGATCATGATAGGGTCTATAAAGATCTTTAAATATTGTCCCCATTAAAAATCCTTCTTTGCATGAAAACAAATTTTCATATTTTTGAGGTAAGATATATGCACGCGCATATTCTTTTGATTTATACATATCATCGTCTTTAGCTTTGCACATATTGTACATATCATCATCTTTAGCTTTGCACATATTGTACATATCATGGTCTTTGGCTTTGCACATATTGTACATATCATCGTCTTTTGATTTGTACATATATCCATCTTCTGATTTACTCATATAAAGTTTTGCTCCTTTATTTGTTACTTACTTAATAAATAGTTTATGAAATTTTTCAACAAAATGTGATAATAAATTAAATTAAAAAAATTAAAAAGGATTATTAACAAATTAAAAGATGAAATAGGAATTTATAATGTATATATGCAATAGTTACTTAGCTTTAGTGAAGCAAATAGAGATTTAAGAACAATATTTGTAGGTCCAGGTGTAAATGTAACAATAATGAAATATACTAAAAAATATAATATTCATATTATTTTATTTACTATAAAAGTGTTATTGACAAAGAAATAGAATAAATGTTATTATGTCTATGAATTTAATAGATGGGAGAAAGGTGTGGAGGAATTTATCCGTAATGCAACTATAGAAGATTTTAAAAGAGGTTATGTATGGGATGGTAAAAAAGCAGAATTTATTTGTTTGATATGTGGAGAATATATTGGTGAAAATGATGATTGTATAAATACTCATACTGGAAGACATGGAAATCCTATTGAAAGACTGCTGATGTTGGACAAAAAATATACTGGATTAACTGAAATTCAAAAAGAATTTTTAGATATGGTATCGAATAAATATAGTGGTAAGGAAATTGCAATGAAGCTTGCATGTACAGAATCCACAGTAAGAAATATGAGATTTGCATTGAGAGAAAGAGCAAGACAAGCAAGAGCATTTTTGGCAGTTATGGAATTAGCTGAAGAAAAGATGCCCAAAATAACAAATCCAAAGCTTCGAGTTTTCCCTGTTAAAGAAGAGAAAAGGAAAGCATTATTGCCAAGATTTGCTGATTTATTTGAGCCTGATAGAGACTACACGGAAACTGAAGTAAAGAAAGTCATTAAAACCATTTATGAAGATGATGCAACAATACGCCGATACCTAGTAGACTATGGATACTTGAGCAGAACAAATGACGGAAGTAAATATTATAAGAATTGTGAGGTTAATATTATGAGAGATATGAACAAAAAAGAAATTATAAATAATTATAAGCAGCAAGAAATAGAGATGGGTATAATTCAAGTATATAATACGGTTAATAGATATTCTTTTGTAGATATATGTACAAATTTATATAAGCCATTTGAATCAATTAAGTTCCGATTAAATTTGGGTAGGAGTAAAATTAAAAAATTACAAGAAGATTGGGCTACTTACGGAGAAGATGCCTTTGAGTTCAAAGTTGTAGAAAAGCTAAAACCTAATGATGGGTCTACAGATAAAGAAAAAGTTGATGAACTAAAAGAACTTTTAAATATGTGGATTGCTAGTCAAGGGGAAAGTCTAAAATTATATAAATAAATATAGAAACTTTATATTTTATGAGGTAATAAATTGAAATTAATAGCAAATTATATCTCAATTTCAAGAATATTTCTTGGACTTATATTGGCTTTGCTAAAACCATTAAGTATAGAATTTTTAGTAATTTATTCTTTTTGTGGAATTAGCGATATTTTGGATGGATTTATAGCAAGAAAAACTTACACGACAAGCAAATTGGGAGAAAAACTCGACTCAGTTGCAGATTTGATAATGTGTATAGTACTGATAATTGTGTTATATCCGATAATAAATCTAACAGTTGAAATCATTATTTGGATAGTTATTATTGGAATAATAAGAGTTATGTCAATGACGGTGGTGTTTATAAAGTATAAAACCTTTGGGATGCTTCATACATATGGCAATAAAATTACAGGGGTTATGCTGTTTATATTCCCTCTATCACTTAAGTATCTTCAATCAGATATTATGGTGTACATAGTTTGTGTGCTTGCAGGTATTTCCGCTATTGAAGAATTCTTAATTAATTTATCATCAAATAAATTTCAAGCAAATAGGAAAAGTATATTCTTAAAATGAGATGACTATGTAGATATAGCAACTACTTTTATATAAAATAGTTGCTATATTTTTAATGTTCTTGTAGATTAATTAAGGATATCTCTTGTAAATTTTTTTGTTTGTTAAGAAAATGTATATTTGCAGTTTTGCTATTATCATTTACACTATCGATGTAAATTGGGGATCCATGATAAGTTACATTAGCCATAACTGGGGAAGAAGCAATTTCCAGTGCACGGTCTTTATCCATAGTAATAATCTCCTTTTATTAATTAATTTTCAATCATAGCTTTTACATTAAATTAATAAAATATTCTTTCTTTGTTTCTAAGTATTAAAGGTATATTAAATAAAATTATTAATATATTTTTATAAAAATTAAAATTAAAAAGCTAGAAGAATCTATATGAAGTGAACGCAATATAACTATACTATATTTTTGAATTTGACAAATGATTTAGTTGTAACTATAATGGTTACAACATAGAGAATGAAAATTAAAAATGTTTTTTGTAGTCATTGATATACGTGTTATATTATAGTGAAAAACACAAGGAGGATAATTATGAAAATATTATATTTTACGGCAACTGGAAATAATTTATATGTAGCAAAAAAAATTGGAGGGGAGTATTACTCTATTCCTAAATTGATAAAGGAAGATAACTTTGAATTTGAAGACGAAAAAATTGGTATAGTATTTCCGATT
Source organism: Clostridium beijerinckii (assembly GCA_003129525.1). NCBI lineage: Bacteria > Bacillati > Bacillota > Clostridia > Eubacteriales > Clostridiaceae > Clostridium > Clostridium beijerinckii. Next base: position 3,220,341 of record CP029329.1, on the reverse strand, counting down.
TATGGTCTTGGTGTTCCCAAAATTGTTGAAGAATTCTTAGATAAAGTGAAGTTAAATAGTAAGTATATTTTTGCGGTAGCAACTTATGGTGCCTTTGCTGGAGGAGTTACTAATCACCTGTTGGAAATTGGAAAAAGAAATAACATTAAATTTTCTTATATCAATGAATTACTTATGGTTGATAATTTTCTACCAGGATTTGATATTACTAAGCAGATGGAAAAGGAGCCAAAGAAAAATATAGAAGAAAATCTTGCTAAAATAATTGATGATATTAAAGTTGGAAGAAATCATATTAAGAAACATCCTATTATTAGAAGTCTTACAAAACTTATGAATCAAAATGATAATAGTAAGCAGTTTGTAAAGAAGTTTTATGTGGAAAGTAATTGTAATGGATGTAAAACCTGTGAAAAAGTATGTCCTGTAGATAATATAAAAGTAGATACTAGCCCCACCTTTTATGATAATTGTCAAAGCTGTTTAGCTTGTATTAATAATTGTCCTCAAAACGCAATAAGATTAAAAAATGAAAAAAGTAGAGCTCGATTTAGAAATCAAAATGTTAAATTAAAGGAAATAATAGATTCGAATAATTAATCAGCTCGTTGACAAATAAATTCGTTGTAACTATAATGATTGCAAGGAAGGTGTTTAACATGAAAATAAGCAGTAGATTTTCTGTAGCTACTCATATAATTGCAATGTTGCATATTGGAAAAGATATATTGTCTACTTCTGAAGTTATTGCCCACAGCGTTAACACAAATCCAGTAGTTATTAGAAGAGTTATCGGCATGTTAAAAAAAGCCGAATTAGTAAATGTAAACGCAGGTTGTGGTGGAGCGTATTTACTAAAACCAATAGAGGATATAACATTACTTGACATATACAAAGCTGTAGAGGTAGTGAAAGATGGAAAACTCTTTCAAATCCATGAAGATCCAGATCATCATTGCATTGTAGGTGCTTGTATTGAGGATGTTCTTGGAGACATTTTATGTAAAGCCCAAACAGCTATGGAAGATGTCCTTCAGAAGGTTACAATGGCAGATATAATCACAAGTATATTAGAAAAAATTGAATAAAATATTCAATTTTTTTTCTAACAGTTGTAACTTGAATGGTTACAACTAATAGAAATTTGTTATTATAATCATAACTATAGGGAATACTATACTAAATAAATAGATTAAAACTATGAACATAAATAGTTTAGATGATTTATGTTACATGGATTTATATATTAAAATATAAATAATTTGGAGGTAAGATGGATTATGAATGAAACAATGAAAACTCTATTAAACAGAAGAAGTATAAGAAAATTTAAACAAGAACAAATAAAAGATGAAGAATTAAATGCAGTTTTAGAGGCAGGTAAATTTGCACCAAGTGGTGGAAATCAACAGTCTGCATTATTTATAGTAGTTCAAAACAAAGATGCTATTGAAAAAATAACAAAAATGAATGCAGCTGTTATTGGCAAAGAGGGGATGGACCCATATTATGGAGTACCTACAATAATTCTTGTATTTGGAGATAAAAGCAAAGTAACACCTGTTGAGGATGCAAGTCTTGCTTTAGGAAATATGTACAATGCAGCATATTCTCTTGGGCTTGGTTCATGTTGGATTCACCGTACAGGACAAATGTTTGAGACTGAAGAAGGTAAGGCATTGTTAAAAGAATGGGGAGTTGAAGGTGAATATGTTGGCGTAGGTTCTTGCATTTTAGGGTATCCAGATTGCGATCAACCTAAAGCTGCTCCAAGAAAAAATGATTTTTTAATAATGGTGAAATAAGAAAGTTGGTAATTGAATACATGAACTAATTACTTATATGAACAAGCAAATAAAGTAATAGGAACGCTAAATTTTAGTAATATGCTGAAACTTAGCGTTTTTTTATATATGATAATCCATAGAGAAAAAGTGAGGATATGAATGAAAATATTATTAAAGATTTAATCTGTACTGATTATAGATTTCAAAACTTTAAATCTATCGTTACACAAATCTATTCTAACCTTATTATTTTCAAAGACATTTAGAGAGAGCAAATTTGAGGCTGCTTTCATAGCGTTGATGAATTCTTCATCAGTTAAGTAGTTATCATCTACAATCATTGAGAAAACATAGACATCTTTTTGCTTGTCAATTTTAATATCTATTTCAGAGTCACTGCTAAAAAAGATTTCAGATTTCAAATAATCTCCTAGATTTTCTGCTTGTGATTTTGTTATATTATCAGTATAGTAAACATGATTTTTACCATAATCAAGTGATTTTTCAGGAATATAAGCAGAGTATATAAATGAGGCAGCAGAAAATGCAAAAATTAAAACTCCTATAATTATTGGTAGAAAATAAGAAGCTCTCTCTCCACCATTTTGAATATGTTCTTCATATAGTTTGCGCTGAATATTCATAAGATATATGGCAACACCAATATTAATAGGCAAAAATATAATGGGAGTTTTAATTGATAATATAATTGCTAAAGTGATAAGAACTATAAATCCTAAAATAGTCCATAAAAGGCATGTCCATTTTTTTCGTTGATTTTCACATCGCCCATAATTTAATGAACACATAATTCCAGCAGGAAGAAATGAGAAAAGTACGGAAAATATAATAAATGATTTAGGATTCCATAATTTTTTTGTTGGTATTTTATTAATCTCTGTCATAAAGAGGCCTCCTTAATATTGGGGTTATCCAAATTATAGCATAAAAATTTTTTCTATCCAATTAGTAATACACTTTGTAGAAAGTTATAAACTAAGCATTAATAGGTTCAGCTATAGTTATAGCAAGCTCTACTTATTGTATCGCACATATTTTATGATTTTTATAATTAGTAGCTTTTTTTATGTGATTAAAACAGATATATTCTAATATTCTTCACCATAAATATGGATTACCATATTTATTCTGTACCATACATATTCTGAAGAATATTACCATATATATTCTTCAGAATATGCGGAAAAAATGTGGGCTAAGGGGCTATTGGGATAGAAAAGTTATTTGGATAAATTATTTTTTGGTCTTCATTTTACGATAATACCATATTATCGAAGTAATAAAAGCGCAGAAAATTTTTATAAGAAGATCTGTCGCTGTATCTTCAAGCCCTCCATTTACCATATCTGCTTTTAAAAAATAATCTGCTAGAAACTCAACCATTTCCCACAAGGTACCTAAGGTAATTGAAAAACAAAATGAAAATATTAAAGTAAAAATAGTAAATCGTTGTTCAGTTATATTTTTTTCCTTTACAATAATCCCTTGTATCAAATGCAATCCAATAATAACTGCATAGCTACCAAACATACCATGGAGAAACAAGTCCCACCACCAAAATGTAGTATAGACTTTCATAATTTCACCAAAGTATAATGCAAGTAAAATAAACAGTAATGATATGAATTCAAAGCTAGAAGGCAACACTATTTTCTTTTTATTAGCAATGTGAGTAACTATAAACGGAAGTATAATACATACAATAGCCCCAGGAAATAAGAATAAACCCTCGAATTGTCCTGATATAATCTTAAAAATAGCTGTAGCTATTAATATTATTTCAAATAATACTGCGATTCCAATAGTTAGTTTACTATGTTTATTATTCATTAAAAATCCATCCCTTTCTAGAAATTTTTTATTATAAAGAAATAAGTATAGTTGAATAAGAAATTAATTATTTATATAGTGATATCTTTTCCTAATTTCGTAAAAATATGAAAAGTGTTTCTAAGAAAATAGATATGACAGTTTATTTTTAAAAAGATGGTATTACTATAGTTTTTTATATGGTTTAATTTTTACTTTTGGATTAATTAGAACTTATGATATATTGCAATGTATTACTTGTAGTAAATATTAATATAAAAGTAAGATAATCATAAATAAAACGTAATTATTTTTATGATATAATGTACGAGAAATAATGAAACTAAATTTTTTACATTAAATTATAGCATAATAAAGGAGACTAGAAATTATGAAATTTAAATCATTTATATCAAAAGGAATTATATTATCTTTAACTTTAGGTGTTTTTTTAACATCATTTCCTGGAGTTCCAGCATTTGCAGATTCATTTAAGTCTGTTACTCTAGGCGCTGATTTAAGCAATGATCAAAAAGAAGAAATGCTAAAATATTTTGAAGTAACTAAAAATGATGCCAATATATTAGAAATTACGTCAAAAGAAGAACATACATACTTAGGAAAAGTTGCATCACAAGCTCAACTTGGTAATAAATCAATATCATGCTCTTATGTTGAGCCAACAGAAAAAGGTGGATTAAATGTAACTACAAATAATCTTACTTGGGTTAATGATGGAATGATAAAAAACGCATTGATTACAGCTGGTATTGAAAATGCTAATGTTAAAGCATCTGCACCTTTTAAAGTATCTGGAACTGCTGCTCTTACCGGAATATTAAAAGGATTTGAAAATAGTAGTGCAGGAAAAAAGATTGATGAAAATAAAAAAGAAGCTGCAAATGAAGAATTAGTTACTACAGGAGATATTGGAGAGAAAATAGGACAAGATGACGCGAGTAACTTAATGAATGATATAAAAAAAGATGTAATAAAAGAAAACCCTAAAACAAAAGAAGAAATAAACAAAATAGTAGATAAAGCTACTAAAGAATATAAAACTACTTTATCTGATGAAGATATAGCTAACATAAAAGATGTAATGAGTAAAATAAACGACTTAGACCTTAACTACAATAACCTAAAAGATCAATTAAATGATGTAACTAATCAATTAAAGGATAAATTAAATAGTGATGAAGCTAAAGGATTTTTTGCTAAATTAGAAGAATTGTTTTCAAATTTCTTAGATTCAGTAAAAGGTGCATTTTCAAAATAACACATTAAAATTTAGGATTAAATAAGAAGGAAAGTGCTAAGTTGTAAAAAATCATAATCACTGACCTAGAAAATGCGAACAAGTATAATAGGTACTTTATAAATTTAATGAAAAAGTTGTTTGTGAGAAAAAACGTATATAAGAATCAGTAGAAAAATATTTTCCACTTAAAATTTATATAATATAAGTAAATAGTAGCAAAATAAAGTAAAGAGAAAATATATGCAATCTCTTTACTTTATTTTTTATTTAAACATCTGTCCTGTATATTCTTTAAAGGGAACACGAACTGCAACACCTGTTTCATCTAATTTATATGGTGTTCCTTCAACAGGGTTTCTGTCATAAACTAAGTTCATACCTATGTCATACATAACGTCAGCTATATTAGGATTTTGCAGTGAGGTACCTAACATAAAGCCATTTGAAATTAGGTCTATAGATTCAGGTATTCCATCTATCCCGACAACAGGGATTACTTTTGATTTATCTCCAATGTTATAACCATATTTTTGTAATGCTTGAACGGCACCAATTGCCATAGAATCATCATTTGAAATTATTGCTTCTATTTTGCCACTATATCTTAAAAGTAATGCATCAATTGTACTTCTAGCTGTTTCTGTGTCCCAATTTAAAACTGGTGATGCAAGTTCTTGTGTTTTTATACCAGCTTGTTGGATAGTTGAAATGGAATATTTTGATCTATCCATAGATGTTTCATTAGATTTTTCACCAATCAGCATTATATATTGTAATACGTTATCTTTATTTTTATCAATAGATTCTTTATGACTGTTCCAAGCTTCAGTAATCATTTTTCCTTGCAAAACACCAGCTTGCTTTGAATCTGTTCCTACTAACAAAACTTTCTTATAAGGTTTAATGACATCTGCTGTAGAGGGTTCTCTATTAAAAACTATTACTGGGACATTATATTGCGTAATTTTGTTGATTGTTTCTCCTAGATTATTTATATCAACGATATCTAATAATATAAGATCAATACCTTCCTTAAGTTTTGTATCAATATCTACGTTTTGTATTGATTTATTAAATTTGGCATCATAAAAAGCAAATGCAACGTTTCCTTCATTATTTTTTTGAATATCTTCAAATCTATTCCGAAGAAATATAAGATAGTCATCATTAAGGTCTTTTGCAAATAATGCAACTCTAACAGGAAGCCTCTGGCAATAGTTTGTGTTAATATCTGTAGCCATAGAGTAGTTATTTCTTAGCATTATAGTAACTATAATTGTAATTGCAGTTAGAGTTAAGATCTTTTTCAGTATTTTCATTTGAATCATTCCAATCATTTGTTTGATAGCTTTATTATATGTTTTAGGAAAAATTTTATACTAAATCAATATACATGAAAGGATTTTTAAAGGGTCTGTTGGAGTAATTGGCCAACATGATTTCTGGGCTTAAGAGTTACATGTTATAAAATTTCTCATAAGTTTCTTTTTAAAGTGTATCATATGATACGGAATCAATAGTAGAAGTATAATATAATAAATGTAAGAAGTAAATGAGAATGAATTTCAAAGGAGGAATATTATGTACAAGTTAGGAATAGATATTGGTTATTCAACATTCAAGTATGTTTATTTAGATAATAATAATAACTTACTTGATAGTAATTATATATTCCACAAAGGAAATATAAACAAATATTATATTGAGTTAATTGAAAAAATTAAAATAATTAACAAAGAAAATAATATCATTATTGGAATAACAGGAAGCTTATCATCAAGAATTAATTTAGATAAAAAATATCATATTAATAATAGTATTTCTCTTATTGAAGGAGCTTTATTTAAAAATAGTAACACTAAATCTATTATTGAATTAGGTGCACAAGAAACAAAATATATTACAGATATAGAAAATAGAAATGTGAAGTTTTTTATGAATACAAGCTGTGCGGCTGGTACAGGTTCTTTTTTAGAAGAGCAGGCTTCAAGATTGTCTATAGATATAAAAGATATATCACTTTATACAGAAAAAGCTACAGAAATTCCAAGAATAGCTGGAAGATGCAGTGTTTTCTCAAAAACTGATATGATACATCATATGCAAGACGGGGTAAAAGTAGAAAATATATTACAAGGATTATGCCATGCACTTGTTAGAAATTATAAAGCAAATGTTCTTCAAAAAAATAAGCTTAATAAACCAATTATGCTTTCTGGAGGAGTAATACATAATAAAGGAGTAGTAAAAGCTTTAAAAGATATATTAAAGCTAGAGGTAGAGGATATTATAATTGAAGAAAACTTTGAACTACTCACATGCTTTGGTGCTTGTAAAATAGCTGAAGAAAAAGGACTAACTATAGACATAAATAAACTTAACTATTCTGACAAAGTAATTGTTGAAAAATCTAAAAATACATTATTTGAAAAGTTAGATAAGTTTGGAGTAAATGATAGCTTAAATAAGCATAATCGCATAAATAATAACACAAAAGAAGGGTACTTAGGTATTGATATTGGATCAACAAGTATAAATTTTGTTGTTATTGATGAAGCTAACAACGTGATTGATTATATCTATACAAAAACAAATGGAAGACCTAAAGAAGTTGTTACAGAATACTTTGATATATTAAAAGAAAGATTAGGTAAAGACTTTAAATTTAAAGGAATAGGGACAACAGGTTCTGGTAGAGAATATATCGGAAAATTAATTAATGCAGATTTAATTATAAATGAAATTACAGCACAGGCAGAAGGAGCTGTAAATGTATGTAGCGATGTTGATACTATATTTGAAATTGGTGGTCAAGATTCAAAATATATATGCATAGAAAATAAATTAGTAAAAGACTTTGAAATGAATAAAATATGTGCAGCTGGAACGGGAGCGTTTATAGAAGAGCAGATTAAGAAGCTTGGAATAAGTCTTGATGAGTTTGGAAAGGTAGCTTTAAAAGGGGATAGTCCTTATAACTTAGGAGACAGATGTACTGTTTTTATTGAAGGTAATATAGGTAAAGCAATTGGAGAAGGTGAAAGCATTGAAAATATTTCAGCTGGCCTCGCTTATTCTATAGTAAAAAATTATTTAAACAGAGTTGTTGGAAATAGACCAATTGGAAATAAAATATTCCTTCAAGGTGGTATTGCTCATAATCAAGCAGTAGTAAATGCTTTTAGATCTTTACTTAAAAAAGAAATTATTGTTCCAGAATTTTTTAGTGTTACAGGCGCTTTAGGAACAGCAGTTTTAACAAAGGAAAGTATTAAAAACGAAAAAGATAAGAAACAAAATAGCAGTATAGATTACTCAAATAAAGGTCAAAAGTTCTTCTTAGACGGATATATAACTGATAAAGATGCTGATAAAAAAACAATAGGAATACCAAGAGTATTATTTCTTAATAAAATGTTTCCAATGTTTAATGAAATATTTAAAAAATTAGGATATAATGTTTTACTTTCAGATGCAACTAATGAAGATATAATTGGACTTAGCCAAGAGTATTCTTTTGAAGAAACTTGTTTCCCAGTTAAATTAATAAATGGCCATGTAGCTTGGCTTTTAGAGAAAAAAGTTGATTATATATTCCTTCCACATCTTTACACTATGAAGCACGCTGGTTCAGATGTAAGAGAAGATTATGCCTGTGTGTATATGCAGACTTCACCAAAGATAATTGAAAGCGTGTTTAATTTAGAAGAAAAAAACATAAAACTAATATCACCAGTATTATCATTTAATTTCGGTAAACAATATATGATTAAGACACTACTAAGTATAGGAAAAGATCTTGGGAAAAATAAAATAGAAACAGTAGCCGCAGTAATGTCTGGTATGAAAAAGTTTATGGATTATGAGAAAAATCTTGAGTCACTCGGAACTGATGTTTTAAAGAATATAGATGAAGATGAAAAAGTATTTGTAATGGTAAGCAGAGTATATAACATTGCAGATCCAGCATTAAATATGGGTATAGAAAATGAATTAAAGAAGCGTGGATATAAAGTGCTTCATTTAACTCATCTTGAAGCTTCAGAAATGAATATAGGAGAAGAATATTCAAATATGTATTGGCCCTTTGGACAACATATAATAACAGGAGCAAAAATTATTAGAAAACATAAAAATTTATATCCAATATATATTACTAATCATGGATGCGGACCAGATACAATACTAACTCATTATTTCAAAAAGGAAATGGGAAGCAAGCCTTATCTTCATATAGAAGTAGATGAACATTCATCAAAGGTTGGTGTAATTACAAGGGTAGAAGCATTTATAAATTCAATTAAAAATTGTGAAAACAATGATTTATTGGAAAAAGAAATTAAAGTAGTTAAGGAAGCTAATATAGATAAAGAACTTGAAGCAACCAATGAAGTTGATTTAGCTAAAAAACTTGAAGACTCTAAGAGTAAAATAGAAACTGAAAATGAAATAATAATTCCATATATGTATCCATACAGCAATATATTAAAAGCTTTCTTAGAAAGAAAAAATAGAAAGGTTACAATATTAGAACCTGTAAGTGAAAGTACAATTGAAATTGGAAAGCAATTTTCAAGAGGAAAAGAATATTTCTCATTAACTGGTTTAATAGCTGAAGTCATAAATAAAATTAAACACAGTGAAAAAGAATATACGTTATACCTCCCTACAGATGAAGGAAGTGAAACCTTTGGTCAGTATGGAAAGCTTATACAATATAAAGCATTAGAATGTGGAAGAAAGTTAAATCTTGAAGCGCCATTTATAGAAGATTACTTAGGAGATAAAGATTTTGGCCTTGAATTTTTTAAAGCATTGGTAATAGGAGATTTAATTAATAGACTAAATGAAGATAAAAAAGAAACAGCCTTAGATGATTTAATTAAAGCAATAAAAAATAATAATATGACAGACTCATATTTTGATGCAAAATTAGGAAACCTAAATAATGATATATTAAGAGGAAATAGAAAAAAACTGCTTATAATAGGAGAAGCTTTAGTAGTACATAAAGATTATCTAAATAATAACCTTATAGAAAGGCTAATGAAAGATTATGATGTTGTAAAGCAGCCATTTGCAGAAGAATTATATATGTTATATAAAGACTTTAGCAATAAGAGAAATAAAGCTAATAGGCAATATGTAAAATTAGTAGATGAAGCTAAGAAAATTATTAATAAGGTTAATTTACTTTTAGGAGAAAAATCACCATTTAATAAGGATATTGATAGCCTTAATGAAATACTAAAAGATAAGCTCCCAAATTATGCAGGAGGAAGTGGAAGATATAGACTTGCTAAATTACTTACAGCAGAAAATGTTGATGGAATTATCCTTGTAAGCTCAATGTATGAAAATACAGCTACAATATTAAAAATATTACGAGAGAAGTATAAAGAGGATATGAAGACTCCAATATTAGATTTATATTTTGATAGTAATATAAATAAAAATAACGAAGAATTAATAGAAACTTTTACAACATATTTATAAATGAAAGGGAGAATGTAAAGATGCAAGAATTAATTAAAAACATAGAAAAATCAAAGGCAATAGATTTTGATAGCTTAGTAAGCTGCAAAGAAGGTCAAATAGAAACTGTTACAATGGCTCAAAAGAAAGGCGTAGGACTTACTGCACTAGCATTTGGAAAAGGTGAGGGTGTAGGACCTCATGCAGCTAAAGGAGATGCAATGATCGTTATTCAAGAAGGAATAGCAACTGTAAAAATAGGCGACGAAGTAATGGAAGCTCATAAAGGGCAAGTGGTAGTTATGCCAGCAAATATTCAGCATCAAGTAACAGCTAAAGAAGATATGAAGATGCTATTAATAGTAGTAAAAGAGGATTAAGCTTATGAAGTATTTAAGAAATATTAAACCATTTGAGCCAATAAAAATGAAAGATATGATAAGTCATTCAGGAAATACAATAGCAAGTAAGGCCTTAGTAGACAATGAGAAACATGAAGTACGATTCTTTTCATATGCAAAAGGAGAAAGTATTGATAAGGAATATTACGAAATGGAATCCTTGTTTATTGTAATAGAAGGAGAAGCTAAAGTTATTTACAATGAAAATGATGAGTCAGTAATAACTGAGGGTGATATTTTTGCACTAGAGGCTGATATTCAATATGGAATGGAAGCATTAACAGATGTAAAGTTATTAAACATATTAATAAGAGAATAATCTATTATACTTTGCGGAATGATTAGCGTAACCGGAGTTTCATTCTGCCTGAATAGTACAATAAGCTGGGAGTTAATTCCCAGCTTATTGAGGTTACTTTTATGATACCCGTACTAAAAATTTAAATTATTCATATAATAGAAATTGATTTGGTTGGATAAAAATACCTTCAGCTTTCTATTTATCCAGCAAAAGGCTAGATCTATCTAATTTGTGTTAGATTTATTTTTTTATTGACTATTAATAAGTATAGTAGTAATATTGTTTATTATAAAACAGTTCCATATAGAACAATTCAAACTGGAATTTTAATAATAAAATTTGGAGGTTACTATGAGTACAACGATTTATTTTTTTAGTGGAACAGGGAATTCTTTAAAAGTTGCAAAAGATTTAAACAATCAATTAGAAGATTCAAAACTTGTACAAATTTCTAAGTATAACCATCCAGAAATAAAAGTTAATGAATTATTCCCTAAGCGTTAAGACTTATTAAAAAAAATAACAAGTCAGCATGTTAGTCTATATTGCGACTTTATTTCATATTCCTAAAAGAAAAAATTTAGTGAAAAACTAATACAAAAAGGATGAAAAATTATGTGTGAAGCAAGAAATTGTGTTCAAAAGATAATGTATCTCTTAAGAAAAATTCAAGGAAACTTAAACTGTCAAATGCAATCAGGTGCAGAGAATTTTGGATTAACAACTTCTCAATTTATGGTTATGTTTGAAATATATAATAATAAAGGTATATCATTAATTGAGCTTAGTGAAAGACTCGATTTACCTAAAAGCTCAGTTTCAAGGTTAGTTGATCAACTAGTTAATCAAGAAATTGTAATAAGAGAAATACCTAAAGAAAACAGGAGAACAGTTAAGTTGTCTATTTCTCCTGAATTTTTAAAAAATAAAGATGTATGTGATATTACGAGCGAAATTAATGATTCCATTGCGAAAGATTTAGAGCCTCAAAAAGCTGATGCGATTATCTCAGCATTAGAGGAACTTATTTCAGTGATAAAAAGTAAAAAGAGCTGATTAAAATTTAATTAAGTGATACTTATAGCCACAAGGGTCACAATGTCTAGGGTCGTACCATTGTTATCTCCAACTTTAACAGAGGCTAGGAGTGTTACGGTGGCTAGACATCAGATAAAGAAAAAAGAAGGAGAACTCCATAATTGTGGGGTTCTCCTTCTTTATCTATTTACTGGAAAGTGACAAAATAAAATCATCTATCATGAATTCAAAGCTGTCTTCTAAATTTATTGGATTATGTAAATATCCAAAAGAGTATAAGGAGACGAAACCATGTAAAAAGCTCCTTAATGCTCGACTTTTATGCACCAAAAGGGTTTTATCCTTGATATAAAAATCTAAAACCTGATGAATAATATTGAATGTTTCTTTTGCTAAACGATTTACTTCCTCATCTTCTGTACTTGGAATACTCATAAAAAGCCCATAGGCAGTATTATTTTCAAAAGCAAAGTCTCGATAAACATATGCAAACTCACGAATAGCATTTTCACCACTTTTACCAATTAATCTTTGCATTAATTTTAAATTTAATTCATTTAAAAGATATACCGTCATTCCTATTTTAAGATTATCCATATTAGTGAAATGATTATATAAAGATGGATATTTTATATCCAGTTTTTCTGCAATCTTAGGAAAAGTAACTTGCTTAAGCCCAATTTCATCAGCTAGTAAAAAAGCAACTTGAATAATTTTTTCTTTGGTTAAATTTCGTTTTTGCATCCGTATCACTCCTTATAATTTCATTATATAAGAATAGTTTAACATTATAAAACATATTTATCAAACTATAATTATAGTTTACAAACTATAATTTATAGTTTATTCTTATATAAGAAAGTATCATATAGGATAACATGAATTTTATTGCCACTTATTTGTTTATTTATTGGTATTTTTAGTATAGCTCGACCTGTAGTGGTGGCAGTATCTATATTATATTATTCTCAAGTGAATTTATATAATAACTAAGTCATACAAAAAAAGGAGTATATTTATGAAAATGTGGAAAAGAAATTTAATAGTTTGTTGGTTTGGAATGTTTGTAACAGGTATAGGAATGAGTCAAATTGCTCCGGTATTACCTCTATATATACAACATCTTGGAGTTCAAGATACAGCTTCAATAACACAACTTTCAGGAATTGCTTTTGGTATTACATTTATTATTTCAGCTATTTTTTCACCAATTTGGGGTTATGCTGCTGATAAATTTGGGCGAAAGCCAATGCTACTTAGGGCAAGTCTTGGTATGTCTATAGTTATAGGTTGCATGGGTTTTGCACAAAATGTATATGTACTTATAGGATTAAGATTATTACAAGGTGCTATAACTGGTTATGGAACAGCTTGTACTACATTAATTGCAACTCAGACAGATAAGGAACATGCAGGATTTGCTTTAGGCACCCTTTCAACATCAAATATTGCAGGTTCTTTACTTGGACCTGTGATTGGTGGTTATATTGGAGAGAAATTTGGTTTACAAAATGTGTTTTTTATAACAGGATCACTAATGATGGTTGCATTTATTACAACCGCTTTATTTGTAAAGGAATCTTTTACTCGTGAAGATAAAAAGACGCTTAGTATGAGAGAAGTATGGAATACTGTTCCTGAAAAAAGCTTGACTATTACCATGTTTGTGACCTTTTTTATATTGACTGTTGCATTATATACGGTAGAACCAATCGTAACAGTTTATGTTACCCAGCTATCCAATAACACTAGTCATGTTGCACTGATTGCTGGAATGGCATTCTCAGCATCAGGGTTGGCAAATATAATTGCTGCTCCAAACCTTGGAAAACTTTCCGATAAAATTGGAGCGCATAGAGTTATATTAGTTGCTCTTATAGTGGCAGGATTAGTTTTTATACCACAAGCATTTGTTAAGAATCCTTGGCAGTTAGTAGGTCTTCGCTTTTTATTAGGACTAGCTACTGCAGGGTTGATTCCATCTGTTAATATCCTGATAAAAAAAATCATACCAGATTCTCTTACAGGGAGAGTTTTTGGCTTTAACATGTCCGCAGGATATTTAGGTGTATTTGGAGGTTCAATTTTAGGAGGGCAAGTGGCAGCTTGGTTTGGTATCAGATATGTGTTTTTTATTACAAGTGCTTTGTTGCTGATAAATGCATTATGGGTTTATTTTAAAGTTTATAAAAAATTGAATGTTTTACAAAATTAAAGTACGTGGAATAAATGTTTGTCATTGTGGTGACCTTGGACATATTCTAAATTCCAATCAGATGGAATAAATAGGAAACCTTAAATATGATTAAGATTTTCATATAAAAAACAAAATTAATGAAAAAGGAGAAAAGAAAATGGAAGATTTAAAATTAGGAAAAGAAACTGAAACTATTAAAGCAGAAAAAACAGCACTTGTAATTATTGACTTACAAAATGGAATTGTGAACAGGGAGTGTTCACCTCATACTACTGCAGAGGTTATTCAGAATGCAAGCAGATTAGTTAATGCATTCACAGAGAAGGGTGCATTTGTAGTTCTTGTAAGAGTGTCCTCTGTAGATGGTAAAGATATGTTAAAACCAAGTGTTGATTTGAAAGTTAATCCAATGCAATTAACAGAAGGCTGGGATAGTTTTGTACCTGAATTAGCAAATAGTAAAAATACGCATATTATTACCAAAAGACAATGGGGAGCATTCTATGGTACTGATCTTGACTTACAATTAAGACGACGAGGAATCGATACGATTGCACTCTGTGGTATTTCTACTGGAATTGGCGTAGATACAACAGCCAGAGAAGCCTTTCAACAGGGCTATAATCAAATTTTTATTGAAGATGCAATGACAGCATCAACAAAAGAAGAACACGATTATGTTTGTAAATACATATTTCCAAGGATAGGTAAGATTCGAACAAGCGAAGAAATAGCTTTATCATTAAGATAAAATGAAATATGAATATTTAAATCAATAAACAAAATTATTAAATGACAAATTTGCAATAAAGTATTTAAGATGGCTTACCTCAATGAGTGTAAGCCTATATTTATATTATGGAAAATATATGAAGATATATATTGCCTTTTGATAGGAAAAAATATAATATAAAATGATATAAGAATTAGACTTTAAACGAAAGAAAGGGATAACAAATATGAACTTATACAGTAAGTACTTTAAAAAGTATAAATTTCCGTTTGGGGTAGCTGTTTTTTGCGTTACGTTTGAGGCAATTTGTGATTTGCTTGGCCCTACACTTATGTCAAATATTATTAATACAGGAATTGAACAGGGGTCACTTTCTAAGGTTTATTATTGGGGAATGCTCATGCTTATAGTAACCGCTGTTGGAGCCTGCTTTGCGGTTGCTAGGAACATTTTGGCAAGTAAAGTATCCCAGCGTATGGGAGCAGATCTACGATATGATTTATTTGAAAAAATTGTGTATTTTTCAGAAGTAAGTGCTGATAAAATTGAAAGTGGTTCACTTATTACGCGTATGACAAACGATACAACGCAAATCATACAGTTTGTAAATGGAATTATGCGAATTTTTTTGAAAGCACCTATTACATGTATTGGCAGTATCATACTTGCAAGTCTGCTTAATTTCAAGCTAAGTCTTATAATTTATAGTGTTGTTTTTGTAGTTGCAATTCTTATTATAGTTAGTATGAGATTAAGTTATCCACGTTTTTATAAATTACAAAAAGCTATGGACAAGGTAAATTCGGTTGTTCAGGAGTATCTTATAGGAGTACGTTTAGTTAAGGCTTTTGGAACATATGATAAGGAAACTGATAAGTTTGAAAATGCAAATATAAATTTAATGCAAAAGGGTATATCATCTCAAATGGTTATTACCTTAGTTTCGCCACTTATGACACTTACTGTTGGAATTGGTACAGTAATTGTAATTTTTACTGGGAGCAGATTGTTTTCTTTAAATCTTGCAAACCCAGGCGATATAACAGCATTTACAATTTATATGGCACAAATTCTTACATCTTTAATTATGATAACAAATATATTTAATACTTTTGTACGAACAAAGGCTTCTACAATGCGTATTAAAGAAGTGCTTGATTGTGATGGCGATTTTACGCACCGCGGTGAAATAAAGGACTTAAATGGTGAAATTGATTTTGAACATGTCACATTTGCATACCCTAATGGCAGTGGCATGCCTGCCTTAAAAGATTTATCATTTTCTATTAAAAATGGTCAAAGCTTAGCAATAATTGGACCGACAGGTAGTGGTAAATCCACAATTGCTTGGTTGCTTTTGCGATTTTATGATGTAAACAGCGGAAAAATTTTAGTTAACGGCTGTGATATTAAAGCACTAAATATTGATTCACTGCGAAATAGTGTTGCCATTGTGCCACAAAAGCCTATGCTTTTTTCAGGTTCAATTGCTGAAAATATTAGATGGGGGAACAATAAGGCTACAAATGAAATGCTACACCAGGTTGCAGATAGGGCACAAGCAGGTTTTGTAGAGAAAATGCAAGATAGTTACGAAAGTCTTTTAGGAAGCGATGGAGTTAATGTTTCAGGTGGGCAAAAACAACGTATTTCAATAGCTCGTGGAATACTTAAAAATTCTTCAGTACTTATATTAGATGATGCAACAAGTGCACTAGACGCAGTAACTGAAGCTAAAGTGCGAGAAAATCTAAAGTCTAAAACAAGGAAGCAGACGATAATTACAATTACTCAACGTTGTGGAACAGCTATGTTTGCAGATAAAATTTTAGTTATAGACAATGGAGTGAAAGTTGGATATGGAACACATGATGAACTTATGCTGAATTGTGAAATATATCAAGATATTTATAAAACACAAATAGAAAGCAGCAAGGAGGCATAATCTATGACACAACAGTTTTCTAAAGCGGAAGCAAAAGTACCATCTATGAGTAGAAAAATAAGTGGGAACCGTTTTGCACCAACTGCAAAACCTAAAAATACAAAAAGTACATTAATTCGTATTATAAAAATATATATGCGCTTTGCTAAAACCATTTTTGTGGCTATGATACTTACAGCTTTTTCATCAGTAATTTCCGTTGCAATTCCTTATTTTATAGGAAAAACATTTAATACCTTTAAAATTGCAACTAGAACAGTGGACACACAAATGCTTATGTGGCTTTTAATGATAATTGTGGCCTTATATATAGTAAATTGGCTTATTTCATGTCTCAATGGAGTTATTATGCTTAAAGTTTCACAAAAGCTTGTGCTTGTGATACGTACAGAATTTTTTGAAAAGATGCAAAAACTTCCGCTGAAATTCTATGATACTCGCTCTCATGGTGATACAATGAGTAGAATTACTAATGATGTAGATAATATTAGTTCTACTATTTCACAAACAACTACACAATTAATATCAAGTGTTTTAACACTAGTGGGATCTTTTGCAGTGATGATAACACTAAATGTACCTCTTACACTCGTTGTTTTATTATGTATTCCTCTAGTGATAATTTTAACACGTGTAATTGCAACGAAAAGTCGTGCTTATTTTTTATCACAGCAGCAAAGTCTTGGTTCACTTAATGGAGTAATTGAGGAAAATATACTGGGACTAAAAATGGTAAAAGCTTTTGGTAAGCAACAAGATGTTTTAAAACAGTTTGAAGAGATTAATGAAAAACTGTATGAAAGCAGTAATAAGGCACAGGTATGGTCTGGATATATGATGCCACTTATGAATGTTATAAACAATTTAATTTTCGCAATTGTAGCTATTGTTGGTGGTGTATTATCAGTAGGATACGGTTTAACAATTGGAACCGTGGTTAGTTTTATGAGTTATTCAAAACAATTTTCACACCCACTTAACTCTGTTGCAGGCATGTTTAATACTATTCAATCGGCACTTGCTGGAGCAGAACGTGTTTTTGAAATTTTGGATAGTGAAGAGGAGCCATCTGATATGGAAAATGCTCTGGATATGGAACATCCAAATGGAGATGTTACTTTTGAAAATGTATATTTTTCATATGACAAGTCTACTCCTATATTAAATAATGTAAGTTTTAGAGTCAAAGCAGGAGAAACAGTTGCGTTAGTAGGAGAAACTGGTGCAGGGAAAACTACTATTGTAAATCTTCTTACTCGTTTTTATGATGCAGACAGTGGAAGGATTTTAATTGATAATGAATCAATTACAAATTTAAAAAGAAATAGTCTTAGGAGATGTTTTTCAGTAGTGCTACAAGACACCAATCTTTTTACTGGTACAATTATGGACAATATTCGTTACTCACAAAAGGAGGCAACAAATGAACAGGTGATTAATGCAGCCCAAATAGCTCATGCTCACGATTTTATTGATAAATTACCAAAAGGGTATAATACAATGGTGTCTGGAGCTACAGATAATTTAAGTCAAGGGCAACGCCAACTCATATCTATTGCTAGAGCAGTACTATGTGACAGTCCTATTTTAATTTTAGATGAAGCAACTAGTAGTGTTGATACAAAAACTGAAAAAGACATTCAGCATGCATTGTTAAGATTAATGAAGAATCGCACAAGCTTTTTGATAGCACATCGTTTGTCAACTATTAGAGATGCAGATTACATTATGGTAATTGGTGATGGAAAAATATTAGAAAGTGGAAATCATAAAAGTCTTATGAATAAAAAGGGACAATATTATAAAATGGTGATAAGCCAAATGGGAAAACTACATCAAGGATAAAAATGTCATATTTTAAGGAGGTTTCTATGCTTACAATTGGTTATATAGTAAATGGTAATATTTGAAACAGGAATAAAGGATTTAAGATAAGAAATTATAATATATGGAGGAAATTATGGAGAAATTAGAAAAGGGGAAAAAAATATTTTTAACAATGGCAATAATATTATTGGCAATCAGTTTAATCTCAGCTTTATCTAGTTATTTTATCAATGGAGGTATAGATTTAATTTCAGGAATTATTAGAACTGGATTAGAAGGAATACTTTTATATTTTACATTTAAAGGCAAAAAATGGGCTAAGATTATAATGATAATTATATTATCTATTGTACTATGCTTATTAATTCTTATAGTAGTTCAATTTTCATTCGATGTAATGTCTATTATTGCAATATCAGTATATGCTGGAAGCATCTATGTTATAGCATTTTCGCCAAGTGTTAAAGAATATTTAAAATCTATTAATTAAACTTTCAAAAATGCCGATCCTATGATATTGATGTCGTAAGATTGGTATTTTTACGTTATATAGTATTTATTAATAAAAGACTTCGTATAAAATTTATTATGCGAAGTCTTTTTATTTATAGGAAATGGGGGATTATATAAATTATGAGAAATTTTATCTAGAATAGCTAATAATTAATAGTTAACTATTAACTGAATAAGCATTGACAGAAAATACTTATGAGACTATAATTACTTCGTAAACGAAATGTTTGTATACGAATATTTCATTTGCGAAGTAAATAGAAGGAAGTGGTTAAATGCAAACATTAAATGAAAGCATAGAAGTTGCAAGGCTTTTTCAAGAGGTAATACGTTTATTTAAACATAATATAAAAAAATCATGTAGTGATACAGGTATGTCTGCTCCACAAGGTATGATAATTGGACTTTTGAGTAAAAATAAGAAGATGAAGATAACAGAACTTAGCAAGCATCTTTCCTTATCCAATAGTACAGTATCTGGAATGATAGATAGACTTGAGGCGCAGCAAATGGTGATAAGAGAAAGAAGTAAAGATGACAAGAGGGTAGTTTATGTAAGCATATCGTCAAACTTTGAAGAGATGCATAAAAGTTTTCATAGGCGATTTGAAAAAGATATTGAGAATATAATGAATCAAGGAACGAAAGAAGAACTTCAAAAAATATTTGAAGGATTAGATATACTTAAAAAGCTTTTAAGTAATGAAGAAAAAAAATAATGATAAATGGAGATGATACTAATGATTAAACTTTTTAGGTTTCTAAAGCAATATACAATATATATAGTTTTAATAGTTATATTAATTTTCACTCAAGTGCTTGCAAACCTATATTTACCAACATTGATGGCTGATATAGTCGACAAAGGTATAGTACAAAAGGATGTAGTTCAAACTATTTCATTTTTAGGGTTCAGTGGTGAATATAGTGGTGTAGATTATATTCTTAGAATAGGTGGAATAATGTTACTTGTTTCAGCAGGAAGTGCTCTATGCTCAGTTCTATCTACACTCTTATCATCAAGAACTGCAGTGGGGTTCGGTAGAATTATTCGTAATAAATTATTTGCTAAAGTTGAAGGATTTTCGCTACATGAATTTGATAAAGTAGGTACTGCGACACTTATAACAAGGACTACAAATGACGTAACTCAGATTCAAGCAGTAACAGTAATGATTTTTTCTATTATGCTTTTTGCACCATTAACTGCTCTAGGTGGAATTGTTATGGCTTTAAGAGAGGATACAGGTTTAACTTGGATTTTTGCAGTTGTAATTCCGTTACTTGGAATTATTATAGGCGTAACTCTTAAATTTGCTATGCCACTATTTAAATTGATGCAAGTGAAAATAGATAAATTAAATCTTGTATTACGTGAAGGACTTACTGGAATTCGTGTAATACGTGCTTTTAACCGTATAGATACTGAAAAAGTTAGATTTGATAATGCTAATACTGATCTTATGAATAATGCTGTAAAAGTAAATAAAATAATGGCATTTTTAATGCCAGTGATGATGTTAATTATGAATGTTACAACAGTTGCTATTATTTGGTTTGGTGGAAAAAGGGTGGATGCGGGCAGTATGGAAGTTGGTTCGTTAATAGCATTTATGCAATATGGAATGCAAATCTTATTTGGATTCTTAATGCTTGCTATGGTATTTATAATGATACCAAGAGCTCAGGCTTCTGCAATAAGAATAAATGAAGTATTAGAAATGGAGCCAGAAATACTGGATCCGAAGATGGCTATAGTGGCAGATAAAGAAAGTGGATATGTTGAATTTAAAGATGTGAGTTTTAGCTATCCAGGTGCAGAACAACCAGCAATTAGCAATATAACATTTAGTGCTAAGCCTGGTGAAGTAACAGCTATTATTGGAGGTACAGGATCAGGTAAATCTACCTTAATAAATTTGATTCCACGTTTTTATGATGCAGTTACTGGATCAGTATTAGTAGATGGTGTAGATGTTAGAGAAATGAGCCAAGAAGACTTAAGAGCTAAAATAGGTTTCGTTCCTCAAAAGACTGTACTATTTTCTGGAACAATTGCGAAAAATATTAAATATGGTAGAGATGATGCAACAATGGAAGAAATTCATCATGCAGCAACTGTTGCACAAGCCACAGATTTTGTTAATGGAATGGAAAAGGGTTATGATCATATCATTGCTCAAGGAGGAACGAATGTATCTGGTGGACAAAAACAACGTTTATCTATAGCACGTGCCTTAGTTAGAAAGCCTGAAATATATATTTTTGATGATAGTTTTTCAGCTCTTGACTTTAAAACTGATGCAAGACTTCGTGCAGCACTTAAAGAGGAAACAGCAAAAGCTACAGTTCTTATTATTGCTCAAAGAGTTGCAACTGTTATGGATGCAGATAGAATTATAGTTTTAGATGAGGGTGAAATTGTAGGAATGGGAACTCATAAGGAACTTTTAACTAGCTGTAAGATATATCATGAAATTGTATCTTCACAGCTTTCAGAGGAGGAATTATCATGAGTGAAAATAATAGAAACAACAAATCGGGCGGAGGTATGGGACGCTCAGGTGGTGGACCAATGGGATCATTTGCCGGACCTAAAGTAAAAGCAAAAGATTTCAAAGGAACATTAAAAAGACTTTTAGGTTATTTAAAACCACAAAGAGTTAAGTTTATACTAGTATTTGTATTTGCAATAATGAGTACTATTTTTACTATAGTAGGTCCTAAAATTTCTGGTAAGGCAATAACTAGATTGGTTGAAGGTTTGGTAGGAAAATATACAGCTATAGCTCAAAATGCTGCTTTGCTGAAGGCTGGTAAACCAGCTGGAGTTCCAATACCTAGCATAGACTTTCCATATATAAAGAATATTATTTTATTATTACTAGGATTATATTTAATAAGTACACTTTTTGGATTTTTCCAACAATATATCATGGCTGGAGTTGCACAAAAAACTGTTTATAATTTGAGGAAAGAGGTTGAAGATAAGCTTTCGCGTCTACCACTTAAATTTTTTGACGCAAGAACTCATGGTGATATATTAAGTCGTGTAACAAATGATGTTGATAATATTTCAACAACATTGCAACAAAGCTTAACGCAGCTTATTACATCTATTGTTACCATTGTTGGAGTTATAATTATGATGTTAACAATAAGCCCATTAATGACATTAGTTGTTATTTTAACGCTGCCACTTTATGTTGGTATAACAGCTTTGGTTGCAAAACATTCTCAGAAATATTTTGCGGCTCAACAAAAAGAAATCGGAGCACTTAATAGTCATGTTGAAGAAATGTATACAGGCCACAAAATTGTTAAGGCTTTTGGGCATGAAAATGATTCAATTAAAGAGTTTGAAGATATTAATGATAGACTTTATAATGCAGGATGGAAAGCTCAGTTCATATCTGGAATAATAATGCCTATGATGAGATTTGTAAGTAATATAGGATATGTAATAGTTGCTGTTGTTGGCGGATATTTGGCAACACAAGGTAAAATTAGTATTGGTGATATTCAAGCGTTTATTCAATATTCAAGTCAGTTTACTCAACCGATAGTTCAAACTGCTAATATTGCTAATATAATTCAATCTACAGTTGCATCTGCTGAACGTGTTTTCGAGCTTTTAGATGAAATTGAAGAATTACCAGATGCTGTTGATGCTAAAATTATAGAGTTTCCTAAGGGAGAAGTTAAATTTGAAAATGTTGATTTTAGCTATAAAGCAGAAGAATCTCTTATTAAGAACATGAATATTGATGTAAAACAAGGTCATACAATTGCAATTGTTGGACCAACAGGTGCAGGTAAAACTACTCTTGTTAACTTGCTTATGCGTTTCTATGAAATAAGTGAGGGTTCGATTACAATTGATGGTGTGGATATAAGAGACATTAAACGTGGAGAATTACATAATATGTTTGGTATGGTACTCCAAGATACTTGGTTATTTAATGGTACTATAATGGATAATATCGCTTATGGTAAAAAGGGTGCAACAGAAGAAGAGGTTATGCAGGCAGCTAGAGCAGCTCATGCACATCACTTTATTAAAACTCTTCCGGATGGATACAATACAATATTAAATGAAGAAGCTTCAAATATATCACAAGGTCAAAAACAACTTCTTACTATAGCAAGAGCAATACTTGCAAATCCAAGTATTATGATACTTGATGAAGCTACAAGTAGTGTTGATTCAAGAACAGAAATCTATATACAAAGAGCTATGACAGAGCTTATGAAAAATAGAACAAGTTTTGTAATTGCCCATAGACTTTCTACAATTAGAGATGCAGAATTAATACTTGTTATGAATAAGGGAAGTATTATTGAAATGGGTAACCATAATGAACTTCTTGCTAAGAATGGTTTTTATGCAGATCTTTATAATAGTCAATTTACTGGAGCAAATTTAGATAATGAGGTAGTATAAGATAAATATTTGCAAAGGAAATTAGAGATTAATATTACTTTTATAATAAATTTTAAATATAAATAATGCTTAGAAATTAAACAAAAAATATTTGAATCAATTAAAAGTTATTAAAATAATTAAATTAGAAAGTGTACCCTGAAAGGTAGAATTATTTTTTTATTCAACCTTTCGGAGTGCACTATTATTTTTGTATAAAATAATAAAAATACTATATAACATAAGATTTAAATGCTAAAATATAGGTAATAAATAACATGGAGGAAGCAAATGAGTAATACAACTAATTATGAAAATTCAAATTCAGTCAGAATAAGAAAAGCCAAAATAGAAGATTTAGAAATTATAGTTAAGTTTAATTATAATTTAGCAAAGGAGACAGAAGATAAAGAACTGAACATAGAAACGCTTACTAAAGGTGTGGAGGCAATATTATCAGATGGAAGTAAAGGCCAATATTACGTTTATACAATAAATGATAAAGTGGTGGGACAAATCATGTATACCTATGAGTGGAGCGATTGGAGAAATGGAATGTTTCTTTGGGTTCAAAGTGTTTATGTAGATTCAGAGTATAGAAGAAAAGGTATATTTAAAGAATTATATAATCATGTAAAGAAAATTTGTGATGACAGTGAAGGTGTAATAGGAATTAGATTATATGTAGAAAAAGAAAATTTCAATGCAAAAGCTACATATAAATCATTAGGGATGCAGGAATGCAATTATCATATGTATGAATATGAACAAATTTAGATAAAGCTTATATTGAGATGAAAAATAATTCTGTAGAAGTAGGAAACTTAATGATTATGCCATATGGTAAAATGTTTTCCTTTAAGGATTTAGAAAATAATGAATATTTACTTCGTGAGGATAAATAAAGTTATATATTTTAGTCATAAATGGAAAGGTGGTTAAATTTAGTGGAGGTTTAATATAAATTATTACCTTTAGCTTAAGAAGATTATGAAGAATCAAAGAATAATAAGAGATGGGCATATGCATTCACCATATTGCCCACATGGAACTAAAGATACTTTTGAAATGTATGTAGAAAAGGCACTTATAGAAGGCTTAGAAGAAATAACTTTTACTGAACATATGCCATTCCCAGCTTATTTTATGGATGATATAAAGTTTTTAGATGAATGTGCTCCATCAAAGGAAATTATAGAAAGATATTTTGAAGATCTAGATAAAATAAAGATAAAATTTAGTGGCAAAATAAAGATAAATAGAGGTCTTGAAGTAGATTTTCTGGAAGGCTATGAAGATGAAACAACAGAAATGTTAAATACATATGGTCCTAAGTTAGAAGACGGCTTGTTATCAGTGCATTTTATAAAAATAGGAAATGAGTTTACTGATATTGATGGTATAGAAGGCTTTGAAAGGGCTATAAAAGCTTTAGGGAATACTGAAAAAGTTTATGATAAATATTATGAATCATTGCTTAAAGCAATAAAAGCTGATTTGGGAGAATTTAAGCCAAAACGTATTGGACATCCTAATTTAATAAGAATTTTTAATAAGTTATATCCTGAGCAATATAAAAATAGATATCTTTTAGAGGAAATAATAAAAGAAATAAAGAAAAGAGATTATGAAGTAGATGTTAACACTGCAGGTCTTAGAAAACCATATTGTGGTGAAATTTATGTATCTGATATTTTTAAAGAATTAGTAGAAAAATATGAAGTTAAAAAAGTATATGGCTCAGATTCACATACAGCAAGTGATATTGGAAGAGATTTTGATAAAGAATAAAATATTAAAAGTCTAACAAGTCAATATGTTATTTATATATATCATATGCTTAATACAATTACGAAATAATAATATAGATAATGTAACTAGGGGTGAGAAGAATGGATTATGAGATTAATAAAATGAAAAATACAGATTGGAATCAAGTTGGAGATATATATTTAGAAGGCATAAATACGAAAAAAGCAACATTTCAAACAGAAGTTCCAACTTTTGAAGAATGGGATAGTGGACATATTCAATCATGTAGATTAGTTGCACGTTCAGAACAGGGGATTGTATTAGGGTGGGTTGCTTTAAGCAAGACCTCAAGTAGATGTGTTTATATGGGAGTTGCAGAAGTAAGCGTATATATTGGAGAAAAATATAGAGGCTTTGGCATTGGTAAAGCTCTTCTTAAAAAGGTAATTGAAGAGTCAGAAGAAAAGGGATACTGGACTCTACAATCTGGAATTATAAGAGAAAATGAAGTGAGCATCGAATTACATAAAAGGTGCGGCTTTAGAATTGTGGGTATAAGAGAAAAAATAGCAAAGATGGATAATAAGACATGGCATGATGTAGTTTTTATGGAACGTAGAAGTCACCTTGTTTAATATAAGGAATTTTATTGACAATGACGTTAAAAAGGTATTATCATATAAAATAATATAGTTACAATGTAAAAATTGAGGAGTGAGATATAATGGCATATTACTTTAATGAACCATCCCATACTTTTGGTGAATATTTATTAGTACCAGGATATTCTTCAACACAATGTATTCCACAAAATGTGAGCTTAAAAACACCACTTGTGAAATTTAAAAAGGGTGAAGAATCGGAAATTATGCTTAATATTCCGATGACTTCAGCAATTATGCAATCAGTGTCAGATGACAAAATGGCAGTTGCTTTGGCAAAAGAAGGTGGAGTTTCATTTATATTTGGTTCTCAATCAATTGAAAGTGAAGCAGCTATGGTTTCAAAAGCTAAGAGCTATAAGTCGGGATTTGTTACAAGTGCTGCTAATGTTAAGCCAGATACAACACTCGAAGAAGTAGTAGCGTTAAAAGAAAAAACAGGTTATTCTACTATGGCAGTTACAGATGATGGAACCGCTAATGGAAAGCTTCTTGGGATCGTAACGAGTAGAGACTATAGAGTGACTAGAATGGATTTTAAAACTGAAGTTTCAGAATTTATGACACCATTTAGTAAACTTACATATGCTGATGCAGATATTTCATTAAAAGAGGCAAATAATATTATCTGGGATAATAAATTAAATATGCTGCCATTAGTTGATAAAGATCAAAAACTAAAGTATATGGTATTCCGTAAAGATTATTCTGCTAATAAGGAAAATCCAAATGAACTTATTGATATTCAAAAAAGATATATAGTAGGTGCTGGTATTAATACAAGAGACTATGCAGAAAGAGTTCCAGCCTTAATTGAAGCAGGAGCAGATGTGTTATGTATCGATTCTTCAGAAGGTTTTTCTGAATGGCAAAAAATAACTATAGAATATATACATAAAAACTTTGGTGAAAATATTAAAGTTGGAGCTGGAAATGTTGTTGATAAAGATGGATTCTTATTTTTAGCAGAAGCAGGAGCCGATTTTGTTAAGGTTGGAATAGGTGGAGGATCTATTTGTATAACTCGTGAACAAAAGGGTATAGGTCGTGGTCAAGCAACAGCACTTATTGATGTAGTTAAAGCTAGAGATGAATATTTTGATAAAACAGGAATTTATATTCCAGTATGTTCTGATGGTGGTATTGTTCATGATTATCATGTAACTTTAGCTTTAGCTATGGGGGCAGATTTCATGATGTTAGGTAGATATTTTTCTAGATTTGATGAAAGTCCAACTAACAAAGTAAATATAAATGGAAATTACATGAAAGAATATTGGGGTGAAGGCTCTAATAGAGCAAGAAATTGGCAAAGATATGATCTTGGAGGAGATAAGAAGTTATCTTTTGAAGAAGGTGTTGATTCATACGTACCATATGCAGGAAGTTTAAAAGATAATGTTACAATAACATTAAATAAAGTACGTTCAACTATGTGCAATTGTGGTGCTCTTACAGTTCCAGAGTTACAAAAAAATGCGAAAATAACATTAGTTTCTGCAACAAGTATCGTTGAGGGTAGTTCACATGATGTTATATTGAAGGATAATCATTATAATACTCAACAATAGGAAATAAATAAGGTATATGAAAAAAAAATAATAAGTTCAAATATGTTGACGGATTAACTTGTTATTTTTTTGATAGTACCTAATAAAGTTAAAACTTTTAATTGACATTATATAGTAAGTAGCATACTATAATTAATATATAGATTTTAAATGAAATGAGGGAATTTTGTGAGTGTCTAGTATCTAAATGTAGTAAATTAATATTAATTCAAAAAATAAGTATAATATACTTTTATTTGTTGTTGAATTAATTAAAACTATTAAAGATACAAGCCACGAATTCGCTTTTAAGATAGTTGATTACTATCTCTATTTAATGTTGAATTTTTAGCCGTGGAGTATCCACGGCTTTTTTAGTGCTTTTATGTTATATTATAATTTAGACTTGAATGAAAAATAGAAAAAGTCTTTATTATTTAAATGGTTGGGAGCATAATTTAAAAATCTATATAAACTTTCGTGGTTTGAATATGAAAGTAAAGGAAATGAGAAGATGAATAATGCCACAATAGAAAAATTAAATTATAATGAATTGAAAGAAATTGTTAAATTATATTGCGTAAGCAATTTAGGAAAGAAATTAATAGATAAATTATTGCCAAGTAAAAATATAAAACAAGTACAAAGAATGTTAAAAGAAACATCAGAAGGAAGAAGATTGATTGATGCATCATATCATATGCCCTTAGAAGGAATATTTGATATTTCCCCATTAATTGAGAAAATAGAAAAAGGTGGAGTTCTTGAAGCTTCAGAACTTACTACAATAGAAGATTTTCTTAGAGGCTGTAGAAAAGTAAAAGCATTTGTTAAAGATAAAGAAGGATATGCAGAAACTTTAAGCGCTTATGGAGATAACATTACGGATTTAAAAGATATAGAAGATGAAATAAAGATTGCAATCCGCGGAACAATTGTTGATTCTAATGCTACAAAAGAACTTAAAAGAATAAGAAGATATATTGATATTTGTGAAGAGAAAATTAAAGAAAAATTAGAGAAATTCATAAAAAATACTGGTAATAGAGAATATATACAAGAATTTTTTGTTAGCCAAAGAAATGGAAGATATACAGTTCCTATAAAATCGTCTTATAAAAACTTTGTACAAGGAACCATTGTTGAAATATCTTCAAAGGGTACGACTGTATTTATTGAACCTAATGTTATTTCAAAATATACAACTGAATTAGTCTCTTTAAGAACTGAAGAAAGCATTGAGGAATATAAAATATTAGCGACTTTAACTGAAATGATTTTTCAAAGAGTGCAAGAATTGAAAATCAATATAGATGTTATTTCAGAGTATGATATGATTTTAGCTAAGGCTAAATATAGTAAAGATATTAATGGGATTGAGCCTAAATTAAATGATTATGGATATATAAAAATTGTAAAAGGAAAATATCCTTTAATTAAAAATAGTGTTCCTTTGGATTTTGAAATTGGAAATGATTATAGAAGTTTAATTATAACTGGACCTAATGCAGGGGGAAAAACAGTTGTATTAAAGAGTGTTGGATTAATTACACTTGGAGCTTTAAGTGGATTTCATATATGTGCAAAGGAAGGTACTGAAATAGCTGTATTTAATAATATTTTTGTTGATATTGGAGATAATCAAAGTATTGAAAATGCTTTAAGTACTTTTTCTTCTCATGTTAAGAATTTAGCAGAAATATTAAAAGAAAGTAATAAGAATACATTATTACTTTTTGATGAAATAGGAAGTGGAACAGAACCAAATGAGGGAGCTGCACTAGCTATTGCAATTTTAGAAGAGTTTTATCACAAGGGATGTATTACGGTAGCATCTACACACTATGGAGAAATTAAAAACTTTTCGCAAAAACATCCTCATTTTGAAAATGCAGCAATGGAATTTGAAAATGATACATTAGAACCCTTATATAAGCTTCATATAGGAAGAAGTGGCGATAGCAATGCACTTTATATTTCTAAAAAGATGGGCATAAGTGACAGTATTATTGAGAAAAGTAAAAAATATATTGAAACTAAGGAATACAATTATGAACTTTTAGATGATGGAAAAATTTCTAAAAAGAAAGAAGAAGAAGTTAAAGAAGAACAATATATCTATAAGCAAGGAGATAAGGTTTTACTGCTGGAAAAAAACTTAAGTGCTATAGTTTATAAAGGCATAGACAGATTTAATAATGTAACAATTCTATTTAGCAATGAATTTTTAGAGGTAAATTATAAAAGAATAAAATTAGAATTTAAAGCAGAAGAATTATATCCAGAAGGATATGATTTAAATCAATTGTTTTCAAGTTTTAAGGAAAGAAAACTTGAAAGGGATATTCAAAGAGGGTCTAAAAAATCATTAAAGAAGTTTAGAAAAGAAGAGCATTTATAAAATATAGAAGACCCTAACATTTACAAAATATTGTAAATGTTAGGGTCTTTTAACTTTTGTAAATAAGATTATAGTGATATAATAGCTGAATAAAACATTAGATCAATATATAATTAGCTTTTATATTTATTAAATTAGGAGTAATGATTGGAGAAAAAATGAAAGAAAATTTTGAAGTTACGTTAAAGCAAGTGATACTTATTATACATAGAACAATTAATTCTGTAGACAAAAGACTTTTAAATCATGGAGAGCAAGTTGCATACATTATGATGAATTTATTAAAAGCAGATGGCAGTTATAGTGATGAAGAAATACTTGAAATCTGTGCTGTATCTGTTTTTCATGATATAGGTGCATATAAAGTTACTGAAATAGATAAACTCGTAGAGGTGGATACTAGAAAACCAATTGAGCATGCCATTTATGGAGCATTATTTATAAAATATTTTTCACCACTCTCGGATTTGTATAAGATAGTTTTGACTCATCACTTTACATTTAAGTATTTTGAAGACAAGCACATGAATGTTATGTGTAAAGAAGGACTATTATTAAACTTTGCTGATTACATAGATAGAGTTTATTTAAATAAGAAATCTTTTAATAAAGGCAATTTTGAAGATGATAAAGGCAATTATCTAAAAAAACATATAGATTTATTTGTAGAAGCAGATAGAAAATTCGATTTTGTAAGTAAAATAGTAAATGGTACTTTTGAAGATGAATTATATAGTTTCTTTGAAACTAAGATTATAAATAGAGAAGAAGTGATATCTTATAGTAAAATGTTAGCATATTCGATTGATTTTAGAAGTGAGGCAACTGTCAAACATACAATAACAGTTGAAGCCATAAGTTATCAAATAGCAAAAATTTGTGGGTTAGATGAAGAGAAACTAACAAGGATTAGAATAGCATCAGTACTTCATGATATAGGGAAAATAGGAATTCCTGTAGAAATATTAGAGAAGCCAGGAAAGGTTAGCCATGAAGAATTTGAAATAATAAAAAGTCATGCTATGATCGGATATAATATATTAAGTGAATTAAACATAGATGATATAAGAAATGTAGCAACACTTCATCATGAAAAATTAGATGGCTCAGGATATCCATTTGGATTAAAGGCGGAGCAATTATCTACAGAAATAAGAATAATTGCAATAGCAGATATTATTAGTGCACTTATAGGAGTAAGAAGCTATAAAGGCATATTTAGTAAGGATAAGACAATTAATATATTATTGGATATGGTTAATAATAATAAAATTGATGGTAGCATAACAAATTTATTTATAAACAATTATGACTATCTCATAAAAGAAGCAGAGATTCAGTGTAGAGAATTAATGAATATATACTTAAATCTTAACAATGAGTTTAATGAATTATTAGAACAACTTGCATAATAAATGAAAAAGTATGCTATTTAAATATTAGCGTGCTTTTTTTATATTTTTCTTTAGAAATTCTTTTGTTTTTAATCAGTATTATCTTTATTTCTGAAATGTATACTTTGATTATAGTAAAAATTAATCAGCTGTACCGGTATAATTTCAAGAAATGAGGTGACTGTATATGTAAGAAACAAATAGTAATCATTAGATAATAATTGGGAGTTTAATTAGATTATATAAAAATTAGTAGTACATCCCATAATATTATATAATTGATATATTAATTAAAAAGTGAGGGTGTAATACTTATGAAATCATATAATGTTTTAATTGTAGAAGATGAAAAGGAAATAGCAGATGCTATTGCAATATATTTAAATAATCAAGGATACAATGTTTTTAAGGCTTGTAATGGAGTTGAAGGGTTAGAGATTATTGGAAAAGAAAATTTACATCTAGCAATAGTAGATATAATGATGCCGAAGATGGATGGAATTACTATGGTTATGAAGCTTAGAGAAAACTTTGAGTTCCCAGTAATTATGCTAACTGCCAAGTCAGAAGAAATGGATAAAATAATGGGACTAAATATAGGAGCAGATGACTATGTAACAAAACCTTTTAATCCAATGGAACTTTTAGCTAGAGTTAATTCACAACTTAGAAGATATTCTAAGTATTTAAGTGTAGTAAATACTTTTGAAGAAAAGAATAATAACTTTACAATTGGCGGCTTAGAATTAAATATTGATACAAAAGAAGTAACAGTAGATGGAGAATATGTAAAAGTTACACCTATAGAATTTAAAATATTGCATTTACTAATGAAAAATCCGGGTAGAGTATTTTCAGCAGAAGAATTATATGAAAAAGTATGGAATGAGGAAGCTATAAATACAGATACAGTAATGGTACATGTAAGAAATATAAGAGAAAAAATAGAAATTGATTCGAAGAATCCAAAATATTTAAAGGTGGTATGGGGAGTTGGATACAAAATTGAAAAACAGTAAAAAATCATATGTAACTAATATGGTAGCATTTATAATATTAATAATAATGTCAATAGGTATATTTAGTCTTTATCCAAAGATAAAAGAAGTAGCAAAAGAAGAACCTTCAGTGCCTTATGAGAATTATGAAATTTTAAGAAGTATTTATAGAAGCAATTATGTATTATATAAAGATATTTTAGATCAAGAAAATGGTGAAGAGCTAACAGGAGATAAAATATATATAAAATTAAATGAAACAAATTTCAATGAATATGATGATATAAAAATTAATTTTAATAACAATATAAATTTTTGGAAAGAAGATCTAAATCATAATTACCTAAATCTTAATTATTTAGCTTATAATAACGAAACATCTATAAACAAAACTAATACTGATAATGATTTAAGATCATTAGTAGACAGTACTGAAAATGAAAATTTAAATAATAAATATGCTTTTTACATGGTTATAAGTTATGATGGAAATGGTGGAGTTTCAGTAAATAATATTTTTGGTGCTGATGATTACACAATAAGGAATAGATTTTCAGAATTTACTATGAGAGATACGTTGGATTATAACATGTTAGATAACAAAAATATTAAATTTAACCCTATAAGAAATGCAACCTTTATTTATGGAATTCCTAAAGATTTAAAGTATTCAGATAACATAAGTGAAGTAGTATATCAGTCACAAAATAATTATAATAGCCGTATTTTAATTACAGCTATAATGACAATTTTATTTGGAACATTAATATTAGGATTAATGATCCCATATGGAAAGGGAAATCATGTATTTGGAATTAAAACTTTCTTAAAGATTCCGTTTGAAATTAATTGTATTATATTTGGAATTGGAGCTGTATTTTCTGGATTTGGGTCATTTTATGCTCTTTATTCAACAATACAAGGATTATTTAGTAATGGGAATATTAGTTTTAGTATAAGCCCAGAACTAGGTTTTTGGTTAACCAATATAGCTAATATGCTAATATGGATAATTGCAATTTACTTAATATTTGCAGGTGATATGCTTTTAAAGCATATATTTAAAACAGGTTTAGTTAAATATTTTAAGGAAAATTTATTGATATTTAAAATAATAAAATCACTAAAAAGATGGAGTAATAATTTAATCGAATATATAGAGCATATAGATTTAACTGATAAATCAAATAAAGTAATCATAAAGGTTCTTGCAATTAACTTTTTAGTGATTTCAGTAATTTCTATTGTGTGGTTTTTTGGAATATTGGCATCTATAGTATATACGGTAGCGTTGTTTATAATAATAAGAAAATATGTAGATAATATAAAGGAGAAATTTGGAATACTTTTAAATGCCACAAATAAAATTGCAGATGGAAATTTAGACGTAGAAATAAATGAAGATTTAGGATTATTTAATCCATTTAAAGATGAAGTAAAAAAAATACAGGATGGATTTAAAAAGGCTGTTAGTGAAGAGGTAAAAAGTCAAAGAATGAAAACAGAACTTATTTCTAATGTTTCTCATGATTTGAAGACACCTCTTACATCTATAATAACTTATGTTGATTTATTAAAAAATAACAACATAACTGATGAAGAAAGAAAGTCTTATATCGATACTATAGATAAAAAATCACAAAGATTAAAGTTTCTAATTGAAGATTTATTTGAGGTAAGTAAGGCCACAAGCGGAGATATTAAACTAAATTTAGTGAATATTGATATTGTAGAATTAATGAGACAAATTGAGATAGAATTAAATGATAAAATAAGTGCTTCTAATTTAAATCTAAGGAATAATTTCCCAGAAAATAAAGTTATTTTAAAACTAGATAGTCAAAAGACATATAGAATATTTGAGAATCTTTTAATTAATGTTGTTAATTATGCCATGGAAGGTTCTAGAGTTTATGTAGATATAATAGAAGATGAAAAAAGTGTAGAGATTACTATAAAAAATATGTCGGCTGAGGAAATTAACTTTAATGCTTTTGACATAGTTGAAAGATTTGAAAGAGGAGATAAATCTAGAAATACAGAAGGGTCAGGACTTGGTCTTGCCATTGCAAAAAGTTTTGTTGAAGTACAAGGGGGAACCTTAAATGTAGACGTAGATGGGGATTTGTTTAAGGTCATAATTATACTTGAAAAATAACAAATTCTATATGTATATATTATATAATTGATAAAAGAACATCCACGTATTATAATGATTAATGTATGGATGTTCTTTTCTAATATAAGTTAAATAAGACTTTAAGAATTAGGCACATGGATTTGTTATTTTTTTATTGTGCCTTAAGAAGTTATAGAAAAAGAAACATAGGTTAGATGTTAAGTATAATAAAAGAAAGGAGAAAGTTACTGAAAAATAAGTAATATTATAACAGACTTTTATAATTTTCAGTAACGGATATAGTATGTTTACGAAGGAAGAACTTTTAGTAATTGATGATGCCTTAAAAATTGCAGATCTAGAATATATAAAATTAATTGAGGAAAATAAGAATAACAAAAATAGAATAGTTGCTTATAATAGAAAACAAAAGAAACTATGGTTAGTTCAAAATAAATTAAAGAAGCTTATACAAGAAAAATAGAAAACATAAGAACGGAGAAAGATATGAATAAAATTTTTCAAGTTAAGGATTTAACTTTTTATGAAGAAGATTTTGTAGATGATATAAAAGATTATGAAGATATAATAGATATTATAAAAGAACTAAGTCCTGATTTAGATTATGAAACAATAGAAATTGCAGGAGCCAATGGTTGTTGTGATAAAACTAAGAAAAATCATTTAGTAGAGATAATTGGCTACTTGGATGAAAATGATGAATTCGTAACTAAAGAAGAAAGAGATCAAATGGGAATAATGGCAGACAATAAGAAGTTTGATTTATTTGTTATTACAGTACATAAGTGCACTTCATGTAATAAATGGGTAATATCCATATTAGAATAATTATTAGATAATTTCTAAAAATAAGTTTTTATTTAAATTAGAAGAAAAATAGATCAAAAAATAATTATAATGAAAAAATAACAAGTTGGATTGACTTGTTATTTTTTTTGCTAAAAAGACTTAATAGCACATAGTATTTTAATTCTTGGGACAGTATATATTTATATGGTTTATAAGGTGGTGTATGTAATGATAAAAAGATTTAATGTTTTTATAATATGTTTATTAATGATTCTTAATATACCTATTACAGCAAAAGCATCTGAAGATAACGACTATAAAATTGAGATGAAGCAAGATCTGTTAATACTTATGTTAGCTTATCCAGAGTATGTAGTTGGTATAGATAAGAAGAATGATGATGAAGTTTATTTAATTATGAAGTCTGGTAATAAAATTATTTATGACGATAAAAAACAGAAAAGTCATGAAGAAAAATTAGCAAATCCAGATCTTCAGGATATGTTAGAACAAGATTATCCTCTTGAAAAAGGTACAGAGATTATGGAAAAAACTTTTGATCCAGGAAGAGCTAGACATTATGAATTGCTTAATGAAGTTTATGGAAATTCTAAAACATCCATAGAAAAAAACTTGATTAATTTAAAGTATGGATATACTAATTATCAATTTAATAGTAAAAATAAAGCTAATACATCTTTAGAAGCAGCATTAAAAGAAGTTATGCCACTTGCAAAAGCTAGAGGTGATATAGGAAGTATTCTTTATCCTGCTAGTGGAACATACAATTATAGAGTTATATCAGGAACAGGAAGATTAAGTCCTCATTCTTATGGAATAGCAATTGATTTAAAAAGTGATAAAAAAGATTATTGGAAATGGAGTTCAGAAAACCAAGGAAAAGAGAGGTTGAAAGAATATCCTAAAGAATTAGTTGAAGCCTTTGAAAATAACAATTTTGTTTGGGGAGGAAAGTGGGGTCATTTTGATATTTTACATTTTGAATATAGACCGGAAATAATATTAAAGACTAAATATTTTGGTAATTGGAATAATAATAACAATTGGTATGAAGGAGTTCTTTTAGACGAAGCTACTAAAAAATACATTGATTTAATTGATAATGTAATTAATTAGAACAATATTCATTTAGAAAGGGGTATTAGACATGGGACTCTCTAAAATTAATAAGAATTCATCAATAATTATAAAGATGATTATAATTACTTTAGTATTTTCATTAATTAATATTAATATTGAACAAACAGTTTTAGCAGACATTAATACTGATGAAGAAGCAACAAATTTTGTAGAAAACATATTTGCAATAAAAAGCAAAGCAATATTAAGTAAGGACTTAGATTCTATAGAATCTTTATATGCTACAGATACAAGATATGGCCAATGGGCTTATGAATATGAACAAAGAAAGGTAAAATACATTAATAATTGGGCAGAAAAGCAAGGTGTTAAATTTATAGATATAATACCTAAAATAGTAATCAGAAAATCAAATATAAAAAAAGATAAATGTTTTTTTAATATATTATGTAATACAGAATATAAATACATATATACGGATCAGCCAGAGCAAATTAATAGTTCAAGAATTGGAACTTATCACTCAATTAGATTAACGAAGAGAGATGAAGAATGGATAATAACAACTGAATGGTATACAGATCCCTTTGCAGATTCTTTAAGCTTAGAATCCATTAAGATGGATGAAATTAAAGAACATATAAAATCACAACCATCTAGAGATATTTCTACTATTAATGAAAGAAGAAAAGGTGCAATTGAATATGCAGAAAAATATTGTGGAGCAGCAACTATTGAAGAATATGGATTTAAATATAATAAAGAATACAGAGATTTTAATCCAGAGGGAGGCGATTGTGCAAATTTTGCTTCACAGATATTACATGAAGGAGGAAAGTTTAAGGAAAATTCAGCTTGGAACTATGATAGAGGAAATGGAACAGGTCCTTGGGTAAATGCAGGTAAGTTTACTTATTATATGCTAAATAGTGGAAGAGCATCAGTTATTGCTAAAGGAAGTTATGAAAAAGTATATAAGGCTTCTTATAAACTCCTTCCTGGAGATTTCGTTGCATATGAAAAGAAGGGTGATATAATGCATGTATCTGTGGTTACTGGTGTTGATTCAAAAGGATATTCCTTAGTAACTTGCCATAATACAGATAGAAATAATGTACCATGGGATTTAGGTTGGAGTGATAAAAAAATGAATTTTTGGTTAATTAGAGTACATTATTAATTTTAAATGTAAAAATGAAAAGAATATATATTAAAAACTTAAAATTAAAAAATAGAGATTATGCAGTCTAAAAGGCATAATCTCTATTTTCTTATATAATTAAAACTTCTAGACAACCAATTTTAGATTATATATTCACCACGTGATTGATAACAAATATAAAAAATTTGCATAATATAATATTAGGCGATTTGTAATTCTTTTAAGGTTATGTTAAAGATTTTATGCACCATCAGTGGTATATTTATGAAATAAAAAAATCAAGCAAACGCAATTTTTAGCAAATAAATAATTTGTGATAAATTACGAAGGAGATAAGAAGATGGATAAGAAAGATAACAAAAGAGACTGCAAAAGTTATAAGGAAGAAGAATTTGAATCCATAGATGAAATGGATTATTGTTTTGATGAAAAAAAAGACTGTTTTACAGATATAATGGAAGAAGTTTATGATAGAGCTTTTGAAAAAGGATCTAAAGAAGGATATGAAAAGGCACAAAAACAACTTTTAGAATTCATGAAAAAAAATAAATGTTGCATTAAATGTTGTAAAGGCAACAGTCGTAAACGTACTTGCTGCAAACGTAGATGTTGTAAACGTAACTGTTGTTAACAAAGAAATATCGCATAAAAACAAATAATATTTTATTTATAAAGAGGAGTTATAGGAATATGCTCCTCTTTATAAATTTATAATTAATAAAGATATTAATTTTCTAATCGTGCAAATTTACATAAGTTTGAGTACCTTATCAAGATGTTGGAATACAGATTGATCATAATCTTGATGAATTGAAACTTCAAGTACATCATAAAGTTTTTCCAATTGTTTTATGATTTGGTTTAAAACAGAATTATTTTTTACGAGTAGAAACATCTTACTTGTAGAACCATCACCTATTTGTGCACATAATATTCCTTCAAGGTTAAAGGCACGGCGTGCAAAAAGTCCTGTTATATGACTCATGACACCAGAATGATTTCTAACAAGTAATTCAATAAGATAAAAATCAGTATTAATCATTAAAGTTTTCACCACCTATCATTTCTATATTTGATCCACCTGGAGCAACCATCGGAAGTACGTTTTCTGTTTCTTCAATAGGGATATTAATTACGCAAGGCCCTTTTATAGATAATAGCTCTTCTAGCTTTTTTAAAGGTTCTTCTTCATTACCTAAATCGCAAGACTTTATGCCAAAACCTTCCGCTATAATCTTAAAATTTGGATTTGATATAAAATGAGATGCTATATAATGTTGATTATAAAATAATTCTTGCTGCTGACGTACCAAACCTAAATAATGATTATTTAATATAATTACTTTTACATTGAGGTTAAAATCAGCAAGAGTTGCGAGTTCTTGAATATTCATCAAGATGGAACCATCTCCACTAAAGCAAACTATAGTTTTATCCTTGTTAGTTAAAGCAGCGCCTATAGCTACTGGAAGTCCAAATCCCATGGTTCCAAGCCCGCTAGAAGTTAAGAACTCTTTGGGATCTTTAAAGGGATATCTTTGAGCTACCCACATTTGATGCTGACCAACATCAGTAGTAATAATAGTATCACTTGGCACTACACTTGCTACGAAAGGAATTATATTAGCTTGATGTAATATATTTTCGTAAGAAGGAAGTGGATATTTTTCCTTAAAACATTTAACTCTTTGAACCCAAGAACTTCTAGGTTTAGCATCAATGTGTGGAAGAATAGCTTTAATAAAATCATAGATATCTGCAACCATAGATAAGCTACTTGTCTTAATCTTATTTATTTCAGAAGGATCAATATCAATATGAATAATTGTAGCATTAGGACAAAATTTTTCTATATTACCTGTAGCTCTATCATCAAATCTTACACCTAAAGCTAAGATCAAGTCCGCTTCATTAAGTAAATAATTGGTAAAAGGTGCTCCATGCATACCGAGCATTCTAAGGCTTAACTCATCATTATATGGAAAAACGCCAAGGCCCATAAGACTTAAAGCTACTGGAATATTGCTTTTTTTTGCAAGTTTATATAAATTTGTGCAAGCATTAGAGTTAACTACGCCTCCACCTGCATAGATTATAGGTTTTTTTGAATTATTAATTAATTCAGCCATACAGTAAAGGGTAGAGTTCTTTAAATCTTTTTTCTCAGGCACATTCTTATGATCTTCAGTATTAGAAGGAAACTCCTCTAATTCAATA
The DNA here is from genome assembly GCA_003129525.1 of Clostridium beijerinckii. NCBI lineage: Bacteria > Bacillati > Bacillota > Clostridia > Eubacteriales > Clostridiaceae > Clostridium > Clostridium beijerinckii. Next base: position 3,180,444 of record CP029329.1, on the reverse strand, counting down.
ACTTGCATTTGTATATTTTTAGGTATATCAATAAGTACGGGACCAGGTCTTCCTTCTAATGCTATTTTAAAAGCTTCTTTAATAACAGTGAAAAGCTCATTTATATGTCTAATCAAAAAGTTATGTTTAGTAATAGGAATTGTTAAACCATAAGCATCTACCTCTTGAAAAGCGTCTGTTCCTATAGAAGATAAAGAAACTTGCCCTGTTATTGCAACAAGTGGTATAGAATCAAGTTTGGCATCTGCAATAGCAGTTAATAGATTAGTTACACCAGGACCAGAGGTTGCAAAACATACACCGACTTTATTTGTACTTCTAGAAATTCCTTGTGCAATAAAGCCAGCCCCTTGTTCATGACGAGCTAGAATATGTTTAATTTTACTTTTATATAGAGCATCATATAATGGAAGATTAAATCCTCCAGGAATACCAGATATATATTCTACACCTTCATTTTCTAATATTTTAATAACAATTTCAGCACCATTATATTTCAAAAAAATCACTCCTTACATAAATATTTTTGACTTGTATAATAAGAATATATGAATCATAAAAAATATTATTTATTAATGGGAACTAAGATGTCGGACAAATTTTATATAATAAAAAAAGTGCAGTTTAATTATAAATTCCTAAAGAATAAAAAAACTCTTCATCCTATAATAATAGGACGAAGAGAATATCATCGCGGTACCACCTAAATTTGTATAATCAAATACACACTCATCATAATACAGGTAAAAAACACCGATATTACTGTCCTTTTAACGGTAGACCATCCGTTTAATTCTACTATCTAAAAAAGATTTCGATTAAAAACTCCAAGGCTACATTCCAAATACATCTCATGAGAATTTGCAGCAAACATTCTCTCTCTGTGTTTCAATAATATATGTACTCTTCCTTATCATAGTTTATAAAGTATTAAGTTTGCACTAATTATATTAAAAAATAAGCTAACTTGTCAATAAGAATTAAGAAAATATTCTGAATATTACACAATATTCAGAATATACGATTAAGTAAATTATAAATTTAACTTAAGAACACGTTGACCATATAATACTAAAAATTTTATAGAAAAGGCTAATGCAGAAGGATTTAATGTAGTAAATATAATAAAATTATTTATATTATATTCATTATAGTGTAAAATAATATATGTAAACAATTAATTAAATTAAGTTGTATAATATTTAGGAGAACTTTAATGTTAAATCATAAAGGTACAAGCATTTTAGAAACTAATAAATTTATATTAAGACCTTTTACGTAAAATGACACTTTGGATATGTATTATAATTGGGCTTCTGATAAAGAAGTTACTAAATATCTTACTTGGACAGAACACTATAATATAAACAATACTAATAAAGTAAAATTTTAATTTTTACTTAAAAGACAGGAGAATAAGTTATGGGAGAAAACAATAAAATGAAATCAATTACAAATAGTTTAAAAGAAAGGAAAAAAAACATAGCAGTTCAAGAAATGGATTTATCTGAATGTGGAAAATATCAAGAATTAAATGGCGGTTGGGTAATATGGATGCTAATATCGGGCATAATATTATGTTTTAAGAATTTATATAGTGGGATCGCATTAATCATTATTTCTGTTATAATATTTTTTATTTATAAACGGACACCTAAAAATATCTCAGCCACATATTTTAATCTAGCACTAGACTGTATAAATAAAGATGAAATGGAAAAGGCCAAAGATGCACTTTCTGAATCAGTAAGAGTTGACTCGGACAATAAATTGGCTTATGTATTACTTTCATCAATTAATTATAAGGTAGGGAATTATAAAGAAACTATAGATAATTTATTAAAAAGTAATGTTCTTAAAGCTCAAAATAGTAAATACAATTATTTAGTTGGGGCCTGTTATTTCAATATTGAAGATTATGGGAATTGCATTAAATATTTAAACTCTGTTAAATATGAAAGTAACGATTTAATGAAACATGTTAGCGATGTACTTCTTGCAAAATCATATTGCCTAAACAAAGAATATAAACAAGCAATCAAAGTATTTAATAGAGTATTAAATATAAAAGATGAATTTAAAGGCTTGTTAATAGAATTTAATTACTTTTTAGGATTAACATATTTTAAATTAGGAGAAACAGAAAAAGCTAAATATGAACTTGAAAAGGTTTATAAAGAAGATAATGAATATAGAGAAATTAAATCTTTAATTAAAGATCTAATTTAATATTAAGGAGCAGATATGCGTATAGCAGCTGCTCCTTTTAAATTTATAAATATGGTTTTAACGTCAAAGCTAACGTATACGGATAATCCGCCAAAATAAAAAGCATGCTTTTGTTCCAGTTTATAGTTTCATAATATAAACTTAGTTCTGTTAGATAATATCGAGAACAGAAGACTATATAAACTTTAGTGTTAGTATATATTTTTTTATCAACTCAAAATATATGTAAAAAACAAAAGAAAGACATATAACATATATAGGATATTATTATATTAGTTTATATAATAATTATTATGTAAACTAAACTGTGCCAAAATTAGATTAGTGCGGTGATCAATCTTAACAAAGATTTAAAACAAAATACTTCTCTAACATGGTAATTATTTCCTGAGAAATAATAAATGAATATCAATTTTCAACCTTTAATTTTTGTTTATTAACTTACTGTGTTAAAATAGAAGTATATAATTGAATAAAGGAGTTTAAACTAAATGAATATAATTACGTTAGATAATATAAATAAAAGCTATAGTGAGAAAATATTATTAAACAATGTATCCCTTGGGATTAATGATGGAGATAAAATTGGGTTAATTGGAATGAATGGTGCAGGTAAATCTACATTTCTAAAAATAGTTTCTGGACGTGAAGAATTCTTTGATGGAAATGTAACTAAAGGCAAGAATATTAGAATTGAATACTTAGATCAAAATCCACTTTTCCATGAAGATGCTACTGTTTTAGAGCAAATATTTAAAGGTGATACTAAAGAAATGAAGCTCCTCAAAAAATATGAAGAGTTATTAGATAAAATTAACTCTTGTAAGAAAGAAGACTTTGATTTCTTAAATAATGAATTGATTAAAATTCAAGGACAAATTGATTCGCTTAATTTATGGGCTTTAGAAAGTGATGCTAAGACTATTTTAACTAAACTTGGAGTAACAAATTATTATGAGAAGGTAGGGAATTTATCCGGTGGGCAAAAAAAGAGAATTGCACTAGCAGGATCCCTTATAACCCCATGCGATCTTCTTATATTAGATGAACCTACTAACCATTTAGATTCAGACTCTATAGAATGGCTTGAAGACTTTTTAAATGCACGTAAAGGTGCACTTTTAATGATTACCCATGATAGATATTTCTTAGATAGAGTTACTAATAGAATTATTGAATTAGATAGAGGAAATATATATTCTTATCCAGGAAACTATACAGCTTTTCTTGAAATGAAAATTGAAAGACTACAAACAGAACAAGTACAAGAAGAAAAGAAAAATGCATTAATAAGAAATGAATTGAAGTGGGTTAGACGTGGTGCAAAAGCTAGAAGTACTAAGCAAAAGGCTAGACTTCAAAGATTTGATGATCTTGTAAATACTGAATCTATAAATATACGAGATGATGTTGATATTTCACTCGTTGGTTCTAGACTTGGTAAAAAAGTCGTTGAATTATATGATGTGTGTAAATCATTTGGAAATAAAACATTAATTAAAGATTTTAATTACATATTTTTGAGAAATGATAGAGTTGGCATTATTGGAGAAAATGGTGCTGGTAAAACAACTTTAGTAAATTTACTTAGAGGAAAGCTTCCTTTAGACAGTGGAACAATCGAAATTGGAGATACTGTTAAAATTAGTTGTTTTGCTCAAGATAATACTAATATGGACTCAAAGCTTAGAGTAATTGACTATGTTAAAGAAGGTGGAGAATTTATTCCTGTAGATGATGGCACAAAAATATCGGCATCAACTATGAGTGAAAGATTTCTATTTGATAGTACAATGCAATATACTCCAATTGAAAAGTTATCTGGTGGAGAAAGACGAAGGTTACATTTACTTAGAGTACTAATGGAATCACCTAATTTCTTAATATTAGATGAACCTACAAATGATTTGGATATTGAAACACTGAAGATTTTGGAAGATTTCTTAGATAAATTCATGGGTGTAGTAATTGTTGTATCACATGATAGATACTTCTTGGATAGGATATGTAATAAAATTTTTTCATATGAAGGAAATGGATTAATTAAGGAGTATAACGGTAACTATAGTGATTTCTTAATTTCAAAAGAAATAGAGAAGGTTCAAGAAGAGACTAATATAATTGAAGATAAATCTAATGAAGAAAAAAGTAAAGGAACTAAAGAAAGAACTAAAGATAATAAACCGAAATTTACTTTTAAAGAACAAAAGGAATTTGAAACTATAGATGAAGATATATCTAAATTAGAAGAGAAAATAGAAACATTAGAAAAAGATATGGCAAAAAATTCTACAAATTATGGTAAGCTTAATGAATTAATGAAAGAAAAAGAAATGGCACAAAAAGAACTAGAAAATAAATATGAAAGATGGGAATATTTAAATGAGATTGCAGCAGCAATTGAAGAATATAATGAAAACAAATAAATATAAAAAACATAATTATAATAAGGAGGAAAATGAGATTATTATTAAATAGAATATAATAATCTCACTTAAGATGATGGAATTACATATTTATTTAAAAGGGAAAACAGAGCCAACTATATTTAAAGGCGATAGAATAGATATTTTAGATATAGAACTTCAGGGAAAACAGTATAAACAAATAAGATATTTTAGAAAAGGAATTTCTAAATCACAATATATTAGTATAGATTTAATAAATAAAATTAAGACATTTAAATAGGGTACATTTGGAAAAATAACTATGGATACAAAATAAAAATGCAGGTGATAAAATTGATAAAACAAATTTTCCTAGAAGGCTTTAATAAAAGCATAACAAATTCAACACGAATTAAAGGAGAACGTGTCTTAAAAAACGATTTACTTAGAGATTTTAATGTTAGCGTAGATAAAGATAATATAAAAATACGATCTTCTGTAGTTTCAGAAAGTCTTCTCAGTGAATATTTATGTAAGCTTGAAATTGATAATGAAACAAAAGATGTTATTGGATCTTACTGTAGTTGTATGGATTTTGAAAAGAATGAATTTACAAAGGATAACTATTGCTGTAAACACTTAGTGGCTACGTTTTATACATTTTTACGAAATATTGATGATGATGATGAATTAAGAACCAAGATAATAAACAATATTAAGCCTACTAAAAACAAATCTAAGGCAAAAGATGATAGTAATGATGATTTATTATCATTACTTATCGGAGATAATCAAAAGGATAAGATTAAATTTGAAATTACTATAAATAAAAACAATTGGTCTTCTAAACTTCAAGTAGAATTTAAAATAGGTCTTAGAAGTAAAAGTAATAAACTGTATATGATACGAGATATAAACCAATTTTTAGTATCTCTTTATAATAAAATTCCAATTAAGTATGGAAAAGATTTTATTTTTGATATAAAAAAGCAATGTTTTTCTTATGAAGACAAAAGACTAATTAAATTTATTTATAATATCAAAAATATGGCTGAACATGATAGGAATTTTAAACGTCATCAAGATAAACTAATAGATGGAAAAACATTAACTATTCCTGATGTGATGTTTAAGGAATTTTTAAACATCATAAAAAAGAATAGATTATATTTAGGTGACGGTTTCTTTTATCGAATATTAGAATCAGAAATAATTGAAGGAGATATGCCTATTCCATTTGCACTATTGAATAAGAAGGATTCCATAATTTTAGAAGCTTCAAATGGTATACCAGAGGCTTTAACACAAAATGAAGATGTATTTTTATATGGAACTACAATTTATATTCCTTCAATAGAACAGTGTGAAAGATTGTCTCCTTATTTAAAAATTTTTAATGCTACTTCTAAAGTAAGTTTTAACAAAAATCAGGAAAATAAAATTTTAAAAGAGTTAATACCATCTATACAAAAGATTACAAGTGAGTTAACTTTATCTAAGAATATAAGGGATAAGGTTATTATAGGACCCGTTAATTTTAGATTTTACTTTGATAAAGACAAAGACATATCATTATTATTTAAAGTATCTTATGAAGGTCATGAATTTAATTATTTTGAAGAATATAACGATAAGGTTATTTATAGAGATACTGATAAAGAACATGAAGTCTTTGGAATGCTTCGTACTCTTGGATTTGAAGAAGTTGACGGAAGATTATACTTTTTGAGAGATGATAATGATGCTTTTAAATTTTTTAAATACGAAATAGAAAAACTTCAAAGATACGGTGAAGTTTTTTATTCAGAGAGATTTAAAGGAATAAAAGACTTTAAAAAATCTGATTTTAATGGTGAAGTTAGGAAGGGTAAGTTTAATTATTTTGAATTTGAATTTAAAATGTCTGATATGTCAGAAGAAGAAATTTCTAAGATACTTAGAAGTTTTAGAGATAATTTAAAATATTATAAACTTGAAAATGGAGAATTTCTAGATTTAGAAGATGTAGATCTTAAAGAAGCATTAACTCTTATAGATAACTTACTTTTAGAGGATGAATTAAAGAATAATTTAATTCAAATTCCAATGAATAAAGGAGCTTATCTTGAAGATTATCTAGAAGAAAAAGAGTTGAGATTTATAGAGAGTTGTGATGAAATCAAAGATATTAAAGATAAATTAAAAAATATTAAAGATAAATCATTTCAACCACCCTATGGGCTTCAAGCTGAACTGCGTAAGTATCAAAAAGATGGATACAATTGGTTTAGAACTTTAGATTATTTGGGCTTTGGAGGAATTCTTGGTGATGAAATGGGGCTTGGTAAAACTCTTCAAGCAATAACATTATTACTTTCAAGACCAAATTCTAAAACAATTATTATTGCACCTACTTCTTTAATCTACAATTGGAAAAATGAATTTAAAAAATTTGCTCCATCAATGAAAATTGGAATTTCAAATGGTATTAAAGAAGAAAGAGAAGAGTTGATTAAAAATTATAAAGATTATGATGTAATTTTGACTACTTATAATCTTTTAAGACGTGATTTAGAATTATATGATATGGAATTTGATTATTGTATTTTAGATGAAGCTCAAAATATTAAAAATCAATCTTCACTAAGTGCAAAATCTGTTAAGGAGATAAAATCAAGAGTTAGATTTGCATTAACTGGTACTCCTATAGAAAATTCATTAATGGAACTTTGGTCAATATTTGATTTTATAATGCCTGGATATTTATATAATGAGAAAAAGTTTATAACTAGATATCATAGAAGGCTTGAGGAAGGGCCAGAAATATTAGAAGAATTAAATAGGCTTGTAAAACCGTTTATTCTTAGAAGGTATAAGAAAAATGTAATTAAAGAATTACCAGACAAAATAGAAAAGAGATTACTTGTTCCTTTAAGTGATGAACAAAAAGTCGTATATGAAACTTATGCAAATTACGTTAAAGATTTAATTCAAAAGAAGGTTAAGGACTCTGAGTTTAGTAAGAGTAAAATTGAGATTTTATCTTATATAACAAAACTTCGTCAAATATGTTTAGATCCTTCTGTCACAATGGATAATTATTTAGGGACTAGCGGTAAAATAGATGCACTTATTGAGCTCCTAGAACAAAGCATAGAAGAAGGGCATAAAATACTAGTATTCTCTCAATTTACATCTGTACTTAAGAATATAGGTAAGATACTAAAAGAAAAACATTTCTTATTTTCTTACTTAGATGGTAAAGTTTCATCACTTAATAGAATGAAGATGGTTGATGAATTTAATAGTGGAGAAAATACTGTATTTTTAGTATCTCTTAAAGCTGGAGGTACAGGACTTAATTTAACTAGTGCTGATATAGTAATACATTTTGATCCTTGGTGGAATCCGGCAGTTGAAGATCAAGCTACTGATAGAGCTCATAGAATTGGTCAAAAAAATGTAGTTGAAGTAATAAAATTAATTTCAAGTGGAACTATAGAAGAAAAGATTGTAGATTTGCAAGATTCTAAGAGAGAATTAATAAATAAGATTTTAGGGGACGATTTATCGGTAGGTTCATTTATCAATACATTAAAAGAAAATGAAATTTTAGATTTGTTTAACTAAGTCATATTCAAAAATAATAAAATGTAAGCATACTAGTTAAGTTACATTTTTATATCTCCCTTAAAAAATATACTCTATTTTGCATATATTAACAATTAAATCTTATGGAACTATATATTTATAATATATAATATGATTAAACCACAAAAACTATAAAGTATCGTGATTAGTTTGACAGCTTTGCTTCAAATTCTAAAAAATATAATTTAAAACAGTTAATTATTACAGCAACTATACATGCAATTATATTGAGAAAACACTCTATGCCACTTTCAAGAAACTGTTTTAACAGTTTCTTGAAGTTATAGGCTGCGATTTTAAATCCAACCCATAATTTTGAGCGCAATAATCCCCGGATAGGCATGGTATCAATTTTATATCTTCTCCTCAAAACAGAAGGAATACCTTCTATACCAGCCCTTTTATTTGCAAGCTTTATATACTCACTCTCGTGCATTTTTTCTCTTTGAGTAGCTGTATTATAAGCTTTTTCGCTAACTCTTATGGTATTAAATTTCTTTGATATTTTCTTTGGACATTGTGAATTTAAAGGACATTTTTCACATGTACTGGAGTCAAATTTGGCTGTATAAGATTTTGAACTATAATAAGACTCTACAGGTTCGACTCCGTTAGGACAACAACTTATTACATTTTTTTCGTCATCTACAATGAATTTTGAATAACTCAGTTTATCAGTAGATACTTTTCTGCCAACTAGTTGACTTGGAATCATTTCAATTCCTTGTTTTAAAGCATTTTTGGCTTTTTCTTGTTCATAGTAAGCACCATCAACTAGTAGTTTACAGTTTGAATTTTTATTTTGTGAAGCTAAATTAGCAATAACATCATCAGCAAATTTTGAATCGCTGTGAATATTTTGCTTAAGGTCATAGCCTGTTATAACACTGTTTTTATCATTAAATGATTCTTGTATATTAACAACATAACCAACGTTACCACCATATTTTTTTCTGTAGGTTGCATCTTTGTCAGTTGGATTTTGTAAACTAGTTGAAGTTATATCTTTTGAATCTTTAATAACTAAATTTTTTGCAGCATCTTCTGTAGTTTGGTCCTGAATAACTCTATTTAAAAGTTGAAACTCTTCTGTTGAAGTAACTATATCTCCAGCTTTCAGAGCGATATTGTATAGAATTTTAGAATGTTCGATTAAAATTGAAAGTTTTGAATCAGCCTTTAAATCTTGAGTTCTATATATAGTGTCATTTTTATGCCCCTTTTCAAGGTACGGTTTTAGTTCATCACTTATAATAGGTGGATTTATTATATTTAGAGCTTTAATAAGTCTGCTATTTATAGAATATACTAGCTCAATTCTACTTAATTTTTTGCATGATGAACTAACCATTAACGAATCCACTCTAACTTTTTTATTATCAACAGATAAATACTTAGCAATGCTTTCGGATAAAGCTTCAACTTCAGCTTTTATTAAGTCTTCATTAGTTGACGCTTCATATTCAACAAGTCTGTTTCTAAAATTTGTTAGAGTATTTATAGATACTGGTTGTGTTTCATAATTAGTTGTATTTAAAGCATATTGATATCTTACATCGAAATGAATAGAGCCGATAAGCTCTTCATCAGTCTGCTGAAATATTTCTTTTATAATTAGTAAGCCAAGAATAACATTAATAGGTGAATTAGGCCTTGAGGCTTTATTGCTATATAAAACCGAAAAACGCTCCTCATTTATTCGCGGAAAAATATGATCCTTAAATGCCTTAGCCCAACTTTTATTTAAAATATCTTGAAGGTATTTTGGCATTTGGTTGATTGGTTCAAATAATGAAGTTTGTTGAAGGTCATTTTTGCAAAACATAGTAATTCTCCTCATACGTTTAATTTTATAATGCTATTATATCATTAAATTCTAATTGGATGATATTTGTCAGCTTTTTGTGGTCTAATCATAATATTTCTAATTTAATGGAAAGCAAATTATAGAACGTTTTGTAATGCTATAGTCATACACTGTATAGATAAAAATATTTAAGAGGTATACATGTCTACTTATTTTGATTTTAAAACTATTAGTGAACTTATAGGAGATAATTATTATAGACAACAAAAAGAATTTACTTTAGAAGAATTAGCACAGTATGATGGAAGTAACGGAAAACCTGCCTATGTGGCAATTGATGGTATAGTTTATGATTTAAGTAAAGAACCAACTTGGGCTGGTGGAACACACTTTGGTTATGCAGCTGGTCAAAATTTAACAGATGAATTTAAGTCTTGTCATGGAACTTCAACACTTAAGAATTTACCTAAAGTGGGTGTACTTACAGTAAACAATAGTAGAAATCCTGTATCAATGAATGAAGGTGTAATCCAAGACAAATCTAAATTTACTCCTGATGACTGGGTTAAGTTTATTACTCCATTAGTTGATCGTGCATTAGCAGAAGCTAAAGCTGGAATTAATCCAGAACATTTATATCAGGAATTCATTTTGTCAGGCATACTTGTAGGATTGGGAAAAAATCCTCAAGAAGCTATTGATCAAGTAGAGGAATGGGAAAAGGATGGTACATCTCAGTTGTTAGCAAAGAGCAAGATGAATAAATAGAAAAAGATAAATTATATAGATAAATGAAAGAACAAACTACTTAGTTAATTGGTAGTTTGTTTTTATTGCATTTTGAACTTGTTATTTTCTTTGTATTGGGAAGAAAGCATTTTTTATACTCTAAAGATGAAATATCTAACGTATAAAGTTTTAATAAAAGGGAAAAACAATTATGATTTTAGATAATGCAACAATTCACCATGCAAATTGATAAAACCATTTTAGGGGAATTTAAAGATAGACTTGAAGTGATGTTTCTAGCGCCTTATAGTACAAAACTCAATCTAATCGAGGAAGTATGGTGTTAGCTAAAATCATATATAATTAAAAATAATTTAAAAGGAGATTGAGAATATGAAATATTATCTTATGACTTACAGTGCAGAGATTACACTTAGTGGAAATAGAATTTATTGGAGCAAGGCTATAAATGGTGATCCTGTAGATTGCTTTATAGAAGCGAAAGAAGAAGAGGAACGAAAACAAACACTTAATCATTATAAAGAGTTTGCACTTAACTTTTTTACTGAAATAACAGAAAAACAATATTTAAAATTAAATAACTAACTTAATTTTACATTCTATAAGATAAAGCTATAATAGTACAAAATTACACTATTATAGCTTTAAATATAAAAAATATCGATTGATTTTTTTGAATAATAATGGTATGGTTATGAACATAAATGCATTTTAGAAAAATGCTATAATAAAATATAGGTTTAATTAAAATTAACTGAATTTTGATTAATTAAAAGGGAATTAGGTGAAATTCCTAAACTATCCCGTAGCTGTATTAGAGGAGTTTAAGTATATTGTGTCACTTTTAATTAGGGAAGACGTACTTAAATGATGATTCTTAAGTCAGAAGACCTGCCTATATTTTGCACCATTAACTCTACGAGTGATAGAGGGGGCGTTTTGATGAAGATTTATTTACTGATTTTATGTGAGTGAGTATGTTTTATTATTATGTCTTTTTAACACTTTAGTTAGAAGGGCTTTTTTATTTTATAGAAAAACCATATAAAAATTCAAGGGAGATATGATATGGAAAAAATTATTATTTTATGTGCTATGTTTCTTGTGGTTGTCTTTTTCCTTATATGGAAACATCAAAGCAATCATACTCATAGGGATGGGACACATCATCATAACCATAAAATCGGACATAAACATGGAGAAGGGTCTTCAATTGACTTTTACGCTTATGCTTCCAAAATCAGACACTGGAATGCTAGCTTTAAAGTATATTTATCCGTTCTTACACTGATTCTTTGTATTCTATTGGACAATCCATATGTATCTGTTACAGTCATTATTGTAATGACCTATCTGACCGTTGTAAAAGGAGGGCTTTCAGCACATGGATACTTGTCAATACTAGCTATCCCAATTGCATTTATCCTTATTGGCACCTTTACCATTGCAATTGATTTTTCAAAACAGCCAATGGGGCAGTATAACCTGTATCTTGGTTTCTGCTATGTGTTTACTTCACAGGAAAAGCTTAAGACAGTGGTCTTTTTGATTTTGAAAGTTTTTGCAACCATCAGTGCTCTACAGATGATGACACTGTCGACTCCATCTTCTGAGATTATATATGTGCTTCGAAAGGCACATTTACCAAAGCTTATTGTAGAACTGATGAGTCTTATTTACCGTTACATATTCATTTTAATGGATATTTATACTAAAATGAAAAACTCTGCAGAATCTCGTCAGGGCTATTGCGATTTTAAAACTTCCTGCTATACATTTGGAAGCATCGCAAGCAATATGCTGGTTATTTCGCTTAAAAAGGCAAATGCTTATTATGATGCCATGGAGGCCAGATGCTATGATGGAGATTTTATATTTTTGGAGGAAGATAAAAAGATAGAAACAATACAAATTACCACTGCCGCAGCATTTATAATTTTTATAATTTTGCTCTGGATCTTTACAAGATAGAAAGGAACGATTATGAAGAAACTAATATTAAAAGTCGAAGATCTTTACTACACCTATGGAAATGGGAAGTCTGCATTGGACGGAGTGAACGTGGATATCTATGAAGGTGAGAAAATTGCTGTCCTTGGTTCCAATGGCTCCGGAAAATCCACATTTTTTTTGAACGTAGACGGTGTACTTACACCGGAAAATGGGAAAATCATTTATCGGGGTACAGTTATAAGTAAAAAGAATTTAAACGAGCTTAGAAAAAATATTGGAATTGTATTTCAGGATGCAGACAATCAAATCATTGCATCTACAGTTAAGGCAGAAGTTGCATTTGGACCTATGAATTTAAAGCTTCCAAAAGAAGAAGTACTAAAACGGGTTGACGAAGCGCTAGCATACATGAACATCTCGGAGTTCAAGGATCGTCCGCCTCACTATTTGAGTGGTGGTGAAAAGAAGCGCGTCAGTATTGCCGATATCATTGCTATGAAATCGGAAATAATAATCTTTGACGAACCGACGGCAGCACTGGATCCTTTAAATGCAATGATGTTGGAAGAAGTTTTGGTCAAGCTTGGATCTGAGGGGAAGACAATGCTGATTTCTACCCATGATGTAGATTTTGCATACAGATGGGCTGAAAGAGTTCTTGTATTCTGTGAGGGGAAAATTATCGCAGATGGAACACCATTAGAAATTTTTCAAAACAAGGAAGTTTTAAAGCAGGCGAATCTGAAAGAGCCCACTTTATTGGAGGTCTATGAATTGCTTGTAGAAAAACATCTGTTGGAAGATACAAAAGCTTATCCAAAAAGCACAAAGGAATTTAAGAAAGTTATTGAAAAGTAGTAATATAATAGATAATTTGGAATAAAAATGTTATGATACTTATGATAATTTAATATCCATTGGTGCCAGAGCAAATATTTGCTAAGGGCAACGGGAAATGGGTGAGAATCCCATACGGTCACGCCACTGTGAAGGTAAGCATAAGCTGCCAAGTCAGGAGACCAGCAAATGTGATAAGTTGTTATATTTAGTTACGAACGATGACTAAGTGTGGTTAGCGAGAAAATCGCTAAAGTCCTGTCCTAGGACCGCACACCTGATTTATTTTTGTAAATGCAGGTGATTTATATTGTCTAGTTTTTGATGCCGTTCACATTAAGAACTATAGAGGAGGAAAAATGAATCAAAAAGAAAAGAGAATTGTTACTCTTGCGGCAGCATTTGCTTTAGTTTTCGGAGTATCGACCACAGCAAACGCAATGCACATTATGGAAGGTTATCTTCCACCAAAATTCTGTATTATGTGGGGTGTTATATGCATTCCATTCGTAGTAGCAGGTTACTTATCAATTAATAGAACATTGTCCAAGCACCATAGAGCCATTACTATTCTTGCCATGGCAGGCGCATTCATTTTTGTAATTTCATCTTTAAAGATTCCGTCAGTAACAGGAAGTTGTTCACATATGACTGGTACAGGACTTGGTGCAATTTTATTTGGACCAAGCGCAGTAAGCATCTTAGGTATTATTGTACTTATTTTCCAAGCAATATTGCTTGCTCATGGTGGACTGACATCTCTTGGTGCCAATACATTTTCTATGGCTATTGCAGGTCCCTTCGTTTCTTATGGAATCTATAAATTATGCAAGAAGCTTAAAGTCAATAAATATGTAGGTATTTTCTTGGCAGCATCAATCGGTGATCTATTCACCTATTGTGTAACTAGTTTTCAGCTTGCACTTGCATATCCGTCTGATAACGGTGGTATTGCAGCATCTGCAGCTAAATTCCTTGCAGTATTTGCACCGACGCAAATTCCACTAGCAATTATAGAAGGTATTCTGACTGTTGTCATCATTATTGGTCTTGAAACATATGCAAAATCTGAATTAATGGATCTTGGATTAGTGAATGGAGGCGAAAATTAATGACAAAGACGAAAAAAACAGTTGTAAGTTTATTAATTATTGCTGCATTGATTGCGATGATTCCATTATTCACATTAAAGGGTGCTAAATTTGGTGGTTCCGATGATGCAGGTAGCAAAGTAGTTGCCGAAATTACAGGTAGCGATTATAAGCCTTGGTTTACACCTGTTCTGGAAACTTGGATTGGTGGAGAATTACCAGGCGAGATTGAGAGCTTGCTTTTTTGTGTACAGACAGGTATTGGAGTGGGTGTTATTGCTTTCTTCATGGGAAGGTTCGTAGAGAGAAATAAAATAGAAAATCAGAAGAATAAAATAAAATAATATTTTTTTATATGAAAATAATATAAATGATGCTTCTGCATAAAATATATATTATCTAACTGATAAATAAGTTTATAAATATATTAAAAGCACTTACTAAATAAAAATAGTAAGTGTTTTTTATTTGTCAAAGAAAATTTAAATAACTAATTATATATAAAAAACATTTTTATACTAATACGATTGACAAGCTAGGATAATGTTGCTAATATATAAGTATTCCTACAATAATTGTATGGATTAATAAAACGCGATAAAAAGGTGAGGGATAAATGAGTATTGACTGGAATTTTATAGTGACTAGTTTGCCTTTATATGAGAAAGCAGCATGGCTTACATTGAAATTAGCTTTTGCTGGAATACTTTTATCATTGGTAATTGGATTACTATGCAGCATAATATTATATTTTAAAGTAAAAGTTATTGATATTGTTGTACAAGCTTATATAGAACTTTCAAGAAACACTCCACTATTAGTACAGATATTTTTCCTGTATTTTGGGTTGCCCAAATTGGGCTTAAAAATGAGTGAAGGGACCTGTGCAATAATTGGATTGGCGTTCCTCGGAGGAAGCTATATGGCTGAAGCTTTTAGAAGTGGACTTGAGTCTGTCAGCAAATCACAGATTGAATCTGGAATCAGTATTGGTCTTTCAAGAATTCAACTTGTTAGATATGTAATAATTCCACAGGCGTTTTCGGTAAGTATGCCTTCATTAAGTGCAAACTGTATATTTTTATTAAAAGAGACTTCGATACTCGGTGCTATATCAATAATAGACGTTACGAATTTAACGAAAGATTTAATAGGAATGTATTATAGAACCTTCGAATCTTTGGCAATGCTAGTGGTTGTTTATCTTATTATGATTCTTCCTCTATCATTTATGCTGTCTTGGCTAGAAAGGAAGGTGCGATATGCAGAATTTGGGAATTAATGTTATTTTTCAAGGGAAAAATTTTCAGCGCTTATTTGAAGGGTTATTGGTAACTGCAGAGATTGCTTTTATTTCTATTATTATAGGCTCTATTTTAGGAATAATAATAGGGCTAAGTAGAACAACAAAATATAAGGTAGTACTTTTTATAAATAGAGTTTATCTTGAAGCCTTTAGAATAATACCAACATTAGTTTGGCTGTTTATTTTTTATTTTGGAGTTACCACAGCATTAAATATGAATCTTAGTGGAGAAGTTGTTTCCATTATTGTATTTAGTCTCTGGGGAGCAGCAGAAATGGGGGACATTGTCAGAGGAGCACTTCAATCATTACCAAAACATCAAATTGAATCTGGAAAGGCCCTAGGGTTAAACTATTTTCAATTATATTGGTATGTGCTTATACCTCAAGCTATAAGAAGAATGATACCTGGAACTATCAACTTAGCTACTAGGATGATTAAAACTACTTCACTTGTAGTTTTAATAGGGGTTATAGATGTGGTTAAAATTGGTCAGCAAATCATAGAGACTTCACGATTTGAAGTTCCTACTGCATCTTTTGGGGTTTATGGTTTTATATTCTTTTTGTACTTTATAATATGTTATCCACTATCCCAAATATCAAAAAATCTAGAAAATAAGTGGAATAAATAGGAGGAATATAATGGATAAAAATAACAATCCTGTTTTGCTTGAAATACAGGATGTTCATAAAGAGTTTGATGATAAAGAAATATTAAAGGGAATAAACTTAAGCCTCCACACAGGAGAAGTTTTAGTTGTTCTAGGACCTTCTGGTTGCGGAAAAAGTACTCTATTAAGGTGTCTTAATGGTCTTGAAACAATTCAAGGCGGAGATATTAAGTTTAAAGATACGAGTTTTACAGAAAAAAAAGTTAATTGGCAAGAAATTCACGAAAAAATAGGCATGGTATTTCAAAACTATGAATTATTTCCTCATATGACAGTTATAGAAAACATACTTCTTGGTCCTTTGAAGGTTCAGAAAAGAGATAAAGCTGAAGCATTGGCTCAGGCAGAACAACTTTTAGATAGAGTTGGCTTACTAGACAGAAAGGATTCATATCCACGTCAACTTTCAGGAGGTCAGAAGCAGAGAATAGCTATTGTTAGAGCATTATGCATGAATCCAGAAATAATTCTTTTTGATGAAGTAACAGCATCTCTTGATCCTGAAATGGTAAGGGAAGTTTTAGAGGTTATATTAGGACTAGCAAAGCAAGGTATGACTATGGTAATTGTAACCCACGAAATGGGATTTGCTCAGTCTGTGGCTGATAGGATAATATTTATGGATGAAGGAAAAATATGTGAGGAATCAGAGCCAAATGAATTCTTTACAAATCCAAAGACTGAACGTGCTAAGCACTTTCTAAATATATTTCAATATTAATTATAAATGAAAGGATGATGAATTATGAAAAACATTAAAAAAATTGTAACAGCTTTACTTGTAAGTACTATAGTAATTGGAGGACTTGTAGGCTGCGGTAATTCAGCATCAACAAGCAAAAGTGATTCAACTAATGCGGCTAGTGGTTCTATTGACGAAATTAAGAAAAATGGAACTATAAAAATTGGCGTATTTAGCGATAAGGCTCCATTTGGATATGTAGATTCAGAAGGAAAAAATCAAGGATTTGATGTATATGTTGCAAAGAGATTTGCAAAAGATCTTCTTGGAGATGAATCAAAAGTTGAATTTGTTTTAGTTGATGCAGCAAGCAGAGTAGCATATTTGGAATCTAAAAAAGTTGATATAATAATGGCTAACTTTACTGTTACTGATGAAAGAAAGCAAAAGGTAGATTTTACAAACCCTTATATGAAGGTATCTCTTGGAATAGTTTCACCAGACGGTGCTAAAATTACTTCAGAAGATCAACTTAAAGGTAAAAAAGTTATAGTAGCAAAAGGAACAACTGCTGAAACCTATATGACAAAAAATCATCCAGATGTTGAGCTTGTAAAATATGAACAATACTCAGAAATATTTCAAGCTTTAAAAGATGGACGTGGTGATGCTATATTAAGTGATAATACAGAAGTTATAGCATGGGCTAAAGAAAATCCAGGATTTACTGTTGGTGTACCATCACTTGGAAGCGTAGACACAATCGCGCCTGCTGTAACTAAAGGTAACACAGAACTTAAAGATTGGGTCAATACTGAACTTGAAACTTTAGGTAAAGAAAATTTTGTACACAAAGCTTATGATGAAACATTAAAATCAGTATATGGTGCAGAATTTGAAGATAGTCTTGTAGTCGAAGGTGGAATAGTAAAATAAATTATTATAAAGGATGTGGAATTTTATACAGGCCACATCCTTTATTTTTATGTGTAATATTATATTAAAATTTTAATAATTGTTTAAAATGAAATTTAATATTACACAAATAGTTAGAAGTTTTTACTTTTACTATTATTATTGGTTTAACTTCTACATATTATTATTGTTAAACTGCAAACATCGTGGTATTATATCAATGGGTAGTATCTTAATAGAGTTACACCGAATTTTTAAGCATTAAAATTTATAATACAACTCATATCTATATGAATGAGATTGAAATTAGGATGTTGTATCACACACACATGGAGGTGATACTATTAAAATTGGATTTATTGGCCCTGGGAAGGTAGGCGTGAATTTAGGACGCTATTTTACTCAAAAAGGGATAAAATTAAGTGGCTTTTATGGAAAGAATATAAATACAACTATTGAAGCAGCTAAAATTACTAAATCAAAATTTTATACGAACATTCAAGATATTATTAAAGAAAGTGATATATTATTTATTACAACACCTGATGACATCATTTCAATTATAGATAGAGAATTATCAAAATTTGATCTAACTAACAAATCTGTTTGCCACACAAGTGGTTCGATTAAATCAAATGTATTATATAATGCAAAAGATTCTGGCGCACTAATCTATTCGATACATCCAATATTCGCATTTTCAAACAAAAACACAAATTTAAAAGAATTAGAAAATATATATTTTTCAATTGAAAGTGATGTTTTAAAAGAGCAGTCTTCAATTGAAAACAATACTGTTATTAATCTTATTAAGAGTTTAGGAAATAAATTTTTCATAAGAAGTAAAGAAACATCTTCAATTTATCATTTAGCTAATGTGTTTGTTTCTAACCTTACTTTATCTTTATTGGATATAGGCACAAGTTATCTTAAAAAACTTGGATTAACTGAAGATGAAGCTTTAAGTGCTATTAGACCACTAGTTGAAGGTAATATCGAAAGTATTTTTGAAAAGGGCTTTGTGAATTCTTTAACAGGTCCAGTATCAAGAGGGGATGTTACTACTATAAAAAACCATTTGTCTGTCTTGGAAAAAGAAGATAAGGATATTTATAATATATTATCCTTAAATTTATTAAAATTTGTTGCCATAAGAGATAATAACACAATGAATTTGCAAAATACGAAAGATGATATTTTAAATATTAAAGATGAAAATGTGATTAATAATTCAGAAAAACATTTGGAAATATATAAAGTTTTAGGAGGAATAGATTAGTGAAAAATACAGTATTGACTTTTAAACAAGCTAAAAATGAAGGAAATAAATTAAGTATGCTTACAGCCTATGATTACTCAATGGCGAAGATTATTGATGAAAGCGGAGTAAATGGAATTTTAATTGGAGATTCACTTGGAATGGTTATTAAAGGTGATCAAGATACTTTAGCTGTTACAATGGATGAAATTATTTATCATACAAAAGCTGTTAAAAAAGGTGCGAAAAATGCTCTTGTAGTGAGTGACATGCCTTTTTTGTCCTATCATGTATCAATAGAACAAGCAGTTTCAAATGCAGGGAGACTAGTCAAAGAAGGTGGCGCAAGTGCAGTTAAGCTTGAGGGAGGAGCAAATGTTGCAGCTCAAGTTAAAGCCATAGTGGATGCTCAAATTCCTGTAATGGGACATTTAGGACTAACTCCTCAATCTGTAAATGCATTTGGCGGATTTAAGGTACAAGGTAAAAATGAATTAGCAGCTAAAAAGCTAATAGAAGATGCTATTCTTTTGGAGAAATCTGGTGCATTTTCAATTGTACTAGAAGGAATTCCAGAAAAAGTGGCAGAACTTATTACAAATGCAGTTTCAATTCCAACAATAGGAATTGGTGCAGGTAAACATTGTGATGGACAAATTTTAGTTTATCAAGATATGCTTGGAATGTTTAATGATTTTGTTCCAAAGTTTGTTAAACAATATGCTAATATAGGTAATGTTATGAAAGAAGCTATTGGGTCTTATGTTAAAGAAGTACAAGAAGGTACATTTCCAGAAGTTAAACACACTTTTAAGATTGATGAAAATGAACTACAAAAATTGTATTAAAACACATTAAAAACTAACAAACTAGTATGCTAGTTGGACATAGAACATAGATTTAATCTTTGGTTTGTTATTTAGTTTAATATGTTTAATAGAGAAAGAGGGAAAAAAGAATGTTATTAAAAGAAATAAAAGAACTTAGAAGTTTAATAAAATCTTGGAAAAGAGAAGGTCTTTCAGTAGGTTTTGTACCAACAATGGGAGCGCTGCATGAAGGGCATGAAAGCTTAATAAAAAAGGCAGTAGCGGAAAATGATAAGGTTGTTGTTAGTGTTTTTGTTAATCCAACACAATTTGGACCAAATGAAGACTATGATAGCTATCCAAGAAATATAGATAAAGATTTAGAGGTTTGTATAAATGCAGGTGCAACTGCAGTTTTTAATCCAGAACCAAGCGAAATGTATTTTAATAATAAATCAACTAGTGTAAGTGTATCAAATCTTACCGATGTACTTTGTGGAGCAAAAAGACCAGGACATTTTGATGGAGTTTGTTTAGTTGTTTCTAAGCTTTTGAATATAGTAACTCCAGATAAAGCTTATTTTGGAGAAAAAGATGCTCAACAAGTTGCTGTTTTAAGAAGAATGGTTAGAGATTTAAATATAGATGTAGAAATAGTAGCTTGCCCAATAATTCGAGAAGAAGATGGACTAGCTAAGAGTTCAAGAAATACTTATCTTTCAAAAGATGAGAGAAAAGCAGCCTTGATATTAAGTAAAAGTTTAGAACTAGCTAAAGATTCATTAAAAAATGGTGAAAGAAATGCCATTAAACTTAAAGAAGTTATAAAAGCAGAATTAAGCAAAGAACCATTATCTAAAATAGATTATATAGAAATAGTCGATAGCGATTCTTTAGAAAATGTTGAAACTATAGAAAAGAATGTATTAATTCCAATAGCTGTTTATATAGGGAAAATAAGATTAATAGATAATTTCACATTTAAAATATACACCAATTAAAAGAGTAGCTATGCACATCTAAAAAGAGCAGCTATGCACTTATTAAAAGAGTAGCTATGCTACAATACGAAACTTTTCTGCAATAAGGAATTTTTCTACAATACGGAATTTAATTTAGATAAGAAGTAATAATGAATAGTAAAAATTATATTAATTAAGCACATTTAGGAGGAACAAAAATGATACTTACAATGTTAAAAGGAAAGATACATAGAGCTACAATAACACAAGCAGAATTAAGTTATATGGGAAGCATTACTATAGATAAAACATTGATGGAAGCTTCAAGAATAATAGAAAATGAAAAAGTTCAAATAGTTGATGTAAATAATGGCGCAAGATTTGAAACATATGTAATTCCAGGAAAGAGAGACTCGGGAGTTATTTGTGTAAATGGTGCAGCTGCAAGACTTGTAGAACCTGGCGATAATGTAATAATTATTGCTTATGCACAAATGGAAGAAGCTGAAGCTAAAAGATATAAACCAGCAGTTGTATTTATGAATGATGACAATACAATAAAGGAAATTACTAATTATGAATCTAATGAATAAAATTTAGTCTGGAATTAGTAATTATATTAATAAATAATATTTTTGAAAATATCTTAATTACCTTAAGAGAGTGAGATTTACTTAAAATCTCACTCTCTATTTATATGCAATACTAATATTAATAAAAACTTGACTTTATTTTTTCCATATATACCTACGTTTATTAAATAATATTATTATTCATTAAGGCACTTATTCATAGTAATAATAATATTATATAAGTGATTAAATGCAGAATAAATGTAA
Organism: Clostridium beijerinckii; assembly: GCA_003129525.1. NCBI lineage: Bacteria > Bacillati > Bacillota > Clostridia > Eubacteriales > Clostridiaceae > Clostridium > Clostridium beijerinckii. Next base: position 3,158,316 of record CP029329.1, on the reverse strand, counting down.
TTTTCTATATAATTAAAAAATGAACAAGAAAATATGAGGTGTAATAATGGGGAAATTCAATTTTAATAAAACAAAACTAGATGGGGTTTATATAATAGAACCTAAAGTTTTTTGGGATGAGCGAGGTTATTTCATAGAAATATACAATAAAGAACAGTTTTCAGATGCTGGACTTAACATGACTTTTGTTCAAGATAATGAATCAAAATCAAGTAAAGGTGTTTTAAGAGGACTGCATTTTCAAAAAAGACATAGTCAAGGAAAACTCATTAGAGTAACTAGAGGTGAAGTTTTTGATGTGGCTGTTGATTTAAGAAGTGGCTCTCCTACGTATAGACAATGGGAAGGAGTTATTTTAAGTGGGGAAAACAAAAAGCAATTTTATATTCCTAAAGGTTTTGCGCATGGATTTTTAGTACTTTCTAACGAGGCAGTATTTAATTATAAGTGTACAGATTTTTATGCTCCGCAATATGATGGAGGGGTTATGTGGAATGATCCAGATATTAATATTACTTGGCCTTTAGAAAAAATAGGAAATGTAATTTTATCTGAAAAGGATAAAACACATCCTAACTTGAAAAACTTGAATTTAAAAGGGTATGTAGATTTTATATACAAATAATTTGCCGAGATACATGTTATTGAAAATCTAAAATTTTTAAGGAGAAATATAGATGAAAATATTAATAACAGGATCTAAAGGTCAGTTAGGAAATGAACTTCAAAACATAATAAAAATGGGTAGTGCTGAAATAGGACAAGTTTCGAAAACTATAAAGGAATCTGAAGTTATAACTTTGGATATAGATGAATTAGATATAACCAGTTTAATAGAAGTTAAAAAGAAGATAGATTATTTAAAACCTGATGTAGTAATTAATTGTGCAGCAGCTACAAATGTTGATGGCTGTGAAAGTAACGAAAATTTTGCATTTATGGTTAACTCAATTGGACCTAGGAATTTAGCAATAGCATGTGAAGAGATAGGTGCTAAAATTGTACAAATATCAACTGATTATGTATTTAGCGGAGCAGGGGATAGACCGTTAACTGAATATGATTTAACCTCTCCTTATACAGTTTATGGGAAAACCAAGCTTTTAGGAGAAAATTATGTAAGGGAATTCTCTACTAAATATTTTATAGTGAGGACAGCTTGGCTTTATGGATCTGTAGGTCATAATTTTGTTTATACTATTAGAGAGATTGGGAAAGAAAAAAATTGCATAAATGTTGTAAATGATCAAAGAGGTAATCCAACAAATGCAAATGACTTAACTTATCACATATTGAAGTTGATAGAAACAGAAGAATATGGAGTGTATCATTGCACAGGAAAAGGTGAATGCACTTGGTATGAATTCGCTAAAAATATAATTAAATTCTCTGGAGAAAAATGTGAAGTTAAACCTTGTACATCAGAAGAATATAAGAATCCAACAAAAAGACCAAAATATTCATCCCTTGATAATATGATGCTTAGAAATACGGTTGGCGATGAAATGCGAGAGTGGCAGGAAGCATTAAGATCATTTATTGAAAAATTAAATAAGTAAAGTAAAGGAGTTATAGATAGATGAAAACATACTTAGTTACTGGTGGAGCTGGATTTATAGGTTCTAATTTTATTTTATACATGTTGAATAAGTATCAAGATATTAAAATAATTAACTTAGATAAGTTAACCTATGCAGGCAATTTAGAAAATCTTAAGTCAATTGAGAATGATAAAAGACATATATTTGTTCAAGGGGATATTTGTGATAAAGAATTAGTTTCAAGTCTTTTTAAAAATTATAATGTAAATTGTGTTGTTCATTTTGCAGCAGAATCACATGTTGATAGAAGTATAAGAGAACCAGAAATATTTGCTAAGACTAATGTACTTGGAACAGTTAATATGTTGAATTGTGCCAAAAATGCATGGGAAACAGAAAAAGGATTTAAAGAAGGAGTTAAATTTCTTCATGTTTCAACAGATGAAGTTTATGGATCCTTAGGTACAGAAGGCTTTTTTATGGAAACAACACCACTTGATCCTCATAGTCCATATTCATCAAGTAAAGCTGGCTCAGATTTAATGGTTAAAGCATATTATGATACCTATAAAATGCCTATAAATATAACTAGATGTTCAAATAACTATGGCCCATTTCAATTTCCTGAAAAACTAATTCCACTATTAATTAATAACTGCTTAAATCATAAAGAAATACCTGTTTATGGCGATGGTATGAATATAAGAGATTGGCTTTTTGTTAATGATCATGCAAAAGCAATAGATATGGTTATTAACGGTGGGAGACTTGGAGAAGTTTATAATGTGGGTGGACATAACGAAAGAACAAATATAGAAATTATAAAAACAGTTATTGCTTATATAAATGAAAATGTTGATAAGAGTGTTACTGACAATTTAATTAAATACGTTGAGGACAGAAAAGGACACGATAGAAGATATGGAATATCACCTGATAAGATAAAAACGGAGTTAGGGTGGTATCCTGAAACAACCTTTGAAGTTGGAATTAAGAAAACTATTAAATGGTACCTAGATAATCATGCTTGGATGAAAAATGTAACTTCTGGAGATTATCAAAAATATTATAAAAAGATGTACACAGATAAAAAAAGTGCGCAGCACAATTAAGATCTTTTCACATATAAAAAAAGCGCAAAGCGCAACCAAGAACTTTTCACCTTTAAAAAGAGTGCGAAGCATAATGAATAACTTATTAAGCACAATCAAGATCTTTTAACAGATAAAAAACCTAAGTCAGACTGTATTGAGATTATTTAGATAAAAGTAAGCATAATGACAGAACATTTAAATTTTTAAATTATATAATAGTACAAAAGCTATTATTTTTGAACTAATATTTATAAAATTCAAAAATTTAAGCAACTAATTTTGAGAGGGAAGTTATATGATTAATGTAACAAAAACATACTTGCCCAATATTAGTATGTATAAAAGTTATATAGATAAAATTTTCAAGTCTGGATTTCTTACGAATAATGGTCAGTTTGTCCAAGAACTTGAAAAAAGGCTTGAAGAGTATTTAAATATCCGAAATTTAATTTTAGTTTCAAATGGAACTTTGGCTCTTCAAGTAGCATATAAAGCATTAGAATTAAGTGATGAAGTTATTACAACTCCGTTCACATTTGCTGCAACCGTAAGTAGTCAAGTGTGGGAAGGGCTTACTCCTGTATTTGCAGATATAAATCCAGAAACTTTTTGCATTGATTACAAAAAAATAGAAAATTTAATAACTAACAAAAGTAAAGCAATAATTCCAGTTCATGTTTTTGGAAATGCATGTGATATAGACGAAATTCAAAAAATAGCAAGTAAAAATAATTTAAAAGTTATATATGATGGAGCTCATACATTTGGAGTGAAATATAAAAATAAGAGTATTTTTTCGTATGGCGATATATCCATAATGAGTTTTCATAGCACTAAATTATTTCATACTATCGAGGGTGGTGGCCTTGTAATTAAGGATGATGAATTATATAAAAAAGTAAAGCTTATGATTAATTTTGGAATTAGTGGTCCAGAAAAAATTGATGATTTGGGTATTAATGCTAAAATGAATGAATTTCAAGCTGCCATGGGATTATGTGTATTAGATGATATAGATAAAATATTAGAAGGAAGAGAAAAAGTCCATGATTTTTATACAAATAATTTATCAAAAGAATTGCAATTACAAAAGCATAATGAAGATTGTACAAATAATTATGCATATTTTCCAGTAGTATTTAAAACTGAAAAAGATTTACTGAGAGTAGTAGAAGAACTAAATAAAAAATATATATTCCCAAGAAGATATTTTTATCCTTCCTTAGATACTTTAGGCTACTTAACTGATTCTAAATATATGCAAATATCAAATAATATTTCAAGTAGAATATTATGTTTGCCAATTTATGATTCTTTAGAAGAATGTGAACTAGAACAAATTGTTGAAATAATTAATAGTAATTTATAGTATTTTAATCTTGGAGAGAATTATGAAAAAAATAGTCATTATAGGAGCTGGAGGCTTTGCAAGGGAAGTTGCTTGGTTAATAGAGGAAATAAATAATAAAAATCTAGAGTGGGACTTGCTTGGTTTTATTGAAGAAGGTAATAAACAGATAGGTTCAATTTTAAATAATCATAAGATACTTGGTGATTTTGAATGGATTATAAATAGTGGACATGATAATTTATTTTATATTTGTGCAGTAGGAGATCCAAAGCTAAGAATTAGATTTAATGAGAAAGCTGAAAAGCTAAATATAAAACCTGCTACCTTAATTCATCCAAATGCTAAAATTTCAAACTATAATATTATCGGTGAGGGTACTATAATATGTTATGGAGCAATTATAACTACAAATGTAACAATTGGAAAACATGTTGTGATCAGTGTTAACAGTGTAATTTCTCATGATTCAATCATTAGCGATTTTTCAACTATACTACCAAGTGTAACGATATCTGGAAACGTAAAAATTGGAACAGGGTGTTATATAGGTACTACAGCAGCAATAATAAACAAAATTAATATAGGTTGTAACACAATTGTTGGAGCAGGTGCAACTGTAACAAAAGATTTGCCAGATAACTGCACTGCTGTAGGAACACCAGCAAAGCCTATAAAATTTCACTTAATATAATAGAATTTGATAATGGAGGATATATGATAGATAATTGTTTTCATATATCCTTCCTCTTCTATATAAATAGTTTATATTTTAAATTCATGTTTGCTTCTAAAAGTTATATTGTTACTCTAATAATATATTTATAAATCTCTTATAACAACTTTTATATTCATCTCGAAGTTTTATTATTTCTTCATTATCCTTGGAATTATTGTTATATTCATTAGCAAACACAAGGAGACTTGAGGCATAATGTGTATACCATAATGTAAGAGCTTCTAACAGTTCTTTTCTATTTTTTATAAATACACCATTTTCATATGAAGAAATAATAAGTTTAAAATACTCAATTGGAAACCAAAATGCTAGAATGCCATCATTACTATTTTGTGATGAATGAATTCTAAAATTACTTAATGGATCTGATATATATATCATGTTTCCTTGTCTTAATAATTTCAACCATAATGCTGCATCAAGTAGGCAATTTATTTCATAACTATCATAGCCACTTGTAATGGAATTTATAGCACTTTTTCTAAACATAGCAGTAGTTGGTTCGCCAATATAATTATTTAATGAAAAAAGAAGTTTTCTTCCAGCCTCTTCTCCAGTTAAACGAATATCGTAAGGATATTGCTGAACAGTTCTTAAAGTATCATTTAAATATTCACCTTTTTCATTGATTAATTTCCTGTAACTTGTTATTAGAGAAAGTGTGTCATCATAAAGAAAATAATTAACCATTTTATCTATTTTATTTGGATTAAAGAGATCATCATGAAACAAATAGTTTACAAACTCACCTGATGATTTTTGAAAGCACTTTTCCATATTTATTTTACCCCAATCACCAGATGGGCCACCGTTATAAAAATATTTAATCTTATTTGTTTTTAGCATATATCGTTCAACTAGTTTTTCTACATCATTTGTTGAACTATCATCACATATAATGATTTCAGTATTTCTATAGCTTTGATTTAATGCAGAATCAAGTGCAAGCTTTAGATATTTTGTTTGGTTATAAGTAGGTATTAATATACTAACTAATGGTAATATATCTTTAGAATAATTATCTAGAAATTTATTTCGATATATTTCAAATTCACTAGAAGTATTTATATTGCCATGATCATGAATACACCATGCATTTTCCTGATTAGGAACTACTACCTTAAGTCCTTTTCTCAGAAATTCAACACTTTCTGAAAGATCGTAAAAATGCCATCCATCAAAAATATCATCTCTCCACAATAAATCATATTGTGTTATCATTATAAGTCCATCTATTCCTTTTACTTCAGTATAAAGATCCGTAACTTCATTATAGTTTAGTAATTCCATACATCCTTTATCATTACGAAATACTTTTCCAACCTTTCTATGATCTTCTTGCCATATTCCTGATACTGGGATAATCTTTGCTCCAGCTACACCTATAAGGCCTATATTTTCATCACGTTTGAAAATATTGATTATATCGATAATGAACTTTGTATTTTGTATATAAACATCTTCACGAAGATAAACTTTGTATTTTGAATCACTTTTTTGCATAGCCTCGTTATATGCAGAAGCTATACTTTTAGCATCTATTATTGGTATTATTTCCATTTCAATGCCTTCAGGGACTTGTAGTTTATTAATATATGATAAACTTTTTTGATACAAATTTTGATCAGTTACGCAGGTAATAAATGCTATTTTATTTTCTTTCATTTTATCTCACCTCTAATAATTTATTGTTGCTGCCATTTCTTGTAATTAAGCAATACTAAAAAATAGTATAATGATTCAATTGTATTTTATGAATAATAGAAAAAATTGTACCTACCATGCATATGGACATAAATTTAAGATGATGATAACACCTTGTTCATATCATAAAATATGATAGACCAGTAAAAAGTTTTAATTTTATTTATTACGATTTATAAGTCACTTTTTGATTGTAATTAAAATATTATATAAATGATTGAATATGAATTAAGTTTAATTTCCCGTTATAGTTTAAAGAAGTAACTACGATTGGTGAAATGAGCTTAGTTGATAAATCAACTTAAGAATAGGAAATGTATGCAGGTCTTCTAGCTAAAAACAAAAATAGAAGTGGAAGATTATTAAAATATGAGGAGGAGGTAATTAGTGTCAAAAACAGGAAAGAATGAGTTTTATGAGGAATTTTTAAATTTTTGTAGTAAAATATCAACTGATGAGATAAAGAATAATATCCATTACATTTATCCAATGGCTTACCTTGCTAGGCAATACAATCTTAAAAATTATGTACAAATAGGAATTAATAATGGAGAAAATTTCTTACCTATGGCATATGCTTTTGCTCAAAATAATGGGTTCTCTTTTGGGGTTGCAAGTAATATCTGTGAAACTAAATATAATGATATAGTTTTGTGCAAAGAAAAATTAGGGTTATCGCCATATTCTAATATAATAAATAATTCTCAAAATGAAATAATACAAGAAATCAGTAATCAAGTTACATCAATAGATATGCTATACATTGACTTCAATTACGGTTATGGGATTTTAGATAATAATATAGATCGGTACTTACAGTTATTGAATGATAATGCATATATAGCTTGCTCTAATTTGAAACAAATCAATAGAGAGCAAATTATTAATTATGAAGAAAATAATAATTTGCAAGTAAAAAAAATGATGCTTATTATGAGCATTAATGATATTGAAATATATATAAAAACAAATCAATCTACAATGCAGCTAAACTTCGTTAATACTATAAAAAAGAAATTAGAAAATCTAAGTTACAAGTTATATAACAATGAACATAAAATTAAAACAGAAATCCCGAGGGTCTTAGTAGGGGTACTTACGTATAATCACGAAAAGTATATAAAAGCGTGTATAGATGGTATTTTAATGCAAGTAGGTAACTTTAAATTAAAAATTATTATTATTAATGATTGTTCTACTGATAATAATCATAAAGTTATTAGTAGCGCTATTGAAAGTAATAGTAATGAAAATATAGAAATTGAATATATTCATTATAGAAAAAATAAGGGTTTGATAGAAAATTTAAAAACTATTATTCACTTAGCAAGAGATTATGATTATTTAACTTTTTGTGAGGGAGATGATTATTGGTTAACAGCAAACAGAATTGAAACACATATTAATTATTTGAAAAGTCATCCTGAGGTTGGTGTATCCTTTAATGAGATAAAATTATACTATAATGATATTCAAACTATGTATGATTGTTATCATCAAAAGGTAATGGATGAAGGTATATATAGTTGTGAAAGTCTTGCTTCATGGAATTATATAGGTAACTTTTCATGTTGTTTTTATGATGGATCTCTAATGAGTAAAATTCCTGATGAATTATTTGATATGTTTACAGTGGATTGGATGTTTAATATTTACTGTGCAACTATGAGTGAAATTGGATATATAAAACAACCAATGACTGTATATAGAATACATAGTCAGGGGGTTTGGAGTGGATTATCAAGGATTAATGGTGCAAAACAAATAATAGGTTATGTTGATAAATATAATAAGTTCACTGATTTTAATTATGATCAGTATTTTACACAAATGAGAAATATACATTTAATAAAGGAAAATAATCAATATGTAGAAAGTCTAAATCTTATTGTTGTAGATGATGTATTTCCATCTAAACGTAGTGGATTTAGATATCAAGAGTTTACAAGTTATTTAGAATATATTGAAGGAACAAAAATATTAACTACAGGAATGACATTACCCGAATTAGCTGAAACAAGTTTGTCAGAGATTTTAATAAATTATAAGAGAAAGTATCCTGAATTTGGAGGTAAAGTATTTAATTTCGATTGGGTTTGGCGGCCTGTAGAATGTAAAATACTATATTTTACTTTTTTAAATAATGCATACTTATGCTTAAAGTTTGTAGAAGAGAATAGAATACCATTTGTTTTCACTCTATATCCAGGTGGTGGATTTACTCTAGATAATGAAGAGTCAAACACATTATTGAAAAGAGTTTGCGCATCTTCATGCTTTAGGAAAGTTATTGTGACGCAGCAAATTACTTATGATTATTTAGTTAAAAATAAGTTTTGCTCAAAGGAAAAAATAGAATTTATATTTGGTGTTGTTGTGCCTTTAGAGAAAATAGAACTAGCTGAAAAATGTCAGAAAAAACATTATGGAATTAATAAAGATACTCTAGATATATGTTTTGTGACATATGAGTATATAAGTTATGATAAGGACAAAGGATATGATGTTTTTGTTGAAGTAGCTAAGGAACTAGTAAAGAAATATCAAAATATATACTTTCATGTAGTAGGATTAGCTGATGAAAACATGATAAACATAAGCGAAATTGGAGATAAAATAATATTTTATGGACAGAAGGATGAAGAATGGATTAACAATTTTTTTAATGACAAGGACATTATTTTATCTCCTAACACTCAAGGTAAAATGTGTAAAGGCTCCTTTGATGGATTCCCACCAGATTCATGTATAGATGCAGGATTGCGAAAAGTTGCTATTTTATGTTCGGATGAATTAGGACTTAATAAAGGAATATTTATAGATAGCAAAGAAATAGTCATCATTCCACATGATAGTAAAAAGATTATTGAAAGAATAGAGACATTTATGGATAAGCCTAAACTATTGCAAAGCATAGCTGAAAAGGGGCAAAAAAAGATTATTGAATTATATAATTTTGATGCACAAATAAAACCACGTATTAAATTATTAAAAGAAGAAATTAGTAAACCACTCTTATAAACAATTTGTCTTTTGTAGTTCCATATAATGAAAGTGATGAAATTTTTAATTTCACTGAAATATATATTGTTATATTCATTTATACGAATAATAAAAATTAGATTATTATGGCTGATATCGAAAAGTATCAAAAACTATGATATCAGCTTCATCAAATTTTTTTAACATTTCTTCAAATCTATACCATAAATCATTCTTTGAAGCAAATATATGCGTTGTTAATAATTGAGTATTATTTGATGACATATTCATCCCACCTTTCAAAATATCCAACATACATATTTGTGTTTATTTATAATTTTATTTGTTTAATCTGATTCATTTATGTCACTTTTTGATAGTGATTTAAATATTATATAAGTGATTCAATATGAAATAAATTTAACTTTTTATTATAGTTTAAAGAAGGGATATTATGAAAGGGATTGTTTTAGCGGGGGTTCTGGAACTCGTTTATATCCAGTGACAAAAGCAATGTCAAAACAAATGGTTCCCATATATGATAAGCCAATGATTTATTACCCAATGTCAGTTTTGATGCTTGCTGGAATAAGAGATATTTTAATTATATCAACACCAAGAGATATAGTTAATTTCGAAGAATTGTTTAAAGATGGACAACAGCTAGGATTAAATATTAAATATGCAGTTCAAGAAAAGCCTAATGGACTTGCAGAGGCATTTATAATTGGAGAAGAATTTATTGGTAATGATAATGTTGCAATGGTACTTGGCGACAATATTTTCTATGGTCAAAGCTTTTCAGACCATTTAAAAGAGGCTGCTAGCTTGGAAAGTGGTGCATATATATTTGGCTATTATGTTCAAAATCCAAAGTCTTTTGGTGTAGTTGAATTTGATGATAATGGCAAGGTTATTTCTTTAGAGGAAAAGCCAGAAAAACCAAAATCTAAATATGCAGTTCCAGGTCTCTATTTTTATGATAGTGCGACACGTTGTAATATGAAAAGTATTGCCTAAATAGCGAAGCTATTTAAGAACTAATAATTTGAAAAGTCAAATGAGAGGGTAACGCCTTGAAGGGCTTTCTCTGATACTCCGAATAGCATTTTTATTTATAAGAATAAATTTGTTATAAGCTCGGTGAAGTCGGCTGAGAATACACCCTAACAATTTTGAAAGAGATTGTGGAAAAGCGAACCAGAGGTGGTCGAGTGTATGATAGGTCGGGAGTCCATAAAAGACCTATGGTAAGAATGTCTAAATTATAAAAGACTGACAAAGTTCCGAATGTAAGGTTCTAAAAAAAAATGGAGCAGAAATGCGTCACCTACCGAAGTTGTAGGGTCTGTGAGGGTGAGTAAAATTTGTCGTTATGAAAATCCTTATACTGTTACAGGCAGTATTGTGCAGACAGGATTATAGGAACTACCTAAGGGTATATGAAAGGATAAAATTATTGGAACGTGGTAAGCTGATAACGCAGAGGACTTATATCCAACGAAGCGGTAGCAAGGAAAGACAGAATGTTATAACTTGCTTTAATATCAGTGAAAGTAGTGGCATAGTACCAGTGAAGTTATGGAAACATAATGGAGGGATAGCCACAAGTCAATGAAATGGGAAACATTTTATTATACAATACAATCAGGTTCGAGTAAGAATAAGAGAAGCAGAACGTTGGAAAAATTCCAATGAAAGACGCTGACTGTATGGGATATTATGAATAATAATATTTTCAGTTGTATGGATAAAATATAGTAAAACTTCATTGATGGAACGCAGTGTGCGGTGAAAGTCGCAAGCACTGTGTGGAGGAGGGGAAAAGGCAGAGATAACTTCAAAGTCTTACCTATTCCTATATTCTGTAGTTGCAAAGGCTAAGGCATTAAAGCCTTCTAAAAGAGGAGAGCTAGAAATTACAGATTTAAACAAAGTTTATATGGAAGAAAAAACATTAAGGGTACAATTACTAGGTAGAGGAATGGCTTGGCTTGATACAGGAACTCATGCATCTATGCTTCAAGCTTCTAATTTTGTCGAAGCAGTTCAAAATACTCAAGGAGCATATATAGCATGTCTTGAAGAAATTGCATATAGGAAAGAATGGATAACTACTGAGCAAGTTATTGAACTTGCTAAACCATTAATGAAAAATGGATATGGGAAATATCTAATTGATATAGTAGAAGACATTTGACTTAGAAAGCTTAAAGTCAAGTTATAGCAATAAGAGATAGTAAGAGGTGTAAATATGAGAAATTCTAATAAAACCAAAATAGATGTGGCTTATATAATGGAATCTAAAGTTTCTGGTGACGAAAAGGAGGATAAATATGCAATCAAGTAATACTCCACTATTAACAGCCCATCTATTTATTTCAAAAAATAGTTCATGGGATGGACTTGAGGAAATGTTCAAAAAGCTTAATGAAAGTGGAATAACGATAAAAGTGTATGAACCTGATGATGAATTATTTATAAATCCTAGAAATCCACGTGTCTATGTTTCATTAGGAGATAAGGTAGAGCAATTTACAACACTGCATACCTTACCCTATCATGAGAGAAAACGTTGGTTACATTACAAGTCTCCAGCAGATATTCAACCAGCTTATTTATTTTACTGTTGGCTGAATCGTACGGATCCTCTTCCGGAAAATAAAATTATACCTGACACTCATTTTTCTTCTGATACCCCTTTAGTATCAGTATTCACAGCTGCCTATAGGTCAAAAGAAAAAATTCAGTATCCTTATCGCTCTCTATTAAATCAAACTTATTCAAATTGGGAATGGGTGATTGTAGATGATTCCGATGATGATGATGCCACATACAACAAAGACTTATTGCCTCTAGGTGATCCACGTGTTAGAAGATATCGCCAAGATTGTCGCAATGGCTATATAGGAGCAACTAAACGATATGCAGCAGGTCTATGCACTGGAGAAATTTTAGTAGAAGTAGACCATGATGATGAACTAACGACTGACTGTCTAGAAAAAATTGTAAAAATATTTCAACAGCATCCTGAATGTGGTTTTGCATATGGGGATTGTGCAGAGGCATATAGGGGAAGCAATGATTCACATTGGTATGGATGGGATTGTGGATTTGGATATGGTGTATATTATAGAGTCTGGGTGCAAGAAATGAATCGATGGCAAAATGTATTAAGAAATACCATAATAAATGGAAATACCATTCTACATTTAGTTGGTTTACCAAATCATCCTCGTGCATGGACGAAAGAGTGCTACCATCTGCTTGGAGGCCACCGCGAAGAACTATTGGTTGCAGATGATTACGACATGCTAGTTCGTTCGTTTCTTTGTACTAAGTATGCATCCATCCCCAATTTACTTTATATACAATATAGAAATGAAAATGGGGATAATTCTACGTTTACTAGAAATAAGCAGATTCAAATTCTCGTAAATGAACTATATAAGTATTATGGCGAAAGAATCCATACAAGAGTTAAAGAGCTGGGATTACAAGAAGATGTGTTATATAGTCGCGTATGGGAAAGAGCTACTGATGACCCTGCTCTTAAATCAGCTCATATCATTGATGAAGATTCATCCAGATTTTCAATGTTATTTCCCATTCCATACTCATGTCCTATAAGTACGAATGAACAATTATTTAAGACTCTTGAAAAGGGTATAGAAACTAACTTCAAAGATATGGAAATAGTGGTTGTTGGACGTATTCCTCAAGAAATTGAGACTTTTGCTTCCAGGGCACCAATGGGAACAATCCGCTGGTGGCCTATGGAGTCAAAGGATTCATTGGACACATGCATTAAATATGCTAAGTTTTGCTCTTCATGTAAGGATAAAGTTGTTATTCTACCCGAGATTTAAGATGAAATAATAATATATCTGAAAAATTTATAATTATATTTTAATCAATATAATCCATTATGCTTTTCCTCAATTATAATATGATTCAATAAATTCAGAAATCTCCAAATAATTGATATGACATTTCAATTGTTTGGAGATTTATATCTTTAAATCGAAAAGGGGTATCACTCCATGAAAATTGCTTAATGGATAGTATAAATATGCACTGTAAAAAATTGCATCTAAAGATCCCCCAACTATAGTAGTAGAGTTATTATTTAGACCTTATGGTTTAATTGTCCAATTAAGTAAAGGAACTGAAATCTAATAAATTAAATTTCAGCTCCTAAATTTATATTTTAAACTAATCAGGTATTACACATGCTGTCAACAAAATTGGTCCAACTACAGTTCCTTTATTAATTTGTGAACCAACGACATATAGATAATAAGTGTGCGTACCTGCAGTCGGTGTATCTACATGATTTATTGGAGTAGTGTAATTTGAATTACCGTTAGCAGTATCACTTGTAGTAAATATAGAATTGCTAGTATTATCTCTATAAATAATAAAAGTAAAAGTTGTGTTACCATTATCTAGTAACCATCCTACAATTCCAGTTAGCCACACTAAATCTCCAGTGTTTTGTACGGTAACTTGAGTCACTGTTGCTAGTAAAACAGGTGTTGTTGAAATAGCTATTGTTTCTTCACCTGAAAAACTAGCAGGTTGATCATATTCAAAATCCTCGAATTCGCCTCCTTGAGGTCCTTGAGGTCCTTGTGGTCCTTGAGGTCCTTGTGGTCCTTGAGGTCCTTGAGGTCCTTGTGGTCCTTGTGGTCCTTGAGGTCCTTGTGGTCCTTGAGGTCCTTGTGGTCCTTGAGGCCCTTGAGGTCCTTGAGGTCCTTGTGGTCCTTGAGGTCCTTGTGGTCCTTGAGGTCCTTGTGGTCCTTGTGGTCCTTGAGGTCCTTGAGGTCCTTGTGGTCCTTGAGTACCTTGAGGTCCTTGTGGTCCTTGAGGTCCTTGAGGTCCTTGTGGTCCTTGAGGTCCTTGTGGTCCTTGAGGTCCTTGTGGTCCTTGAGGTCCTTGTGGTCCTTGAGGTCCTTGAGGTCCTTGAGGTCCTTGAGGTCCTTGTGGTCCTTGAGGCCCTTGTGGTCCTTGTGGTCCTTGAGGTCCTTGTGGTCCTTGTGGTCCTTGAGGTCCTTGTGGTCCTTGTGGTCCTTGAGGTCCTTGTGGTCCTTGTGGTCCTTGAGGTCCTTGAGGTCCTTGTGTTCCTTGAGTACCTTGAGGTCCTTGTGGTCCTTGAGGTCCTTGTGGTCCTTGAGTGCCTTGTGTTCCTTGAGTACCTTGTGGTCCTTGAGGTCCTTGAGGTCCTTGTGGTCCTTGAGGTCCTTGAGGTCCTTGTGGTCCTTGAGGTCCTTGTGGTCCTTGTGGTCCTTGAGGTCCTTGTGGTCCTTGTGGTCCTTGTGGTCCTTGAGGCCCTTGTGGTCCTTGAGGTCCTTGTGGTCCTTGTGGTCCTTGTGGTCCTTGAGGTCCTTGTGGTCCTTGTGGTCCTTGAGGTCCTTGTGGTCCTTGTGGTCCTTGAGGTCCTTGAGGTCCTTGAGGTCCTTGAGGTCCTTGAGGTCCTTGTGTTCCTTGAGTACCTTGAGGTCCTTGTGGCCCTTGTGGCCCTTGTGGCCCTTGAGTGCCTTGAGTACCTTGAGTACCTTGAGTACCTTGAGTGCCTTGAGGTCCTTGTGGTCCTTGTGGTCCTTGAGGTCCTTGAGTACCTTGAGTGCCTTGAGTACCTTGTGTTCCTTGAGTACCTTGAGTGCCTTGAGGTCCTTGTGGTCCTTGAGTACCTTGAGTACCTTGAGTACCTTGAGTACCTTGAGTACCTTGAGTACCTTGAGTACCTTGAGTGCCTTGAGGTCCTTGTGGTCCTTGTGGTCCTTGAGTGCCTTGAGTACCTTGTGTTCCTTGAGTACCTTGAGTGCCTTGAGGTCCTTGTGGTCCTTGAGGTCCTTGAGTACCTTGAGTACCTTGAGTACCTTGAGTACCTTGAGGTCCTTGAGTACCTTGAGTGCCTTGAGTACCTTGAGTTCCTTGAGTACCTTGAGGTCCTTGTGGTCCTTGAGTGCCTTGAGTACCTTGAGTACCTTGAGTGCCTTGAGTACCTTGAGTGCCTTGAGGCCCTTGTGGTCCTTGAGGTCCTTGAGGTCCTTGTGGTCCTTGAGTACCTTGAGTGCCTTGTGTTCCTTGAGTACCTTGAGGTCCTTGTGGTCCTTGAGTGCCTTGAGTACCTTGAGTGCCTTGAGGCCCTTGTGGTCCTTGAGGTCCTTGAGGTCCTTGAGGTCCTTGAGGTCCTTGAGGTCCTTGTGGTCCTTGAGTACCTTGAGTGCCTTGAGTACCTTGAGGTCCTTGAGGTCCTTGTGGGCCTCCACTTGGTCCTTGAGGCCCTTGTGGTCCTTGAGGTCCTTTGCAACATTTTATATTATCACATGCTTCGTTAAAACAAACTTTTCTTTTATCATCTATATTATCATGAAAATAACCATGCTGTCCCACAATATATCGTACCCTCCTTTAAAACTAACAGTATATTATTACATACCGTCTTATTACATACTATGGTTGGTGTCATAATATGTTACAAATTGTCCAAAATCATCTTCATAGAAGATTGATAAAAATACAAGACTTAAATTATAATAATCAAAAATATTATAGAAACATTTAAACTTGTAAAAAAAAGCACATGAGCTTCCCAAAATAGATGAAGAGACTGTTGAATATTTTATATGTTTGCTAAAAAAAGGAAAAACCTCGAAAGATTATTCCGAGGTTTAACTATTAGATTTTATATTATATTGTAGTGTTTTAACGCATATTTAATTCCATCTTCTTCAACATCTTTAGTAACAAATGAAACTAAATCAAATAGTGAAGTATGACTATTGCCCATAGCAATACTATTTTTTACATATTCAAGCATAGACAAATCATTAGTACTATCACCAATTGCATAAGTATTTTCATGAGGTATATCTAAGTGCTGTATTAAATATTTTATACCAGATGCTTTTGAAAATTCTAATGGAACTAATTCATAGAAGTTTTCACCACGGTGTATAAATTCAAGGGTACTTTTGAATTTATTATGAAAAGCATCAAAATCACTAGCTTCATTAGTCCAAATAACTAATTTATCAAAATCAATATCAGAATCATCAAAGGTTTGTCCTTTGTAGAAACCTTCTTTCGTATGGCGAGCTTTAATTCTAAGTACCTCTTCAGAGCATATATCCATATCATAGTAAACACCATTTTTACCTTCTAATATTGCATCTATATGATATCTACGTAACTTACTAACAATTTCTTTGCATAAGCTTACACCAAGACTTCTATGGAATAATTCTTTATTTTTAAATTCTATATATGTACCGCATCCACATACATATCCATCAAAATTAAGCTCTTGAATACAATTATCAATTTCTAAAATTGGTCTACCTGTATTAATAAATACAAGATGTCCATTTTCTTGAGTTTTTCTTATAGCTTCCTTAGCACTATCTGGAACTGTGAAAGTCTTTTCACTAAGTAATGTTCCATCAATGTCAAAAAATATTATATTAGGTTTCATTTTATTCTCCTCTCGTACTTGTCTATAATTTGAGTTTTTTACTTTAGTATCATAGTTTCACTTTGTTAATTATACCTATTTTATAGAATCAACACAATGTTTGTATATTTTTCAAAATAAAAGATGGTCTTTTATTATATGAATCATAAGTACTTAAAACTTTACATACAATAAAATAATATAGTATAATTACAACAATAATTTAAACCTTCTGAACGTTATATAAATGAAAATTAAAAAGTAGAAGAAAGGAGGAGAAACGTGGAATTTAATAGAGGACAAAAAAAAATAATTAATGGTAAACCAAATGGTCATATGCTTATAAAGGGTACAAAAGGAACTGGAAAGACCACTGCATTTATAAATAAAATTCCAGCATTACTTAATCACTATTGCATATCTAAAGATGATAGCATACTTATAGCAACCTGCAATGAAGAACATTCGAGTAAAGTATCGTTTATTTATAAAAACATAGATAATGAAAAATATCATCAAAATAGTTTTTTTGATGAAGACAAAAGTGATAAATTAGACATAATTACAATAGATTCTTTAATGTTTTATTATTTTAATCAATATAATACATATCATAGAAAAAAAATAGATATTGCATCTATTTCACAGTGCGAAAATGAACTTAAAAAAGCTATTAATATTATAGCTAAAAAACATGAAAAGGAAAAAATAAATATATTAAATCTTGAGTTTACTAAATTTATACAAGAAGAACTTATGTGGATAAAAGCTTGTAATTATATAAATCTTGAAGAATATCAAACTGCTAACAGACAGGGTAGATTAAGTAAAACAAGTGGCTGCATATCTAAACTCCTTAGAAAGAATTCAAAACAAAGGCAAGCTGTATATGAAATTTTAGTTGAGTATAATAATAACTTAAAAAATAAAAATAAAATAGATATTCAAGATTTGGCGCTTGTAGCTTTAGAAGAAGCACAAAAGAATCCGAGTAAGAATTATACTCATATTTTTATAGATAATAGCCAAGATTTAACCAAGGTCCAATTAGAATTCTTGAAAGCATTATATAATGAAAAAACTTATTCCAGCATAACATTTACAGTCGATAGTATTCAATATAATAACCCTTATGCTTGGCTGACAAAGGGACAATCTTTTGTTAGCTTAGGATATGATATGAAGGGTAAAAGTGTTTCTTTGAGAAAGAGTTATACTGAAGAAATAACTAGTGAGATTGAAAAAACAAATAAAGAAGAAAACTTAATTTATGTTAAGGATGTACAGAATATTAATATGGATAAAGAATTAAATAAAATTACTGAGTCAAATTATAATTTTATTAAGAAAAGTGGACTAACTCAAACTAAAAATATTAAAAAAGATGATTTAACTAATTCAGCGTTGATTTTAGATGTTATTGAATATATAGACTTAAAAAGAAATGTATCTCATAGATTTATAAAAGACTCTGGAGCCGTAGATGAAATTTATTTAGAATACAATGGAACACAGGAAAAAGTAGAAGATGTACTAAGTATTCCGGTATTCAATGAAATTGCAGCAGGTAGTCCAATTCTTATAAATGATTCTATTGAGGATAATTATTATTTGCCAAAAGAATGGATAAGAAATTCTAAGGATATTTTTATGCTTAAAGTAAAAGGTAATTCTATGATAAACAAAAATATTTATGATGGTGATTATGTAGTAATAAGTAAGCAAAATACTCCAAATGTTAGAGATATAGTTGCAGTTGACATTGAAGGAGAAGCTACTTTAAAAACATATAGAATTAAGAATGGGAAAATTGTTCTAATGCCAGAGAATGAGAATTATGAACCTATTATTATAGATGATCAAGAATTTAGCTTTCTTGGAGTAGCTATTGGGCTTATTAAAAATTCATATAACTAATGATAATCCTTATAGTAATTGATATAAATTCTATAAGGATTTATATAATTTTACAATACATTATATAATTATTAAAAGTTTTCTTAAAGAAATTTACTTAAATTAAATAATGATAAAAGCATTAAATATATATAGGAAGTGAGATTAAATGTTTGAAGTAAGTAATGTAAAATTTAAAGATATCTTAGATATACCATTATTATGTATTAATAAACCCATTACATGTATTATAGGATCTTCTGGAAGCGGGAAGACAACATTACTACGCATGCTAAATTGTTTAAATATACCTGATGTAGGTACAATTCATTATAACGGTAGAGATGTTTCTAAAATGGATACTGTACAACTTCGGCGGCAAGTTGTTATGTTAGGACAAACACCTGTAATTTATAGTGGTTCAATAGAAGATAATTTGCAAATTGGATTGGTATTTTCTAAGAAGCCGCCTGCATCTAAGACTGCCATGAAAGAAACCCTTGCAAGAGTTGAGCTCAATAAACAGCTAACTGATAGATGTGGAAATCTTTCAGGCGGTGAAAAGCAACGGTTATGTCTTGCTAGAGTGATGCTTATGGATTCAGATACATATTTATTGGATGAACCATCAGCAGCATTAGATAAAGAAACAGAACAATTTATCATAGAAAATTTCTCGAAGTTTGTTTTGGAAAACAAAAAGCAGCTCATCATGGTTACCCACTCAGAACAAATTGCTCAAAAATTTCCTGATTCAATTATAAGAATTGAAAAAGGAAAAGTTATGGAGGAATATCATGAATAATACAGTAATGAACCTTTCTATTTTGCAACTTTCAATTGCTTATATTTTTGTGCTTATTATGCTGGTTATTTTTAAGTCAAGAGGAATTAAACGTGAAAAGCAAATCTTAATTGCCTCAACCAGAATGACTGTGCAACTTACAATAATGGGTTATGTATTGATGTTTGTTTTTAATAATCCAAGTTGGTGGCTTACTTCTTTAATGATCATAATTATGATTTCTTTTGCAATTTATAATTCTATTAAGAGGGTAAAAGTCACAATGTCAAAAGAATTAAAGATTATTATTGCTTTTTCTATGGTGTGTGGTGCACTTTTAACTGCTACATTTTTTATAATAGTGGTATTAAATGTGCGGCCATGGTTTAATCCACAATATTTTATACCTATTTCTGGAATGATTGTTGGTAATAGTATGACAGGTATTGCTTTAGGAGCCAATAAGTTATGTAGTGATATTGAAGATAAACATGCAGAAATTGAAAATTCTTTGATGCTTGGAGCAAGCCCTACTTCAGCTACTAAAGAAATTGTAAATAATGCTTTTGATAGTGCAATTTTGCCAACAATGAATAATATGCTAACTATGGGAATAGTTTCGTTACCTGGCATGATGACTGGACAAATTCTTTCTGGTACTTTTCCAATTACTGCAATTAAATATCAAATTGGGATTATGCTTGCTATTTTAGGTAGTACTTCTATTGTTACTGTTTTGTTTGTAACCCTTGGTTATAGAACTTTTTTCACTAAAGATAATAGATTAAAATAAGTTTTTATTTAAATAGAAGCAGTTTAATTTTTAAAATTAAATTGCTTTTTCTTCTTTAGAGATTTCGGTTATATATAATATTAAAATTAAATTAATTATAAGTATATTTTGAATTTAATATAAAAGTTAACATTTTTAGGATTAATATGAATAAACTATAATAATTGTTAATTGTTATAAATTATTTGCAAGGGGTGGAGACGATGTTTAACTGTATAAATGGCGGAAATAATATATTTAAAAATTTAATAAATGGTGAATGGATTAGTAGTAGGAATGGAAATTATATAGAGATAAGTTCTCCTATTGATGACTCAATCGTTGGTAAAGTACCTGCAATGACAAAAGAGGAAGTGGATTTTGTTCTAAAAACTTCTAGGGAAGCACAAATAGAATGGAAGAAGATTCCTACAAATGAAAGAGCTGAAATACTATATAAAGCTGCAAATATATTACTTGATCATAGTGATGAGCTTGCAGAAATTATGATTAGAGAAATTGCTAAAGATAAAAAGAGCTGTAAATCAGAAATTTCTAGAACTGCTGATTTTATAAGATTTACAGCAGATACAGCTAAGAATATGTCAGGAGAAAGTATTCCAGGAGATTCTTTCCCTGGGTTTAATAGAAATAAAATTTCTGTTGTTACCAGAGAACCTCTAGGCGTAGTTCTTGCCATATCACCATTTAATTATCCTGTAAACTTATCAGCTTCAAAAATAGCACCAGCAATTGTTGCAGGAAATTCTGTTGTATTAAAACCAGCAACTCAAGGAAGTTTATGTGGATTATATCTAGCAAGAGTTTTTCAAGAAGCTGGAGTGCCAAAGGGTGTATTAAATACAATTACAGGTAAAGGTAGTGAGATAGGGGACTATATTGTTACTCACCCTAGCGTAGATTTCATTAATTTTACTGGAAGTACAGATGTGGGAATTAGAATATCTAAAATAACTAGTATGGTTCCACTTTTGATGGAACTTGGCGGAAAAGATGCTGCTATAGTTCTGGAAGATGCTGACTTAGAACTTACCGCAAGCAATATTGTTTCAGGTGGATACTCATATTCTGGTCAAAGATGTACAGCTGTAAAGAGAATTTTAGTAGTAGATAAAGTAGCAGATAAATTAGTTAAAAAAGTAAAAGAAAAAATGGAAAAGCTAATTATAGGCAATCCTCTAGAAAAGGATGTTGATATAGTACCTCTTATTAATTCTAAAGCAGCAGATTTTGTTTCGGAACTAATCGAAGATGCAAGAAATAAAGGTGCACATTTAGTTATAGGTGGAATAAGAGAAAAAAACCTAATCTATCCAACTCTTTTTGATAAAGTAACTACAGATATGAGACTTGCATGGGAAGAACCATTTGGTCCAGTACTTCCAATTATAAGAGTTAAAGATAAAGATGAAGCTATAGAAATAGCTAATAAATCACAATATGGCCTCCAAAGTGCTGTATTTACAGAAAATATAAATGATGCCTTTTATATAGCTGATAAACTAGAAGTTGGAACAGTTCAAATAAATAATAAAACTGAACGAGGACCAGATCATTTCCCTTTCCTTGGAGTAAAGGCTTCTGGAATAGGAACACAAGGAATAAAATATTCTATTGAATCTATGTCTAGACCTAAAGCAACAGTAATAAATTTAAAAAGGGAATAGTATTAACGAGAATATTAAAAAAAATATTTAAATATGAAAGTATCATATTTTGGCAGGAGTTTGATTTCAGACTCCTGTTATTTTTAATTTTAAAGCAAACATCTATACAATCATGTATCTCATACACAATATAAAAGCAAATCATACATTACAAATAACTACTTATTTTTATATAAAAATACTGTTTATTATAAAGTAAAATAAATATTAATGAAAATCCCTAAAATAATTGGTATAATTGTTCTAAGGATTTTTTAGATATGTTATTAAATTTATAAAAATGTTACTTTCCTATAGGAATTAAAAGGACATTTGAAGGAGGATATTTATTATGGCTTTAACGCCAATGATGGTTGAATACATGAAGACTAAGGAAGAATACAGTGATTGTATTCTATTTTATAGATTAGGTGATTTTTACGAGATGTTTTTTGATGATGCACTTACTGTATCTCGTGAGCTTGAGCTAGTACTCACAGGTAAAAGCTGCGGACTTGAGGAGAGAGCTCCTATGTGTGGAATTCCACATCATGCAGCAGCAGCTTATGTACCAAGGCTTGTTAACAAAGGATATAAAGTTGCAATTTGTGAACAACTTGAAGATCCAAAAGAGGCTAAGGGAATTGTAAAAAGAGGTGTTGTAAAAATAATTACACCTGGAACTTTTGTTGATTCTAATAGCGCTATTGAAAATGATAATACTTATTTAATGGCTATATATGAAAATGATGAAAAAATAGGTATAGCAATTTCAGATATAAGTACTGGTGAATTTAAAACAACTTCTTTTGATAATATAAGAATAAGCCTACTCGATGAAATTTCAAAAGTATCACCTAAAGAAATTTTAATTGACGAAAATTTAAGTGAAGTTCTTATAGATGATATTAAAGGAGTGACCTCTGCACTTATATCTAAAAAGAATTTCAATGAATTTTTTGTTACAAAAGAAGAACTTGTAAATCAATTTTCAGATATGGAAGTTGTAGGATTGACTAAAGAAAGAGAACTTGCAAGCTCAGTATTACTTAAGTACATATATGAAACTCAAAAAATGAGTTTAACTAATATAAATTTATTAGAGCAATATGAAATCATAAATTACATGACCATAGATGGAAATTCAAGAAGAAACTTAGAACTTACAGAAAGTATAAGAGAAAAGAATAAAAAAGGCTCACTTTTATGGGTACTTGATAAAAGTGCAACATCTATGGGAGGAAGAACCTTAAGAAAATGGATAGAAGAACCTTTAATTATTAAATCAGAAATTGAAAAAAGGTTGAGTGGGGTTAATGAAGCATTTAACTCTATAAGTTTTAATGAAGATCTACGAACTTCTTTAAAAGAAATCTATGATATAGAAAGAATTGTAGGTAAAATTTCTAATAAAAATGTAAATGCTAAGGATATGTTATCTCTTAAAGCTTCCTTAGATAAAATTCCAGCAATCAAGGAACTTTTAAAATATGCAAATTCTGATCTTTTAAAAGAATACTACGAAAACTTAGATGAATTAGATGATGTAAGAAGATTATTAGACTCAGCAATTAAAGAAGAGCCATCTTTAAGTATAAAAGAGGGAAACATAATAAAGGATGGCTATAATGCAGAAGTTGACGAATTAAGACAATCAAAAATTCATGGCAAGGAATGGATTGCAGCTCTAGAAAATCAAGAAAGAGAATTTACTGGAATTAAATCTTTAAAGGTTGGTTACAATAAGGTTTTTGGATATTACATTGAAATTACCAAATCAAATTATAACTCTATTCCAGAAGGAAGATATGTAAGAAAACAAACTTTAGCTAATGCTGAAAGATATATAACAGAAGAGCTTAAGGTAATGGAAGATAAAATCTTAGGTTCAGAGGAAAAGCTTATTAATTTAGAATATGCTTTATTTACTGAAGCACGTGACACTATAGAAAAAGAAATTTCTAGACTTAAGAAAAGTGCTAAAATAATTTCAAATTTAGATGGGATATCGACATTAGCTTTAGTCGCTCTTGAAAATGATTATGTTAAACCGGAAATTAATGAAGAAGGTTTAATTGAAGTAATTGATGGAAGACACCCAGTTGTTGAAAAAGTAATAGGCCTTGGAGAATTTGTTTCTAATAATACTACGTTAAATCAAACAGATAAAGAATTATTACTAATAACAGGACCTAACATGGCAGGTAAATCTACATATATGAGACAGGTAGCACTTATTACTTTAATGGCTCAAATAGGTTCATTCGTACCAGCATCTAGTGCAAATATTTCAATTTGTGATAAGATATTTACTAGAATTGGAGCCTCCGATGATTTAGCAGGTGGTAAATCAACATTCATGGTTGAAATGTGGGAAGTATCTAACATACTAAAAAATGCAACATCTAAGAGCTTAGTGTTATTAGATGAAGTAGGAAGAGGGACTTCAACATATGATGGTCTTTCTATAGCTTGGTCAGTTATTGAGTATATAACAGCAAATGAAAAATTAAGATGTAAAACATTGTTTGCAACTCACTATCATGAATTAGTAAAGCTTGAGGGAATCTTACCTGGTGTTAAGAATTATTCTGTAGCAGTTAAGAAAACAAAAGATTCTGTAATCTTCCTTAGAAAGATAGTTGAAGGTGGCGCAGATGAGTCTTATGGTATAGAAGTTGCAAAGCTTGCCGGTCTTCCAGATGATGTAATAAACCGTGCTCGCGAAATCCTTTTAGGAATAGAAGGTGAAAATAGCTTTGATATACATAAGGTGACAAACAGTGAAATTAGAGAAAGTGAAGTAGCTGTAGATTTTAATATATCTAACGAGGAAGTTACTGTCACTGAAATAGTTTCAGAAATTAACAGTGAGTATGTAGAAGAAGTTAAATGTGAAAATGAATTTTCTAATAAAGTTGAATATATAGAAGAAAATACAAATAAAAAACATAAGAATAAAGATACTTCTAATAATATGCAATTAGATTTTACTTTCATGGAAAAGCAAGCATTTCTTAAAGAAATAAGTGAAGTTGATATATTAAGCTTAAATCCTATGGAAGCTATGAATACTTTATATAAGTTGGTAGCAGAGGCTAAGAAATTGAATAATTAAAGAGAGTATGGTATATGGGGGCTGTATACACTAGCCTTCATCATGATATCTACGATAATATATATATTATCGTGGATTTTTTAGTTTATAGCTATTTAGGAAAAGACTTGATATTTATAACCACTATAATATTGAGTGTATATATGAATTAATTTATAATTTTTTACTCATAATATTAGTAATGAATATATTGTAATGTATGTCAATATTATAACTACACTAATATTATTAAATTATCTACTTATTATTTAGGATAAAGGAGTATACCATTGAAGAAATTTATAATGTTTTTAATAATTATATTTTTATCAGCATTTCTAAGTTTTAAGTATATATACTTAATTAGAAATGAAGCCTCAGTATATAATAGCGATGGAATATACTATATTTCTAAAGTTGATAATAAGTCATTTTATATTTACAGGTATGGAAAATGGGAGAAGTCCTTTGTTAAAGGTTTAAATATTGGGGCAGCAAAACCAGGTAATTTTCCAGGAGAATTAGCCATAACAAAAGAAGAGTATTTGAGATGGTTTAAGCAAATATCTGACATGAATGCGGACACAATAAGAGCATATACCATACTTAAACCTGATTTTTATGATGCATTATATGAGTATAATAAAACCTCCTTGAAGCCTTTATATATTTTTCAGGGAGTATGGGTTAATGAAGATAATATATCAAATTTTGAAGATGCCCATAACCCAATAATCAAGGATGGTTTTAAAGAAGATATAAGAACAATTATTGATATAATTCATGGAAATGCTGAGCTTAAACCACAAAGAGGGCATGCTAGTGGAGTTTATACAAAAGATGTATCACTTTATGTAATGGGATGGATATTAGGACTTGAATGGGATCCAAACTTTGTAGAAAACACAAATAAAATTAATGAAAACCTTAATAGTTTTGATGGGAAGTACTTATATACAGAAAAAGCCTCACCTTTTGAAGTATTTTTAGCACAGTCAGGAGATTATGCTATAGACTACGAAACTGAAAATTACAAAATGCAAAGACCTTTAAGTTTTACTAATTGGGTCACTACAGATACGCTAAAACATCCTAATGAACCTCTAAAAAAGGAAGATATGGTTGAAGTAAACACAGAGCATATAAAGAAAAGTGATTCCTTTAAACCAGGGCTTTTTGCATCATATCACGTATATCCTTACTATCCAGAGTTTATGAATTATCAACATGATTATGCAACATATACAGATAAGGATAACAAGATAAATACTTATAAAGCTTATTTAAAGGATTTAATAAAAGAACATACAGTACCAGTATTAATAGCAGAATTTGGTATACCGGCATCAAGAGGAAAGGCTCATAATAATATTCATATAGGGTATAATCAGGGAAATGTAGATGAAAAAAGTCAAGGTGAAATGAATGCAGCAATGCTTCAGGATATTTATGATGAAGGTTATGCTGGAGGACTAGTTTTTACATGGCAAGATGAATGGTTTAAAAGAACATGGAATACTATGGATTTAGATTTAGCAGATAGAAGATCATATTGGTCTAATCCTCAAACTAATGAGCAGGAGTTTGGAGTTTTAGCATTTGACCCTGGAAAAGATAAAAGTATATGCTATGTTGATGGAGATATTTCTGATTGGAAAAAAGATAAGCCTTTGATAGACATTGATAATATGAAAATATATGTTAAAAGCGATGAAAAATATTTATATATTATGGGAGATATAAAAGGATTTGATTTTGAAAAGGATAAATTATTTTTTCCTATTGATGTAACTCCAAACTCTGGAAATTTAAAATATGATTATTATAATTTAACCTTTAAAAGGCAAACAGATATGATTATTATATTGGATAATAAAGATGATTCAAGAATAGTTACAGATTCTTATTATGATGTTTTTTACTATATATATGCCAAACAATTAAAAATGATAGATGAAAATGAAGCTTATGAAAAAAAGAACAGTGGGATTTTTAATCCTATGTATTTATGTTTAAATAAATCATTATATTTACCTGAAGATGAAAAAACAATTCCCTTTGAAAAATATGAAACTGGGAAGTTAGTTTTAGGGGATGCTAATCCAGAACATAAGAATTTTAATTCATTAACTGATTATGCTGTAAATGAAGATAAAGTAGAAATTAGAATACCTTGGCAACTTTTAAATGTTATGGATCCCTCTACAAAAATAGTTATGAATGATTTCTATGAAAAGAAGGAAATAACACCATTAAAAATAGAAAATCTATATGTAGGTGGAATTCTAATAAAAAATAATGTTGTATCACAAAATAGCAACATGGAGTATTACACTTGGGACGAATGGGAAAATCCAACTTATCACGAAAGACTAAAACCTTCTTATGACATCTTAAAAAAAGCTTTCGAGTCAATTGGATCGTGATACTGTAGTTTATTTTCAATATTTAAATTAGATTCAAGAATACATAATTTCTTAGAATGAAGAGGCAAATATGGAGCAATACGTTTATTTATCAATAATATTTTTTTCGATAATAATATTTTTCTTACATCTTTATCTTATATACGAAAAATTCATAGGAGATTACAAGAGTAGAAAAATACATAAATACTCTGGAAGTTTAGTGCCTTGTATTAATTCTATTGTGAGTGAAGTTATACATGGCAAAGATGTAGATTATTCTACACTAGAAAACATTAAAAAAGCATGTAAAAATAAATATAAAAGAGAAATTATTGAAGAAAGATTAATATATTATTTTGAAAATTATAAAGGTGAATTTTTATCAAAGCTTACATATTTGTGCCAAGATATTGGAATTATTCAATATGAAATAAAACAACTAGAAAATGGCGATTTTTTCAAAAAGGCTTTAGCTGCTAAAAAGCTAGGGGAATTTAGAAACAAAACATGTGTTGATAAATTACTATATGAACTAAGCAAGTCAAACAGTGACGTAAAATACGCTATTCTTTTAGCTCTTGCAAAGATAGGAGAAGAAAACTCTTTTCTTTGCGCATTTAAAAATATTGATTCAGAAGTAATTCTTAGTGAAAGAAGTTTAATAGAAATAGTTGATAGTTTTGAAGGTGACAAAAATAAAATCTATAAATATATGATAAATTGCGAGAATAGTTTTATTGCTAGTGTATTTATTAAGTCAGCAGGCAACTATAAAGATATATCATTAAGCCATGATATATCAAAATATTTATTTAACGAAAATAAAGAACTAAGGATTGCATGCGTAAAAGCTATTGGAAACATAGGTGATGAAACATATTTGGATGATATTTTAAAACTTTTAGATGATAGTGAATGGGAGGTAAGGGCTATAACTGCAAAGGCGCTGGGAAACTTTGCACATGATAAAATACTAATTCCATTAGCGAAAGCACTTTCAGATGTACAATGGTACGTTAGATATAACGCTGCCACATCTATATTGTGCCATGAAAAAGGAATGAGTGTAATCTCTTCTGTTTTTAAAGGTGAGGATAAATTTTCTAAAGATATAATTATATCAGCAATAGAAAATTCATCTAATAATGATCTTTATTTGTATGAATCTTCAAATGATCCAAATAAAGTAGCATTAGCCATACAGATAAAGCAATATATTAATGAAAAAAACAAGGAGACTTGCATATGAATATAATGTTTGTCAAACAAATATTTATAGCTTTTGATAATAGTATACTTTATTATATATTAATTGTTAATTTTATATATTTTATGCAGTTGATTTTAGCTGCCTTTGGTTTATATGATTATGTTAATAAAATGCATTATTCTGATTATAAAAAATATACGGTTTCTACAAACATGATACCCATTTCAATGCTTGTACCTGCTTACAATGAGGAAAGTACCATAGTAGACAACATAAAATCTCTATTATCTTTGCATTACCCATCCCATGAAGTTATAGTTATTAATGATGGATCAAAAGACAACACTTTAAAAAAGGTAATTGAAGCTTACAATTTAAAAGAAGTAAATCAACCAATAAGATATTTAATAAAAACAAAAAAAGTTAGAGGTATATACAAAAATATAAATATTCCAAAGCTTACTTTAATAGATAAAGAAAATGGTGGAAAGGCAGATGCTCTTAATGTAGGAATAAACGTATCGAAATACCCAATATTTATATCTATAGATGCTGATTCAATACTTGAAAGTGATTCATTAGTTAGAGTAATAATGCCATTCATTGAAGATAAACTAACACTAGCTGTTGGTGGAATTGTTAGAATCATTAATGGTAGTAAGGTTAAGGATGGAAAATTAGAATCCATTGGACTGCCAAGTAATAGTTTAGCAATGTTTCAGATTGTTGAATATTTAAGGGCATTTCTTACAGGAAGAATGGGTTGGGATGCAATAGGGTGTTTATTAATTATTTCTGGTGCCTTTGGAGCATTTAAGAAAGATGTAGTCGTGCAAGTAAGTGGATATAGTTGTAATACTATTGGAGAAGATATGGAATTAATAATTAAAATTCACAAGTATTTAAGACAAAATAATTCACAATATAAAGTGAAATTTGTACCTGATCCTGTTTGCTGGACACAGGTACCTGAAAATATAAAGGATTTAAGAGGGCAAAGGAGAAGATGGCAAATTGGTTTAATGGATAGCTTATTTCGACATAAAGAATTACTATTAAATCCTAAGGCTGGGATAATAGGAATGTTGGGAGTTCCTTATTTCTGGATTTTTGAAATGATAGGTCCGGTAATTGAAGCTTTAGGTTATATTCTTATTCCATTATCTTATGTTTTGGGGTTACTCAATACTTCGTATTTTATATTGTTTTCAGTTGCATCTATATTTTATGGTGTAATATTATCTTTAGGTGCAATTTTGCTAGAACAATATACTTTTGGTAAATATCCATCAATAAAACAGTTGCTAAAACTTTCATGGTATGGTATTATAGAAAATTTTGGATACAGACAAATGACAACACTCTTTAAAATAGAAGCAATTATAAGATTTAAAAAACTTAGAAATAGTTGGGGGGAAATAAAAAGAGAGAGTTTCAATGAATAGCAGTAATATTGGAAGTATGAAAAATATAAATGAAAAAGTCTAAATTATAAAATTGAGTACTAACGGCCCATATGAGGTTTTGTGGATATCTTACAGTGCTTCGCTTTAAACATAAAACTTACGAAAGATATATTAACCTTGATGGTGTTAATATATCTTTTTTTGCTCATATTATGTTAAAATAGTCATTAAGTACAGTTTGAGTGTAAGGAAGTGAAAATTATGCCTATATTTAAATTGACAAAAGAAATTGTCTTTCCAAATCCAGAGTTTTCTGAAGAAGATGGACTTTTGGCAATTGGAGGAGATTTATCTTTAGAAAGATTAATATTAGCTTATTGTAATGGTATATTTCCATGGTATAACGAGGGTGAACCAATTCTTTGGTGGTGTCCGAAACCTAGATTTATAATAATACCTAAAGATGTGAAAATTTCTAAATCAATGAAGAAACTTATTATAAAAGAAGACTTCAAGGTAACCTTTAATAATGACTTTACAGGAGTAATAAGTAATTGTAAATCAATGAGAGAAATTAATGATGAAGGAACTTGGATTACTGATGATATGAAAGATGCATATGTAAATCTCTTTAATAATGGTTATGCAATGAGTGTTGAAACATATATTGATGAAGAATTAGTTGGAGGATTATACGGAGTTAAAATAGGAAAATGCTTTTTTGGAGAGAGTATGTTTTCTAAAGTAAGCAATGCATCTAAAATAGCATTAATAAAGCTCTCAGAAAAACTAAATAAAGAAGATTTCATATTTATAGATTGCCAAATGCATACAAATCATTTAGAAAGTATGGGTGGAAAGTTTGTAGAGTGGAGTATTTATAAGGATTTACTCAACAAAGGGATAGAATTCAATAAAGTTATTAAGGCACAATCAAAAAAATAGTTTAGATTTGTTAATTGGGTATATATAAGGTATTATTGTATATGCCCAATTAATCTTTAAATAAATAAATGAATAAGGTGTGTTGAAAAATGGAAGATTTTAAAAAAGCAATTAATGAAATAATAAAAGAAGATATTATAAAATTAGTTATTAGCAATAAAATTAGTAAAAATTCAGAATATAATAAAATAACATTTATATTTAAAGAAAGTAATAATAAACAATATTATCAAATTGAAAAATACACTGATAAGCAGGTATTTCATGAAAATATTGATCTGGATATTTTAGAAGAAAAAGTTTTAGAGTATGTACCATCAAGCTATAAACAAATTTCAGCTTGGTCAAGTACCACTACTTTCGAATTGAAAATATCTAAAAAAGGTAAGTTTTTATTAAGCAAGAAAAAAAGTGATAATGTAAAGCTCGTTAATAAAGAGCATAATAAAGAAAAAAATTATATTTTAAAAGAAGGTATGATTATTCAGCCTCTTATAGATTTGGGAATTTTTACGAAAGAGGGTAAAGTAATTAATTCAAAGTATGATAAGTATAAGCAAATAAATAAGTTTGTGGAAATTATTGATGATGAAATTAAAAAGAATGATTTTAAGGAACTTACTATTTTAGATTTTGGATGTGGAAAGTCTTATTTAACATTTGTATTATATTATTACT
This sequence comes from Clostridium beijerinckii, assembly GCA_003129525.1. NCBI lineage: Bacteria > Bacillati > Bacillota > Clostridia > Eubacteriales > Clostridiaceae > Clostridium > Clostridium beijerinckii. The sequence continues at coordinate 3,126,586 of CP029329.1, read as the reverse complement.
TTGTAGAAATTAAAAAAATTAATGTAAAAATGATAGGATTAGATCTTAAAGCTGATGTAATTAAAAAGTGTAATGATATAGCTAAACGTTATAATTATGAGAATTTACATTTTGAGCTTGGAGATATAAATGGGTTTAAATACAATAATAAAGTTGATATGGTAATATCATTACATGCATGTGATACTGCTACTGATTATGCTTTATACAATGCAATAAAGTGGAATACTAAAATGATTTTCTCTGTCCCTTGTTGCCAACATGAATTCAATCATCAAATGAAAGCAGAATCATTATCTATATTAACAAAGTATGGAATAGTACAAGAACGAATTGCTGCGCTTATGACAGATTCAGTACGTGCAAATCTATTAGAAAGTGTAGGATATAAAACTCAACTTCTAGAATTTATAGATATAGCACATTCCCCTAAAAATATATTGATTAGGGCAACAAAGTCTAATATATCTAAAGACCAAAAGGAAAAGGCTTTAGATGAAGTTAGAAATTTAATGAATCAATTTAACGTTAGTCCAACACTATTTAATTTACTAAAAGAAGATAATTTAATTTAAAATTTAATTTGCTGAAAGCATTCTACATTTTTTAGCATATGTAGTGAAAGATAATAAAGAGTTTCAATATTTTTTAATAAATATTGAAACTTTTTTTAATTTAAATTCAAATCAAAAAATTATGTACACTTAAATAAGGTAATGAATATATTATTAGTGTGGTGATAATAGTATGAGAAAAATGTATTTTAATAATTCTAAATTTAATAATGTGAAAGTATTAACATCAATACCAACTGAGATTATATTAGAAGGAAGTACTATAAATTTTTTGAATTTAAATCCTGTAGCTACTAATTTTGATGGCAATAGGGTAAAGCTTACAGGAGACTTTAAAGATTCACAAGTACAAATAACATCCTCATGTATTTTAGAAAGTGGTGAAGAATTTTCATTAAATAATGATAATAAAATTAATGTGCATTCATCTAATCCGATAATACTAAATCCCTTGGGTGATTTTAATAGAATAACAGGAATAGTCATAACTTCTCCTTGTAATATTGTTACTACAGAGGTTAAAACAATAGAAGACTTAAATATATTTATTAATATAGAAGACTTTGAAGATAAAAATGTAGGAATAATAGGCGATTTTTCAGGCTGTAATTTTTACATAGAATCTAAGTGTTTTATGAAGCTAGATGGAAAGATAAATAATTTAAGTGTTAATGATTCAGCAAAAGATACTAATGTTTGGCTGAATCCAGGTAGTAAAATAGCTTCAGGAACGGTAGGTTCTATGATTTATATATCAGGACAAGATGAAGATATGGATAACTTTAAAAATAGTGTAGTTAGTGGAACAAATTATGTAATTAAGCAAGATAAAGCCTATATAATTACCATTAATAATGGAGAGGGTAGCGTAGGTTTTTTATTAAATAAAGTTGGAAAATATAAAATTAGTGTTTATATTCAAATTGATAATGAAAAAGTTAATTTAGGAAATCCAATTAATATTGATATAAGCCAATGACAAATGATAAATACTTAAAACTATATTTTTTATAGTTTTAAAAAATTTTAGGAGATGATTTTTATGGCTAATATGATATTAACATTGGAAACAGTAAATAAAGATGATGGAATTGTTATTAACCTTGCAGGTAGAACCCTTACTTCTGATTTAACAGACACTGAAGTAAAAGTACTGAAATTAGATGGCACTAGTTTTGCAGCTGCGACTTATTATCTTTCAACTACTGGACCTTCATCAGCAACTATAAAAGGTGGTTCTTCTGCTTCGCCAGCAAGCTTTTTAGCGACAGATTTATTACTAATACAAGTAACAGAATCAGATGAAAGTCAAGTATCAAATAGAGTTTCAGTAGATTTATCTGAAGTTTTAAGTGCAACTCAAACCTACCAATACTATTCTCAAATGCCTAGTCAAGCAGGAGAATATAAAATGGATTTATTAACTGTAAATGATGAGACAGCTGGTGATACTTCACCTGCATTCACATTAATAGATCCAAAATTAGCAACTATATTAGTACCTGTTTATAAATCTTATTTAACTCCAGTAATAGGTCAAGTAGCTACTGTAGCTGTTGATTTTGGAGCTTCTGTGACCGGAACTTACCAAGTTGTATTTAGTGCTGATCAACAATAATAACAACTCTTATAAAGGATGATTTTATGATTAATTCTTTAGAATTAATTCTTATAGATGTAAATTTATTAGGTATTAAAATTAACGTTAAGAATAGAACAAGTCCTGATATTTTAACAAAAGAAATTGTTAAGGTTAGAAAATACTATGAAGATAATCTTAACTTTAATGATGCTGATTATGAAATAAAAAGCGATGCTACAACAACCAATGCTACCATTGTGTCTATAACAAATGATGGAAAATATACTGATTTTTCTCAAGATGATTTATTATTAATACAAATAATAGATACTAATGGGGAGATATCTGATAGAATTTCATTGGATTTTAAAGAACAGTTTAAACTTCAAAGTTCTGCAACTACTAAATATGAAATGCCAGAACAAGTTGGTGGCTATAAATTAAAGTTATTAAGTATAAATGATATATATCTTAATAATATAGAATCAGAAAAATTTGACTTATGTTCGACACCTGGTAATGATAGTACGATAACCATAAATAAAAGTTATCTTACAAGATTTGCTGGTCAAATATGCTTAGTAACTAATGTATTAACTGATGTCACAGCTAATGGCAATTACCAAATAGAATTTAGTGCTAATAAACAATCTAGCTAAATAAACCGTAGTATAAATTCTTAATAGAAATTTAAGCCTAGGTATAAAGCCTAGGCTTTTTTAGGAGAGATAGAAAATGAAATATGTTATTAAGCTTATAGAAATAGAAATAAATTATATAATAATAGAAATTACTCCAGCTATAAAGTTACTATCCTCTTCACTTCTTAAGTGCTTTCTAAATTGTAGAAACTATGAAGATTTTACAATACAAAGTCTGGATGAGATGGATTCAATATATAAGATTATTCCTAAAAAAAATTTCACTATATATGATGAAGTAGGTTTATGTATAAAGGGAGAAAATATTAATTCAAATTACATCAAAGTGCATTTATGTAAAGAATATAAGGAAAATAAAGGATTATTTGTTTATGAAGTTCCTACAACTAAAAGTGGAAATTATACTTTTAATTTAGAAAGCTTAAATGATACCAATTTTAAAATAGAAGTTCATGATCAAATTATTTGTAATGGAGTTAGTGATCAAAGCTATATTAGTACTGAAAAGCAAAATTATAGTATCGATGAAAATATAAATTTGAAAATTAATATTTTTGATAAAGATAATAAAAAGGCACCTAATGGAAAATATTTTATTTACGTTAATATTGAAGAGATATTATAAAAACTTAAAAACATTCAAAATAACAATTAATTAAGTTTCATCGTAATTAATTGTTATTTTTATTTTCAAACAAAATTTTATTTGTGTCTTAAGACATTTATTAATAGATATAAATATTACCATTAACGTTTACGTTATTTGTCCTAAGATTATTATAAATAATTGAAGGAATATATAAATCTCCCTTAATATTAAACATTTGAAGTTCTATATAAGTATAATCAATTAATTCATCACTTAATTCGCTTATAATTGTCATATTCCCATTTATTGTTGTAACCAAGGAAGAGTCACTAGAACCATAAGTTCTCATATTATGATTGTCAGCAAGATATAACGTTATATTATTATCTAAAGTTTGGCCTGTAAATGGATTTTCACCTGCCTCATCTAAAGGAGGATAAAAAATTGTAATTTCATTATTATGAGTGTAATATAAATATCCCTTTACTATATGAGAAGTTAAAATTTCTTTACCTCTTAAATCTTTTATATTTTGTGTAGGGTAATATTCAAATAATTCTATAGATAAAGGCTTTGCTGGTACTCCTTCATCAATATTAAATGAAAATGATAAAACATTACCACTTAAAGTTAATATACAAGGTTTAGTATTTGAGGTTGTACTAGTTATAAAATTTTGATCTTTTAGAGAATAGATTCTTAGTGTGCCAAATGAAGTGTTATTTTCTATACTTATTTCATCATAATTAGATTCTTCAGTAAATTTTAGTGATCCTATAGGAATTTCTAAATTATTACCATCCCATGGACTATCGGTTTCATTGAATTTAGAATTTGTGATAATTGTACTAGGATCAGGTTTAAAATTAAAAGTTATAGATAAAATACTTGATTTTAAGGAATCGCTGTTTAAGGAATCACTCAATGTATTCCATATAATTGAATTTACTAAAAATGGAACAGTTATTTTACTATTAGGAATATAAACTTTATTTCCTAAGTAATTTAGAGTTCTAACTTCATAATAATTTACATTTGTATATAAATTTATATCTTCAAGTAAGGCATTAGGTTTATAGAGAGTAAGATACATTGTATTGCCATCATCACTTAAAAAAATTAAATCAAACTTCTCAGTTATGCCATTATATTCTATAGTAAAATCCTCAACAAACAGATATTTTAAAGAAAGACTAAAAACAACTTTAAGAAAAGTAGCATTAATCGTTGAATTGACTACGCTTAGTGATGATATATAAGTCCCAAGGCTTAATGATTCGCTTTCTTTAAGGTTATAACCATATATATCTTTTGTTGAAGTTACATCATTAACTTTTAAATATCCTTCACCATTATAATTATTAAAGGTATTATCAGGAAAACTTAGTACAAATCCATTTTTATTAAATCCAACTAACGCTAACGGGGAACTTTTAATATTATTAATTTCTATATAGAAATCATCTTTAGATACAGTAAAAAAGGCATTATCGCCATTATAAATAAATTTTAGTGTTTTATAATCCATAACTTCAGCAGTTCCATTAAGTATGCTCAATTCTGTAGCTGGCTGTCCAAGTTTTGGTGCATTGCATAAAGGATGAATATATCCACTATTACTTTGAACATAATAAATTTCATGAAGAGTAGCGTAACCAATAGAGACTTCATTATTATCAGATAAGTATTGTGAATATTCATCTGAAAAAGTAAAAGACAAGGTATCTGCATAGGAAATTTCTTTTATAATTACATCAAGTGGAAATACAATTAATTTATCATTTATTTTAAAAGCAAAGTTATAATATTCTTTATAACTATGCTCATTTTCCTGAATCATATTTTCATTAAATTCAATAACTAAGACATTAAATCTATAAGAAACTTTTTTTAATAAAGAATAATTCATTAAATCACCTCCAAAGGTTCTCAATGTTAATATATTCATTGTTATTTGACAATGATATTAATAATTTTTTAATATGGTAATATTTTATATACAGGCATGTTCCTGTAATATATATAATACAAGTTGCTTTAAGTACTCTATAAAATTAAATATTATACAATAACGTTTTCAAATAGATTTATGGGAAATTATTACTTGAATTTAAAAATATATGTATGTATAATAATAAATTGTTGGTACACGAACAATACGTGTGAAAATAATTTCGTACATGGAGGGTTAAAATGAAAAAAACTACTTTGATTTGTTTATTACTAGCAATGGTTTTAAGTGGCTGTAGTTCTACAACTGGAACAAGTATAAACAATAATTTACAAACCACCGAATCGACTTCGGAAATCACTAAAAACCAATACATAATGGCTGGAAAAATTGCAGCAAATGATGAGGCGAATATATCTTCAAAGATTTCAGCAAAAGTTACTGGACTATCAGTTGATATTGGCTCAAATGTAAATCAAGGAGATACAATTATTACATTAGATCCACAGGATTTACAGTCAAAAGTTAACCAGGCACAGTCACAGGTTGACCAGGCACAGGCAGCAGTAAATACTGCAAAAGCAAGTTTAGCTAATGCTAATAACAGCACACGCCCTGAGCAAATAGCACAGGCACAAGCAGCTTTAGATAGTGCGACTGAAAGCTATGAAGTTACTAAAAAGAATTATGAACGTACAAAAACTTTAGTAGAAGCTGATGCAAAAACTCAGCAGGAACTTGACTCTGCAAATCAACAGCTTGTTGCAGCAGAATCACAACAGAAATCTGCACAGGAACAGTTAAATATGTTGAATAATGGTGCAACTGAAACCAGCATTGCTGTTTACCAGGCTCAGGTAGAACAAGCGGAAGCAGCTTTAAAAACTGCAGAAACATCTTTAAAAACTGCACAGACCGATTTAAGCAACGGAACTATTACAGCACCTATTTCAGGGGTAGTAAATGCTAAAAAGATTAATGTAGGTGAAATGGCTTCGCCAGGTGTAGCTCTTGTTTCAATATCTAATCCTAATGCTTTATGTGTAAATGCTTATGCACCATTAGATATTGTAAATGAACTTGAAGAAGGACAAGACGTAGTTATTAAAGTATCTGAAGTAGAAGATAAAGAATTTGAAGGAAAAATAACAGTTATAAATTCAACATTAAATTCTCAAAGTAGTAGTATTTTAGTTAAGATAACTTTGTCAGATCCAGATGCAAAATTAAAACCTGGTATGTTTGCAGAAGTCGGACTAAAGAAATAAGGAAAGAGGTGATTTTAATATGAATGAAAAACGTAAAATATTAATTATTGGAATTGTAATTGCAATTATAGTGGCATTAGGTGGAATAATATCTTATTATTGGTATGAAAATACTTATTATGTTTCAACTGAGGATGCCAAGGTTGCTGCAGATTTTATTAGCGTAACTCCACAAATTTCAGGAAAATTATTAGAGATGAATGTAGAGGAAGGCGATAAAGTTGTAAAAAATCAAATATTAGCTTGTCAGCAAATGAATAATCTTGCTGATTCAAGTGTAGAACAGTCTTTGGTAAGAGCACCTATCAACGGTATAGTTGTTAAAAAACAAGGTACAGTAGGGGAACTTTATTCAGCAGGCTCAACATTATTTACTTTGATAGATCCTGATAAACTATACATAATTACTAATATAGAAGAAACAAAAATTGGAAAGATAAAAGTTGGACAAACTGTTGATATTAATATAGATCAATATGATTCTGAAAAATTTACTGGAAAGATTAAATCAGTAGGAGAATTAACCAATTCTGCTTTATCAATGTTCTCATCATCAACTAGTGGTACATTTACAAAAGTAGTTCAAAGAATACCTGTAAAGATTGAAATTGATGAATTTGATAATAAAATACTTCCAGGAACTAATGCGGTAATTAAGATTCATGTTAAAGAATGAGGTGATAGGTAATGGAAGAGAATAAAACTCCCTCATTATTAACCGCGTGGTTAGCATTATTTGTAGTTATAATAGGAACATTTATGTCTGTACTAGACAGTAGTATAGTTAATATAGCTCTTCCTAAAATGATGTCTGTTTTTGGTATGCCTGTGGATGATGCAAAATGGATATTAACATGTTATACACTAACCCTTGGAGCTATTATACCGTTAACAGGATATCTTCAGAATATTTTTGGTTCTAAGAGAATATATATCTTTTCATTAGCTACATTTACAATAGGTTCATTCCTATGTGGATTTGCATGGAGTGGTGGAACTATGATCGCATTTCGTGTAATTCAAGCTCTTGGCGGTGGTATGATAATGCCCATAGGAATGTCAATTATATATCAAGTATTTCCTAGAGAAAAGATAGGGTTAGCTTTAGGTTATTGGGGAATAGCAGCTATGGCAGCACCTACCATAGGACCAACACTGGGTGGATTTATTATCCAAAGTATGGACTGGAGACTTATTTTTTATATTAATGTTCCTATTGGTATAGTAGGGGTAGTAATGGCTGGTATAATATTAAAAGGCGAGGAAAGAAAGCCATTTGAGTCTTTTGATGTAATAGGTTTTTTATCTTGTACAATTGCAATAGTAAGTATATTATATGTTCTTGGTGAAGGTTCTTCAATTGACTGGGGCGATATAAAAAATCCAATATTAATGACTCTTGGTTGCTTAAGTCTTGTACTATTTATAGTAAATGAACTTACTCATCCAAATCCTTTATTAGATTTACGAATTCTTAAACTTTTCGATTTTACTATAAGTTTAATTATAAGCAGTGTATTAACATTGGCACTAATGGGTGGTTCTTATATCTTACCGTTATTCTTACAAAGTGTAAGAGGCTATACAGCAATGCAGACAGGAATGATTATGCTTCCGTCTGCATTGGTAACCGGACTTTTTATGCCGATAAGTGGTAATTTATTTGATAAAGTTGGAGCAAAACCACTTGTAATACCTGGGCTTTTAATATTAGGTATAGGTTCTTTTCAACTTGCAAATGCTATAAGTATGGATTCAAGCCAATCAAACATAGTTTTGATTACTTGTATTAGATCAGTTGGTTTAGGACTTGCTATGATGCCAATTAGTACAGCAGGAATGAATGCTGTATCAAAAGAACTAGTTGGAGGGGCATCAGCTCTAAATAATACTGTAAGACAAATAGCAAGTGCACTTAGTGTAACTATAATGTCTACACTTATGACAGGAAGAAGTAATGAAAGCTATGCAAAATTAGCAGAACAGGTAACAGTTTATAATAAAACAGCTATGGACACTATAAGTACACTGACAAAAGCATTTATGCGTGACGGTCAATCACAAAGTGCTGCTAAAGTTTCTGCTGTATCTCAATTGGCAAAAATGATACAAGGTCAAGCCACTTTAGATGGAATGCAATATGCTGTTATGGTAAGTGTTGCTATAGTAGTTGTAGCTATAATTTTAACTTTCTTTATGAGAACTAGAAAATAATATCTAAAATTAAGTTAGGAAGGTGAATATATTGAATCCAGAGTCGGATTTATCAGGATGTGATAATGAATTAGTAACAAAACAGGCAGATGAAATTATTGACATATTTAAAAATATAAAAAAGACTCTTAGTTGTAAATTTAAAAAACTTGCAAAACAATATGGATTTACTCCTCAGCAACTTGCAGTCATATTTCAATTGTATAAAACTCCATCAATAACGCTTAATGAATTAAGTGATTATATGGGATTAACAAAAAGTACAGTTTCCGGAATAATAGACCGTTTGGAAAACCAAGGTGTTGTAATTAGAGAAATACCTAAAGATAATAGAAGGATCGTAAATCTATCAATTTCTAAAGAGTTTAGAAATAATAATGATATATGTAATATGAATAAGCATTTTAGCTCTGATTTAATATACAATATTATAAAAAATACAGATGCTAACGAAGTTGAAAAAATAATATATGGATTAAGACAATTTTATTTATTATTAAACAACAATGATTAATATTAATTTCTTATTATAATGGATATAGTAGATGACTTTTATATTAATTTAAATTGCTTTTAAAATTTAAAAATCAAATAGTATATTTTAGATGATTGTATAATTAAAATTATATAATAAATAAATTAACCACTCATTTATGAGTGGTTAATTTATTTGGCATTAATTCTATTTAAAGTTATAAGCTATTTATAATTAGTACGGAATGAAGGTTCATCTTCTCCACTAGGACTTTTTTCATTTGCTTTATTTTTAACTTCTTTAGCATAATTTCGAGATGTTGGATCAGATGTACTTTTTGTGTGTGAATTATCAGAACTGTTATTATTCATATTAAATCCTCCTCAAGAATAAGTTGATTTCTATATTAGCTTATCCAGAATATTAGAAAATATTATTTATTCTGTATTAGTTTTTTGAATAATTATCTTTTAAATAAGCGACACTGTCTTAGCTAGCACTTTTTCAGTATATAAGTTCTTAATTGTGCAATGGCACTTTTTTAAAATGTGCATATTCTTCAGAATAAATAAGAGTTAGAATATATATGGTTTGAATTGTTATTCTTATTTAGATTAGTTATAATACATTTGAATGAAGATAAAATTATAAATTTTTAAACTTTACATAAAATAAAGTTATGTATAAAATGAAAGTAGGAAGGGAGGGCATACATTGAAAAGAATTAATATTTTAAATGAAGATACAGCTAATAAGATTGCAGCAGGAGAAGTTGTTGAAAGACCCTCTTCAGTAGTTAAAGAATTAGTTGAGAATTCTATAGACGCCAATTCTAAAAACATAGTAATTGAAATAGAGGAAGGTGGAACATCACTTATTAGAATTATTGATGACGGTGATGGAATTTATAAAGATGACATAGATAAGGCTTTTCTTCCTCATGCTACTAGTAAGATTAATAAATCGGAAGACATCTACAATATACATACTTTAGGTTTTAGAGGAGAAGCACTTCCATCCATAGCATCTGTAGCTAAGGTTAATTTGAAATCTAAACAAGAAAATCAAGAATTCGGTTGCGAAATATCTATTGAAGGTGGAAGACAGTCTTGTGTTACAGAATGCGGAGTAAATAAAGGTACAATAATAGAAGTTCGTGATTTGTTTTTTAATGTACCTGCTAGAAAAAAATTCTTAAAGTCTGTATCTAAAGAAGGCTCTTTAATAAATGATATAATAACTAGACTTGCCTTAGCTAATCCAAAAGTTAGTTTTAAATTATACAATAACAATAAGAAAATTCTTCATACTTTTGGTAATGGAGACCTTAAAGATGTAATAAGAACTATATATGGAAAGTCTATAACTGATAATATCCTTTATTATGACGATGCTTCTGATCTTATAACTGTTTATGGTTATATAGGAAAAGAAGAAATAGCTAGAGGCTCTAGAAATAATCAAAGTATTTTTGTAAATAAAAGATATATTAAAAATAGATCACTAGGCGTAGCTGTTGAACAAGCATTTAAATCTTTTTCAACAGTAAGTAAGTTTCCTTTCTTTATATTATTTATAGAAGTATATCCAGAATACGTAGATGTTAATATTCATCCAACTAAAGCAGAAGTAAAATTTAATGATGAGAGAATAATCTTTAAAAAGATTTTTGGAGCAGTTCATACGGCCTTAAAAAATGAGGTTTTTGAAACCTTTGCGATAAAAGAAGATGAAGAAAATATTAAGAGTGCTACAATTCCAAGTTTTGAAGAAATAACATTTGCAATAAAAGAAGAAGAGGAAAAAGTTAAATTTGCAAATACAGTAGTTAAGACTATGATTGAAGAAGGTAAAGATCTAAAAGCACATAATGTTTACTCAAATCAAGATAAAACAGCAACTACATATGTTTCAAATTTAGAATATGATAATAATTCATCAATAATTAAAAGTGATAATAATGATGAATTTAATAAGAGCATAATTGATATTCCTATAGATCTCAAAGTAACAGAAAGGGATACTTCAATAAATTTAGAAAATAAAAACTCAATAGGTTTAAGTAATAATTTAAATTCAGAAATTACAAATGAGAATATGAATGAAACTGCATGTTCGAACAAATGTTCTGTTATAGTAAAAACCTCATTCGATGAGGCTATTACTAGTTCTGTTAATAATTCCCATAATATAAATTTACAAGATTCCAAAGAAAATAATATTTCAAAACCAATAGCTAAGTTTCCACCAATTACTATAATTGGTCAATATAACAAGACTTATGTATTAGGGGAGCATGACGGAACATTGTATATGATTGATCAGCATGCGGCTCATGAGAAGATTTTATTTGAAAGATATTTAAAGGAAATTGAAACAGGAGATATTATAATTCAACCTCTTATGATTCCAAGTGTAATTGATTTAAGTATAGATGATTATTCTTATTTTGAGGATAATAAAGAGGTATTTAAAGATGCAGGATTTTTACTTCAAGAGTTTGGGGGGAATTCATTATCATTAAAAGAAGTTCCATATTTTCTAGGAAAGCTTAATCCTAAAAATTTGTTTTTAGATATACTTGATAATCTAAAAAATTTAGGTAATGGAAAGACTAGTGAAGTTAAACATAATGCAATAGCCAGCAAAGCTTGTAAGGCAGCTATTAAGGGGAATGATAAGTTGGAAATGAATGAACTGATGAAACTTGTTGAAGATTTAAGATATATTGATGATCCTTTTCACTGTCCACATGGTAGACCTGTAATAATAAAGTTTACAAGCGTAGATATTGATAAGAAATTTAGAAGAATAATATAATTAAGTAGTGACAAGCACATGAAAGGAAGAAATAATGAAACAAAAATTATTAGTAATTGGAGGTCCAACCGCAGTGGGGAAGACTGATCTTTCTATAAAACTCGCAAAGAAATTAAATGGAGAAATTATTTCAGCTGACTCTATGCAAATTTATAAATATATGGATATTGGTTCTGCGAAAGTAACAAAAGATGAGATGGATGGAATTAAGCATTATCTAATTAATACTATAACTCCTGATGTTCTATTTTCAGTGGCTGATTTTAAAGAATATGGTGATAAAGCGTTAAATGAGATTGTTTCGAAAGGGAAATTACCAATAATATCTGGTGGAACAGGGCTGTATATTAATTCGTTAACTTGCAATATGACTTTTACAGAAGCAGAAAAAGATGAAAACTATAGAAAATACTTAGAAAGTTTAGCCCTAGAAAAAGGTAATATATACATACATGAAATGTTAAAAGAATGCGATCCTATAAGCTACGAAGAAATACATCCTAATAACAGAAAAAGAGTTATTAGAGCATTAGAAGTGTTTAAACTTACAAATAAACCATTTAGTTCTTATAATGCTGGAGAAGATTTTTATAGTAGTAATTATGATATATACTATTATGTATTAACTATGGATAGGGAAAAGTTATATGAAAGAATAAATAAAAGAGTAGATATCATGATGGAAAAAGGACTATTAGATGAATGTATAAGATTAAAAGAAATGGGATATACTTCAGATATTCAATCAATGCAAGGCATAGGATATAAAGAAATTTTATATCATTTGGAAGGTAAAATTTCTTTAAAGGAAGCAATTAATATGATAAAGCAAGGATCAAGAAACTATGCTAAAAGACAATTAACCTGGTTTAGACGCGACACTCGATGTGTATTTTTAGATAAAGATAAAATGAGTGATGATGAAATTTTAGATAAAGTTATTAATGACATAAGAAACAACTAGGGTTATAATATTAATATCAAGTGAAATTTGATTCAGGTGTGGTTTAATTACCATCTGAATCTTAGCTGAACTTATCCCCACAAGGAGGACCACGTAACCACAAGGGTCACAATGTCCAGAAACGTGCAACCGTTACCTCATACTTAAAAAAGGCGGAGGGTTATGGATGCTAGTTATCGGATAAAATTATTTATGGAGGTGTTATATTTTGGTAAATAAACAACAAAGCAATCTACAAGATATTTTTTTAAACAACGCAAGAAAAAATAAGTTACAATTAACTGTTCATTTATTAAATGGATTTCAATTAAAGGGTATTGTAAAAGGTTTTGATAATTTTACTGTTATTTTAGACTGCGATAATAAACAAATGCTTATATATAAGCATTCAATATCAACTATAACGCCAATTCAACCAATTTTATTTACAGATAATGAATACGAAAGTAATTAGTAAATAGGCATTAATTTTGCCTATTTATTTTGTGTGAGTCTCTAATTTGGAGTGAACGTTTTGATGCTCCAAATTTTATATTTGGTTACTTGAACTTCCACTGATAGCGAGTGTAAGACATGTTTCTTATATTCAAATTCTCGAGTTTCCTTTTAATTTGACACTTTAATTTTCAAACATAACTTTTTTATATGTTTGGTGGAATTTCCCAAGCTAACGAATGTGAGTTGGGTTTCTTAATTTATATATACTGAGGAGAAATTAGATATGCTAAAAAAAACAGAAGAACTTTTAATTAATAATTACAACATAAGTGAAAAAACATTTAAAATATACAGACAGGCTATATCCGATACGGAAGATCAATTTAAAGAATATGATGAAATCAGAGAATTTAATCAACTGAAAGTTCTAAGAGCTTTTCAAGCTGAAAAAATAAGTGATTCTCACTTTACTAATACTACAGGATATGGACTTGATGATTTAGGAAGGGATGCTTTAGACAAGGTATATGCTAGGATTTTCAATACTGAAGCTGGACTTGTTCGTCCACATTTTGTTAGCGGGACTCATGCCATTGGGTGTGCTATTGCTGGTAACGTAAAACCAGGTGATAAAATACTTTGTGTTTCCGGACTTCCTTATGATACCTTACTTGGTGTTCTTGGGTTATCAAAAAAGAAAAATTCTGGTTCTTTAGATGAATATGGAATAAAAACTGATATAGTAGACTTAGATAATGATGGTAAATTCCAATTTGATAAGATCAAAGAAGCTCTAAAAGCTGACCTTAATATAAAGCTTGTACATATACAAAGAAGCACAGGATATGCATCAAGGAAATCATTTTTAGTATCAGAAATAGCAGAAGTTATTAATCATATAAGAGAAGTTCGCTCAGATGTAATCATATTTGTAGATAACTGTTATGGAGAATTTATTGAAACTGTTGAGCCTACAGAATTTGGTGCTGATATTATGGCTGGCTCACTTATGAAAAACATAGGTGGTGGAATTGCACCAGGTGGCGGATATGTTGTAGGAAAAAAAGAATATGTAGATTCAGCTGCTAATAGAATGACCGTGCCAGGTGTAGGAGGGGAGTATGGTGCCACTTATGGACTTATGAGAAGTTTTTATCAAGGATTATTCTCAGCTCCTCATGTAGCTATAGAAGCTGTAAAAACTGCGATTTTTTGTGCACGTGTAATGGAAATCGTTGGATTTAAAGTATTCCCAGCATCAACAGATAAGAGGACAGACATAATTCAAGCGATAGAATTTGGAGATCCTAGAAAATTAATTAACTTCTGTAGTGGAATACAAGCAGGATCACCAATAGATGCGTTTGCAGTATGTGAACCATGGGCTATGCCAGGATATGATAGTGAAATTGTTATGGCAGCAGGCGCATTTATTTCTGGATCAACTATTGAATTATCTGCAGATGGACCTGTAAGAGAACCGTATATAGCTTATATTCAAGGTGGACTAAACTTTGATCATGGTAAAATAGGAATACTTATTGGATTAAGTAAAGTATTAGAAGTAGAATAGCAAATGTTATGCTTTTAAAGAGTTAATATTTTATCTGTTATCATAGATTAAAGTGCTAAAAAATAGACTATTTAAATTATCAATTCCCAGAATAAAAGGGCGTTGACAATTTTAAATAGTCTGTTTTTTATTAATCATGCATTTTTTTGAACCTAAAATATTATTTAAAGGAAACTCGACTCACATGCATTCGTTGAGTAAGTGATTCACACAAAATCAAAGATTGCACTGTGTGAAAGTTCGAAGAACGAAATGTAAAATTTCGATTCTCACTTTTAGTTCTCTACTTAAAAGATCTAAATATTCCAACAAGCTTACCTAAAATTTTACAATCATTTACTATTATAGGGTCCATGGTATCATTTTCAGGTTGAAGTCTAATATGATTCTTTTCTTTAAAAAACCTCTTTATTGTAGCACTATCATCTATCAAAGCAACTACTATATCACCATTTATTGCATCTTGTGAATTTTCTATAATAGCTAAATCATTATCTCTAATACCTACATTAATCATGCTTTGGCCAGAAACGCGAAGCATAAAAAGTTCCTTGTCATGTTTTATATAATCTAAGGGTATTGGAAATGTATCCTCTATATTCTCAGTTGCAAGTATTGGAAGACCTGCTGTAATCTTACCTATAATGGGAATATTAATCATTTCTTTTTTTGAAGCTGAAAGTTCTGCTATTTCTAAAGCTCTTGGCTTAGATGGATCTCTTTTGATCATGCCTTTTTTTTCTAACCTTTTTAAATGGCCATGAACAGTTGAAGTTGATCTCAAAGATACGGCTTCACAAATCTCTCTTACTGAAGGTGGATAACCTTTAGCTTCTGTATAAGTTTTTAAAAATTCATATATTTCTGATTGCTTATCTTTTACGTCTAACATTATTAACACCTCACTATTCTTCTATATAGTATAGCATACACTATATTATATAGCAAACTTATGTTCTAAATTTAGAAACATAAATTTTGATTATAAAATAAATTGTTATTTATAAATTTTAATAAACATATCAGTTGGGGTAATATAATCTGAATTTGCTTTAATTAATTATTTTTGATATAATTTAATGATATTCCATAATAGAAAAATGAGGTGTTTTAGATGACATATAAGTATACTGATGATGATTATTGTGATATCTATGAAAATAAGATTTGCGATAATTGTGGCAAGTGTTTGGAGCTAGAAGGTATAGATACAAAGGCCATTAAAATAGAAGATATTGCAAAAACCAAAGAAGAGAATGAATTGTTAGAAGAAGAATTTCTAAATGATTTAAAAACTTCTCTAACTGAAGATGAACTACAAGAAATAGATGAAGAAAGTCTTGATTTAAAAGATATATATAGTAAATTCGGAAAAGCAACAAATGAAATTCATAATTCTGATGAAGATTATGAGGATGCTTTTGAACATATAGAATATTTAGATGAAGTAGGTATAAATGACGATTCGGATATTGATGAAATGACAGAGGAAGTTTATCCTGGAATCAGAAAATTAAAAAAACAATAGTATGTAATTAAGAATTGTGCATAGATTTTCGTTATAGTTCACATAATAATATCGTAATACACTTTAAAAGAAAGGGTGATTTATTGTGAAAAGAAAATCTATTTTAGCTGCAATTATTATAGTTGCAATATCATTAGTTGGTTGTGCTGGAAATTCAAAAACAGGGAATAATGCTACTGGCAATCCTAATACAGCGAATAATGCTGCTGGCAATACAGATTCAACAAGAAATGCTACTGGAAACACAGATAATAATATAACTAATTCTCCAGGGTCTATTAACAATGCTTTAAACTATACTGCTGCGAATTTTAGAGATGATGTTACAAATGCTGGCTATAATATTAAAGATTCAGCTGATACTAAGAAAAATTACTTTAGTGGAAATGAAACGGATTATTTAATAGGAAATGACACGGTTAGAGTTTATGAATATAATTCTGCAAACGACTTACAAACAGATGTAAACAGAATTTCACAAAATGGGTTAAGTATAAGTGGGACAGATGCAAATTACGCTAGAAAGCCTTATTACTATAGAAAGGGTAATTCACTTATAATGTATGAAGGTAATGAACCAGCATATACCGACCACTTTAAAACAATGTATGGAAATACGTTGATACCTTAAATATAAGAACGAAAGTACATATGCCAAAAATTTATTCAAATCAACAAAAGGTTACTAGTATACAAAATTATAACTAGTAGCCTTTTTATTTAGTAGGAGAGAGTAGGATTATAGTTTCGAAAGTGGATTCGATTCTACTGCCTTTCTTAAAGAATCGTCATCTACATGGGTATATATTTGAGTAGTAGATATATTTTCATGTCCCAGTATACTTTGTAGACTTCTTATATCTACATTTCCGTATTTATACATAAGAGTAGCAGCAGTATGCCGTAATTTATGCGGTGTATATTTTTCATCAGTTAATCCTGCATTCGTTATATGTTTCTTTATCATTATTTCAACTGTTCTTTGATTTATAGGAGAATTTCTAGAAGATAAAAATAAGAATTTTTTGTCTTCAGATAAAGCCTTAGAATCATTTCTAACTTTCAAGTAGTTAGCTATAGCTTTGAGGGATGCTTCATTTAAATACACAGTCCTTTCTTTATCGCCTTTGCCTATTATAGTTAAAGTATCATTTTTAAACTTATTAATTTGAATATTGCATAATTCCGAAAGTCTCATTCCACAGTTTAAAAATAAAGTTAAAATACAATAATCTCTTTGATAATTTTTATTTTTTTTATCTAATGATTCTAATAAATGTAAACTTTGATTTAACGTAAGGTAAATGGGGTGTCTTTTGTTAACCTTAGGAGATTCTAGTTCTATGGTTGGATTATCAACTATTATCTTGGCTTTTCCTTGTAAGAACTTAAAGTAAGATTTTAAGGTGGCAACTTTTCTGGCTCTTGCATAAGAACTATTTCCTCTGTATTTTTCTATAAATGACATAAATGCGTAAAGATCTCTTAATTTAATTGATTTTATAAATTCATCATCAATAGATACTATTTCTATTTCCTCAAATGCTATTGTATCATCCTTTACAAGTCCTTTATATTTCCTCATAAATCTAAAAAATATTATTAAATCTTTTTTATATGCGTCAATTGTATTTTCAGATTTATTTTTAATAGTTTGTAAATAAGTTAAAAAATCTACCACCGAATCCGGCAATTTGCTATTATTAAATATATCAAAATCATAATTCATGTTCATAAGCTCCATATATCATATTAAATCTTGTTTAAGATCTTATATAATTATACCAAAATTTATATTTTTAATCAATTATTTCGGGAAATGTATATTTCCCGAAATAATTGATAGGCGTTTTTATAGTATTTAACGTTATTTAATTGTTATTTATAATATTTTTCATTCATTTACTTATTAATATAATTAACGCATTTATACAATTTATTATTCCAATTTTACATGTTTAATTTGTTATAATAAGCTTATTTTAGATTATATATTTAACTTTACAAATGTTAATTTGTTTATTTTTTTATACTTATATTTGTAAAATTGAATTTTGATTCTACAAACATTTAAATATCAATATTAATCTTTACATAGAAATTTAAATTGAAATTAAATAGTTTAATTTCATTAAATATTAATTAATATGTACCTATGCTTCTAATTTTTTAATTTTCATAAAATGATAATTGTTATCAATATTACTTTATCCACCGTTACTACAAGTTAAAGTTATACTTATTTTGAATTATTTCCTATTTAGATTGTGACAGATTTTTGAATTCGAACGCATTTAAATCCAACCAAAGTTACATATTGTTAAAACTTAAATCCGTAAAAAGCAAACTCAAGTTATAGTTAAAATAAAGACTTATTCGTTAATTATTTGTTCCTATATAACACTATTTTTAAACTTTTCTTAAAAATAGCCATATAAGTTTATGGTATAATGAAATATATAATAATGAACATTATCCATTTACTTTTTAAAATTTTAAGGGGGATTAAAAAATTATGGCAAAAGAAAGCAAAACAAATGCTATGAGGATTTTAGATAGTAACAAAATCGAATATGCAACTCATAGTTATGAAAATAAAGATGGTAAAATTGACGGTATAGCTGTTGCACATAAAATAAATAAAGATGTTAACTCTGTTTTTAAGACTTTAGTAACTCAAGGTCACTCTAAGGAATTTTATGTTTTTGTAATTCCAGTAGCTCAAGAATTAGATATGAAAAAAGCAAGCAAAGTTGCCAATGAAAAAAATGTAGAGTTGATCCATGTTAAAGATATAAATAAAATTACAGGATATATTAGAGGCGGTTGTTCCCCACTTGGAATGAAAAAAGTTTTTAATACTTTTATTCAAGAAGACGCTTTATTATTTGATACAATAGTATTTAGCGGTGGAAAAATAGGAGCTCAAATTGAAATGAATCCAAATGATCTAAAAAAAGTTATAGAGTGCTCATTTGTTGATATAATAAAACAATAGAATTAATTTGTCTCTAAAAATGATAAATATTATTTTACAGTATTGTGAATAAATTCACAATACTGTCATTTCTATATAAAATGAAATTAATCTCATAACTATAATAAAATTTGAATATATTTCATTATAGTTATATGTAAGGTTGATGAATTTATTGTGATAGAAAACATTGATGATTTAGTGAAAAATATTAATAATGAAGATAATATTATTTTAACTCCTAAAAATTATGAATTCACTTCTCCCCTTATAATAGGAAACACTTCTAAAATTATAGGAAATGGTTGCAAATTAATTGGACCTATATTAATTTGCAATGATGTTACTATAATCAATGTCACCTTTTTAAGTTTGGAACATATAATAAATATAAGATGTGGTTCTAAAGTAAAATTTATTGCATGTACTTTTATTGGAAATGATAGAAATATTGCAATAAGCCTAGAATCTCAGTCCAATTCCTCTATTTCATTAATCGATTGCAAATTTTCAAATTTTGTGACTGCCCTTTCTATAAATGAAAATAACTCACTCAATTTATTGAAAAATTGCCTATTTCAATTTTGTACTGTGGCAATAGATAATATTGTTGCCGGTTCATTTGTTAATACTCCTGCTATTAAAGATAATTTGATGTTTAATTCTAAAGAACATATATTTCTAAAATTTGATAAGTCATTTTCTACAGATGATTATTATAATTTCTCCTTTGAACTTTGTATAAATAATAATTATACTAGAATCTTCGGAAAAAATAATTCATTAATATTTGATACTATTTCATTTCATGTAAAAAATCTTAAGGAGTTAAATTATATATTGGATACTCACTCTAATTGTACTACTATTTTTTTAGATGATGGTGTTTACAATTTAGAAAATAACACTGAAAACTTTGGAATTCTCATTAACCACCCTGTAAATTTAATCGGTATAAACTCTCCTACTTTTATAAAAACTAAAGAAAACTCCATAGACTATGCTATAACTATTAATTCTCCCAATGTGCGAATAGAAAATTTAAAAATAGATGGAAGTGAAAGATATTTACTTAGAGATGGAATACATTTTGAGGAAAATGGTGGAGCAAATGTTAAGATTAAGAATGTGGAAATCTCACGAATATCAAGACGAGGCATATCCCTTTTTGGCAAAAAGACTAGTAACTGCTTAGTTGAAAATTGTAAATTTTCTTATATTAAAGAGCAAAGTGCTATTTATGTTTTTAAAGATATATATATATATAACTGCTATTTTCAAAATCTTAAAATTGCTATCGATTGTACAGCTGATGGCACCGTTAATTTTCAAAATAATGTATTTGAAAATATATACTGTTGTTTATTAGTTGAAAATCCTTCATTTAATAAGATTAATCAAGCAAATAATAGGTATAATTTTGTAGAAAATCTAGTTATGTTAAGGAATACTTGAACACATTGATACTAGCTTACATAAAATATTATGAAGGAGATGTCCTATGTATACTATAAAATCTCTTGAAATATTTAATCTTAATAATGAAGTAAATTTTGATTTACAAAATTATAAATTAAATAAAAATTTAAATTTTATAGATGCTTGTGGACAATGCTTTCTCAAATTATTTATAGAACTATCAAATTTAAATGAAAGTGACAGATTTGCAATTTTATTAGATAATAAGATTATATGTACAAAAAAGTTATCAGTTCGAAAAAGTTATTCTTTAAAAATTGAAATTCCTTTAGTAGATTTTAATGAATATAGTAATATAAACTGTATAAATAATTCTGACGATCTTTTCATTGCAAATACAATTAAAGGAGGATTATATATGGCAGACCCTGCTGTATTTAGTATTGTTAATATAGACAATGCTAATAACAAAAGTTTTGACTTAACTTTAAGTGAACCATTTAGTAGTGAATTTACAGCTTCAATAGAATCTTTAGATACTAAGATACAATATCCTTGTTCGCTTGTTACCAATTCATTATTCCCTAATGATTCATTAAAAAAGACATTAATAATAGGAAAAATTGATTATTTAAATCCTATAATTACAGATAAAAGTTTAATAGATTTAATAGTTCCAACTAATCAAACTTACAGAATAACTATATACAAGAATAATGTAACAAATGATAGTACTTCTAAAGATATTAAATTAATTCCATATAAAGCTATTTCTGATCCAAAAACAGATGTAAAGATATTTATTACAGGTGATAGAATTGCACAAATTTCATTTATTAATCCTATTAGAAATGCATTCGATAGTGTTCCTGTAGATGCTAATGGAGAACCGATAACAACTGGTACACCTGCAGCTAATATATTATCTAATTTTTATGCTCTATATTATAATAGAGAAACTAATAGATCAATCAACCCTACGCAAGGTAAATGGTCTGGTGCTTTCAATATAGATAGAAAATCATTTTCTGCAAATTTATCTTCAGATGGAAAAACTTTAATACTCCAAGATAATATTCTTTCACTTCCTTTAACAGAAAATGTATCTCATATATTAGCTATTAATAAAGGAAAATATCATTTAAGCCAAACTGATAAAACTAAAGTACTAACAGATTATAGTGAAGAACAAAGAATTGTTCCAATGATGGAAATTGGGTTTGATGTAAGAATATCAGCTACACCTGCACTTCCTATAAGTGCTATTGCTCCTGTTAGAAATCAAGTTACTGTAACTTTTAGTGATGCAGTTATGAAACCATTTGATACTACTTCTAATCCTATTTCTAATGCTAATATATTATTTATTAATGGAACTGCATTAAAATTAAGTTCAGTTACAAGAGTTTCAGGTAGTTTTAAAGATTTAATTTTCACTTTAGATAGTTCAAATGCTTTACCTTCTGGCCCTATTACACTTGGTATTGGTTCTCCTAATATTGGATCTGGTGATTTAGTAGATGCGTGTGGATATATTGTACCACTTACAACTTTATCTGTAAATGTTGGAAGTATACCTCCTAAGTTAGTATCTGCAATTCAGGATCAGGATCCAACTTATACAGATAATACTGTTATAAATTTAACTTTCTCAGCTCAAATGAATGATGATGTATCAGGTACAGGTGCAAATAACCTTGCAAACTATATGTTTGTTGATTCAAAAGGTATTTCTCAAACTATACAATCAGCAGCATTTATAGCAGGAACTAATAATTCCAGTGTTAAAATAATATTTAAAAATTTATTAGGAGCTGGATTATATAATTTAATAATTAATGCTAACGCTATAACAGATATTATTGGAGAAAATATATATTATACAAATTATCCTGTGTCAATTGAGGATACAACTAAGCCTTCTGTCATAGAAATTATTGGATTAAATTCAGAAAACAATAGTGTTATAACAGATAAATCTAATGCTCTTATTATAAAATATAAAACTCCTATGAATGTAATTGGCGGTAGCATAGACAATGCTCGTGCAGCTGATAGACCTGATAATTATAAATTCGAAGAATCAAATCTTCCTGCAACTAATGCTCCACTACCAATAGGAACTTTAACCACACCACTAAACAATAATAGCTGGATTAGATTTATATTACCTGTTTCAAGTAGTTACCCAGTGTTTGAAAATTCAGATACTCTTAATGGAAATCCTAATACTAACTATAATATATATATCGGATATACCGGACTTTATACTATTAATTATGTTTGTAACACTTCCGGAAATATATATCCTCTTTGTGAAGTTGAGAAAATAGATGCAACCGTTCCTCTAATCGATTTAAGCAAAGGTAAAGTTGAAATAACTTCTGATTCTGAACTTAAATTCACTTACACTGATGGATCTACAGTTAATAATAAGTTTTACCATAATCAATTTAATAATATAGCTAAATCAGACTTCCTAATCGGGGTAAGTAATAGTGCTATAACAACTCCAATTAATGATCCATTATCTATTAAAGGAATTTCTTTATCACAAGACGGTACTGCTATCACCTTTACGTTTGATCAAAATACTTTCACTTCAGCTTATAAGTTTGCATATGTTGGTGGAAGTGCTAATAACGCAATCCAAGATATATTCGGAAAAGGTATAGTTGCAGGAAGTAACTTCAATGGCAATGTTATAAACAGTGTTCCTTCAACATTAGTTGGTATAAGTTTAACTGACATTAGACGTACAATGGAAGGAACAGGATATCCAGTTACAATTGCATTGAAATTCTCTAATATAATTAAAAATACAAATCCAAGTGATTTCTTAATGACATTTAATAATCAAATAAATATTCCTATAAATAGTGCTATAGCTTATAATGATACAATAATCATCACCGCTTCAATTCCATCAGTTGCAATTGATGAATTAGATAATATTATTAGTATAAGAACTAGTGCTGATAGCCCATTCATTTCTACTAAAGATATAAATAACAATACAATTAAACCATTTAATTATACACCTGTTATGAATTTATCCGTTTCAAATTCTAGTATGAATTTCGTAACAGCTAATGATCTAAATGCATCATCTTTAAATTGTGTATTTAATAGAGAATTAGATTTTACTAGTGGTTCATTACTTGCAGTTAAAAACGCTGGAGCAACCGGTCTTATAATAGGTGGAGATAATGGTATAAGCTTCACAATTGTAGATTCTAACGGTAAATTGACGAAACCATATATTGATTTAGTAAGTGGTACTGATAAATTGGGTAGAATTACTTTGACTAAGGTTGATCCAAATAAAGAAATATTTAATAGTGCAACAAATACAGCATTAAATATAAATATTAAACAAGGAAATACAAATTCTGAGCTAATACTAACCTTTACAAAATTTACAGATACAGATGATTCAACTCTTAATATAAGCAATTTAGCTTATATAGAATATACTGGTGAATCACTTGTATTCATGGATACAACCAAATCCTTATATGTAAACACAAGTCTAGATTACAATGCTAATGCTACTTTGAAATAACGTAAGCGTCAATGAATCGACGCGTAGCGGTAGCATAATTTAAGTGATAAAATAAACCCAACAGAAAAACTTATATTCTCTGTTGGGTACAAATTTATATAGAAATAATTATTTGGTAGTCTTAACGCGCAGTTCATCTGGAATGCTTTCAGACCATGGCATACATTTTTCTAGTATGTCCTTTTCCTTAACTTCTGAATTTGCAAACATTTCGAATAAATATACTAAATACTTTTCCACTGCTAAGCCATTGGCTTTAGCCGTTTCGGTAATACTATAAAGTACTGCACTTGATTTTGCGCCTTTTACTGTCTTGGAAAACATCCAGTTTTTTCTGCCAATTACAAATGGTTTTATAGCTCTTTCAGCTGCATTATTATCAATTTCAAGACATCCATTTGTCAAGAAAGTTCTCATATATGGCAACAACTTTTGAGCATATGCAAGAGCTTTACCTAAAGGACTTTTAGGAAGCGCATTAACAATTTCATTATCTACATATTCTTGAAATTTACTAAGAATGGGTGAAGATCTCTTGAGCCTTATTGCATGTCGATCACCATAATAATCATCACTACATATATATTGTTCCCTTAGATCCTTTTCAACTTCATAAAGTTGCTCACAATAATTAAACCCTTCTAATGCGTGAGACTGCTTTAGAGCTTCAGGGTTTAAGGTTGATATTATATCAAAGAATTTTCTTCGAATATGGGCCATACAATATAGTCTTTTCATATTCTTAACTTTATTATAGCCATCATATCCATCTGTTTGAAGATATCCAGAAAAACCTTCAAGAAATTCTTCAGCACAAGAGCCAGATCTTGTTTTCTGATAATCATATAAAATTATGTGGTTCTCTATGCCTCCGGAGCGATATAGCCACATGAACCTTTTTGAGTTGGAGTCTTTTCCGTTTTCTTCAATAACCTTCACATAGGTTTCATCGGCATGGATATAATTTCTTCTTAAGAGTTCCACTTTCATATAATCAAAAACAGGCTGAAGTTCATTTGCACAACTTATTATCCAGTTGGATAATGTCTGTCTTGAAAGATTAACATTCATCATCTTAAAATATGATTCCATTCTATATAATGGCATTGCATATTGATATTTCATGCTAACAACATGAGCTAATAATTCATTTGAAGCCATACTTTTATATAAGAAAGTATTTGGCATTTTTGCAGAAATTATATTGGCTTTATCAGCATCCGCTTCGCAATTTTTGCAAGCATATGTATATGAAACATGTTCTTCTATGTAAAGTTCTGCTGGCTTATATTTTAAAATTTCTTTTGATTTTTTACCTATTATAACTAGAACATTCCCGCATTTATCGCAAAATGTTTCAGAGTCAGTAAGTTTATGCTCAATTGTAACTCTATCTAGGCCGGATAAATTATCTTTCTTTCCTAAATGAGAAGATGATTTTTTTCTTGTATATGTAATTTCTTCAACGGAAGGCTCATCTATTTTAATATCACTGTTTTTTTCAGCATCATTAAAAAGTGAGAGCTGTCTCGAATCAACTTGTTCACTAGATTGTCCAAAAATTTTTCTGTTTTTATTAAGGATCTGTCCTTTAAGAAAAGCCAATTCCTTTTTTAAATCATCAATTTCTTTATCTTTTGATTCAATGTCTTTTTCCATTTTAGAAATCAATAATTTTGTTTTTTCATCAAGTTGATTTTCTAAATCTAAAATATCCATCCCTATACCTCACAACAAATATAGGCATATATTACCACAAAACCCTCAATTCCGAAACTTGTAAAAGTTCAAAATTAAGGGTTTACAGCGATATTTGTTTTAAAAGCTATTTCTTACTTCAATTGGCTTAAATTTAGACTTAGTTCTAACTTCATATCCCATAAGCAGCCATTTCAATTCTTCTTTGTTAATTTTAAGAGCTTCGTCTGGAGTCATCGGCCATTTCAATTTATTATTTTCAAGTCGAAAATAGTACAGCCAGAATCCTTCATCAAAGTGAAGTATCTTAATTCTATTCATTTGCCTATTGCAAAAAACAAACAAGGATTTTTCAAACGGATCCAGTTTTAGCTGCGTTTGCACAATCACGATTAGTCCATCAATACTTTTTCTCAAATCAGTTATTCCACACGCAAGATAAACTGTATTAACTTTATTAAGATTAAACATTTGTAATCAAATCCTTAAGTAAAGTGCTCAAAACAGCTATTTCATTAGCCGGTACGTATATTTTAGTGGCTCCTATTTCTATTATTATATTAGGTCTATCAGCTGGAACTACGGTGATTTCAGTTGTTACTTTTTCTTCTCTCATTGAAATTGCATGAAACTGTAAATTATTATCTTCATTCTTAAATTTCTTTTTATAGTAATGAAATTGACTTTTAGTAATGTGATTTGCATTGCAGAAAGTTCCTAACGTTCCTTCGTAAGAAGAAAAGGTAGCAACAATTTCTCTCCAATTTATCTTTTCATTATTATTCATGTAAATAAACCTCCATTGTTAAAATCTATGTTAATTTTAACAATGAAGGTTTATATTTATCTATCCGTTAATTTTTTTACGCTTACGAAATAACTGATTATCTGAAACAAATAATTATTGTTTATAAACAAAAAAATCTAAAGTAATAAGAATAATTCTAATTACTTTAGATTTTTTAATTGTATAATTATTTAACAACTTCTCCAATTAAAGAGAACGAATTTGCCTTAACAATTTTTGCATTAACCAATTTACCTATTAGTTCTTCATCACCTTCAAAATTTACAAGTCTTGCATTTCTAGTTCTACCTGTTAATTTTGATTCGTCATTTTTGCTATGCCCTTCAACTAAAACTTCATATATTTTTCCTTCAGCTTCTTTATTTCCTTGGGCTATGACCTCATTTGAAACCTTGACCAATTTATTAAATCTTTCATGTTTAACTTCCTCTGAAATTTGATTTTCCATTTTATCTGCTGGTGTATAATTTCTTCTTGAATATAAATAAGTAAAGGCCGCATCAAATCGAACTTCTTTAATTAATTCTATTGTTTCATTAACATCTTCTTCAGTTTCTCCAGGAAATCCTACAATTATATCAGTAGAAAAAGTTACGTCTGGAATTTCACTTCTTATTGTCTTAGCTAATGCTATATATTCTTCTTTAGTATAATGTCTATTCATTTCTTTTAAAAGCCTGTTTGATCCATTTTGTACTGGCAAATGGATTTGTTCACATACTTTATCACAATCTCTTATAGCGTAAATTACATCTAAAGTTAAGTCTTTTGGATGAGATGACATAAATCTGATTCTTTCAAGCCCTTTAATATCATTTAGCTTTCGGAGTAAATCAGCAAAAGTTATCTCTTTCTCCAATCCATTTCCATAAGAATTAACATTTTGGCCCAAAAGAGTTACCTCTTTATAGCCTTTGTCTACTAATTCTTTTATTTCCTTTTCTATATCTTCTGGTTTTCTGCTTCTTTCCCTACCTCTAACATAAGGTACTATACAGTATGTACAAAAATTATTACATCCATACATTATAGTTACAAATGCTTTTGAATCACTTTTTCTGTCTATCGGAAGCCCTTCTACTATTTCTGTTTCTTTATCTATAATTTCTTTTATTTGAACTCCATCTGTTTTAACTCTGTTTAAGTATTCAGGAAACTTATATGAATTATGTGTACCAAATATTATGTCCACATAAGGGAATCTTTTCAACATTTCGTCTGCCTTCCCTTTTTGTTGCATCATACATCCACATATTGCTATTATTAAATTTGGATTTTTTTCTTTTTGTTTTTTTAACCTTCCAAGGTTACCGTAAACTTTATTTTCTGCATTTTCTCTAACACAACAAGTATTAAATATTATTATAGAAGCTTCTTCCTTATTTTCAGTACGTTCATATCCTATTCTCTTAAGCATACCTGAAAGTTTTTCAGAATCTTCTTCATTCATTTGACAGCCAAATGTGGAAATACAGAACAGTTTATTTTCTCCATCAATCTTTTCATTATCTAATTTCTCTATATCAAAATTCATTATTTTTCCTCCGTTTTTAAATACAATTCATATAGTATTATAACAAATAATACTTATAAATAAAAGACTATAACTACTCTATATTTTTATACCAAGTAACAAAAGATTCATATTCCTTAAATCCAATTTTATTATATAAAGATAACGCTTTGTGATTACTTTTTTCAACTCTTATATAAATATTACGTATAGAATGTTTATGACAAAGTTCAATCAAATATTTAACTAACATTTCTCCATAACCTTGTTTTCGATATTTATCAAGTATTCCAAGGTTAACTATTGTATAGAGTCCTTTATTACATATAATCTGTCCATAGCCAACAGCCTGTCCATCATCTTTGCATATAAAAACCCCAAAGTTTTTTATATAATATTCTTCATCTTCTTCACAACGAATATCTCCTATTGTTAATGGAATTCTATTCTTTTCATCAAATACTGAATTTTGAATTTTACATCTTAACTCTTCATCTTTTTCCTCTTTAAAATGTTTAAAAATCACTTCGTTTTCATAACGATGATTATTAAATGTAATTGCTTCCATCTTCATTAATACATTTTTAGAATTAACTTTAAAATTTAGCTTCTTCATAATATTTGAAGCTTTTGAAGTAGCAACCATATCAAATCTAAATGTACTAATATTTAAAAAAGATAATATTTTTGAATTAAGTAATTCAATATACTCATCTTTCAAACATATTGCATATATATTGCTAAAGCCTTCATCCGATGGGTATTCGTACCAGATATAACCCACATATTCATTTTTTACTCTAAATAATTTGATTTGCTTTCTTATAATATATTTTACTATAAAAGATTCTTCATTATAAATTTCAAAGAAACTCTTATCGCAAATATAGGCATTTTCATTTTTATTATATAATTTTTCAAAATAATTAATATTAAATAGTGATAGTTTTTCCAAAAAAACCATAAAAATTCCCCGTTTCCCCATTAATAAATAAACTTATTCTTATTTTAATCCCAAAATTGATTTAATAGTGTTATATATGATATCTATCTGATAAATTATAATTCTTCTTAATATTATAGTCAACTTTTAATAATTATATAAGATTATATTAACTTGTTATAAAAAAATGTTTCCTTCATTTCGATAATTTTTATCTCATCTCATGAAGGAAACACAAGATATTTCAGATCCTAATAGTAATATATACTTTTTTTTATAATTTTATTCATTAACTCCATTTACTTTTTGTTACTTGTGGATTTTTAATTTTCCCCTCAAATCCCTTAACTGTATAATACTCTGTTAATATTGATGGATCATATGAAATATATCCATTTTGATAATTATAATAACCATCATTCATGTTATTTTCATTAGAATAAGACTTATCTTTTTTACTCATAATAACCACCCCTTCTTCACTTATTATAGTGTATAGTAGTATTATATTATAGTAAATTCTTTATTTATTAGTAGAACACCATTGATTATTTGTAGCAGTTTTTTCATGCTTATGACAAGATTCTTCTTTGTCATAAGTCCTCGGTACTGAAGTCCAATTATTACAACCTTCACTTTTTCCATCATTATATTCACCATAAGAAGTACTTGAGCTTTTTTCTTTTTTATTTTCTTCAGAAGTTATCTGTGAGGAACTTTCAAGTATATCATTTTTTTTAAATTTATTATTCATAATAAACACTTCCTTTCTACAAGTATAGATTGTGCACTAGAGCAGAGTTTTATCCGTATTTTAATTATCCTCATTTATCATTTTTATGATTCTCTAGGTTATTTAATACTTCTAAAAAAATATTATACATTTCTACCTTGTTATTTTGATTAGAAAGAATTTTAACTTAAAAACATATAATTATATGGAATATATTTTCAAAAGTAAACAAAGCTTTTTCATATATCTGTCCATATAAAAAAATAAAGCTACAAAAAATTCAACATAAAGATGAACTTTTTTAGTAGCTCTATTTTTATAATAAATATTTTATGTAACATTCCATAGATTATACTACGGGCATATTTTGCATAAGTCTAATAATATAACTCAATGTATGAAAATCTCTATCTACTTCCAACTTAATATAATTAAGCCCTTCTAGTAAAGTTTCTTCTTCGAATTTTTCACTTAAAATCATTAATGTTAGTTTATTTATAGTTCCATCCTTTGTATCAAAAACTCTTGATTTTTTGATAAATTGATTTTCCATTACACTTAAAACTAATTGTTTTAATTTTTCATTAATTTCAAACTCAGGCATTGCATCAAAAACCCTTATACCAGGATGATTTTCTTTTAGATTTTTAGCTTTAGTCATATCGCAGCCTACGAATATTGTATTTTTAAATTTTGCATCAAGAAAATCTACAGAATCTAAGTTTGCACCTTCAAATACTGTATCTTCAAATTTAGCTTCTTTAAATTTACATCCTTTTAAATTTGATCCTATTAATTCCGCTCCTTTAAAGCTACATCTAAAAAAATTACATTTTTTAAAGTGAGCTCCTCTTAAACTTGCATAATCAAAATTTGAATTTGAAAAATTGCAATTGTAACATTTACTTCTATTAAGATTTTTATAAATAAAATTTTTATTAGTTTTTTCTGCATTATCATAATAAAAATTTTCTGGTGCACTTCTATTTATAGCCATAACTAGTATCCTTCCTATTCTTTAATATCAATTTTTAACGTCCAAAAACTTTGATTCGATAATTTTATTATCTCATCTTAGTTTAATCGTTATTTCTACATTTTATCACATTTATCAATAATTATATACTTTTATATTTTCTAGAGCTATCTTTAGGCACACAAAAGAATGTAATTACAATCTATTATATAATATTATAAATCAACTATTTAGTTTCTAATATTATTATGAATCTAAATATCTATTTTGCCATATCATAATAAATTAAACTCTATACAAAGACAAAATAAGAATATCTCAAATTACTTAGTATTTACTATTTTGAGATATCCTTATTATTGATTTTAGTGCTTTTGATTAATTGTCATATCTCGACCTCTTGAGACAACTTTATTTTCAATATCTTCTCTTTCCACAAAAGCCTTAACTTTTGATTGTGACATGCTTCCGGTTTCTAGAATAGTTTTTTCCTTTTTATTTTTTGACACTTAGATCATCTCCTATCTAATTTATCTAAAAGACTTCTCCTTAATATTATTAGAATTTTATTAAAACTTATGTGTAGTATTTTTACATATAATTTGATAAATTATAGAAAAAGATGTAAAATAATATTAAATAATATTAGTTATTGATTAAAAAACAAAAATTATTATACTCATCTAAATTTTTTATTATAAAGGAGATGTCAATATGTTAAGCGAAAAATTACTTAATTATCTTAATGCTCAAGTGAATTTTGAAATATACTCATCATATGCTTATTTATCTATGGCAGCCTATTGTGAATCAGTTGATTTAATTGGATTTGCTAACTTTTTTAAAGTTCAATGTCAAGAAGAACTATTTCATGCAATGAAATTTTATGACTACATATTTCAAAAAAATGGTGTTGTAATATTAGAACAAATTGAAAAACCAAACAGTAAATTTGAAAGTATCTCAGATGTTTTTGAAACAGGATATGAACACGAACAACTAGTTACAAGTAGATTATATAAAATTGCTGATATAGCAACTGAAGAAAAAGAACATGCAACTATTAGTTTGTTAAATTGGTTTATTAATGAGCAAGTTGAAGAAGAAAATACATTTAATACTATTCTAAAGAAAATTAAGAGAGCTGAAAATAACCCAGCAGCTTTATATATGTTAGATGATGAGCTTGCAGCAAGAGTGTATACTCCACCTACAACAACTAATGCTTAAGAATATAAATTAATGTATAAAAAAGAAATAGAAGTGGATTATATATCCGTTCTATTTCTTTTTTAGTTGATATATTAGGTACAATCTGTTATCAATAGTTATTTTTTTAAATTTCCCTCAAGCCAATTTATAAATTGTTTTGCAGTTCTTGGTGAACGTGCATTGTTCCATCTTACCCATTTTAATGCTTCTGCATGAAGATATTCTATATTAACCTCGAGACCTCGAGATTCAACTATTCCATCAATTATCTTCAAATATTCTTTTTGATCTGGTGAATAGAATGATACTGTTATTCCAAATCTATCTGATAAGGATAATTTTTCTTCTATTGAATCACTAGCATGTACATCATCTCCAGATCTTTCACTAAATGTTTCCTTAACTAAATGTCTTCTATTTGTTGTTGCATAAATTAGCATATTGTTTGAGTTACTTTCTACTCCACCTTCTAAAATCGTCTTTAAGGCAGAATAACTAGCTTCTCCTTCTTCAAAAACCAAATCATCAACAAATATTATAAATTTTAAATTCTTATTTTTAAGAATTCTTATTATTTTTGTAAAATCTACAAGTTTATCCTTATCAACTTCAATAAGTCTTAATCCTTCGGTATAATATTCATTTATAATAGCTTTAACAGTTGAAGACTTTCCAGTTCCTCTTGAACCATATAATAAAAGATTATTAGCTGGATGTCCACTCAAAAATTGCTTTGTATTATCAATAATTGTTTCCTTTTGATCCTCATATCCAACTAGATCCTTTAGCATAACTGGATCTGGTTCCTCAATACCTCTAAGATATGTTTTCTCTTCAAGGTGTTCCCAAACAAATGCTCTATATTCTCCAAATATTCCAGTACCATATTGTTTATAGAACTCTATAATATTATCTAAAGAGTTACCCCAATTATCATAACTTAAGATATTTGATTTTAATTTATCTATAGCTTTATATGAATCATAATCTTCATCAGAATCAACTTCAAAGTCTATAAGAGCATTTATTACCTCTACTTCAAAATTCTTTGCTTTTCCTTTATGTATTATTGTTTCTTTGATTTCCTCAGATGTTATACTTGCTATGTATTCAAGTGCATTAAGTTCATACTTTACTTGCTTTATAATATGCTTATTGCTTAAACTTTCATAGTCTATCATACTTGTAAAAGAATTATTATCTAAAAAGACCATATCAATAATATATCTTTTAAAAGAAGTTTCATCAGCCTTGTTTATAAGTTCATAAGCAAAATCATTATAAAGACTAATGCTCTTTTCTATAGAAATTTCTTTTTTATTTAAGTATTTTAACAATATTTTATATTTTTTTAATACATTGTCCTCTTTTATGTTAGTAAAAATACATAATGAATTTATCATTACGCTTGCTTTTTTCATTGGTTCAGATTCTATATACATATATATTGCCCCCTATAAATATTACATTTAATAATATTTTACTACTATTTTTCATGATTGAATAGCTTTTGGATTTATACTTTATCTAATTTGTAAATTGTGTCATAAAAAAAGGAAATGAAGTATCTATTCTAATGTATATTACATCATTTATTTCCTTGCTATATTTTATAACAAATTCACTCATGAATTAGTAATATTCAGAATATGCCTTTATGATTGTTTATCACCTTATATTAATTTAATTTATTTTATAATTAAAATAAACTAACATAATATTCTTATTATGCTAGTTTATTGTTTAATATAGAATTATTGTTCAAATAACTTTTCTCCAATTAATGCAAAGCTTTGAAGAACTAGAAAACATTTTATATCAAACTTATCATTGCTTTGTATAAGTTCTTTAGCTTCTTCTTGAGATACTAACATTGCCTCGATACATTCATCATCTTCAAGATATTCACCACTTATTTCGCCTTCACAAGTGCAATATACCAAAGCCAAAGATTCATCTGTCATACCTGCTGAAACATATACTTTATCAGTTCCTCTATTTTTTATGACATCTATTATTTTAAGTCCTGTTTCCTCCATTAATTCTCTTCCTATTGTTCTCTTAATATCTTCACCTGGATCAATAAGACCTGCTGTTAATTCATACACATAATCATTAAGTGGAATTCTAAATTGTTTTATTATAACAAGCTTCTTTTCATCTTTATGATATGCAGCAATTATTACGCCATCAGTAGCATCTTCTTTATTTTCAAAGAATTGCTTTTGAAGAGTATCATTGTCCTTTCTAGATGCTATCGTCCATGTTCTCATGTTTCCAACTTTATTTTCATACTCTGCTTCATATAAACTTAAATACTTAGTTTCTACCAAAGCATTTAATCTAGTGACTTTATTTTGTTTCATATATCTGTATTCCTCCTAACATATATTGAAATTAGTAAATAAAAATTTATTTGATCTAAATCTTAAATCGTATTTATTTCTAGTAAAATTATACTTCAAATTTATATTTTATGCATTATATAAAAAATCTCTAAAACTAGAAATAAAGGGTATTCTTTTGTTTAGTGTTACAATAGAGAATCAGGTTGCAGGCATTTCTTAATTAGAAGTTGTTCCATTTTTGTTTGTCCTGAGCTTGCCTCAGGAACATGCAGAAATGGTGCAACTTTTGATGTTAGAAATTCACAGACTAATTCTCCAGTAACCGCAACAACAGAGTACCCTTTATTTCGGTGGTTCATTAGATATCTTTTATACTCAAGCTTATTCTTTTATTTTCTTCATCTACACTTAAAATTTTTGCTTTAATTTCGTCTCCAACTTTTAAAACTTCTGATGGGTGTTCTATTCTATTATGTGATATCTTTGAAATATGAACCAATCCATCAACGCCCGGCTCTAATTCAATAAAAGCACCAAAATCATTAAGTCGCACTACAGTTCCAAGAACTATAGATTCTTCTGGATATTTTTCCTTAGCATTATCCCAAGGTTTAGCCGTAAGTTCTTTTATACTTAAGGAAAGTTTTTTCGCTTCCTTATCTAGACCTATAATTTTGACATCAATAGTTTGGCCTTCTTTTAATATATCTCCTGCATTTTTAACATGATTCCATGAAATTTGTGATAAATGTAATAATCCATCTATACCATTAATCTCAATAAAAGCACCAAAACTTGTAAATCTCTTTACCTGACCTTTTACAACATCTCCAAGGTTAAAGCTTTCCCATGCCTTTGCATCTTCTACGTTTTTAACTTCTTCTAATAATATTCTTCTTGATGCTACAATTCTCACTGGATTTTTTAAAGAGAAATCTATTAATTTCACTTCTATATTTTTCCCAACAAAACCACTTTTATCATTAGTGAATTTAATATCAATTTGTGAGCCTGGTATAAAAACTCTAACACCTTTATAATCTGCAATTAAACCTTTTTCAGTAGCACCTTTAATATTTATCTCAAAAGTCTTTCCTTCAGTGAAAAGCTCTTCAAGTTCTTTAAATGCTTCTTTTTTTTCATATTCTAATCTTGATAAAACTACATATCCATCGCTATTTTGTAATTTTATAACCTTAGCTTTAATAGAATCTCCTATATTAAGTTTTTCTGAAAATGTTATTGGATCTTCTTTAGCAGATAATTCTGCATGAGGAATTATTCCATCAGCTTTATATCCTACAAGTGAAACTAAAATAGAATCTCTTGTTTTTGAAAGTATTTCTCCTTCTACTTCATCACCAATAGCAAACCTTTTATCTAGTTCGTCCATTAATGATAATTGATCTTCAAAATTATTATTTTCTGTATTCATAATATCAAGTACCTCCTTAATAATCCAATCTGGTGTAGATGCACCAGCAGTAACTCCTATTTTTTTCATATCTTTTCTATTAATAAAATCAACTGGCAGTTCTGAAATATTTTCTATATGAATTGTATTAATGCAATTTTCCTTAGCAATTTCATATAACTTTGTAGTATTTGAACTATTTTTTCCACCAATAACTATCATAGAATCTGCTTCTTTAGATATTTTATTAGTACTTCTTTGTCTAGCCTCAGTAGCTGAACAAATTGTATTAAAAGCTAACACTTCTTTTACAGAGCTCAAATTCTTCAATGTATTTTCCCAATTTTTCATCTTTTCAGTTGTTTGTGCTACCACACATACCTTTTGTGGTATTCCATTTTCAAAAGTACCATCTTTAGTGATAATCGCCTTATCTTCACACCAGCCATTAATTCCTCTAACCTCCGGGTGAGTTTCATCTCCTAATATTATTATATGATAACCTTCTTTTGAATATTTCTTAACCTTCTTTTGAATATTAGTTACAAAAGGACATGTTGCATTTAAAACTGTTAATTGCTTTTTTTCAAGTATATTTAAAACTTCTTCAGAAACGCCATGAGATCGTATAACTATAACGTCACCCTTGTTTAATATATCTATATCTTTTAATTCTATAGAAAATATATTGTTTTCTTCTAAAAATTTCACAACATCATTATTATGAATTAGAGGTCCTAAAGTATAAATTTTTGTGTTATTCTCTCTTTGAATTTTAAGAGCTTCGTTCACAGCTCTTTGAACCCCAAAACAAAACCCTGCATTTTTTGCTAAAATAACTTCACTCATTATTATCTCCTTGCTAAACATATTCAAAAAATAACAAGTAATTATGCCTTATTTAAATTTTTCTATATGCTCATTAATTGTATTTACTACTCCATTAATATCTAAAGAAGTAGTATCGATTTCAATGGCGTCAGCTGCCTTTCTTAATGGATCTGTGGCTCTATGAGTATCTTTGTAGTCTCTATCTATGATATCTTTTAATATTTGATCATATGAGCATTCTAAATTTCTTTCTTGCAATTCTTTAAACCTTCTTTTAGCCCTTTCTTCTGGACTCGCTGTTAAGAAAAATTTAAATTTTGCATCTTTAAGAACAACAGTTCCGATATCTCTACCATCCATAATAACATCAAACTTACTCGACATATCTCTTTGAAGTTTTACAAGTATAGATCTAACTTCAGGAATACTCGCATAGCCAGATACAATACTGCTTATATTAGGCATGGTTATTTTTTCTTGAATATTTTCGCCATTTAAAATTAAATCATCATTTTCGAAATGCATTTCCATATTACATATTAGATCACAAATCTCATTAATTTTTTCTGGTGATAAATTATTTTCTGTAGCTTGAAGCGCTACTGCTCTATACATTGCCCCTGTATTTATGTACATAAGGTCATATTTTTCTCCAACCAATTTTGCTATAGTACTTTTACCTGCTCCTGCAGGTCCATCTATTGCTACTGAAATCCTCAAAATTTTCTCCTCATTTCTTAGCCCCATGAACTTATGGCTTATATTAAAATTATATAATTTTTTATAAATTCAAACAAGAGTATAATTATTAAATAGTCTTTTCGTTCGTGTACTTTATTAAATATTGCTTCCAGCTATAAATCCTGTTGAAAATGCAATTTGTACATTATAGCCTCCTGTAAAGGCATCAACGTCCATTACCTCTCCTGCAAATGAAAGATTATCTATTATTCTAGACTTCATGGTAGAAGGATCAATTTCTTTTATATCTACTCCACCCGCTGTCACGATACCTTCGTCTATTGGTCTTAAGCCCTTAATATCAAATGTTAAACTTTTAATTAAGTTAACTAAAGTTTTTCTTTCTTCTTTTGTTATTTCATTTACCTTTTTAGTTTCTGAAATTCCCGACATTTCAATAATCATTGGAATTAACTTTTGTGGCAATAACTCATCTAAAGAATTTTTAAAATCCTTATTTAAGTACTTGCTAAAATCTTTTTGAATCCGTTTATCTAATTCACCTATATTCAATGCAGGTTTTAAATCTATATGCAATCTATAGTTTTTACCTTTTTTTATAAACCTACTCCCGCTTAATATAAGTGGTCCTGAAACTCCAAAATGCGTAAACAACATTTCACCAAAATTCTTATAAACAACTTTTTTATCATTTTCTTTAATTGTTACTTCTACATTTTTTAAAGATAAGCCCATAAGTTCTTTTGTTTTTGCATCTTTAACTTCAATTGGAACAAGTGCAGGAGTTAACGGAATTATATTATGACCTAGCATATTGGCAAATTTTTGACCTTCACCCCTTGAACCAGTAAGAGGATATGTTGCTCCACCAGTTGCTATAATAAAATAATCACCACTTAGGATTTCATCCTTATTTATTTCAAGAGCTATTATTTTTTTATCTTTAAATTTAATATCAGTAACTTTAGAATTTAATCTTATTTTTACTTTAGTTCTACTTAGGGCATTTGATAAACCTCGTATTATATCTGAAGATTTATCAGATTCAGGGAAAACTCTATCTCCCCTTTCAACCTTTAGTTTAATTCCTTCACCTTCAAAAAAATTCATAGTATCATCATTAGTGAAACTATATAATGAACTATATAAAAAATGTGGGTTACCTGGTATGTACTCAAAAAACTCAGATATTTCCTTTGCATTAGTAACATTACATCTTCCCTTACCAGTAATAAAAAGTTTCTTTCCAATTCTTTCATTACCATCTAATAATATTACCTCATGTTTTTTTGTTGCTTGCAGAGCC
Source organism: Clostridium beijerinckii (assembly GCA_003129525.1). Classification (NCBI taxonomy): domain Bacteria; kingdom Bacillati; phylum Bacillota; class Clostridia; order Eubacteriales; family Clostridiaceae; genus Clostridium; species Clostridium beijerinckii. The sequence goes on along the minus strand of CP029329.1, from coordinate 3,087,502 downwards.
GCCATCATACCTGCCGGACCTGCGCCAATAACAATAACTTTACTCAATTTTTAAAATCAGCTCCAATCTGTTATCTACTTTATTAATAAGTAGATGTATTTAATAAATTATATCATACATGTATTAGATATAAAAATAGCTTGAATATATTTTAAACACTATATCCAAGCCATTTAGCTATATCATTATCTATTATCTACTTTTTCCGGATACATGTCATGATTCATCATTCTGTAATTTGCCATTTCTTCGAACTTTGAGTTCTTCATTCCATAGTTACAATATGGATCTATGCTTATTCCACCTCTTGGGGTGAACTTTCCCCATACTTCTATATATTTTGGATCCATAAGTTTTATTAAATCTTTCATTATTATATTCATACAATCTTCATGGAAATCCCCATGATTTCTAAAGCTAAATAAATATAACTTTAAAGATTTGCTCTCTACCATTTTTATATTTGGAATGTAACTTATATAAATTGTAGCAAAGTCAGGTTGACCTGTAATTGGACAAAGACTAGTAAATTCTGGACAGTTAAATTTAACAAAATAATCATTATCAGGATGCTTATTATCAAAAACTTCTAATACGTCAGGAGTATATCCATAATCATACTTAGTTCCTTGATTTCCAAGTAATGTAATTCCTTCAAGTTCTTTTGACTTTCTTCCACTTTCGCTCATTGTTTTTCTCCTTTAAAATACATTATGTAAAATTTGTGACTAGAGTTTAATGGTAATTTTCAATTATCAATTAAGAAACGAATGCCTGAAGGGATTTGAAAAAAGCTAAAGTGTTCATAGACATCTTCGTTCTGATTATTCAAATTTAGATAATAAACTACGATCATTGATCATTCCTCTTTGTGCACAAATACTTTTCCAATCCTCTTTTTCTAAGTTTACAAGCTGGACATTCGCCACAGCCATCTCCAATTATTCCATTGTAACAAGTTAAAGTCTTTTCTCTTATGTAATCTAATTTTCCAAAGTTATCTGCCATTTTCCATGTTTGTTCTTTATCTATCCACATTAATGGAGTGTGAACTACAAAGTCATAATCCATAGCTAAGTTTAAAGTAACATTAAGAGATTTTATAAATATGTCTCTACAATCAGGGTATCCACTGAAGTCTGTTTCACATACTCCTGTTACAATATGTTTTGCACCTTTAACCTTAGCTAGTACTCCTGCAAAAGTTAAAAACAACATGTTTCTTCCCTCTACAAATGTTGACGGAGGTGCTCCATTTTCTCCAACTTCAATTTCTATATCATCTCTTGTAAGTGCATTAGGTGCTAATTGATTAAGTAAGGCCATATCTAATATATGGTGTTCTACACCTAATTCCTTAGCTATATCAGTTGCACAGTCTATTTCTTGTCTATGTTTTTGGTTATAATCAAAGGTAACTGCTATAACCTCATCAAATTCTTTAAGTGCCCAAAATAAACATGTAGTGGAATCCTGACCACCACTAAATACTACTACTGCTTTTTTATTCATATCTAAATCCTCCAATGATTTTTTTAATTCTTAACTGAATTAATTACTTCATGATTAATAAAGCTTCTTGTCTTAACATATCATTTTCTTGAAATTCTCCAGAAAAAGTGGTTGTTGTCGTAAGTGTTCCAGGTTTTTTTATACCTCTTGAAGTCATACATCCATGTTCTCCAGTAATAAGAACACCAACATCACTACTTCCAGTAACCATAGAAACTATTTCTGCAATATCACTACCAATTCTCTCTTGAAGTTGAAGTCTTCTTCCTACCATATCTGCTATTCTTGAAATTTTACTAAGTCCTATTATTTTTTCCTTTGGTATATATACAACTGTAACTTTCATATTGTACATAAGTGCTAAATGATGTTCACAGTAACTATGAATTGGTATATCTCTAACAACAACCATATTTTTATGGGCTTCAGACATAAATTCTTCATTTTCAAATGTAGTCCCAAACATTTTTGCAATTTCTTCATTTGAAAGAGTCATTCCTTCAAAAACTTCTTCATACATTTTAGAGACTCTTTTAGGTGTATCTAACAATCCTTCTCTATTTGGGTCATCACCTAGTGCAATTAAAATTTCTCTTATACATTCTTCTATCTTTTTAGTATCTATCTTCTTTGACATATCCAATCCTCCTAACATTTTTAAGCCGCTTCTAACTCTAAAATCTAATAATATTTCTTAAACACCTCTTGCGTTCTTATCCCAAATAACTTTATGTAGTTGTATTTGTAATCTAACTTTGTTTAAATTTTTATCTTTCATGAATTCTACAATTTCTTCCATATTTATAGTTCCCGAGACAGGACTTAAATAAACTAAGCATTTAGAAGTTAGATTATATTTCTTTATTACATCATAAGCAATTTGTAAATCTTCATTACTTCCTAAAACAAATTTATAAACATCATTAGGTTCCACAATATTTAAATTACTCAAATTCATCTTATTAGTCATATTGCTACTTGGTAACTTAAAATCAACTATGTAATGAAGATTACTATGTGTATATTTTTTCTTAAATGGTTCTATATCTACAGATCCATTAGTTTCTATATGAATCTGTAAATTGTCATCACTATCTAAAAGTTCTAAAAGTTCGTCTATATTTTCTTGAATTAATGGTTCTCCACCTGTCAAAGTAACATTCGTTGCTTTATTTTCTTTTATGTAACTATAAATTTCTTTAGCATTTAACACTTCACATGTACTTTCTTTTTCCCAGGAATAAGTAGTATCACACCAAGAACATCTTAAATTACAACCTTGAAACCTTATAAAAGTTGCAAGTTCACCTGAACTAGGACCTTCTCCATCTATTGATAAAAATTTTTCTACTATATTAAACATCTATAATCCTCCAATTAGTCTTCTGTATATATGCAACTATTATTAGGTGTTTCAAATAGTTCCACTTCACATACTGGCAATCCATTAATTTTTAATCTATTAAAAATATCTCTCGACATCTCCTCAGCAGTCGGCCTATAATTTACAAAATATATATCAAAATTATTTGGAAGTTCTTCTAATTTCTTTGCTAAAGCTTTTCCTTCTTTATTATCTTCTATAATTAACTTATGATCAAAAATATTTGCAATTTCTTTTAAAGTATATTTAAAATTTGAAAAATCATCAACCATTCCTCTAAGCTGTCCTTCTGTATGTAAAGTTTCTGCTTTTATTTTTGCAATTAACCTATATCTGTGTCCATGAATATTAGAACATTTTCCTTTATATCCACTCAGATAATGTGCCATATCAAATTGTACTTCGCTTTTTATTTTAAACATATTCTTCTCCTTACATAATTACTATAATAGTCTATTTTTACTTTGTTGGACAGAACAAAAGTGACTGCCCCACATTTTAATTGACAGTTTATATTGTTTTTTATTATAAATATTTGATTGTACATCTCACTTTTCCAATATGTGAATTACTCATATATGTGATTAATAAGTTCCTGGTTACGCTTCATACTTTTTCATATGTGAAAAGCTTGTATATGCGCTTCGCACTTTTTTATATATGCGAAAAGTTCTTGGTTGCGCTGCGCGCTTTATTTATATGTGTATATTTTTATACGCAAAAAAAGTTAATTTTGGTATAACTAAAACTAGCACAACAAAATTAACTTTAAATTCTTAAATAATTTAAAATTAAATTGCCTAGTTTTGTTTAAGGACAGGATGGTCTAACGAACTGTCCATTATTAAATTGATACTGGTAATAATAACATATTTCATTTAAATATGCAATCCTTCTGTCGTATTCTAACTCAATGTGTTATAATTAACATGAATCAAATAATTATATATTGACACTGAGGAGGTCTTTCTTTGAATATCCAAATGAGATTTAGGCATAAATTTGCATATAGTTTTTTCGATTTTGCAGCCTATAAAGAATTTTTAGTCCAAGGACTTAGGAAATCAATTCTATATATTTTCCTAGTCACTTTGATATTTTCTACTTTATCCAATCTAAATACAATAGATAAATTTAATTCTGAAATATCTAGTATACAATCAACATTTATACATAGTGCGCCAAACTTTGAGCTCAAAAATGGTGTATTTTCTATTGATTCAGATGAGCCTATTTACTATAAACATGATGGGCAACAACTTGTTGTTGATACTACTGGCAAAACGGATAAATCAATTTTAGATTATTATAGTGAGTGTATCTATATAAATTCAGATGAACTTATTATTAGACAGAATTATAATACACTACAAACTCTAAAACTTTCAAATTTCAATGAATTAAATTTAACAAACGAAACTATACTTGATACTATGTCTATTTTAAAAATTGCTTTTCCACTAATACTACTATTTTTTAATCCTTTACTTGCATTCTTATTGAATTTAATTTCAGGATTTTTAGTATTAGGTCCATTATGTTTATCTATTAGTTCTATGATAGGTGTTAAATTGAATTATTCCAAAGCGTGTACTTTAAGCTTTTATGCAATGACTCTACCACTGTTACTAGAATCTTTATTAGATATATCAGGAATAGCTTTCCCTGAATTCTTCGGTATTTTCTATGTAATTTCTTTAATTTACTGTGGATTAGCTATTAAAAAAATAAAAAATATTGATAAATCAACTTTAAATATTATGAAATAAACTTAAATTTATTATTTGGCTAGACGTTAATTAATGAGAGAGTAGTACTTTATAAATAAGTGCTACTCTCTTTTAGTATATTTAAAATTTATTTTCTGGTTATCTTGTTTTCTATTTCTGAGTAAATGTGAATACTGAAGTAATATGAAGTACATCAAGCACTATAATTACGTTTATGCAAGTTAAAACTCCGCATAATACATCTTCTACCTTACTATTTGTTTTTACATTGCTTAAAGAAAATTTCTTCTTACTTAAAGGATAAAACCAAGGTAATCCCCCAATAGTGAAACTATCTAAAATTAAATGGGATAATGCTCCTATAAATAATCCTTTTATACCAACTACAAGTAATTTATCGGTAACCATGCCAAGACTTATTGAGTATAAAAGTAAGTAAATAAGTGGTGCATGAAAAAATTTTCTATGTCCTGCAAGCTTATTGATTACTTTAGATACGGTTTTAGTTTTATGTCCAATATAGCTATTTTTATGATCAATATCAGGAAATATACTTCCAACAAGTGCACCACCTAAAAGTATTCCTTTATATAATATAGGTAGATTTGTTGTTTGTAAATTTACATATAATCCTACTAATATTCCTCCATTTATATGTGTTTTGTAATTCATCTTATGTACTCCTATTTTTATTTTATCTTTCGTATGAATTTCTTCATTGTATTATACTATATATTTATCAGATATCAATAGGTATCGTTTTCCTTACTATTATTATATTTGAATATATATATTATTGAAAAAAACTCCACTAAAAACTGTGTTTTTAGTGGAGTTTACTTTAATCTTTATTTCATAAACAAATTCTAAAATTATAAATATTTAATAATTTTAATATCTAATAATCTTTTTGTTTAAATGTTATTGTATCTTAATATGATTCTTATCAGAACACATTTTTTCAGATTTGCAACCATTACATCCACAATTGCATTTTCCTTTTGAAGAATTTTTTAAAGACTTAACTATTATAAATCCAGCAAAAAATACTATTAGAGTTGTAATTATTATTTCTATCATTTAAGCTTCACCTACCTATAATATTGAATTTTTAAGGCAAATACTAAAAATCGAGTTATTTGTACTTAAATTAATGATTAGAATATTAAGCTACCTATATTAAATACTAAGAATGCAGCAATCCATGCAATTACTAATTGAAAAAATATTGAAAATAAAGTTAACTTTGTTCCATATTCTTTTTTCATAGTTCCAATTACAGATATACATGGAGTATAAAGTAATATGAATACTAAGAAAGCATACGCAGAAATAGTTGTGAAATGATCTGGTAAAATAACTGATAGATCTCCAGCAAAAATTACTTGCATTGATGCTAACACTGATTCTTTAGCAAGTAGGCCAGAAAGAAGTGATACTGCTGATTGCCAATTACCAAAACCGAGTGGTGCAAATAATGGAGCAATTATATTACCAATAGATGCTAATATACTATCGTTAACTTCATTTACCATTCCGTGAGTATTAAAGTTTGATAAAAACCACACTACGACACTCATTGCAAATATAATAGTTGCAGCTTTCTTTAAAAAGCTCATGGCTTTATCTTTTGTTTGTTTATATATTGAAGAAAGCTTTGGCCTTTTGTATTCAGGAATTTCAATTATAAAAGGTTCTTCATCTTTTTTAAAATATGTATTTTTAAATAATATTCCTAGCAAAAATGCAACCATTATTCCAAGTAAATATAGTGATGATACAATAAGTCCTCTATGTGTTTCAAAAAATACTGCTGCAAAAACCGTATAAACAGGTAATCTTGCATTACAAGACATAAACGGTACAAGTAGTGCTGTAAGTTTCCTATCTTTTTCACTTTCTAGAGTTCTAGCAGTCATTATTGCAGGAACTGTACATCCAAAGCCTATTATCATCGGTATAAATGCTTTACCTGAAAGGCCCATCTTTCTCATTAACTTGTCCATCATAAAGGCTACCCGTGCCATGTATCCACTATCTTCTAATATAGTTATACATATAAACAATACTAAAATTATTGGTAATAATACTATTATTCCTCCAACTCCAGAAATAATCCCATTAACAATAAGAGAATTAAACCAAGGTGATGTTGATGCAAGTAGATTCCCTACATTTGGTATTAAGGTATCATTTAAAAATCCATCTAATAAGTCTGAAAGGGGTTGTCCAACCCAAGAAAATGTTAATTCAAACATTAAAGCCATTAACAATATAAAAATTGGATATGCAAGTATTGGATGTAATACCCATTTATCAATTTTCTCAGTTATAGTCGGCTCATTTTTAGTCTGTGTTGTAACACATATCTTCAATAAATCTTCAATAAATTCATAGGCTTCTTTTTCAGAAGAAAAGTTGTATTTTTCTGCATCTGAAGCTGTATAAAAATCTCCTTTTTTTAGCCTCTCTTCAATTGTATCAATACCTTTATTTTTGCCTGCAACAATAGGAATAACTTCTACATTTAATTCTTTAGATAATCTCTCATAATCTATAACTATTCCTTTTCTGTCAGAAACGTCAATCATATTTAAAGCTAATATTATTGGTTTATTAAATTTTTTAAGTTGAGTTGTAAGGTATAAATTTCTATTAAGATTTGATGCATCTACAATATTTAATATTAGATCTACATCTCCGTCTTGTAAAAACTTTTTAGATACCTTTTCTTCATTTGAGAAAGTATCCATAGCATATATTCCTGGTAAATCTACAATTTTAACATTGTCAGAAATAAAGCCTTCTTTTTTATCTACAGTTACACCTGGCCAATTACCAACATATTGATTTGACCCAGTAAGGGCGTTATATAATGTGGTTTTTCCTACGTTAGGATTACCAAGTAAAGCTACATTTATCATAAATTTAAGTCTCCCCTATCCGGCTAATAATTCTCGCTTTAGTTAATTTTTCATACGTTGTATTTATATCTTATTAAATTAGATTTTTATTCACTTATTTTTCTAATAATATATACTTGGCATCATTTTTTCTAATAGCCAAATCGAATCCTCTAAAATTTATGATTATTGGATCTCCAAGTGGGGCTGTTCTTCTAAGTTCGACTTCCGTCCCCTCAATGCATCCTAATGCAAATAATCGCTTTATTAATTTTGAATCTCCTTTAATAGATGAAATTATTCCTCGTTCTCCTTGTTTTAAATTACAAATACTCATAATTACACCTCCTAATTGAAAATACTTATCATATAATTAAGAATATCATTATTGGGTGGATTTTGCAAGAAAAAAATGATGTCTTTTAAACATCATTTTTTTGGTACCTAAAAATATAATATTTATTTTTGTGTTTCTATCCTCTGATCACATTTTTTATTATGCTATTCTTCTTCATCATCCATTTCTCTTCTTGGAGAAAGAGGCATGTTCCATGCACTGTGTTCAGTATGAAGCAATTTATAGGCTTTATGTGATAGTGGTTTTTCCATATAATCAGCATAAAGTTTTATAACAGAAGGATTTTCATGAGAAAATCTTAGTGTAGACTTTTTATCAAGATCATATAAGTTCTCTCCACGCACCTTCGCTAGTTCTAAGCCATCTGAAATTGGTTGTCCACCACCACCTGAGCATCCACCAGGACAAGCCATGACTTCTACAAAATCATATTTAACCTTTCCTCGTCTTATTGCTTTAATTAACTTTCTAGTATTTCCAAGCCCACTTACTATTGCAACTTTAATAGGTATTCCTGTGATTTCAAAAGTTTTTTCTTTCCAGCCATCCATGCCTCTTATTTCTTCAAATGCATCTGGATCTGGATTTTCACCTGTAACCAAGAAATAAGCTGATCTAAGAGCTGCTTCCATAACTCCACCTGTAGCCCCAAAAATCACGCCTGCACCTGAACCAACACCAAGAGGGATATCAAATGCTTCTCCTTTTAAATCTTTAGGAATAATATGTTCTGCTCTTATCATCCTATCAACTTCACGTGTTGTAAGAACTAAATCAACGTCTGGGCCTGCCCCTGCATCATTCATTATAGGAATTTCACTTTCATGCTTTTTAGCAATACACGGCATAATTGAAATACAATAAATATTTGATGGATCTACATTTAAAAGCTTAGCATAATAACTCTTTGCTACTGCACCAAACATCTGCTGTGGTGATTTTGCTGTTGAAAGCTGACTTACCATATCAGGATATTGTGATTTTAAGAAACGTACCCAACCTGGACAACACGATGTAAACATTGGAAATACGTTGTTTTCTCTGTTTTTTAGTTTTTCTAAAAACTCACTTCCCTCTTCCATAATAGTAAGATCTGCACTAAAATTTGTATCAAAAATATAGTTAAAACCCATTCTCCGTAATGCTGCAACAAGACGTTCTACAGTAGCCTCCTCACGTGAAAGTCCAAGAGATTCTCCCCAGGCGGCTCTAACAGCAGGTGCTATTTGTACTACTGTAATCTTATCTGGATTTGCAAGTGCTGCAAAAGCCTTTTCAGTATCATCTCTTTCTCGAAGCGCCCCTACAGGGCAGTGAGTAATACATTGTCCACATAAAGAACAATCAGAATTTTTAATTTTTCTATTATATGAAACATCTACTGTTGTTCTAGAACCAGTATTTGCAACATCCCAAATATTAAGACTTTGTATTTTATCACAAACTTGAATGCAACGCATACACTTAATACATTTTCCAGCATCACGTATTAATGGAAAGCTTTCATTCCATATATATGGCTCAACATTTTTATCGTAATTTAATTTTATTATACCTAGATCATTAGCAATCTTTTGCAGATTACAATTACCACTTCTTACACAGAATGCGCAATTACAGTCGTGTTGAGAAAGAATAAGTTCAACATTGGTTCTGCGAGTTTCACGAACTCTAGGGCTATTGGTAAATACCTCCATGCCATCTTCTACCATGTTATTACAAGCAGGAAGCAATTTATCTTTTCCTTTTACTTCAACAACACACACACGACATGCACCTATTTCATTTATTCCTCGCAAATAGCAAAGACTTGGGATAGGAATACCGGCAAATGCTGCTGCATCTAAAATGGTAGTACCGTCTTTAACATCTACTTTAATATTGTCGATTTTTAAATTTACCATTTTTTTATCCTCCCTCCCTTAAATACTCCATAGCCAAAGTGATCACATCTTAGACATCTTGATGATTCTTGAAGTGCCTCTGCACATGTCATTCCACATTCTATAAGTTCAAAATCCTCTTTACGCTCCATAGCATCTCGCTCTATCATATTAACTCTTCCACAAGCTGGTCTATCATCTAATCTTGCAGTTGGAATTTCGACATCCGTACTAATAATATGATTATATCCTAAATAATTATCAATATTTGCAGCAGCTACTTTACCTGCTGCAATTGCGCGAATAACAGTTGCAGGACCAGTTACGCAATCACCACCTGCAAATATTCCAGGACTATTTTCAATGCCACTTGAACTCAATGCTTCAATTACACCTCTTTTAACAGGCACACCATATTCAGCAAAGTGTCGAGATTCTATGCCTTGTCCAATTGCTATAATGAGCACATCACAAGGAATTTTCTTCTCTTCTTCTTCTGAATCTACTATTGAAGGGCGTCCAACAGCATCAATTTTCCCGATTATTTGAGGCTTTATCCAGAGTGCATTAACTTTGCCATCCTTATCATTTTCAATTCTTACTGGTGCTTGAAGTGTTAATATTTCACAGCCTTCAGCAATAGCACCTTCTACTTCATCAGGCAATGCTGTCATATCAACTTTTCTACGCCTATATACATTACATACTTTTTTTGCACCAAGTCGCATTGAAGATCTTGTAACGTCCATTGCAACATTTCCGCCACCAATTACTATAACAGTTTTTCCAGTAAAATCAGGGGGGGTATTATCACCAATAGCCCGTAACATCTCTACTGCTGAAATGACACCTTTACTTTCCTCTCCCTTAATACCTATTTTTTTGTCAATATGAGCACCAATAGCAATATAAAGTGCATCATATTTATTTTTAACATCTATCAACGAAACATCCCTACCAATAGTAATACCTGTCTTTATTTCCACACCAGTAGAAATAATAGCTTCAATATCTTCATCTAATCGTTCTCTTGGGAGACGATAACTAGGAATTCCATAGCGAAGCATACCCCCTAATTTAGAACGTTCTTCATAAATTACAACGTGATGACCCATAAGAGAAAGGAAATATGCTGCACTTAATCCTCCAGGACCTCCACCAACTACGGCAACATTCTTACCTGTAGACTGAGCACAGACTGGCACTGGAACTTTTCCTGCATGATCAACAGCATAACGCTTAAGACCACGAATATTTACTGAATCATCTATCATATTACGTCTACATCTAGCCTCACAAGGATGTTCGCAAATAAGCGCACAAGTAGTTGGGAAGGGATTGTCCTTTCTAATAAGGCGAACTGCATCAGCATTTCTTCCTTCAGATATTAGTGCAATATAACCTGGAATATCTACTCCAGCAGGACACAATGCAACACACGGAACTGGTTGATCCAAATTACAAATACATCTGTCATTTATAATATGTTCCACATAATCATTTTTAAAACCTATAACACCTTTTAGTACCATATTAGCTGCTTCGTATCCAATTGCACAATCAGCAGAATTTGAAATTACTCTTGCTGTCTTTTCAATTAAATCAATTGTATCTAGTGTTGCGTTACCATCTAGAACATCATTAAGCAAATTTTCTAATTGTGCTAGTCCAACTCTGCATGGAACACATTTTCCACAAGTTTGTGCATGGCACAGTTTTAAAAAGGAAGCTGCCATATCAACTGGACATAGTCCCGGAGGGCTGGCAATTATTCTACGCTCTAAATCTTTATAAAGTCCTTCTACTACAGTTTGTGCTCTATTGGGTGTTGTAATATCAAGTCTACTCATTTTTGCTCCTCTCTGCATGAATTCTCATGCTTACCAAATAATAAAATTGAAACTTTTTTAGTGAAGTTTTTTACACTCTAACTGAATTTAATTTCACCTATTCCACAAATGGAACCTCGTCTAGAGTAGTGTTATTCTTTAGTATTAGATAATTAATGCATTTTAGAAGATTACTAAATGTTCTAATTATTATTATACACCGTTTTCAGAAAATTCCCAAAATTCAATGTCAAATCTATTATATATTAATCATCTACTTTCAGAGATTAAGTTAATTCATCAAATCTATATATTGTATAGATTCTACGGACCTCTTAAAAATATAAGATTTTTTCATTAAAATTTTTCTTGGTTCTCTTACGTAAGGAATGTACATACTGTATACTATAAATTTCATCATCAATCATTTTTTTCTTTTTCAGAAGAATATGCCTACTCTTATTACGCACTAAAAATCACTCAAAAATTTAAATTTCTTGAGTGACTTTTTTCTTTATATTAAATTTATCTAAAATTATATTCTGTAACTATACTTTCCCTATTCTGAGTTTTATCATTAAAATATTCATAAAATGATAATTCTAAAAAGCTTCCTGTTATATTATAAACATTATTAAAACCTAAATTTTGAAGTGCTAAAACAACATTATAACTTCTTTGATCAGTTCTGCAATGAATATACACTGGTTTATCTTTTGGAATTTCGTTTGTTCTTTCCCGTTGGCACTTCATATAATAATTTTAAATGTACAGGAGAGGAATTAGGCATAATTCCTACTTTATCTGTAAGTATTACACGTACTATATCGTAATTAATCTTCATATTAAGAACATCTATAAGTGCTTCATTTAAACCAGTTGCTGCTCTATTATAATTAAAGACTTTTATAGATGAGGAACCTATATATCCTTTAGTGAACAATTTGAAAAAGACACATGTGGCCCTTTTTCAAACATTATTATTTCATCTTCTTCACTATTTCTTCTAAGTCTAGCAGCCGCTGACGCACCTCCAGCAACTCCGCCCACTATTAATATCTTCTTTTTCATAATATTTCCTCCCACCAATAATTTAATCAGAAACACTAATTTATTATTTTTTGGATATGCCTCATAAGAATTCACATTCAAACTTATATTTGTTCTATGATAAATTTATATATTTTTTTGATATAAAAACAAGTTACTTTCTTTGTGTTCCTACATATGATCCCATTCCACCAGAAACATTAATAACCTTAAAGCCTTCACTTGTAAGACTACTGCATGCTCTTGCGCTTCTTCCACCAGATTGACACATTATGTAATACTTATCTGGTTCATTTAAAAGTTCACCCATTGGGATATTTTTTGAACTCTTTATGCTTCCACCTTTATATTCATAATCTTCCCTAATATCAATTAATTCAACTTTTCCAATTAAATTATCAATATCATTTATATTAATAACTTTTCCATCATTTCCTTTTGAAAATCCAAACATTTTTATCTCCTCCTAAATTTATATTAATATTTCGCCGTAATTATGCATTTACTCCGTTTCTTAACTTTATTATATACTTATATTTTACAAACATATGTGATTTGGTCACACATATTTAATAAAAAAACAAATTTTTTATTAAATTAAATAATTTGCTTTCATATTTATTTATCTTAAAACATCTCATCTTATAGTTTGTTTTACTATTGTTTTTTCTCTAATTTTTTTTGCACCATAGTTTAAACTTGAAATTTGCTTTAAACCTGCACTAATAAATATTATCACAATAATCCATGCAGCTATTGTAAGTATTATTTGAATAAAAGGAAATTGACTAGTGCTTATAGGCATATCCCAAATTGCATGCAATCCAATTGTAATAATAAAATATTTAATAAATTTGATATTAATAATATGTTTCATTTCTAATCTATCATCTTCTTTTACCATTACCAATGCTGCGCCAGACATAGCTGCCCAAACAATATGACCTCCAAATGCTAAAACACCTCTAGTATATATTATTCTCATCATTATTGGTATTTGTAATCCATAAGCAAATTCATATCCAGCAGTTTCAAATACTGCAAATCCTGCTCCAACTGCTGCTCCAAGTAGAAGCCCGTTTAAAATAAACTTTCTCTTACTTCCCCTTAGAAAATATGCAACCACAACAAACTTTGCAGATTCTTCAATAACTCCTATCATAATTGCACCATAATAATCTACGTCTCCCACAACAATTATACGGCTAAATATCATTGTTAAAAGTAAAGAAGATACACCTCCAAAAAAGAATATTTTAATTACATCGAAAATGTTAATATTTCTTGGGGCATTTAATTCCCAAAAAAAAACAAGTAATGAAAATGGAACTGCTAAGGCACCTATAAATATAATTCCTGGATATGCTAATATATTTCGAAAAATTCTTAATAAAACTACCAATCCAAGAAAAGTGATTGCAAATAAGAAAAATACTCTTGAGTATAACCAAGGCTTAGGCCATTTAGAACAAATATCTCCCTCTATTGGTGCTGTTTTTGCGGTTCCACAAATAAAAGTATTTTCCCTTTCCTCTAAAGTATGTTTCTTAAATACATTAATTATTAAATCCATTAATCTTAAATCTACTTGGTCACTTACTCCATTCTTAGTTCCTTTATCTGTTTCAGCGTAATTTTGACTATCACACAAATTAAAACCACATGAACTACAAAATTTTGAATTGTTCAAAACTTTTTCTCTACAATTGGGACAGTTCTTTATATTTTCCTCCATATTATTACTCCTCCTTATTTTTCTATTTAACTATTTTTACCCAATTATCTCTTTGTAATTCAAATTTTCCATTTGCTAACCCAGTCCCTAATAATAAAATTCAACTTTTTTATTATCTGCTCGGATTACATTATAAAAACATGCCTAATTTTATTAAAAAAATTATTTCAAAATAAAAATAACCTCTAACTATGTAAATATTGCAAAAGAAGATAATCTCATAATTGTCTATCTCTATCTAAACACTTATGAGATCATCTCCTTTTATTTTCATCTGCTAAAATATATTTATTTAGAAATAGTTCAACTAAAACTATGTCCTATACATACTATTTATCATATTACTAACTAAATCATCCATGGATATGTTTTCTAAACCTTTTGGCATTTTGAAATTAGGATCATTTAAATCTCCACCCATTTTTGTAATAACTTGCTTCGCCTTTTCTTCATTTTTAGTATCCGCATTTACAATAACCTTATAGTTTATATCTGCAATTTCTTCAAATCCACCCATACCACTTACCATGGGACTTGCAGCAGCCAATGGTCCAAGCATTGGATCACCTAATGGATCATCACTTGTAAGTACATAACTTGCTAGACTATTTGTACTGCTGGCAGTAGTTGGTAAATTAGTTCCTGGATTATTGATACCTGTGTAATGATCATTTATATCTACTACTGCATCGTTTATGCCTACTTTTTTTAATGCTTCTACTGCTTCATTTGCAGCTTTAATTCCACTAAAGTAACTTTCTATCTTCATAAAATATATCTCCTTCTTTAGTTGATTAGTTTAAAAGTATTTTTTCACTATTCATCAATTAATATTCTCAAATATACTTGTTTTTAATAATTTACTAAGTATATTTTTACACAAACTAATAAAACTAATACTGATTGGAGGTGTTAATGTATGAGTAGAAGACCTTTAGTTCCAGAATCAAAAAAAGAACTTGAAAAGTTGAAAAATGAATTTGCAAATGATATTGGCATAGAATTTAACAATAGCTATGAGGGAAATAAAACCGCAAGGTTAAATGGGCATGTTGGTGGCTCAATTGGTGGGTTAATGACTAAAAAGATGGTAGAAACATTTGAAAAGAATTTAATTGATAAATAATTTTGTCACGTTATAAAATAAGAAAAAATCACACTAAATTTAGTATGATTTTTTTCTTATTTTATTTCCATTTCTTTAATGCCTTAATCATAAAACTTTTTACATTTATATTATAAACTTTCTCTAGATCTTCTTCTGAAAATACTTCTTTAGGTGTTCCTTTTCCAATGATTTCTCCCTCACTGAGCATTACAATCTTTTCACTAAATAAATTAACTAAATTTAAATCATGCAATACACCTATTACAATTTTATTATTCTCTTTTGCCCAGCAACTCAAATATTCTAATATTTCAACTTGGCATTTTAAATCTAAATGATTTGTAGGTTCATCTAGTAAAATAACCTCAGGATTTTGAGCAAAGGCTCTTGCTAGGAATACCCTTTGTAGCTGTCCACCAGATAATTCACTTATTAGCTTATCCTTTAATTCAAAAAGACCAACACTTTTTATAGCTTCAATTACAATATTTCTATCATCTTTGCTTAAAGAAGATAAAACTCCTTTTAAATAAGCATACCTGCCTAAAGATACGGTTTCATACACAGTATATGGAAAATATATATTGTTTGTTTGAGTCATTAATGCAATATTTTTGGCTAACTCTTTTCTATTTAAATTTTCTATATTAATAGAGTCTAATAATATATTTCCACTATATTCAATGAGCTTACCTATAGCTTTCAAAAGTGTACTTTTGCCACATCCATTTGGACCAACTATACAAAGTATTTCTCCTCTTTTAGCTTTAAATGTGATATCTCTTACAACATCTACCTTATCATACCCACAGCTTACATTTTTAAGCTCTAACATAAAATCACCTACTTCGATTTTTTAAAATATATGTATGCAAAGAATGGAGCTCCAATTAGTGCTGTTATCGCTCCAACGGGTAGTTCTGATGGTACTATTATAGTTCTTGCAACTAAATCAGTAATCACCATAAAGCATCCTCCAAAAATTATGCAAGTTGGAATTACAATCCTATGTTTTGCACCAAACATTCTTCGTACAAGGTGAGGAATAATTAAATCCACAAAGCCAATCGTTCCACTTAATGCTACTGCACTCCCTGTTAATATTGCTGAAAAAACAAGCAAATTTCTCTTTATTCTGCGTGTATCTACACCAACCGATTTTGCTTGTTCTTCTCCAAAAGATAATATATCCATTTCCCTACAGTAAAATATAACTCCTGTAATTCCCATTATAAAAAATGGTGTTCCTATTTTTACATATGACCATCCTTTCATAGAAAAAGATCCCATTTGCCAAAGTACTATGCTTTTTATATCCTCACTATATAATGCTGTTATAGTTGTGAGAATTGCATTGAAAAACAAAGAAAACACCATTCCAGATAAAATTATAGTTGTATTTGACATGCCCTTATCAACTATAGATGCAAATTTCACAATAGAAAATACAGTTACAATTCCACACAAAAATCCTACTATGGGCATTGTTAGTTTCCCGATAAATGGTATTGAAAATCCAGATACTATAAGTAATCCAATTCCAAGAGAGGCACCTGAAGATACTCCTAAAGTATATGGGGATGCTAATGGATTTTTAAGTACAGATTGAACTACAGCACCGCTTACCGATAGTGAACCTCCTACTATAAATGCTAATAAAACTCTTGGTAATCTCAAATTCCAAATTATTGCTACATCATTATTATAAATACCTTTAGATAGTGGAATTCCAAATATTTTATATACAATTATAGATAAAATATCTTTAATACTGGTATTAGCACCTCCAATAGAGGTTCCAATGCATAAAATTAAAAATGTTAGCAAAATTAATAATAAAATTGCTTTATTATTTTGATTAATTCTTGGTTCATTTTTATTGTTATATGTAGTTTGTGGTGTTTCTTTATAATTGTACATCTTATTTATACCCTCTTTTTTCAGTATGTAACTTCTATAACAAATTGTTCTTGGTTGTGCTTCGCACTTTTATTAATGTGTATATTTTTCTGGATAAATTGCTTTAGCCATTTCTTTAAGTGCTTTTAATATGTTTTGAGATGGTCTAGATGACGAGTCTTTATCAATAACAAATATATTATTTTCCTTAACCGCAGTAATATCTTTCCACCCATCACGAGTTTTAATAGCTTCAACAATATTTTCTGTTGGTTCACTAGTAATTATCACATCTGGATTAGCTTTTAATATAGATTCCTCACTTGGTGATATCCATGAATTTTCATTTGATAATATATTTTTTGCGCCAATTAGTTCTATCATTTCATTTAAAAAAGTACTATTTCCAAAGCTATATAAAGATGGAGTCGATCCTATTTCAAAATAAACACTTTTTTTATCAGTGATTGTCTCTCCTATTTTTTTAATAGTATTTAGTTCATTTTTCATATTATCTACTATTTCTGTACCTTTTTTATCAGTACCTGTAATTTCAGCCATAAAATTTATATCTTCATAAATACCTTCTATACTAGAGCTAACTGGTATGTACACAACCTCTATTCCAGCTTCTTTTACAGCTGCAAATGGATCTTGATTTCCTGATTTATTATGACCTGAAGCTATTATTATATCTGGCTTTAAACCAACAAGAGTTTCAGCATCTGGATTTCTAAAATCAATTTTAGGTAAGTCTTTAGGTACACCCTCAATGCCTATTGAGTACTTATCTATTGCAACTAGTTTATCTGCAAGTCCGAGCTCAACTAATATTTCTGTATTTGACGGTGCCGTAGATATTATTGTATTTAATTTTTTAGGTAATTTAAATTGATTACCTGCTCTATCTGTCATTGCTGCAGTTTTTTCTGTGCATCCAATTAACATAGTCATAATCAGTGTAAATATGAAAACTAACGATAAAAGTTTGTTTCTAAATTTCATAATGTCCTCCTAAAATTATTTTTAGATTTAAGGGCAAATTAAACAAAGGCATACCCTTTTGAGAGTATGCCTAAAAATGCATAACTGTATAAGTCCAAGAATAATAAAACTAAAGTAAATGACTAAAGCTTTAATAAATAGAAATATACTTTCTTTTCTAATATCCCACCCTCAGAGGATATTAATTTCGTATAACACTAAGGTATCCCGACTTAACTTCAGCCTACTCTCAAAGCCTTCCCAATTTCTCAGTGGCATTTTAAGCATATTAAATTAACAACAATTCATTATCGTTTCATTGTCGTTTTCTTTTATATGCCCTAGATTTCGTCAGTTTTACGGTTACTGGGGTAGTCGAAGATTTTCACTTCATTCCCTATTGCATGTTATACTCTATTTTTTAGATTATATTCAATAACTCACATACTGTCAACTTGACACACAAAAAAGGTGGTTAAAATATATATGAAGAGATTTAATCTCATCAACGTATGTATTTCTATGAATGTTTTTAAGAAGATGATAATGTATGATCCTAAAATTACTGACTGCATAATTGAAAACTGGAGCAATATTGTAGTTTCTTATTATTCAGAATAAATAAAATGAATTTTATTTTTCATTCTTTTCAGATGTTATTACTCTCCCATTAATATTATTATCTTATAAACCTATGAAAATAACTCAATAATGTAAAATTGTTCTTTAATTTTAAAATAAAACTTGACAAAATTGGTCTTATATTATATTCTCTAATTGAGAATGATTTTCAAACTTATTGAAAAGTTGTAGGGAGTGGTAGTAAATGAAAATAGTATATTGGTCAGGAACGGGTAATACAGAAAAAATGGCAGAATTGATTAGAGAAGGACTTGTAGAAGCAGGTAAAAATGCTGAAACAGTAGTTGTCTCAGATGTAAATGTAGACGAATTACTAGACGAAGAAGTAATTGTTTTAGGTTGCTCTGCAATGGGAGACGAAGTACTAGAAGAGTCAGAATTCGAACCACTTATTGATGAAATTTCAACTAAGCTTTCTGGTAAAAAAGTTGCACTATTTGGCTCTTATGGTTGGGGAGATGGGCAATGGATGAGAGATTTTGAAGAAAGAATGATAGGCTATGGTTGTACTATCATAGATACTCCATTAATAATCCAAAATGAACCTGATGATAACAAACAAGAGTGTATAGATTTTGGTAAGAAAATAGCTCTTGCATAAAATAAGTTTGGCGGTGATATGAAATGATATATCTAGATTTTTATAATAAATTAGATTCAATGCATAATAAAGAATATATAGAAACTTTTTTAGTATACAATTTATCATTAGTAATTGCAGGAATCAAACCAGCTGTTACAATTACAATAAAAAAGAATAATCAAAAGTTATATAATAGTTGGAATGATTTTGGAAGTGATTTTATAGAGACTATAAATTTTAAGTTTATAGAATTAAGAGAAAGCTGTGACTCAATTATAGTTATGATCTATGATGAATTTATATTAGAAAAAGATTTAAATAAAAAGTCTCATATGAAATTTTTATTTAATATAGGATATCCTTCTAATGTATGTATTAATGATTATATAAATGTATTAAAAATCAGATATGAAAAATATCACTGCCCTCATGAGCTTGGATTATTCCTTGGAATACCCTTTAAAGATGTTAAAGATTTTATGGAATGTACTACAAAAAAATGTTTATTATGTGGATATTGGAAGGTATACAATGACAGTAATAAAGCAAAGGCAATTTTTAATAAATATGATAAAGTAAAAGAATACACTATAAAAAATATGCTTAAAGGGAATTCATCGCGTGACCTCGTTTTAAGTATAAAGAACTCCTTTTATGAAAATGCTAAATATATATAGCTCCTCCAAATTATATATATTTAGTTCAAATAGAAATAGATAATTAAAACTATTATATTAACTATATAATAAGTGAACGCTTTATCTTATTTTTTAACAGAAATATGTTCATTATATTCACACACTACCATGAATGTATGTAATTAACCACCATAAAAATTTTCAGTTTACACACACTGAGAATTTTAAACAATGAGTACAAACTACTATTAATTATTATCCTAAATATAATATATAAATATATTCCATAAAATTTATATAAAAGGGCTGTTGAACAACTAAAAAATTAGTAGTTCAACAGCCCATATTTTAATTTATATATTATAATTGTCACTTTGCATTTCTAATCCTTTATGTTTCATAATCCCTTAAGCAACAATTTTATTTGACTTTCTAAGTGTTCTTTTGTTATTGCCCCTGAATTATCTTCAACAATATATCCATCTTTATCAATAAAAATAGTTCTTGGTATAGCTGAAATATTATATATATTTGATGCATCCATTTTATTATCAAATAAAACCTTCATATTATAATTATTGTCTTTTATAAATTGCTTAGCAATGCTTATAGTTTCTCTTTGACCATCAGTTAAGTCTATCATTAAAATAGCTATTTTATCTTCGCTATACTTCTTTGACATTTCATCAAATGAAGGCATCTCTGACTTGCAAGGTGGACACCAACTAGCCCAAAAATTCAATACTACGGGAGTTCCTTTATAATCTGATAACTTTACTTCCTTTAGATCTTCATCATAAACAACAAAGTCTTTTGCCATAACTTTATTCTTATCTGATCCTTTTGTAGAAACTTTATTTTGAATCTTTATATTTCCACTTTTCCCAGTTTCATTGCTTATATTTTTATTATTATATTTTGAAGCTAAGAAACCATAGCCAAAATATGTACTTACTAAAAATACTACAAAGCAAAAAAATCCCATTACTAGTAAAATTGATTTTTTATTATTATTCATAGATTCCTCCTAAAATGTTAAAAATGAAAGTACTTTATTTAAATAACCAGTCATAATTGAAATACCTATAATCACAAGAATTATTCCAGATATCCTATTTATAACTTTATAATTGCTTTTTATAAAATTAAATGCTTCCTTTAGCTTATCTATTAAAATAGCACATATTACAAAAGGTATACCAAGTCCTATACTATAAATTAAAAGCATCATAGTACCTTTTAAAATATCTTGTGAGTTAACTGCAATCATCAAGGCAGTTCCTAAAAATGTACCAACACATGGTGTCCATCCTATTGCAAAAATCATTCCAAACAAAATAGAAGATAAAAACTTAAATGTCTTTATTTCAGCATTAATCTTTAGATTTCTTTCTAAAAATGGAATTTTAAATATTCCCATATAATTTGTACCGAACAAAACTACTATAAATCCACCTAACATATTTATAATAGCACTTTGTTCTTTTATAAAGCTTCCAAAGGTTCCAGCGAGTGTGCCTAATAATGTAAATATTATCGTAAATCCTAATACAAACCCTAAAGAATTTACTAATGCATTATATTTATTTTTATCATATTCTTCATTTCCACCTGCAAAATATGATACATATAAAGGTAATAGTGGCAAAATACAAGGTGATATAAAGGTTATAATTCCCTCTAAAAATAACAGAAAATATTCCATACTTTATCAGTCTCCCTAAAATGTGTTTAATAATTTCATTTGCAAGTTTGTAATCTGATTCTTTTTCTAACATATATTATAAAGTATTTATATATATATTTATATGGTTAAGTCACATATTAAGAATAAATTCTCTATATAGGTATTACGGATTAATTCCCTCCTAGCTTCTGCTAATGCACGATTAATTAATGGAGTAATACACTCAACCCAATTGTCAGAAGTAAATTTAGATTTATCTTCCATTGCACTTCTATTCATAGTTCTCGCATTCATGCCATTATTTACTCTAAATATTCCTACTTTAGGTAATTTACTAATAATTTGAGTTATTCCGTGACAAGACTTGAACTGAGCTGAAATGTTCAATAGTTTATCTTCTCTAAATTAGAAATATTACTTATGTTTAAAGATATAATAATCTTAAATTAAATCATTGATATATACGTGAAAAACAGATACTCTAACTTTAACTTAGACTATCTGTTTTTCATGTAAGATCAATTATACTTTTACTTTCTATAAATATGCATTCACCTTATTTGTTATATTTTGTTCTGGCATAAAACCTGCTAAATTTTCTACAGGAACTCCATCCTTAAATATAATCATAGTTGGAACTGCAGCTATTCTATACTTTTGAGCTATATTTCTGCTTTCATCTACATCTACCTTAAAGAATTTAGCTTTGTCTCCCATTTTATTACTAACTCCTTCAAACACTGGACCTAACATCTTACATGGGCCACACCAAGTTGCCGAGAAATCAACAACTACTACGCCTTTAGTATTTTCAACACTTTCAACAAATTCATTACCATTTATTGCTTTAACCACACTTAACTCCCCCAATTTATATTTTAAAATTTTTATTACTTCTTATACTTTAATTATAACTTTATCTTTTTACTATTTCTGTGACTTAATCACTTAATTAATTTATCTAAAATTATATTCAGTAACAATACTTTATCTAAGTTCACTTAAAGCAACATTTTTTGAACCTTTATTGTATCCATTAGCATATTCTCCACATTCTCTAACATCTACAATATATGCATTGTTTTCTACAAGTTCTCTAACTTTATCTACATTTACTTGCTTAAAATCACCATTTAAAAGATTTTAACCAACATATCCAGCATAATTATTCATTTATGCCCCTCCTTATCTTTATTATATATTAGTCTTTCACTAATATATGTGATTTAGTCACACACATATACAATATAACAAAAGAGAGGATAACCCATTTTCTAGTTTCCTCTATTCTAGCTCAGACAAACTATTTTATTATATCTTATAAATCAGTTTTCTTCTTAAATCTTTTCAGAATTTTCAGGTGAAACTTTTCGTTTACAGCATTTTTTACACCTGCATAAAGGTTCACCCTTATCGCAAAGTATATAATCTCCACCTTGAATTTTTAATGTTTTTCCTTCTACCAATGACTTTGCCAGTTTTTTTCGTGCATCGTTATAAATTCTTTGTATAGTTGTTCGTGCAACATCCATTTTCTCTGCACACTCTTCCTGTGTCATTTCTTCTAAATCAATAAGTCGTATTGTTTCATATTCATCTACGGTCATTAAAATAATCTCTGTTCTTATATTTGTGCTGTTCCGCGGTCCAAATGAGTCTATTTCAGGTAAGAAACATACCTTTCTGCATTTTCTAGGTCTTGGCATTCCTTTTCACCTCTGACTTTATAATTATTGACATATGTTCTTTATAACCTTATTATAATATATAAAGGGCATATGTCAATAACATCTTGATACATCTGCTACTTTAATAAATTTTTATTGGAGGAATAATTATATGAAAATTGCATTACCAACACGTCAAAACATAATCGATAGTCACTTTGGGCATTGTGAATATTACACAATTTTCACAGTTGATAACAATACTAAAGAAATAGTTAATGAAGAAACCCTTGCATCCCCAGCTGGCTGTGGATGTAAATCAAACATTGCTACAACTCTTTCTGAAATTGGAGTGGAAATCATGCTTGCAGGCAATATGGGCCAAGGAGCAGTTAACGTTTTAAAGAATGCAGGTATCGAAGTATTACGAGGATGCTCTGGAGATGTGAAAACAGTAGCTCTTAATTGGCTTAATGGCTCAGTTTCTGACTCCGGTGAATTATGCGATGAGCATGAGCATGGATGCCACAACTAAAAATATATAATAAAACAATAGTAAAAAAGAGAGGATAAACTATTTTCTAGTATCCTCTCTTTTAACTCTGAAAAATTATTTTATAGTTATTTTATTATATCCTATAGCTTTCTTAGGGCAAGCAGTTACAGATTGAATACATTGTATACAATCTGGATGACTTAATATATCACCTTTGTAATCATAAGGAACTAGTCCTAATGGACATTTCTTTTCACATATTTTACATGAAACACATGATGATGATACATTTAATACTTTTTTACTTTTTCTAAATTTTGATATAACTGATGCCATAGTTCCCATTGGGCAAAAATTACACCATGTTCTATGATTATATCTTAAAGATAATAAAATACCCGTTATAGTTGTTACAACTATTATTAATTTAAACTAACAGCTTACCATCTATAAAAAATTGTTATAATTTATTTTATCCGATAGCTAGAATCCGTAACTCTCCCACCTATTCAAGTGAGAGATAACGGCTGCACGCTCCTGGACATTGTGACCCTTGAGGTTATAAGTTCTTCTAAGCTTCAGGTTGAGAAGTATTCCTCTATTAATAAAACTCCATCTGAAGCTAAGAATCACTTTATTATTTAGAAAAAATCATTTTTAAAGATATCAAAATCATTAATATTCCAAATGCTTTTTTTAAAATGGATAATGGTATATTATTAGCTATTTTGGCTCCAAATACTGAACCAATAACTAAAAATATACATATCAAAATCCCTGCTTGCACATTTACCTGTCCTCTTTTGTAGTAACTAATAAAAGCTAAAATTCCAACAGGAGGAAGCAAAATTGCAAGAGATGTTCCCTGTGCTTTTAACTGACTAAATCCACATAAGTACATTAATGCAGGTACAATTATTATGCCTCCACCAATCCCAAACATTCCACTCAGAATTCCAGCCATTAGGCCAATTGCTATAAATAATATTATGTTTGTCATTAATATCATCTTCCTTTTACTCTACTTTTATAATTGCTTAAAAATATAAATATTATCCAAACTAAAATTCCACTTAAACTCATTAATTGAGCAATTCTTATATTTCCTAGCATTAAACTATCGGTTCTCATTCCTTCGATTATAAATCGACCTATAGAATACAATCCAATGTATGTAAAAAATACGATTCCATTTTTTTTGTTTTTCCTTAGCATGCCCATTAATATTATAAATACTATTATGTTCCAAGTGGATTTATATAAAAAAGTAGGATTATAGAAGATTCCATTTATGTGCATACCTTTTTGAATAAACATAGGAAAATGTTTAAATCAACTTTTCTCCATTTACAATTATAATTTGCTATTAATATTCCTAGTGTCATTCCAGTTGCAATTATTATTCCATACCATCTTATATCAAATCCCATTACTGAAAATGCTGTTGGATTCATAACTTCACGTCCTATCTTTTAATTTTGTAATTTTTGTATAACCATAGCATATTCTCCCATTGCTATACCAACAAACGCTGATTTTTGTATGTGCAATTTCATACATATATTTTTTATAAAAGTAGTAATAATACCACTTATATTTTCAATGTTATATTCATAGCTTAATAATTCTTCTTCTATTATTTTTAATTTAAGATTTTTTATAACTATTTTAGTATAAGTTCGCTATATATCAATTCCAATAATGTAAAAGTCCCTTGGATTCACATCATATAAACTAGGTTTCCTTCCACCTGTAGATTCTCCAATATCCGTTATTTTATTATACAATAAAATCCGAATCTCTCTATTTAGTGTAGTTAATTTTATTTTAGTCTTATCTATCAATTCACTTTTAGTTATAGGACCTTTTTTTTGTATAATATCAAATATGTATTTACATCTCTCATTTAATGATTCAAAACTTTTATAGTCTTCCAAAAAATTTCACTTTTCTTTCATTATATTAAGGATATTATGTTTTAACCATTTTAGAAATAAGTTTTGATGATTTAACGTAATTATAAATTAAGTTTAATGTAGATATTTTTTATTATCTTGGTTTTTATAAATTTATAAATAATTAATAAAAGCAATAAGCATTCATATATAAATGTTTATCGCCTTACTTATCCTTATTAAATTTTTTAACTTAAATCATTATTATGATCATTTAACTTTTTAGTCTCTACATACCTTAACATATTCTAGGTAACATATTACCCTCTAAAGGTCCTAATATTCTCTTTCCACCAAAGCTATTTTCTATAAATATATTCTGAGTAAACTCCTCAACAAATTTGCCTATAATTCTTGCACCTTTCCCTTGATCAATTGATTGAATTATCTTTAGTACATTTTGAGCTTCGAACTCTTTAACAACTAGTACCATTCTTCCTTCACATGCCATGTATAATGGATCCAATCCTAAAAGCTTATTTATAGACTTAACACTTTCACTAATAGGAATATCTTCTTCAATCAAGTGTATTCCGTGTTTGCAAAGTAAAGAAAATTCATGCAATACAGTAGCTAATCCCCCACGAGTCGGATCTCTCATTATCTTTATAGAAGTAAAATGTTCTTTAAGTTTTTCTATAAAAGGATATAATGCTGCACAATCACTTTTAAAATCACCTTTTACTTTGATGTTATATCTCTCTACAGCAATTGTTGTTCCATGTTCACCAATTCCCCCTGTTACTATAATCCTATCGTTTGCTTCAATGGGTTTTACCTCATATCCATTTGTTATATACCCAATTCCACTAGTATTAATAAAGATTCCATCTACACTCCCTTTTTCCACTACCTTTGTGTCCCCGGTTACAATCTTAGCTCCACATTCTAGGCAGGTATGCCCCATAGATTTCACAATTTTTTCAAGAATTTGCATTGAAAATCCTTCTTCAATTATAAAACTCGCACTTAAATAAAGTGGTTTTGCTCCAGATACAGCTAAATCATTAACAGTTCCGCAAACTGCAATCTTACCTATGTTTCCCCCTGAAAAAAACAGTGGCTTTACCACAAAAGAATCTGTGGTAAAAGCCATTTTCCCTTGTATTGCTGTAAATGTTGCTGAATCCTGCTCTTGCAAAAGAATATTATTATTAAAATGTTTGTAGAAAAGTTGCTCAATTAATATTTTTGTATGTTTTCCCCCATCACCATGAATAAGCTTAATCACTTCATTCATCTATTCCACTCCCTTATACTTATGAAAAATAGAGCATGATCCCTCAGAGGATACCATACAAGGTCCTATTGGATGCTCTGGTGTACAATTTTTCCCAAAAAGTTCACATTTATTTGGCAATTTCTTTCCCAATAAAATTTCACTGCATATACAAGTTTTAATTTTATTTTTGCTTAAAGTTTTTTCTAAATTTATTCCAAATTTTTTGGTAGCATCATAACTTCTATATTTTTCTCTCAAGGAAAATCCCGAATCGTTAATAATTCCTATTCCCCTCCATTCTTCATCACAATATGTGAATACTTCTTCCATTAGTTTATTTGCTCTTTTGTTTCCTTCTAGGGTTACACAAGTTTTATATAAATTTTCAAAATTCTTTTTATCTTCACATTGTTGTTTCATTAAAAAATATAAAGCTCCTGTAATCTCCAAAGCTTCAAAACCTGCTACTACTGCTGGAATATTATATTTATTTGCAATAAATTTAAAATAGTCTGACCCTTTTACTGCCGCGACATGTCCTGGACAAATTAATCCCTGTATATTGTGATTAGGATCTTTAAGTATATGATGCAAGATTGGCTCCATTCTCTTCATTCCTATTAAAAAGGAAATATTTTTTATACCTTTTTCCTGTGCCATCTTTATGGTTAGAGCAATTAGAGGAGTTGTAGTTTCAAATCCTACCCCAAGAAAAATTATCTCTTTGTCTTTATTTTCTTCTGCAAGTGTTATTGAATTTAAAGGAGAATATAACACTTTAATGTCTTTTCCCTTTTCTCTTTGCTCAATTAAATTTTCTCTACTTCCATTTACTTTCATCATGTCTCCAAATGTGCTCAAAATAACATTTGGATGTTTAGAAAGCTCTATAGCTGCATCTATATAACTTTCTGAAGTAACACAAACTGGACATCCTGGACCAGATAGTAAGTGTATATTTGGTTCAACTAATTGTCTAATTCCAAATTTTGAAAGAGCTTGAGTATGAGTTCCGCAAACCTCCATAACATTGAACTTCCCAATTGAAGACTGTTGAATTTTTTTTATCATACCTTTAATCAAGGTTTGTTTATCCATCTTTATCCTCACTATCTAGTATTGATTGAAATATTTTCTGTAATTCTTCAAAATAATCCTTATCAATCTTTTGAATAGCACATCCTGCATGAACTAAAACATATTCTCCTACCTTTAGGTCTTCAATAAGCTGAACATTAACTTTACTCTCTAATCCCATAATATCTATTATTGCACTATAATTATCTATCTCTATAACCTGAGCTGGCACTGCAAGGCACATATATCTCCCTTCCTTCTCTATAATTAGGCACATTCAAAAAAAATAGCAAGTCCATCATTCTTACACTTTAAATTGTTCATTGTTTTCCATAATTGCACTTGCAACATGAAGTTGTCCAAAAGAAATTCCTCCATCATTGGTAGGAATTTGTTGATTATAAAAGACTTTAAATCCTTGCTTAATTAGATTTTTATATATTCTTTTCAAAAGATATTGATTTTCAAAAACACCACCGCTAAGAACAACTTTATTTATATGTTCTTTTTCTCTTAATTTACATACTAAAGCGCATGAAGCTTCAATAAGTGAGTTATGAAATCTTGAGGATATTTTAGAAATTAACTCTTTTTTTTCAACGTCTTTCAATATTCCTTCTATAATACCTTTATATTGAATATTAAAAATACCATTATCCTCTTTGATATTCCAGAAATAACTTTCATAAGCTTCATCGTCAATAGCATTTTCTAATTCTATTGCAGCTTGCCCATCATAAGTTATATTATTTCTAATTCCACATAGTGCTGCTACTGCATCAAACAATCTTCCGACACTAGAAGATAAGAAGCAATTTATGTTTGAATTTAAGGCTTGTTTAACTACTTCAATTTTTTCATTTTCCACATCTTGAATTATTTCAAGTAAATCATAACCCAAAGCATATAAATAACTTGCAGCACATCTCCAAGGTTCTTTTATGGCTTGCTCTCCTCCTTGAATCTTTACGTATTCTAGTTGTCCTACTCTTTTAAAAAAGCTTCTATTTCCAACAAAAAATTCTCCACCCCATACTGCTTCATCAAGTCCAAATCCAGTACCATCAAATATAATTCCAATTACATTATCATAAATAGAATGTTCAGCCATGCAACTAACCATATGAGCATGATGATGCTGAACTTCCACTTTTCTTACTTTCTGTTCCTTTGCATAGTTAGTACTTAAATATGATGGATGCATATCATGTACAATTAATTCTGCGTTAATATCAAATAAATTATTGAAATGTCTCAGCATATATTTAAAATTTTCATAACAATCAAGTTCTCCTAAATCACCTAAATACTGACTTGAATATGTATATCCATTTTTAGAAATGCATATTGTATTCTTCTGTTGACCTCCAACAGCTATAATTTGTCTATTTAGATTAATTTTCATTGTATAGGGAGTATAGCCTCTACCTCTTCTAATAACCCTTTCTGTTTCATTTATAACCTTTACGACAGAGTCATCTTCTGTAACATAAATTTCTCTATCATGAATTAAAAAATAATCTGCAACTTTATTTAAATGTTTTACTGCTTCTTCATTTTTATATTCCATTATCATTCCACTTATATTTCCACTAGTCATAATTAAAAGATTTAGGTTTTCACTTAATAACAAATGATGTAGAGGTGTATAAGGCAACATGACACCTAAATTCTTTTGCTTCGGTGCTATAATCTCTGGCACTGAAGAAGGATATTTCTTTTTTAATATTAAAATAGGTCTCTTATTACTACTTAATACTTCCTCTTCTCTATCAGATATATAGCAAATTTCTTTAACAATTCCAATATCCTTTGCCATCAAAGCTAATGGCTTATCTTTTCTATATTTTCTACTTCTAAGGAGATTAATAGCTTGTTCATTCCTTCCATCACAAACTAAATGAAATCCCCCAATCCCCTTAATTCCTAATATTTTTCCTTCTTCAATAAGTTTAATAGTTTCTTTAATTGGATCTTCGCAATGAATTTGCTTTCCTTGATTATTTGTTAGAAAAAGTTTAGGACCACATTTTTCACAGCAATTTGGCTGAGCGTGCAATCTCCTGCTGAGGGGATTATCATATTCTTTTTTACAGTCTTCACACATAGAGAAGTCTTCCATAGTGGTATTTTTTCTATCATATGGCAAAGCTTTAATAATTGAATACCTAGGACCACACTGAGTACAATTTGTAAAAGCATATCGAAAGCGAGAATTTCCTTTCTTTTTTATATCCTCTAAACACTTAGGGCAAGTAGCTATATCAGGTGAAATAAATTTTATTGCATTTTTCTGATTAATACTTTCCTTAATCACAAATTTGTCTTTATTAGTATATTTAGAAATGAGCAAATTATTTTTAATAGGACTACACTGAACCTTTTCAATCTTTGCAAGGTTAGGTGGCTTTTTTATAACATCCAATATAAAATGTTTTATATTCTCCCTCTTACCTGAACAATCAATTAATACAGCACCACCTATATTTTTAACATATCCATAGATTTTGAAATCATTTGCTTTTTTATATATAAAAGGGCGAAATCCAACCCCTTGTACAATCCCGTAAATTTTTACTATATATCTCATATTTTGAAGACCTTCTTCTATGTTGTTTTAATTTTCACTTTGTTCTCCTTCAATGCTTTTAAGAATAGCAGTTTGATCCTGTATATCTTCCCTCTGTACATTAATTTTTGTCCATTCTCCAACTAAATTTCCATGAGCATATTTAAGATGGTCATAAAGATTGTCCGAATGTACGTGACTTCTATGATTTACAATAACAGTAAATGAATTAACTTTATTAATATTATTAGCTTTACATATTTCCCTTAATTCCTCAGAAATCTTACTTAATAAAATAGTATCATGCATATTTTTTCACTATCCCTTCATTTATCTGATGTCTAGCCACTGTAACACTTCCACTTCTTTAAGTGGGAGATAACAGTGGCTAGCCCCTAGACATTGTGCCCCCTGAGTGTATAAGTTCAACTAAGATTCAGCGGGGAATCAAACCCTACCTGAATCAAGTTTCACTTGATTTTTTATTATAGATTTTTCTATTTTATCTAAAATATTTTTAGAGATGACTTCTAATTTTTCTTGTAACACAGAACTTAATCCAAAACCAAATTCAACGTCTTTAACCTCAATTGCATAAATTTCTCCTTTAACACTAGGATAATAAAGTTTTAATAAATCTAAAAAACTATAATTATGTTGGGAATATCCTTTTTTCTTAGAAATAAAAGTATTTATGGGCAAGCAAGTAATTTCACCCGGTTCCTTTCCATAATATGCTGCATCCAAAATAAAAATAAAATCATCTCTTTGTACACTAGAAATACTATATTGAGCATCAGTTTCTCCATAAATAACTTTGATGCCTTTTTCTAAAAGTCTTTCTTCTATTTCTTTTCCAACTTCAATGCCAATAGCATCATCTTTCATTAAAACATTTCCCATAGCTATAACTTTAATATTAGACTTTCTATTTATCATAATATCTATTTCTCCACTTTCTATAGATACACCAATTATAAGTTTAATTTATACTTCGAAATATATACCATTCCTTCTTTCGGCGAGTTATCACATAAGTATGCTTTTCAAACTAAAACCTCTATTATTTCTGTATCTCCTGTATCTCCAATTAAATGAGTTGCACAAGATACACAAGGATCAAATGATCTTACAATCCGTCCAATTTCTATAGGTTCTTTAATATTATTTAATTTAGTTCTAATCAAAGCTCTTTCTATGGTTCCAGGAAGATTTGATGGATCTTTAGGTGATAAATTCCATACAGTAGGCGTTATGATATTGTAATGATTAATAACCTTATTTTCAATTGCAATCCAATGTCCAAGGGCACCTCTAGTAGTATCTGTGAGACCTATACCATAAGCCTTTTCTGGAATATCATAAATCTTTTGATTATTTGGTTTCAGCTCTACCCTTTCAGCAAGCTTCTTCATTATTGCTAATATCTTTCCTGTTTCTAAAACCCTTGCAATATTTCTATCCATACATGAATGTCCATTTGTGTATTCTCCACTGATGATTAACCGTGCTAATGGACCAACCTCCATAGGCAGACCTAAATATCGAGGAGCTTTTATAAAAGTGTATGCATCTAATTTAGATAAATCCACTTCCTCTAAATTTTCATCTTTCTTATACCATGAATAATGAATTTGTTCTGTAATTTCATCTGGTTCTAAAGGATATTTAACATTATCTTTCATTACTCCTGGTTTAACATAAGTAATTTCTGGATCTTCATATTTATTAAAAACACCATAGCTCATGAAATATGGATAAGATATTCCCTTCTTAAAATAATCAGGATAATACTTAGAAATAATTTCTACATCTTCTTTCATTGTAGTTATCACAAATGATTGTATATTTTTAATGATGCTTTTTACCTTTTCTAATTTATATGCATCTATATTTACCGTAACTCCACCTACAAAAATTCCATGACTATGAGGAGCTTTCCCACCAAGAATTGCAAGTCCTTCATGAGCTAATCTACTAAGCTCAATACTTTTAACATAATGTTCTTCTATTTTTTTATTTATTTTTTCAGGAAGTCTATAATCACTATACTGCTCTGATTCTAGCAAGTTCACACTAGAAATTTTTACATAGCTAGGAATGGAAAGTAGATAAAAGTGCCTTAAGTGGTTTTGTACGAATTCAAAACCATGCATAATATCTCGAATGTAATTATCATTTAAACTAACGGTTATTTTTAATGCATCTTCTAGTGCTAAGGTTGAAGCCATAGCATGAGCTGTAGAGCATATTCCGCAAATTCTCTCTGTAAAATATACAGCATCTAAAGGTGACCTTCCTTTTAACATTTTTTCAAATCCTCTAAAAAGTAATCCACTTGCATTTGCTTCTACAATTGTATTTTTCTTCACTTTTGCTTTTATTTCTAAAAACCCACTGATTCTTGTAACTGGATCAATAGTAATTGTTTTACTCATGACTCCTCCTTGTACCTTACAAAAGGTTCCATTCCATCAGGAAATTGTGATTGTGCACAACCAATACAGTTAGTATTATCTCCAATAGGCCAATTCACATAGCCATTCCACTTTCGTCTAGGACAATCAGTTTTGGTAACTGGCCCTCTACAACCTATTTTAAACATACACCCTTCTTCTCCAAACTTTTGTGCAAAAATACCTTTATCAAAAAATCCTCTTCTTGTACAATTGTCATGAATTGTAACTCCATAAAATAGAAGAGGTCTTCCTTCCTCATCTAATTCCGGAATGCCATAACCTACCAAATGTGCTAAAGTACCAACTACCCAATCTGGATGACAAGGACACCCAGGCAATTTAATCACTTGCCTATTTAATACTTCTTGGACACTCTTACATTCTGATGGGTTTGGCTTTGCTGCTGAAATCCCACCATGAGAAGCACAAGTTCCTACTGAAACCACATATTTTGCTTTTCCTCCAGCCAATTGTACTGCTTCTAAAGCCGTAATTATTTTCCCTTTATAATTAGCTACAATGTTATAACGTCCATTTTCCTTTGTTGAAACTGCACCATCAATAAGTAATATAAATTCTGTATCTAATGTATCTAAAAACTTTTCAAAAGCAAAATTTCCTTCTGCAGCCATAAGTGTATTATTAAAAGTAAAATTCACAATATCAGTTAAGATATTATAAAGTCCTGGATTTTCACTATTAAGCAAAGAAATTATATTTCCTGAGCAGCCTGTTACTTCTAACCAAATAGCATTCATCTTTTTAGTATTTTTAACCATTCCCACAACATCATCCGCAATTCTCTTTGAGGTCTGAATTTTAACTTTTGTAAGTGGACATCCTTCCTCACTAGTCAACTTAATTCCTCCAATAGATATTACTTTACTTTAAGTATTCCAACATTAGGTATATTACTAAGAATTTTATTCAATCCATGTCAAGAATTAAATTCCTCTGTTAAATCTTTACCAGCTGTAATACCAAAATGCGTTCCTCCAGCCTAAGCTGATTCTTTGCTCAGATCATAAACTATAACTTCAATTGCTACATAAGCAGGTTTTCCGTTACTTTCATCATACTGTGATAATTCTTCTAAAGTAAATTCTTTTTGTTCTCTATAATAATTATCACCTATAAGTTCTTTAATAGTTTTGAAGTCAAAATAAATAGACATAAACACCCCTCAAATGTCTCTATGTCTCTAGTTTATGATTATAATATTCTAAAAATGCTTTATTATATTTTTCTTAAAATTCTATTTAATTTGACAATTAACACATTAAGCAGAGAGAAACATTTGAAATAAAGTCTTTATGCATTTGTTCAAGTTTTTCTTTTTTACTTATATCTTGACTAAGAATAACACCACCTATAATCTCATGTGAAAGAAGATCTATGACGGTTTGATTTACATTAAAGTTAATCTACTTAAAGAGAGAAATAAAACTGTTGATAAGTTAGTTTCAATAGAACTATAACAACTGAAGAAGGGGGCATTAAAGGAAGCTCTAAAAAATAATCTTGAGAGTTGCAATTGAACTCCTAGTCAAATATTAGGCAGAAATGGAGATGGACGTGGGAAATGATCTATGTCTGTTGGTGGATTTAGTAGTTCAGATAATTGTCATATCAATGATACTGTAAAATAATAGGATTAAAGAATGAGACTTAGTGTTTCATTCTTTTTTGGCTAAATATTGTTGATAAATGTTTAGTTATTGCTTCATCTATAGATCGTTTTTATTCTAATCTTTCCATTAATTTAAATGAATATCCTATTGCTTCTATTTCTTCTCTACATAATATACTTCCTTCTGGTGGTCTTTTATTTAATTTAAACACCACTGCCTTTTGTCCTACCTTTTGTTTGAAATTTATACGGCTCATAGGTATATTCATATTAAATGAATCTGAAATAGCTTCAGCAGTTGATTTATGTCCTATTGCAGATATAAATCCATTTTCATCTATAAGCTTTTTAGCATCATCTACATCTATATCACTTATTTTATATACACCATTTGTTGTAGCAATTGTTCCATTGAATATTCCGATTTTCATAAATTCATTCATGCTTATCACTCCTCTAACATATATTTTATATATGAATCCATACTTTTGATTTCATATTTAAGTATATCAGTATATCAGCATATTTGGATTTTTATTTTCTAATTTTACATAACTTAACCATAATTCAGCGCTTACGAGATTAGCTGACGGATTCTGATTAAAGAAATTGACCATACTTATCCCACCAATTATAATATTCACAAAAAAATTTGTTCTCCCGCTCAAATTGATTCAGAGTCATTAATATTTTATTATAATTTATATTATGATTAAACCACAAAAACTATAAAGTATCGTGATTAGTTTGACAGCTTTGCTTCAAATTCTAAAAAATATAATTTAAAACAGTTAATTATTACAGCAACTATACATGCAATTATATTGAGAAAACACTCTATGCCACTTTCAAGAAACTGTTTTAACAGTTTCTTGAAGTTATAGGCTGCGATTTTAAATCCAACCCATAATTTTGAGCGCAATAATCCCCGGATAGGCATGGTATCAATTTTATATCTTCTCCTCAAAACAGAAGGAATACCTTCTATACCAGCCCTTTTATTTGCAAGCTTTATATACTCACTCTCGTGCATTTTTTCTCTTTGAGTAGCTGTATTATAAGCTTTTTCGCTAACTCTTATGGTATTAAATTTCTTTGATATTTTCTTTGGACATTGTGAATTTAAAGGACATTTTTCACATGTACTGGAGTCAAATTTGGCTGTATAAGATTTTGAACTATAATAAGACTCTACAGGTTCGACTCCGTTAGGACAACAACTTATTACATTTTTTTCGTCATCTACAATGAATTTTGAATAACTCAGTTTATCAGTAGATACTTTTCTGCCAACTAGTTGACTTGGAATCATTTCAATTCCTTGTTTTAAAGCATTTTTGGCTTTTTCTTGTTCATAGTAAGCACCATCAACTAGTAGTTTACAGTTTGAATTTTTATTTTGTGAAGCTAAATTAGCAATAACATCATCAGCAAATTTTGAATCGCTGTGAATATTTTGCTTAAGGTCATAGCCTGTTATAACACTGTTTTTATCATTAAATGATTCTTGTATATTAACAACATAACCAACGTTACCACCATATTTTTTTCTGTAGGTTGCATCTTTGTCAGTTGGATTTTGTAAACTAGTTGAAGTTATATCTTTTGAATCTTTAATAACTAAATTTTTTGCAGCATCTTCTGTAGTTTGGTCCTGAATAACTCTATTTAAAAGTTGAAACTCTTCTGTTGAAGTAACTATATCTCCAGCTTTCAGAGCGATATTGTATAGAATTTTAGAATGTTCGATTAAAATTGAAAGTTTTGAATCAGCCTTTAAATCTTGAGTTCTATATATAGTGTCATTTTTATGCCCCTTTTCAAGGTACGGTTTTAGTTCATCACTTATAATAGGTGGATTTATTATATTTAGAGCTTTAATAAGTCTGCTATTTATAGAATATACTAGCTCAATTCTACTTAATTTTTTGCATGATGAACTAACCATTAACGAATCCACTCTAACTTTTTTATTATCAACAGATAAATACTTAGCAATGCTTTCGGATAAAGCTTCAACTTCAGCTTTTATTAAGTCTTCATTAGTTGACGCTTCATATTCAACAAGTCTGTTTCTAAAATTTGTTAGAGTATTTATAGATACTGGTTGTGTTTCATAATTAGTTGTATTTAAAGCATATTGATATCTTACATCGAAATGAATAGAGCCGATAAGCTCTTCATCAGTCTGCTGAAATATTTCTTTTATAATTAGTAAGCCAAGAATAACATTAATAGGTGAATTAGTCCTTGAGGCTTTATTGCTATATAAAACCGAAAAACGCTCCTCATTTATTCGCGGAAAAATATGATCCTTAAATGCCTTAGCCCAACTTTTATTTAAAATATCTTGAAGGTATTTTGGCATTTGGTTGATTGGTTCAAATAATGAAGTTTGTTGAAGGTCATTTTTGCAAAACATAGTAATTCTCCTCATACGTTTAATTTTATAATGCTATTATATCATTAAATTCTAATTGGATGATATTTGTCAGCTTTTTGTGGTCTAATCACAATATATGTTGAAATAATATGTATTAGGATAAACTTATGAATAAAATTTAATATTCAACTACCTCACTAAAACTCAACTTGATAGACTTTTCAAGATAAATGCTAGAACTGAAGCATTTATTCTCAAACAAGCTCTCAATAATTTATTTAAAAAGTATAATAGATAAAAAATTTAAGAGCATATCCAGTGAAGATTTAATACTTCACCGGATATGCTCTTTTCTTTGATTTTAATTTTACTTAAATACTAATTACATTAATATTCATTAACTTGAGATATAAATAAATCATACTTTGGCAAATCTTCATATGAAACTAAACTATAGCTCATTACATACCATGTGATGATAATATAGATCATAATTTAATGACTACTGGATGCCCCTAATCCACCTGGTTTATTATGGACAGCTATTCTATCAACTAATTCTAAACATTGATTACTCATTCCTATTAAGTTAGCTTTAACTCCGTTTTTATGAAATTTAAGCACCACTTTATCTATAGAATCAACTGCTGATTCATCCCAAATTTTCACCATAGATAAATCTATGTCCACAAATTGAATCTTTTCTGTAAAATCAAAACTGTCAATAAACTTTAATGTTGATGCAAAGAATAACTGACCGTTAACTATATATATAGTTTTTGTATCCTCTTTGATTTTTTTAACCTGTATTTCAGATATTTTAGATGCAAAAAATAATGCACTTAATATTATTCCAAGAATAACTCCATAAGCTAAGTTATGAGTTAATACAACTACTATAACTGTTGAAATCATTACAAATGTATCTGTTTTGGGTACTTTTGTAATTCTCTTAATTGAACCCCAATTAAATGTTGTTATTGATACAACTACCATAACCGCACCTAAAGCAACTACTGGAATTTGCACAACAAATTTATTTAATACTATTACTGAAATCAACATTACTGTTCCTGATGTAAGTGTTGATAATCTACCTCTTCCACCATAATTATGATTTATAAGGGTTTGCCCAATCATTCCGCACCCTGCTATTCCTCCAAAAAATCCACATACTACATTAGCCAATCCTTGACCTACGCATTCTCTATTCTTATTGCTTGGAGTATCTGTTAAATCATCAATTAACTGAGCTGTTAATAGAGATTCTACAAGCCCAACTAATGAAAGTGATATAGAATACGGTAATATTATTTTAAGAGTTTCCATATTAAATGGTATATTAGGTATTAAAAAGTTTGGCAAGTCACTATTTATTTTCCCCATATCCCCTAATGTAGTTATATCAATCTTAAATATAACTACTATTAATGTAACAACTATTATTGCGACTATTGGAGATGGTACTACTCTTGTTAATTTAGGTAATAAATAAATTATTGAAATACCTATTGCGCCTAAAATTATTAAAATAAATGACCCTTTAAAATAAGGTAGTTGTGACTTAAACATCATTATTCCTAGTGCATTTACAAATCCTATCATAACTGGCCTAGGTATAAACTTTAATAAATTTCCTATCTTAAAAAATCCTAAAACAACTTGGAATACTCCTGTAAGTATTGTTGCTACAAGCATATACTCTATTCCATGTTCCTTTACTAAACTTGCTAAAACCAATGCCATTGCGCCAGCTGCAGCCGAAATCATTCCTGTTCTTCCACCAAAAATTGATATAATTAAAGACATACAAAAAGATGCATATACTCCAACCATAGGATCAACTCCAGCTACTATAGCAAATCCTATAGCCTCTGGTATCAATGCCATACAAACAACTATCCCTGCCAGTAAATCTCCTTTAATATTTCCAAACCATTCTTGTTTAATTTCTTTCATCTAATTCCTTCTTTCTTCTTTTAATTATTGCGAATTTTTTTTAAATCTATATTAATAATTTTTTACAAAATACAGGCTTTGACTTAGTATACTTTAACTAAATCAAAGCCTCATATATATTATCATTAATATTAAATATCGTCAATTTGCGATTAATTCACTTTCTCACTTTTAAGTTTTATAAATGAAAAAGTTATTCCACCTAATATTGCCGCTAAAATTGAAGCAATCATAATGCTTATTTTGGCTGTGGTTAACGCAGTTTCATCTGCAAACGATAAAGATGAAACAAAGATTGACATAGTAAATCCAATACCCCCAAGGACACTTGCACCATATAAATGTCTTTTAGTTACTTTAGATGGAAGTTTAGCCACTTTTAATTTTACTAAAATGTATGAAACTCCAAATATCCCTATTTGCTTACCAATAACCAAACCAAATATAATTCCTAAACTGATTGGTGTTTTTACTATTGTTCCAATACTACTAATATCAATAGTTATACCTGAATTAGCTAAAGCGAATATTGGCATAACTAAAAAAGAAGACCACGGAGATAGAGTTTTATCAACCCTGTACAAAATTGATGTTTCAAATTCATCAACAGTTTTTCCAATAGGTAAGGCCATTCCAAGTAATACTCCAGCAATTGTTGCATGTATTCCTGATTTTAACAAACAAACCCATAGAACTAAACCTCCAATAATAAAAATAGCTGTATATTTTACATTAAATCTATTAGCTAATATTAAAACTATAAAAATAATTAATCCCATAATAAGAGCAATCCAAGAAATTTGGCTAGTATAGAATATTGCAATTACAATAATAGCTCCTAAATCATCAACTATAGCTAACGCTGTAAGAAATACTATTATTCCTTTAGGTGCTTTTCTGCCTACCAAAGAAAGTATTCCTAACGCAAATGCAATATCTGTTGCCATTGGAATTCCCCATCCTGTTGCCGTAGGTTCATTATAATTAAGTAATGCATAAATTATTGCTGGTACAATCATACCTCCTACGGCAGCAGATACTGGCAGTATTGTCTTTTTTAAAGATTTAAGCTCTCCAAATACCACTTCTCGTTTTATTTCCATGCCAACTACTAAGAAAAATATAGCCATTAATCCATCATTAATCCAGTGAAGTAGTGACATTGATAACGAAAAGTTTTTATATCCAATAGTTATGTAGGTATGGAGTATATTATTGTATGTTGTAGCAAAATTGGAATTTGCAATTATTATGGCAGCAATTGCAAAAATCAAGAGTATTATACCACTAGCAGATTCATTTTTAAAAAAGCTTAAAAATTGATTGAAAGTTTTGTTGTAAACATTTTTCTTCATAAGTTAATCTCCTTAATATTATTATGGATATCCTAGACGTTTAGTTTAAATAAATAATTATAATTGAGTTATTAAAAATTAAAGCAAAAAGAGGTGGAACACTCTAATAGAGTTTCCCACCCCAGAAACTAAAATTGCTTGAAAACAAATTATAAAATTTGTCCAACCGTACCTATTTATATTCAATTATTATTACAATGTTAATTATATTATAATTCAATATAATAATCAAATTTCGCAATTTTCAATTTTTTAAAAAATTTTTTTAAATTCTTAATTATTATTATTTTGCCTCTTTCTAATTTTATATATCCTCGTTTTTCAATGCTTTTAAGTTTCCTACTTACAACTTCTCTATCTGAATCAATTTCAAAAGTTAACTCTCCATGCGTCGTATAAATTATGTTACTATTTTTATTAATAAGCAATTTTACAAGTCTTGTTTCTAGTGATTCATGCATTATTTCTTCTTTATTATCTAAGACAGAATTAAATTTTTTGTGCAAATCTTCATATATATATATATATATATATATATATATATATAGCAAAAATTCATTGTCTTTCATGAAATGCAGTCTTACTATATCTACAGGTATTATGCATACCTCTGAATCTTGAATTGCTTTACCTGTTATATTTAAAGATTCAAAGTTTGATAAACAACTTAAAGCTTCATGACAAAACTCTCCTTGTCTTATATTGTACAAATTAGTTTCTTCACCATTTGAATTAATCTTTTGTATACCACTTTTTTATAATCTTACTGCTTTCTTCACTTGGATAATACCTCTTTTCAACGCTTGTTTCACCTATAGCGAATATTGAGAGCCCCAGATTCCAAGGCTCATTTAAATATGCTTCCAAACCGCTTAGCACATGTTCCTAAATATTCATTATAATTTTCTGCCTTTTCATTTAAACTGTTTATTTTCACCACATCATTACTTGTTGATGAATGAATATAATTCCCAGCTTCTAAATACATTGCTGCATGTCCTGGAAAGAATATTAGATCTCCTTTTTTTAGCTTATCAAAAGTTATTTCCTTTATGGGAAAGTCTTCTTTTATATCT
Source organism: Clostridium beijerinckii (assembly GCA_003129525.1). Lineage (NCBI taxonomy): Bacteria > Bacillati > Bacillota > Clostridia > Eubacteriales > Clostridiaceae > Clostridium > Clostridium beijerinckii. The sequence continues at coordinate 3,045,729 of CP029329.1, read as the reverse complement.
GCATCTCTATAAATCAATATTCCATTTAGCATATATGCCATAGAGCAAAGTCCAGAACAATCTATTCCAAGAGGTGACTTTCCGCCCCATCTATATTGAGTTCCAATATAGCTTAGAGCACATTTTGCTAGATTTTCTCTAAGCTTTTCTTCATCTTTTATTTCACAATCTATTATTAAATCTGATGTGAAACTCTTTCTTATCCATCCTTTTTCTCCACTTGGTAATTTCACCTTTAGAAATCTTTTATTTTCACTTATTTCATCACATGAAATTAAATTAGCTCCTCTTGTTACACTTGCAATTTCATATCCAGATGCTTCTGGTTTATTAAGTACATCTGCAAACGAATTAATTACCATAATATTTTTATCTTTTTCCCATTTCTTTGAAAGCTCATCATTAATTATTAAATTATCTCCATTTATATAACCTTCATAATTATAATGAGTTCTTACATAAAACCAATTGTTATCTAGCTCTTTAAGTATTTCAACATTCATTCCAAATAAAACTTCATCAGCATTTTCAGAAGCTCCCTTAGGTTCACTTTTTAATACTCCAACAGCCTTATTTACTATTGCATACTTCATTTGAATAACCCCCTACAATGTATATTTCTAAAGTATGGTAATCTCACCCTTATCCCCATTAATTTTCACCATTGCACCTAAAGGAAGACTCATCGTAGGCATACAATGTCCGCAAGCCAAGTTATAAATTGTAGGTTTGTTTTCTGTTTTTATAAGTTCTTCAAAGACTTCCATTAAAGTTAAGCTATTATCCCCTTCATTTGCTTTACAATCTGTCCATGCACCCAAAATAATTCCTGCGGCATCTTTAAATTTTCCACATTGCTTTAATTGTAATAGCATTCTATCTATTTTATATGGATATTCATCTACATCTTCTAAAAATAATATTTTATCCTTTGTATCAATCTCATGTGTAGTTCCCATCGAAGAAACTACTAAAGAAAGATTTCCTCCAACTAATTTTCCTTTTGCCTTTCCACTAACTAAAGTTTTAATTTCTTGGCCCTCTGGATTTTTAAGTGTTCCCAGTGGTTCATCACTAAATATGTTTTTTCTAAAATAATTCATTGTATAATCATCTACACCTTTATAAAATTCTGTTGATGCCATTGGTGTATGAAAAGTTATTAGTTTGCATTTTTCATTAAGTACATTATGAAGGGCAGTTACATCACTATATCCTGCAAATACCTTAGGATTTTTCTTAATCATATTATAATCTAACATATCTAAAAGTCTAGCTGCACCATACCCACCTCTAATTGCAAAAATACCTTTAATGCTTTTATCCTCAAACATGTCATTTATGTCTTTTGCTCTAAGTTCATCACTTCCAGATAAAAATCCATGATATCCTCTGCAACTTTCCCCAAGTACAACTTCGAGGCTTAGAGCTTCCATAGCTTTAATAGAAGGTTCTATTCTATCTTGTGGTATTGGACTTGAAGCCCCAATTAATCCTATCTTATCTCCCTTTTTTAAAGGTTTTGGTCTTATCATTTAATTCACGCTCCTTAATTTAATTTAGATATGAAATACCTTTGGGCTTTCTGCAAATTCATTTTTTAAGAATATACTTTATTTATTTCAAAGAAATACTTAGATAATATCAAGTTTTGTGCCTATGAATATATGTCCAAAACTAGAAATAAGGGGGCTTGCTTTGTGGAAGTTACATTAGAAGATTTTGATGGCTGTGCTTATTGATTATAAGTTGTTCCAAAATGCTTGTTCAAAGCTTGTCTTCATAGCCATCAAGCTTATTTATCCATAATATTACTAATAAGTTTAAAGCAAGTCGCGAATAAAATTAAAAACATAAATTAGAACATTTGGGTTTATATTGTAATAATTTTAATTGTGTTATTAAATTTGAGCATACTTAATAAAAGGTACTATCATTACTGTAATATATGTTATATGTTACAGTAAGTACCTTGATAAAGAGGCTCTATTATTAAATTTTCTTTTTTCTTGTTTTAAAGCTTTTTCTTGTTTTAGATTTCTTTTCCGCTTGTTATCTTTAAATAATTTAGTTATAATTAATCTGCTTTTAAGTTCCTTTTTGGGAACCTATGTAGATGTCTTTGATCTCAATCGTTTCGCCATCGACTAATGGTTTGATTAGATCAATGGCATCATGTAGTTTTTTTTGCGACATCTATATTCAATTAAATTTCTACTATATCGTCAAAACCTATTCCAACTTTTCCGCTCATTTTTATACTACTTCCGCTAAAAATAGGTCCTCCACTTATTGGGTCAATTTTGCAAAGTGCTGGTCCATCTAAATCTACCATTGTTATTATCTTTCTAGCAGCACCCAGATTTGCTGCCGCACTCACACTTATTTTACTTTCAAGCATACACCCAATCATACACTCTACTCCATAAACTTCTGCTATATCACAAATTTTTAAAGCATTATATATTCCGCCTGTTTTCATAAGCTTTATATTAATTAAATCTGCTGCTCTTTCTTGAATTATCTTTGCTGCATCATGTGGAGAAAAGACACTTTCGTCTGCTAAAATTTTTGTATACGTATTTTGAGTTACATACTTCATTCCCTCTAAGTCCCAATATTTAACTGGTTGTTCTACTAAATCAATATTTAAATCTTTATCTTCAAAAGCACTTATGATTTTAACAGCTTGTTTGCTTGTCCAACCTTGGTTTGCATCAACACGAATACTTACATTTGATCCAACTGCTTTTCTTATTTCAGCAATTCTCTGTATATCTTTTTCACCTTCTTTTCCTACCTTTATCTTTAAAATATTAAAGCCTTCATTCACAGCTTTTATACTATCTTTCACCATTACATCTATTTCATTTACACTAATAGTAATGTCTGTAGTAATTTCATTTCTATATCCACCAAGAATTTTATATAACGGTGAATTAAGTTTTTTAGCATATAAATCATAAATAGCCATATCAACTGCAGCCTTTGCACTTGTATTTTTTAAAATACAACTATTTATTTTTTCCATTATACTTTCTAAATTATCTATTTCCATGCCTAAAATAGAAGGCTTTATATAATTTAAAATTGCAGATTTAATTGATTCTTTTGTTTCCCCTGTTATTACTGCTGTAGGTGCTGCTTCACCATATCCTATTTCACCTTTATCCGATATAACTTTTACCACTATATCATTAACAGCTTCAACTGTTCTAAGAGCTGTTTTAAATGGTGTAACTAAAGGCACCAAAATTTCAGATATCTCAATACTTTTTATAATCATTTTTATCCTCCTTATGGCATCTAAAAAATAAGTTAATATATATTAATATTTTAAAGAGATGCCCTTAAATTTAATAAAAAGGCCACCACATTTTATTTTGCAAAATGTAGTGACTCCATTACCAATATATTTATAATTTATAATAACATCTGTAGAAGTTATTATAGGTATTGTTAATTTCAATAATCTAATTTATATTTTTTTGATATTACCTAATTTAATATTGTTTTACCAATAGCATCTGCAGTAAGAAGTGCATTATATAACTCTTCTGGTGTAACATCACCAAGCATATTATGAATAGATTCACCTTCCATACATGCTTTTTCACATGCAATCTTAACTCTTTCAGTGTCTGTTACTCCCACCTCTGCAAGTGTTATAGGAAGTCCTACTGAAATACAAAATTCTATAACTTTATCAAGTTCCTCTTGAGGTGCATTTTCTATAATAAGTTGCGCTATAGTACCAAATGCAACTAATTCACCATGCATTGTCTTCTCACATTCTTCAAGTGCTGTAAAACCATTGTAAACAGAGTGTGCTACCGCTAGTCCACCATTATCTGCACCAACTCCACTTAAGTAAGTATTAGCTTCAATAATGTTTTCTACTGCTGGAGTTAAAAGTCCTTTTTCAGCTGATAATTTAGCTATATAACCATCTTCTAATAATGTGTCATAGCAAAGTGAGCATAAAGCCATTGCTGATTTAGTAATTCCTCCATTTTCTAGACTTGGTGAATTTGTCTTAACACAAGCTCTAGCTTCAAAATAAGTTCCAAGTGCGTCTCCCATCCCTGCAACTAAAAATCTTACAGGAGCTTTTACGATAATTGATGTATCAACAATTACCACGTCTGGATTTTTAGGGTAAAATATGTAATTCGAAAATGTTCCATCATCATTGTAAATAACTGATAATCCTGTACATGGTGCATCTGTAGCAACAACTGTTGGCATAATAACAACTGGAAGTTTTTCATAATATGCAGTTGCCTTTGCAGTATCAATAGCACTACCACCACCTATTGCTGCAATAATTTCAATACTATTATCTTTAGCAATTTTACGCATTCTTTCAATTTCTCCAGTAGAACTTATTCCACTAAAAATTTCAAATATAATCTTAGTATTTGTTCCTTCAAAGCTCTTTTCAATTTTATCTTTAGATGCTTTATACCCACTGTTACTGCATATGAATAGGACTGAAGATCCTAAATCCTTAATGTTTTCATATACTTCTAAAAATGCATCCTTACCTTGAACATATTTTGATGGTGCTCTCATTAATTTTAGCATAAATATCCCTCCATATATAAAATATTCTTCATTTACTAATATACACTTTTTAGATCTTTTTATCAATTAAAATGGTTATTATATAATAATGTCACAAATAATATAATTTCTAAAATATCTATTTTCAAAAAGCATTGAACACTGATTTATCTATTTATTGGTAATCCTGTTTCTTATTTTAATATTATTTAAGTATTAAATCATTATTTTTTATGTCTAAACTAAAAAGCTGCAAAAAATAAAGGCTGAAAATATCAAGCCTTTATCCATATTAAACTTACTCATTTAATTGATTAAATAAATAAGTTTAATCCAGAGCCTTCTGTTGATCCTAAATAGGAAGCAACTCCACCTATTTCAACTCCATCTATAAATTCTTCTTTTTTTATTCCCATTAAATCCATACTCATTGCACACGCAACTACTTTAACACCCATATCTATAGCATTTTTTATTAGAGTTTCTAAATCATCAACATTATGCTTTTTCATTATTTGTTTTATCATTGCAGGACCCATTCCCATCATGTTCATTTGTGATAATGGTAATTTTCCTGGATGTGCTGGTAACATAACATCAAACATTCTTTCCATAGTATCTTTCGCAACACTTGGCTTATCTTTGCTCTTTAATATATTAAGTCCCCAGAAGGTGAAGAACATAGTCACTTCTTTACCCATAGATGCTGCTCCTGTAGCTATTATAAATGAAGCTATTGCCTTATCTAAATCTCCACTAAATACTACTAATGTTGCTCCATTTTTTTCTACAGCTTTTGGTGAAGGGACTTTTTCAATTGCTCCTGTTCCTTTTTGTATATAAGCTACAAAGGCTTTTTCCTTATTATCAAATTCCGATTTTAATAAAGTGTTTCCAGTTGAACTACACCATGATTTTATATCCTTACTAAACCCAGGATCGCTTGCCTTAACTTGTAGAACATTCCCATCTTCCATTTTATTAATTTCTTCAAATACTCTTTTTATTGGTCCTGGACATTGAAGTCCACATGCATTTAAAGTAATATTAGCATTTATTTCTGTTATATCTAAATCATCTAATTTCATTACTGCTACCTCATCTTTTATTTTTTTACTGTTTCTATATTGGTTTTTAATACTTTCTTCTGCCCTCTTTACATTAATATATGTCTTTATGCCGCCATCTATATTAGTGCATTTGATTCCATTTTGCTCAAGGATTCTACAAGCAATATATCCTCTAAGTCCAACCTGGCATGTAGCATATATTTTCTTATCTCGTGGTATTTCACTTAATCTATCTCGAAGTTTTCCTAATGGAATATGAACAGAATTATCTAAACCGCTTGTAACTAACTCAAATTCTTCTCTTACATCAATTATTAGAGAATTATCTTTGTCCAATTTATCTATTTCATGCCACTGAATTGTCTTCGTAAGTCCTTCTATAATATTTGATGCATAATATCCAAGCATATTAACTGGATCTTTAGCTGAATTATATGGAGGTGCATAGCAAGGTTCCACATCTTGCAAATCCAAAACTGTAAGATTACCTTTTATAGCTGTAGCAAGTACATCTATACGCTTTTCAACTCCATCAAGACCTACACCTTGAGCCCCAAATATTTTTCCTGACTTTGGATCAAATAACATCTTAAAATCTATAGGGAACGAGCCTGGATAATATCCTGCATGAGAGCCTGGATGAATATGAATAGCTTCATATTCTATTCCTAATCTCTTTAATGTCTTTTCATTATTGCCAGTTGTAGCTACTGTATAATCAAAGACCTTAGCTACTGATGAACCAAGGGTACCTTTATATTCAACATTTTTTCCACATATGTTATCTGCAACTATTCTTCCTTGTCTATTAGCAGGCCATGCAAGTGGAATCATTGTAGGCTTTTTATTTACAAAATCCATAACTTCTACTGCATCTCCTAAAGCATAAATGCTAGTATCAGAAGTTTTCATAAGTTTATCAACTACAATAGCTCCTCTTTGATTTAAGTTAAGATTAGCTTCCTTTGCAATTTTTGTTTCTGGTTTAACACCAATTGATAAAATTATCATATCAGTTACTAATTCTTTTCCACTACTTAATATTATCTTTTTCCCATTGTTTTCAAAGCCAGTTACACCATCTTTTAATATTAATTCAACATTTTTATCAATTAAATGTTCATGTATTATACTTGCCATTTCTATATCAAGAGGAGCCATTACTTGCTCACTTGCTTCTACAAGTGTAATTTCAATTCCTCTAGCATGAAGGTTTTCAGCCATTTCAAGACCTATAAATCCTCCTCCTATTACAGTTGCGTGTTTAGGCTTATAATTATCTACATAATATTTAATTTTATCTGTATCCGGTATATTTCTAAGAGTAAATAAATTATCACATTCATTTATTCCAGGTATTTGTGGTTTTAATGGAGCTGCTCCTGGTGATAAAACTAAAACATCATAATTTTCTTCATATTCCTCATCTGTTTTGTAATTTTTTATTTTAACTTTTTTATTTTCTTTATCTATACTTAAAACTTCATTTAAATTTCTTATATCTAAATTAAACTTTTCACTCATTTCCTCTACTGTTTGGACTATTAATTTTCCTCTTTCATCAATAGTTTCCCCTATATAATACGGAAGTCCACAGTTAGCAAAAGATATATATTCACCTTTTTCCACCATGATTATTTCAGCATTTTCATCTAATCTTCTAAGCCTAGCTGCTGTCGATGCACCACCTGCAACCCCACCAACAATAATAATCTTTTTCCTCATAAGAATCTCTCCTTCTTATATATTTTTGCAATTAACTTTAATGCTCTTAATTTACCAATTAGTGTTCCAAAAATATGAAATTACTATTCTTTCAAACATTTCTAATATATATTCAATGTCTTATTTCATTAATTGCAATATATCTTACTTTAATTTTAGTTAATATGATTATTATTGTCTGTGACTTTATCACACACTTATACTTGGGGCCCATTTTGCTAAGGCGATCACATCTAAATTTTCTAAATACTAAAAATTTAATTTTATAATTATTTTCAAAGAAATAATTTCCATGAGTTTGATCTTGTTTAGAATGTAAAGCTTTGCTAAAATATATTTCCGCACTTATTTAATTTTAGCAAAGTTTAGTTTACATAATAATTGTTAGGTTATACTAACATATATGCCCTATATATGTTATATGAGTACTTTAATGTTAAAACATATATATCCCTCCCTTTTATTATTATTGTTATAATTTTTTATTCTGCGTTAAATAAGCCTATTTTTATAAATATTTTAGTATATATGTTTCAATTATCAATACAAAGTTGTGGTTGGCTTACAGGATTTATTAAATTTATACTGAATGATTATTCTTACAATATATCTATTAATGTTTAAAATCTATTTTTCAACAAATACTATAGCTGATAATCACAATACATAAGGAGGAATTTTATATGCCTAAAATAACTGGTGTAGTTAAGTGGTATGATACAGAAAGAGGATATGGATTTATATCTTGTAATGAAGGAGAGGATGTTTTTGTACATCATCAACAAGTCAAAGAAAAAGGTACTGATAAATATTTACATGAAGATGAAAGTGTGACCTTTGATATTGAAAATAGTGAAAAAGGACCTATGGCTATAAACGTTCAAAAATTGTAATATGAAAAGGGGCTGTTGCAAAACTAACATAGTTAGTTTTGTAGCAGCTCATTTTTTTTAAGAAATAAAAAAATGTGAATTCCGAAGAAATCACATTTATTGTATAATTAAGTTATGTACAAAATAAAGAAATCATACACTAAAGATTATAATGAATTTAATGATAATTTTCAACTTATATTACCATTAAATTTGGAAAATTTAATACCAGAAGATGATTCTGTTCGCTTGCTAAGCCACGTATTGGAGGGATTAGATTACAGAAAGTTGTATAAGGCGTACTCTTCCGTTGGAAGAAAACCGGCAGTGGAACCTAAAATCATGTTCAAAATAATATCGTATGCGTATTCTCAAAATGTTTATTCAAGTAGAAAAATAGAAAAAGCATGTAAAAGAGATATAAATTTTAGATGGCTGCTTCAAGGATGCAAAGCCCCTGATCATGCTACAATTAGTAGATTTCGAAAAGATTATCTTTCAAATGAAGTAATTGAAGAATTATTTTATCAGCAAGTTAATTATTTAGCTGATCAAAATGAAGTATTATTTGAAAATGTATTTATTGATGGTACTAAAATCGAGGCGAATGCCAATCGATATACTTTTGTTTGGAAGAAAGCCATTTACAAAAATGAAGAGAAAATGTTTAATAAAATTCTTACTCTTGTTGAAAATGTCAATCTTGAAGAATTGAAAGAATTTAGTATTCAAAAAGAAACATTGATAAATGATCTCGATAAAATTCTCGAATGGCTTTTATATGAAAAAGAGAAGAGAAACATAGAATTTGTTCATGGAATTGGTAAGAGAAAAACTACAATTCAGAAATGGATAGAGCAACTATTTGAATATAAAGAGAGACAAGAAAAATATAATTTCAGTAAAACCATATTCTCAAATAGAAATAGTTATTCTAAAACTGATCCAGACGCAACTTTCATGCATATGAAAGATGATCATATGAGAAATGGTCAATTAAAGCCAGCATATAATGTACAAATTGCAGTTGAAAGCGAATACGTGACCGGTGTCGGAATATTTGATGATAGAAATGACATAGCAACACTAATACCTATGCTTAATAATATGCAAGAAAAAATTGGTCGTAAATATCTTAATGTGATTGCAGATTCGGGTTATGAAAGCGAAGAAAATTATTTATTTTTAGAATACAATAATCAGACCCCATACATAAAGCCGCAAACTTATGAAAAGTGGAAAAAAAGAAGTTTCAAAAATGATATAAGTAAGCGAGAAAATATGCAATATGATGCTGAATCAGATTTTTATGTTTGCAATAATGGTAGAAAGTTGATTCCGACCTCTATTATTCATAGAAAATCCGCCAGTGGATACAAATCAGAAGTTACTGTTTATGAGTGTGAAAGCTGTGATAATTGTGTTCATAAAGAAAAATGTACAAAAGCAAAAGGAAATAGAAAGATGCAGGTTTCGAAAACTTTTGTAGAAAAGCGTGAAATATCTTATAGAAATATTACAACTGAAATTGGAGCTAAATTAAGAATGAACAGATCTATTCAGGTCGAAGGAGCATTTGGAGTTCTAAAAAGTGACTATGAATTCAATAGATTTTTAACACGTGGAAAAAATAGTGTAAAAACTGAATTTATTTTGCTTTGTTTTGGTTATAACATTAACAAATTGCATTCAAAAATCCAAAACGGAAGAACTCAAAAACATCTTCATGAATTAAAACAATCTGCCTAATTATGGAATAATTTAAGTAGGCTTATTAAAGTGCGCTTAAAACATAAAAATCTCTCAATAATTATTATTCAATTTTAATTATTAAGAGATTTTTTAATTTAAAACGAAAAGAAGTGTCGCTTCTGATTAAAAATTAATCATTTTGCGACACGCCCTTTTCATATTACAATTTTTATTTACATGCAACTTTTACTACTACTTTTCTTATTTTAGAACATTCTCCTACTGCACAACCTGGTTTATGTGCATCTTCTGGAAAGAAAATTGCGTAATCACCATTAGTAAATTTAATATTAGAACCATTTAAAGTTTCCTTATAAAATATCATATCACTTTCTGGTCTTAAGTCTTCTTCAACTTCTAATCCTTCTACTGACGTATATCCCATAATTTCTTGTCCTTCAACTATTAATTGAATGTCTATATATTTTTCATGAGACTCCCATTTTTTTTCTTCTTGATTTTGTGTAGTATATTCTTGTACAAGTGCAAATATTTCTTCTCCTTGTATTTCATATTTCCCTACTGCTAACGCTTTTAAATCATTGCTTTTTAAAAATTCAAAAGCCTTCTCAAAATTATTGTTAATACTTGAATAGTTATTTCTACTTCTCATGTTTTCACAAATCATAATTTAATTCCTCCAAATAATTTAGTACTATTGCTATTTCTGTTAACTAAAAATATTTCATTGTTATGATAATCTAATAATTCAATAATGTAATTACTTAAATTATGACAAAAATCAAATATATTTATGTCTTCTATTATAAATCTTTTAAATTCTTACATTTTATCTATAAAACAAAAATATTATTTTACTTTTACAAAACAAAAAAAGTTGTTGGTTTAAACAACCTTTTTTAATACTGAAAATAAAATTACTAATTGTTATAATATAAACTTTCTGTTGGATAATTTGGATCAGAAGTCACTTCTATCCCCATTTTTCCGAATGTTAGTTCATCTGTTCTTGAAAGAATAGTTGTTGAATGTGCTTGACAACCCTTTAATAAGCTTAATTTTTCCATAGCCACTGCTGCTACGGGATTGGTTGCACCTGAAATACTTAATGCTATAAGCACTTCTTCTAAGCTAAGTGATAAATTTCTTTCCTTAAAGGTTTTAGATTTTAGATTTATTATTGGTTCAAGTATTGCCGGTGATATTAAAAATATCTCATCATTAATATTAGCTAAATGTTTTATTGCATTTATAACTACAGCTGCTGTTCCATTCATTAATTCTGAATTTTTTCCAGTCAGTATTGTTCCATCTTCTAGTTCCAATGCAACTACTGGGCATACATCATTATCATTTGTATTTTCCCTAAGCTTTGCACTCTTTTCTCTAGCAGGAGTGACTACTTTTCTATCTGTTTCCTTAAGATCTACTTCTTCCATTATAAGCTTTGCTCTATTAAATGTTTCTTTATCTGCATAGCCTTTTTTATATTCACATCCAGTTTTAAAATATCTTCTTATTATTTCTTGCTTAGATGCTTCTTTTACAACATTATCATTAATTATTCCGAAGCCAACTCTATTAACACCCATATCTGTTGGTGATTTATAAATTGATTCTTTTTGAGTTATCTTTTCTATCATTCTCTTTAAGACAGGGAATGTTTCTATATCTCTATTATAATTAACAGTAACTTTGTTGTATGCATCCATATGGAAAGAATCTATTAAATTAATATCCTTTAAATCCACAGTTGCAGCTTCATAAGCAATGTTTAAGGGATGCTTTAATGGAACATTCCAAACAGGAAAAGTTTCAAATTTTGAATATCCTGCAGCATTTCCTCTTTTATGCTCATGATATAACTGACTTAAACATGTAGCAAGTTTTCCACTACCAGGACCTGGTGCTGTAACTACAACTATTGGCTTAGTTGTTTCTATATATGGATTCTTACCATATCCATTTTCACTAACTATAGTGTCTACTTCTGTTGGGTATCCCTCAGTTGGTTCATGAGTATATACCTTTATACCACGTCTTTCAAGCTTATTTATAAATACTGTTGTTGCTGGTTGTCCAGTATATCTAGTAATAACTACACTATTTACTTGAAGGTCATATTGTCTTAAATCATCAATAAGTCTTAAGACATCCATGTCATATGTAATTCCAAAGTCTCCTCTTATTTTATTTCTTTCTATGTCTCCTGCATAAACACATATTATAACTTCTACTTTATCTCTTAATTTATGTAATAATTTAACTTTTGCATTTTCATCAAATCCTGGGAGTACTCTCATGGCATGTCTGTCATTAAAAAGCTTTCCTCCAAACTCTAAATAAAGCTTATCATAATTATTAACTCTTTCTAAAATATACTTTGATTGTTCTTCTAAATATTTTACATGATCAAATCCTATGTTCATATGCTTCCTCACTTCACTCTTATATTATAAAAATTCATTATTATATTATTACATAAATATTTTACATTGTAAATTTAGATTTATGATAAATACTAAAATATTTATTTTCAGAAAAACCATTAACGTAATCTATGACTTTTCTTCAATAAATTTGTAGTATTAATTTTCTAATTTTGATTATACTTAAGATAGATTGGCATTTCATTCGTATACATCTATTATAAAAAAATATTTTATATAAACATAGGAGTGAGTACAATATGAATAAAAAAGCAATTGTAATAGGTTCTGGACTTGGAGGGCTTTCTATATCTGCGCGTCTCTTATCTAAAGGTTTTAAAGTTAAAATTTTTGAGAAGAATTTGATTATTGGTGGAAAAACTAATTTACTAAGTCATGATGATTTTAAATTTGATTTAACTGCTTCACTTTTAATGTTTTATAAAGATTATATTGAAATTTTTGATTATTGTAATAAAAATTATAAAAACTACTTTTCTCTTATTCCACTCAATCCGTTATATAAAGTATTCTTTAATGATCAAAGCGTATATAAATTTCCAAATGATTTATCCTCTTTATCATTAACTCTAAGTGAAATTACAAATAATGATGTTAAACAAATCTCTGGTTATTTTAATTTTTTATCTTATAGCTATGAGAAATACAATCTTTCTAACAAGTATTTTTTAAATAAAAGCTTTATAAAACAAATTAATTTCTTTAATCCATTAACATTATGTAAAGGACTTGAATTACACCCACTCCCTTCTGCTTATAAATGTTGTAGGAAATATATTTATAACAAAAAATTACTACATTACCTTATGTTTCAAACTATGTATATTGGAGTATCACCTTATGAATCATCAAATATATATAATGCAATACCGGCTGTATCTCAAATAGAAGGATTATATCATATAGAAGGTGGAATGTACTCATATATAAAAGCTTTAGAGAAACTCATCTTAGAACAAGATGGAACAATTTATACTTCATCTCCTGTTGATGAAATACTATTTGATAATAATAAAGCAGTTGGTGTTGTAGTTAATGGTAAAAAAATTGATTGCGATATAGTTATTTGTAGTAGTGATTATTCTTATACTATAGATAATCTTATTAAAGATAAAGAAATAAAAAAATTCATTAAACCCGTAAAAGATATGGACTATTCTTGCTCAACTTTTATTTTATACTTAGCTCTAAATAAAAAGTATCCCACTCTCGAAGTCAATAATATTTATATAAATAAAAACTTTAAAAATAATATTAATTCGTGTTTTAAAGGTGAACTATCAATAGATCCTTCCCTTTACATTTATTGTCCTAGTGCCATAGACTCTACTGTTTGCCCTAGTGGATGTGAAACTATTAATGTAATTGTTAGAGTTCCAAATTTATTAGAAGGTAATATTATTTGGAATGTAGAAACGATTAAAAACATGAGTGAAAAACTTTTAAATATTTTATCATCTATAAAAGGTGTTGAAGATATTAGAGAACATATATTATTTCAAGATTATTTAACCCCAGTAGTCCTAAAAGATAACTTTAATACTTATGGTGGTTCTGCATTTGCTCTAAGCCACACATTAAAACAGACGAATATCTTTAGACCTCAGTGTGAAATTCCACATATTAAAAATCTATTTTTTACTGGTGCTTCAATTCATCCTGGAAATGGTGTTTCTATGGTAATCAAATCTTCAAAAATTTGCATGGATAATATTCTGAAAGTTCTTTGAAATTATTAATACATATTTATTAGGCGTCTCCAAGTAAAAAAATATTTACGAGTAAACATATTATTTCATCATAAATTTAGTTTTGTATTGTTTTTTTAATTTTACGAAAATTTTATATTTTTATACATCAAAAAGAGTCATAAGAAAATCTTATGACTCTTAAAATAAAACAGAATTATCTTCTGTTATTTTGTTCTTTTTTAATTCTTCTACAATCTATACATCTTGTAGGTTCATTAGTGAATCCTTTTTCTTGGTAGAATTCTTGTTCTCCTGTTGTGAAAACAAATTCATTTCCACAATCTCTGCATACTAAAGTTTTATCGTTCATATAAAGTTCCTCCTTTTTAGTAAAGATTAATATATTGATTTATATAATTCTCAAAAGGAGAAGTTTACATATCTATAAAAAACCTTTTTTTTTGACTTACATTCTTAATTATAACAGGTTTCAATGAAATAGCAAGACTTTTTTTGTTTTAGGACTCCTTGTTAATTTTCAAATACCATAGAAAAATCCAATAAACTTGTTGCTTCATCATTTGATAAGTTTTTTGATTGAGATATTTCTTCTATCACTATTTTTTTTGTACTATTTAACATTTGTTTTTCACTTGAATTTAAAGTATGTTCCATCTTAAGTTGAGTAAGATTACATATTACTTCAAGATAATCCTCTAAAGTTCCTGATTTTATTTTTACTTCATTAATGGCTTTTCTTTCTTTAAAATTCACTTTAGAAAATTCTCCTGTATCATCTAAAAACTGATCAATATTATTCAAACTATTATCTAAGGTTTTAGAATCACTTATTAATCTCATATTTGATGGTTCCACTCTACTAAATGGTAGCGTTAATTTCATAGTATTATTAAATAAATGTATAGTATAATACTTTTCTTTTTCACCTTTAAATTCTTTTTCTTCTATTATGTCAATTACCCCAATACCTTGATTTGGATAGACAATTTTATCTCCTATATTAAACAAATAATTACCTCCTGTATTAGTATTCTTATATAAAGTATAACATACTAACTAATTTTTGCAAAATTTTATTTTATCATTAATATAATAGCATGTCAATATGCTTCATGAAAAATTTACCACTTAGCATATTTAATTATATTTTTTAAAAACCATACTACATAACAAACATCAATAGTACAATAGAAGAATTTTCTTTTTTTGTGTTTTCATATGATGAATTTTAGAGTATAATGAGTTTGAAAAAGGAAATTTGATATATAAATTTAATAATAAGTTTCCTTAAGATATTATAATTATTATAATAAATACAAATTATACGGAGGTCGTAAAATGTTAACATCAGCTAAAGAAATGTTAAACAAAGCTAGAGAAGGAAAATATGCAGTTGGTCAATTCAACATAAACAACTTAGAATGGACTAAAGCTGTACTTCTAACTGCACAAGAAAATAATTCACCAGTTATCTTAGGTGTATCTGAAGGTGCTGGAAAGTATATGACTGGATACAAGACTGTATCTGCTATGGTTTCAGCTATGATTGAAGAATTAAAAATCACTGTACCAGTTGCATTACACTTAGATCACGGTAGCTATGAAGGAGCTAAAGCTTGTATAGAAGCTGGATTCTCATCAATCATGTTTGATGGATCACACTATCCAATAGCTGAAAATATAGAAAAAACTAAAGAATTAGTTGCTATAACTAATGCTAAAGGACTTTCTTTAGAAGCAGAAGTTGGTTCAATCGGTGGAGAAGAAGATGGAGTTGTAGGAAAAGGTGAAGTTGCTGATGAAAATGAATGTAAGCAAATCGCTGATTTAGGAGTTACTATGTTAGCTGCTGGAATCGGAAACATCCATGGAAAATATCCTTCTAATTGGGCTGGATTAGATTTTGAAGCATTAGCTAAAATCGAAGCAGCAGTTGGAACTTCTATGCCATTAGTATTACATGGTGGTACTGGAATTCCAGAAGATATGATTAAAAAGGCTATATCTTTAGGAGTTGCTAAGATCAACGTTAACACTGAATGTCAATTAGTATTCCAAGAAGCTACTAGAAAATATATCGAAGCTGGAAAAGACTTAGAAGGAAAAGGATTTGACCCAAGAAAATTATTAAATCCTGGATTCGAAGCTATCAAAACTTGTGTTAAGGAAAAAATGCAATTATTTGGTTCAATAAACCAAGCATAATTGTATTTATATAAAAGGAGCATCTGTTAGATGCTCCTTTTTGTATTTACCTTTTATGTCATTCTCCTATCCAACATTTTGAATTATTTCAAATGACCTGTTTTTAAATATATATAAACACTCAACATCTCCTTATTAAAATCATATTATTAAATAAACATTCCTTCTTTAATAAATAAGGTAATCTTATTTTTATCAAATTTACTTCTACATGTATATAACCTTTTCCTTCTATTATTAAATATTTTCTTATTATCTATTTATATTTTAAAATACTCTACATGTTTTGACTTCTTTTAAATTATGTATTTTTATTAGAAAATAAATGCATACTATATATAGTATTCTTCTCTTGTAATTTGGAGGTGTCTTAATGAATAACAAGTATAATGATTTATTTGATGAATTAGTTAAATCCTATTATGAAGGTAATTTTGATGAAGCTCTTACACGTATTATGGTATGTCACGAAAAATCTCCACAAGAAACTTTCGCTATTATTTCATCTTTATGTGGAGTTAATATTAAATTTGACAATAATTATGTATATAATTTGAAAAAAGCAATAACAGAATATACCATTAATAAAAGATTAATTGAAAAACTTAAAGATTGCTCTGCATCATGTACTAAAGATAAAAATGGTAAATTTGATTGCCAAGCGTCTTGTCCCTTTGATGCAATCCTTTATAATGAACAAGAAAAATCTACTTACATAGATACTGATCGTTGTCTTAGTTGTGGACTATGCGTAGATTCTTGTAAAAATGGACTTTTTTTAGATAAAGTTGAGTTTCTTCCTATTGTAGATTTAATAAAGAATAATAAAACAGTTATTGCTGCTGTTGCTCCTGCTATTAGTGGTCAATTTGGTGACAATGTAACTATGGATAAATTGAGAGCAGCGTTTATGAAAATTGGTTTTACTGATATGATAGAAGTTGCATTTGCTGCTGATATATTAACCATAAAAGAATCAGTTGAATTTGATAAACATGTACATGGTCCTAATGACTTAATGATAACTTCATGTTGTTGCCCAATCTGGATTGGAATGTTAAAAAAAGTTTATAATGAGCTTATTCCTGATTTATCACCTTCTGTCTCCCCTATGATTGCTGCTGCACGTATTATAAAAAAACTTAATAAAGATGCAAAAGTAGTTTTTATTGGACCATGTATTGCAAAAAAAGCAGAAGCTAAGGATAGAGATTTAATTGGTGATGTTGATTTTGTACTTACATTTCAAGAACTCTATGAAATATTTAAAACTTTAAATATTGATCCAGGAAAATTAGAAGGTATTCCTTCTCTTGAGTATGCTTCAAGAGGTGGAAGATTATATGCTCGTAGTGGAGGTGTTTCAATTGCTGTTTCTGAAACCATAGAAGAACTTTATCCTGATAAATACAAATTTTTTAAAGCAATTAAAGCCTCTGGTGTTAAAGAATGTAAAGAACTTCTTGGAGATGCTCTAAAAGGTAATATCGATGCAAACTTTATTGAAGGTATGGGTTGTGTTGGTGGATGCGTAGGTGGTCCAAAAGCTATTATACCTCCTGAACAAGGTAAAATAGCTGCTGAGGATTTTGCTTACGCCTCTCCTATTAAAGTACCTGTTCATAGTAACATCATTGATAACGTCTTAGAAAAACTTGATATAAATTCCATAGATGATTTTCATGATAGTGAAAAAATCAGGATTTTTGAACGTAAATTTTAATTATGCCCTGGAATTCTATTGAGAATTAACAATATTTAATTGTCAATTAACAAACAATCCCTGGGTATTTTGAAAAATATGCAAATTAGAAAACTAAGAGGTCCCGTTCTAGTATCCAATTATATTAGGATACTAGAATGGGACCTTTTAGCTTTAGTGATTATATGAGAATTAAACATTGACACTTTAAAATAACTTTATAATTAGTACTATATTCAATATTTACTATACTTACACTATAAATATATACCCAACTAGAAATAAGGGGCATGCTTTTGTGGAAATCTTCAGTAACTGGAAAAATACTTTACTCATTATTTCAGCAGAAATGTACTTAGAGAAAATATATTATTTTACTGTCTCTAATGCTTTTTTTACCTTAGGAACTACATAGTGACTACCTCCTTTGTCTTTAACATCTTCAGCCATCATAACCACTAATAAATTATTTGGCGCTTTATTTGTAGTCATACCTACAAACCATCCAAGCTCTGTTCCAGTAGTATCATCTTGTGTAGCCTTTTTTTCTGCTGTTCCTGTTTTTCCCGCTATAGTTAATCCGCTAGTAAATGCAGCATGACCTGTACCACTTGGATTTTCTACTACTTGTATTAAATCTTGTAGAACTATATTTGCAGAATCCTTAGATACAGCATTTGATTTCCAAGTTTTATTTTCTGCATTTTTATTGTATACAAGATACGGAGTCAATATGTTACCTTCGTTTTGGAACATTGTATATAGGGACGCTAAATGAACTGGATTTACTAATACTTCGCCTTGTCCATATCCGCTATCAGCTAATTGAACTTCTGTTTTAAAATTTTTATCACTTGAAAATTGTGAATTATATAATGGATATTCAAATGGAATTTTTTCTGAAAATCCAAAACTATTTAGCTTGTCTTTAAACGTGTCCTTTCCTATGTCTAATGCTGCCTGTGCAAAATAAATGTTATCTGAATAAACAAGAGCATTTAAAAGATTAGAATTCCCACCGTAATTACTTACTCTTGTAACAGAATAATTTCCCCAACTCTTATCTTTTTGCCAACTAAGACCACTTATATTTTTATTAACATTTGGATCAAGTTTTTTAGTATCAACTCCAATAACTGCAGTAATTGGTTTAAAAGATGAACCAGGCGCTGCTGTTGCTTGGAATCTATTATATAAAGGCTTACTCGGATCATTATTTAAGTTATTCCACTTATCATTAGACATACCCAAAATAAAATCATTAGGATCATATGATGGAGTACTTACAAGTGCTAAAATTTCACCATTATTAGGATTCATAGCAACTGAAGATCCCTTATCTTTCTCTAGTTGATTATATAACAAACTTTGCATATTATTATCAATAGTTAATTTTAAATCAGAACCATTTTTAACTTCTTTAGTTATAAGAGATATTTTTTTCTCTCCTTCTTTATTTTGAATATATATTTCTGCTCCATCTATTCCTCTAAGACTTTCTTCATATGCTTTTTCAAGTCCAGATTTACCAATCAAAGAATTTTCAGTATATTCTTCATCCTTGTGTTTTTCTAATTCATCAGCATTTATAGATTGGACATATCCTGTCAAATGAGCAGCTTGAGCACCTAATGGATATATTCTTGCATCCTTGTCATTAATCTGAACCCCTGAAATCTTAAGTAAACTTGGAATTCTTTCATCACCATATGGTATTGCCTTTATAGGAATGAACATATCTGGCTTTACATATGCTGCACCTAATTGACTATTTATATATTCAACAGAGGTTTCTAATAATTTAGCAATTTCATTAATAGAGTTCTCTTTATTATCACCTAAGTTTCCTGGGACAATGCCTACGTTAGAAGAAACTGAATCTGTTGCAATCATTGCTCCATTTCTATCTATAATATCTCCTCTTTTAGATTTTATAGATTTTACTCTAAGCTTGTCGTTATCTGTTAACTCTGGAAATATAACTTTTGAATTCCACTTAACTGTATAATCTTTGCCTATATCCCTTGTCATAGTTACAGTATTTAAAAATTCCAATTCTCCACATAAAGTATTCATAGTTGTTTCGTAATTAATCATTGCTACATTGCTCTTATTTTCAACATTTTTAATTTCGACCTTAATATCACTTGCTTGAATACCTTCATATATATTTTTATTTCTTGCAATAAAGTCATCTTTAGAAAGTTTTTGCTTTGTCTCACTATCAGTTAATTCATACATTTTATCGTATTCTTTTGCATTTATTAAATTCATATATTCGGTCAATTTATATTCAGGTTTATGTGATTTATTATACATAAATAATGCAATTCCACATGCTATAAGTGGAATAATTACAATTCCCACACCAATAAATAAATAAATATTTTTCTTTTTATCCATATAACTATACCCTCCTCTACTTTAGTTTCTAAATGAATTATATCATATGAGTTTATATAAAAACACATTTATATTCCACATTATGTCAATAAGAAAAAGAGCTGTTTCACAAGTTTAAGTCATAAAATTAAAATACAAAATTTAATTTAAACTAACTAATTTTTGAAACAGCTCTTTTATTTACTATTATAAAAGAAAATAACAAATTCATGCTAAAAATAGATTAGTATGCTGATTTGTCACTTTAATATGCCTTATATTCTTATAACTTCAACTTTATATCCATCTGGATCAGTTACGAAATAATAACCCGGTTTTTCACCTGGTAATCCTTTTAAATCAGTAACTTCATATCCTAGTGCTATATGGTTTTCCCTGAATTCTTCTAAATTTTCCACTCCAATAGCAGTATGGCTAAATCCATTTCCAACTTCATAAGGCTTTTCTACATCATAATTATATGTAAGTTCAATTTCATATCCACCAATTTCATTTGATAAATAAACAAGAGTAAACTTATATTCTGGAAAATCTTTTTTCCTAGTTTCTATAAGACCTAATCCATCTCTATAAAATTTTAAAGATTCCTCTAAATTTTTAACTCTTATACACGTATGTAACATTTTTACTGACATATCAGTACCTCCTTGATTATAATAATGTTATGCAAGTTATAACATTTCATTTTAAAAAAATGTTAGTTTTTTCAGCTTTAATATTGTTTTTTCATAAATACAATATATTAACTATCTTAATATAACATATAAATTGCAATCTAAAAATACTTTTAAATTACAAATATGTGTTTTTAAGTGCTTAAATTACTCTGGTAAATAGTAAAATATAGTATAATATGAATTAATGCATTATAATACTATATGTATGCACACTTATAATTTATTAATTAATATTTCTTTTTATAAAATTTGAATATAGTTAATATTCTAGTTTATAATAATTAAACAAGGAGGTACAATTCATGAAGATATTAAAGTATATGCTTGTATTTGTTCCAATAAGTTTTATAGCTGAATTTATGCATGCATCCCCATCAATAATGTTTATACTCGCAGCGTTATCCATAATCCCTTTGGCGGGACTTATGGGGGAAGGAACTGAGGAAATTTCATTTTATTCTGGTCCTAAAATAGGTGGATTTTTAAATGGTACATTTGGAAATGCTACAGAACTTATAATATCATTTTTTGCTCTTAAGGAAGGACTTTTTGAAGTAGTTAAATCTTCCATAGCTGGTTCTGTAATAGGAAATGTTTTATTGGTTCTTGGCGCCAGTATGCTTGCTGGAGGATTAAAATTTAAAACTCAAACTTTTAACAAAAAAGTTGTTGAAGTTTCTTCAAGTATGTTATTATTTGCAGTTGTTGGTTTGTGCATCCCTGCATTATTTACCCATACTGTAGACCCAACTCTATTAAATACAAGATATGAGGGCTTAAGTATATTTGTTGCAGTAATAATGATTATCATATACATATTAAGCTTAATTTTTTCATTCTTCACACATAAACATATATATACAGTTAGTTCTGAAGAAGAAGGTAGCACAGCTAAGTGGACTTTAAATAAAGCAATAACAGTATTAGTTGTTGCTACTGTATTAATAGCTATAGAAAGTGAATTTTTAGTTAGTGGTATAGAACCTATAACTGAAAGTTTAGGCCTTAGTGAATTTTTTGTAGGTATAATATTAATTCCTATAATAGGAAATGCTGCTGAGCATAGTACAGCTATTGTTATGGCAATGAAAAATAAAATGGATGTAGCTTTAGAAATTGCTCTAGGCTCTAGTTTACAAATAATATTATTTGTTACTCCTGTATTAATATTTATAAGTTTATTATTTACTCCTATGAGTATTAAATTTAATGAATTTGAATTAATAGCACTTATAGTTGCAGTTCTAATAGCTAATAGAGTATCAAATGATGCAGAATCTAACTGGTTAGAAGGCGTTCAACTCCTTGCTGTATATTTGATAATTGCAGCTTCCTTCTTTATTTTATAGGTATTATATGGTTCACAACTAAAAATAGTATTTAAATATAATTTAATTGAGGGTATATATTAAAATTTGTTTAGTATATACCCTCTTTATAAAATAAATTCCAATATAGATATCTAAATTTCAATTTACTTCTTTAACTTTATTATCTAATGGAAATTTCACTAATAAAAAAGATGAACAATATTTAAATTATGAAACTGATTGAAATCGTATATTGAATTTCATTTATTATTAAAACCATTCATTTTTCTTAAACCAAACAACACATATAATAACTACGGTAATACATATTGCTATAACAATTGGATAACCATAGTTTAAGTTATATTCTGGCATATTAAAATTCATTCCATACCATCCTACTATAAGAGTAAGTGGTAAAAATATTGTTGTAACAACTGTAAAAAGCTTCATTAAAGTATTTTGATTTATATCTACCTGAGCTTGATATGCTTCCCTAACTTGTGTAACATAATCTCTTAAATTATTTACGCCTTGATACAATCTATTAATTCGATTAGTAAACATTCTAAAATATTTAATTGTTTTTTTATCTATAAGATTATTATCATTTTCTTCAATACATTCTGCAATATTTAAGAATCGTTCATAGTAACGTTTTAACTTTAACAATTTTTTTCTAAGAATAATTATTTTGTTTAAATAATTGTCTTTTTTTGATGTTATCAATCCTTCTTCAAGCTCTGCAATTTCTTGTTCAATATTTTCAATGAAATATGTATCCTCCGATGTAAGTCTATCAAAGAATATATAAAGCATCTTACCAAGATTTGTGAATTTAATCTCTCCAGACTTAGTTTTTGAGATTATATCATCTAAAACCGGTTCTTTGTCACATATAAACACGAGAAGATTTTTTGTGAAAAATATACATACTTTCTTTGAATGTTTTAATACATCATTAATCATTGGGATTTTTAGAGATATATAGTCAAATCCCTCATAACTTTCAAACTTAGATGATCTTCCATTCAAGCATTCATAAAATATCTTTTCATTTATATTAAGCTTTTCAGCTAATGATTCCAATTGTTCAAATGTAATAACACAAACAAATTGTTTACTATTATTTAAATTTATATTATCAATAGAGTCTTCCATTAAAGTATCATTATTTAAAGAATATATCATTAATGCTCACCTGTTTTTCATTATTTTACTATATTTTATCATAAATGATTGATTATTAACAATGTAGTTCTAATTCTTATTATTATCTAAAAAAGCAAAAACAGAGAGTTTTTAACTCTCTGCTAAATTCACATGTTAATTTAAATCTCCTGTTCACATAGTATAAAATTCCAACTAATACTTCTTAAGGATAAATTTTTATTTAGATTTTGCTGTCTTATATCTATGTGATTAATATTATTTTTTCTTTAAATTTTTCTAAACTTTTAGTTCTAACTACAATCTTAATTAAATAACTTGTAATACTTCTACTCCCAGCTTAGAGTTTGTTTCAATAGCTTTAATAGTGTTATCTATATGGATAAATATCTCTTTTGATAATTTCTCAGCTTGTAAATATAAGTCTTTTGCTTTTGCTTGATTATTTACATTAACTGCATCAATCATCTTTATACCAATACTATGTAATTCATGATGCACTTTATCAATGGTTGTCCACTCCTTAACTACATCAGGATGAGTTATATTAATAGAATGATAAAAATGCCCAAAAACACATTTTTTTGAATTGGTTTGAATAGGATAAGTTTTCATTTCATCTACAATTCGCTTTAAATTTATCATCCAATTGTTATGGCTTTCTTTAGCCTTTGAGAGATTGCTTAACAACTCCTCATTAGTTATGGCATTAATTCCACCATTTAGAGATGATATCATCTCTCTTACAATATCACTAAGCTCATCATCAATTTGGGATATTTGTTTTGCATTTTTAGCACTTTGAGTAGCATCAGCATGAATTTCTTGTGTCATATAGTTTAACTTTTCTGCATCTTTAGCAGATGACTCCATAGCTAAATTTATTTGTTTTGTTGCTTCTTTTATATCTCCCATTGACTCTGACATTTCATCAACGTCTTTAATTGTCTCTTTCAAAAGTGATACATTTTCTTCGATTGTATCATTTATTGAATCCAACTTTGAATTCATATTGTTAGTGGATTTAATTGTATTCTCCATACTTTCTCTCCCACCGGTGGCCGCTTTATGTATATTGTTCACAAAAACTCTCATATCATCTAAGTTTGTTTTAGTACTATCTGCTAATTTTCTAATTTCATCAGCCACAACCGCAAAACCCTTACCGAACTCACCTGCCCGTGCAGCTTCAATAGATGCATTTAAAGCTAACAAATTTGTTTGCTCTGCTATTTCTTCAACTCCATTTACTATTTCATTTACTTTAACAGCCATATCAACTAGCTGTTTTATTTGTACATTCATTGTAGTTATATCTTCTATAACATTTCCTTTTAATATCTTAACCTCATTTAATTGAAATATACTTTCATCATTTTTTTCAACTAAAGCCTTTGAGTCTAGAGCTAGCTGATTCATTGTTTCTGAAGTATGACTTATCGAATTATTTACTTGATCCATACTTGCAGTAATTTCTTCTACTATGGCAAGATTAGATTCACTTACCATTGACATATCCTTTGCAAAATCAATTAGTTTATTAGCCGAATATGTTGTTTTAACATCAAAGTCACTTAATGAAGCAGTAGTATTCAACATTCTTTTAGAATCCATTGACATTTTCTTTTCACTTTCTAAAAGTCTATCAAAGTGTTTAAACAATGTTTTATGAATAGGATAATCTACCTTAGGGTTTTCAACTATTTTCCCATTAAGTCTATCTTCAACATTTTTAATTATACAAACTGCTTCATGACAAGGGGCTTTTTTAAAAAATTTCATCATAACTATTCCTCCTGTTTTAATACGATAAATATATTTAGAAATATTCAATTTTAAAATTTATACTATTTCTATTTAAGTATATAAATATTAGCATTATAATTCAATATTTATAAATACTAATTGGATATGTAGGCTACAACTTTTGCATTACCTACTATTGGATATCCTACTGACAATTTAAGAAAGAAACCTTTAGTTAAATATAAATTTAGTTACCTTAATTATAGATACGATTTTTACTTATATAGCTTCTTTGCATATAAACATCATCAAATCAACTTTGTAATCTTATCTTTTTCAATTATATATTCTAAATGTAGAGCTCTAGTTAATGAAACATATAATAATCTTTGATCTAATGTATTCTCTTTATAATTTTCTTCACTTGGATTTAGTATTATAGTGCAATCAAATTCTAATCCTTTTGTTAAATATGAAGGGATTACTATTAACTCTTCATCTAATTTGTTCTCTTTACCTTCTATTAATTCAAAAGCATACATGCTTTTCTTCTTTAGAATTTTATGTATTTTTGATGCTTCTGAGCTATCCTTTGTTATTACGGCTATAGTACGTTTTCCATCTTCTTTTACATTACTTATGATTTCTTCTATTGTAGCACAATATTCTTCATCATCTTTGATTTTCATTATTTGAGGTTTTGTGCCATGTCTTAGAACTGGTTTAGCATCCTTAAGTCCTAAATTTTGAGAATTTAATGTCTTTTTAGCAAAATCTATTATTTCAACAGTAGATCTATAACTTTGGGTCAATTGAATATAAGTTGCATTACCTCCAAAAACTTGTTCTGTTATATCTTCCCACGTTTTTAGTCCTTTATAATAATAAATTCCCTGAGCTAAATCTCCTACTAATGTTAATGCATTACCTTTAGCAAATCTATTAACCAAATAAACTTGAAATGGGCTGTAATCTTGAGCCTCATCTACTATAATATATTTAAACTCTTCTTTTTCATCTACTCCATCAAGTAAAATTCTTATGTATGCAAGAGCTGCTAAATCATCCTCATCAATTATATTACTTTCATAGTTACTATTAAATTCTTCCTTCATATATTGTGCTAAAACTTTCGGTATTTTGTTGTTAGTAGCTAAATCAAATAAATCCTCATCATTATAGAAATTATAATAAATATCTCTTGAGTTTACTTCTTTCCAGTCTTTGAAATAAGCATTAAATTCTTTTTTACTATTCTTCTTTACCTCATCCTTTATTTTGTCTCTTTCCTCATATAGCTTTATAAGAGATTTTCTTCTTTCCTCACAATCTTCATATTTATTTCTAATTTCACTTATTTGCTTTTCCCATTCTTTATCTATTTGTAATAATAAAGTTTCAATGCTTCCTTTTATTTTTAAATTGAAATACTTCTTTATCTCATTTTTTCTCTTATTAATAGGATAAGATTTTAAGTCTTTAAGATATAATCTCTTTATTTCATTTTTACCAAATAATATTTGATTACAAACTTTAATATCTTTTATATCAAGGTTTTTCATTTCAACTAATGAAATATACCTATCAATCATTATTTTAAATAATATTGTTCCTTTAACCTTACTAGAATTTACTATTAATTTTTTCTTATGTTCATCTTTCTCTTCTATTATTTTTAATAATTTTTCATCTTTATTATATATTTTCCCTTTTAATTTTAGCTTTGACAATACCATTTCTTCAAAAGTACTTTGATTAACTTCTTCAGCTCCAAGACTAGGTAAAATATCTGAAATATAATTTAAAAATAATTTATTAGGAGCCAAAACTAAAATTTCATCTCCACTCATTGTTTCCTTATATACATATATGAGATATGCCAATCTATGTAATGCTATTGTAGTTTTTCCCGAACCTGCTGAGCCTTGCACTATTATAGGTAAATTTTTAGGCCATCTTATTATCTCATTTTGTTCCTTTTGAATTGTGGCAACAACTTCTTTTAATTTTTTCCCTCTATTTTCTTCAAGGTTTATTTTTAGAAATTCATCAACTAAATTATTTCCCTCTTCTTGATTTATAATAATATCGTTTATTCCTTCATCAAATAACCGTTCTATATCTCCATCCTTATATAGAAATTTTCTTTTTAATTCTAGTTTTCCTTCAATTATTCCAGCTGGTGCCGTGTAATATGAATCTCCGCCTGTTCCGCTATAGTAAAGATCAGCAACAGGTGCTCTCCAATCAACAACTATTTCCTCTCCATCCTTACTATTACTTATGCCTTTTTTACCAATGTATATACTCTCAGTAAATCTTGTGCGCTCTCTAAAATCTACTCTACCAAAATAAGGCTCATTTAATGACTCCTCATATTTCTCAATATCTTGAGATACATACTTAAATATATTTTCAATGGTTTGCTTTTCTTCGCTATAACTTCCTTTTGCTTCTTTGCTTAAAAGTCTAACCTTTTTTTCTATTTCCTCAATGCTTTTCTTTTTTTCATATAATTCTGTTTCTATTACTTTTTTCTTTTCTGCTAATATTTTTCTTTCTTGTTTCAAATTCTCATCCATATTAATATTTATATAATGAACATTTAGAAAATTTCATTATACGCTCCTCTCCTAAAAATCACTTACAATTTTACTTACTTAAAGCCCTTATTATACCACAATATAGACATTTAAAACATTTTCATTTCTTTTATAATAAAAAACATATTCATTGGGAAATATATTTAAGGAGGTGAATGCTATGATAGTAAAAGATATAATGTCAAAAGATATAGTAAGTCTAAACTCAGAGGATTCTATTGAGAGGGCAGCTCAGTTGATGAATCAGTTTGATATAGGTTCAATACCTGTATGCAATCAGGAAAAATTAGTTGGAATAGTTACAGACAGAGATATTACATTAAAATCCGTAGCAGCAGGTGTGAATACAAATCAACAAAAAATAAGGGATATCATGACTTCAAATCCTGTTACTGGAAGCCCTGATATGGATATTCATGATGCAGCAAAAATAATGAGCGAACAACAAATAAGAAGACTGCCTATTATTCAAAATAATAATCTTGTTGGAATAGTTTCTCTTGGAGATATTTCATTAGAACCTAACCTTCAAGATAATGCAGAAGAAGCTCTTAAAAACATTTCAGAACCTGGAAAAAGCCACATATAGTTATCATATCAATATAAAAAAGTGAGCTGTTCAAAATAGAGATTAAATTTCTATTTTGCAACAGCTCCTTTTAAGTTATGTGGTTACGCCTATTCTCTAATATTAAATTCCTAAATTATAAGTATTATAAGACTTAATCTATAATGTATTTTAGTAATCCCTATGTGATATTGCATTATAAAATCATATCTAAAAAATACTTATACTTTTCCCAATAACTTTTGAATTTCCACTTCTGTCAAGAATCTATACTGACCTTTTTTAAGTGATTCATCTAACATTAATCCTCCAATGGAAATCCTCTTTAAATATACAACATAACAGCCTACTGCCTTTAACATACGCTTCACTTGGTGCTTACGTCCCTCTGAAATAGTAAGATATCCAGATACAACGGGCTGGTTATAATGATTTGAATCTATATTGTTCAAATTCTCAATATCAATTTCATGTTTAAACTCTTTATACATCCCACATCTTTGCACTTCTATTTTTGCAGGTTTCGTTAGTATTTCACCTTTTCCAATGTAAATTCCTTGCTCTAATTGCTTCCTATCATCTTCGTCCAAAGAACCCAAAGCCCAAAAAAAGTAAGTTTTTTCAACATGCTTTTGTGGGTACATTAATTGGTGTTCAAATTCACCATCGTTGGTAAAAAGCAATAATCCTTCTGTATCCTTGTCTAGTCTTCCAACATGAAATACTCCATTCATTTTAATATCATCAAAAAAATCAAATACTGTTTTATGAGCTTTATCTTTTCTTGCAGTAATGTAACCAGCAGGTTTATTAAACATATAATATACTTTTCCAGTATAAACAACTGGTTTACCAAGATACTCAATAACATCAGAACTTTCATTAATTTCTATTGCCGGTTCTGTTATCATGTCTCCATTTACCTTTACCATACCTTCTTCAATATAAGTCCTAACCTTTTTTCTTGTTCCAACAGATGATTCTGCTAAAAATTTATCTAATCTCATATCTTATCACTTCTCTTTCTTTGGTAAACAGATTTCTTTAAGATTTAATATCTAATAATTAAAAACTGAAACATTTAAATAAATTGGAGTTATTTCTTATTTTTCAATTTATATTCCGCTTTTTTTATATTTTCATCAACTCTAAATTTAACTATCTTACTAATTAATTCATAAGGGATTGGTTTTTCTATAGGAAATTGTACTGATCCTTTTGCTCCTTTAAATTCCGACAATTCATCTTTAAATGCATCAATTCCACTAGGAGTTGGATAAAATCCTATATGATTTTTATAAGCAGCAAAATGAACCAAATTCCCATGCAACACAAAAGTAGGCATTTGATAACTTATTTTTTCTTCTGCATCTGGTGCAGACTCTTTTATAACTTTTCTTAACATTTCAAGTATTTCTTGAACGTCGAGAGAAAATTTAAAAATATATTCATCAATTGACTTTGAAGTAACTTTGTTTTCTTCCATAATTTCTCCTTTCATAAGCCCTTTTAGCAACCTTAATAACCAATATTCGGAAATTAAGTAAATAGTTTTGCCGTGGGACATTGATTATTCACCATTCTCTACCTGGATCGTCAGCCATATTATTAATAGTGCCTTTAGGGTATAAAACAGAATAGTGATCTAATTGAGGATTGCTATTACTTTTTGTAGGTTCTTTAAATACAAATAAAAGTTTATATTCATTTCCTGATGCATAGCCTATGATTTCTTCACCGTTGTATTTTACATCATGAGCAGGAGTTCCAAAATAATCTTTTATCATAGAAAGAGAAATTTGTTTTAATTGACTATCAAATGATCTAACTTCGAAAATTTGATCACCTTTGTTAGAGCCAAAAACTACATTATACTTTGAATAAGTGACATAATTCCCCTTAGCATTTGATATCCAATCTGATTTATCTGCTTTCCCCCACTTTTTCTCTATATCTTGTAAGTTTGTAGACTTAACTGGAAAATCGCAATTAATAATTTTCCCTTCTCCTGCTAAATGCTTAATATTATCAATAATTATTTTTTGTGAATTATTTTCAGAACTTGTTATTCCATTATCTTTAGTTGGTGAAGAGTTATTAGTAGATGAATCTTGCTCATCATTGACTTCATTCTTACTTTCACTGTTATTTGATGTATCACTTGAAGGTTTAGTTGTACTTGAACATCCTACTATTACAGTTAGAAATAAAGCTATAAAAATGATTATAATTGATTTCTTATTAGTTAATAAACTCATATTCTTTCTTTAGAGAGAGCATATCTACATACCTCACTCCAAATACTTACTTCCTTTCTTTACTATTTTTCCTTGTGACTTGACTCCATAAATATAGTCTTATTATATCATGATATTTAGTGAGTACCGTATTATTTAATTCTCAGATAGCATAATCCATTAAAATTAATAATTATCTAAATATTTCACGCATTAATAAACCTATTTTTTCAAATAATACTTCTGTAATTAAATTTTATTTCTTTTAATTTAATTATGTTCTTACTTAGGATATTAAATACTATGAATAAATTTAAAAATTAAAATTATTATGTTAGGAGTGATTGCTATGAATAAAGAAAAAATGCCTTATAATTCAACTCCAGGAGATTATGACACAGATAAATTAACTGATATCCATTCATCAAAATCAGACCCTTCTTCTTATGCTAGAAATATAAGTCAGGCTACTAGTAATGTTTCAACTTCAAAAGATAGTTATAATTTAAGTGACATAAGCATTAAAAATGAAAATAGTTCAGATACTACTGAAAGAATACCTACACTAATAAAATATTCTGATATGAATAAAGAAGATGATGAATTTGAAAAGAAAGGGGAAATATAAAATCAGAAAATTTTAAATGTAATAATTAAAATAAAAGGCTATTTAAAACAAAGACTTTACCGCAGTGAAATCTTTAGTTTTAAATAGTCTACGATTAGTTCTCTCTGTAATATTTAAGGTGAATGTTAAAACAGCCAATGAGAAGAAGTGCTCTAGTACTTTATTTCGGAATGAGACTGATAATTTTATCATCAGTTATATCAGGGTTCCCTCTGCCATCCCTATTACTTGTTGTCAGATAGAGTGATCCATCTTTCCCCTGAATAACCTCACGCAAACGTCCATACTCATTCTTAAGATATGATTCTACATTCTTAACTACCGTTCCATTTCCATTAAGCGAGATAACAAGTAATTGCTGTCCACGTAAATTAGTAACGAGTAATTTTCCTTGCCATGGTCCTTGTTTTGCGAAGGTTATACCAGAGGGCGCCCATGTTTCTTCTCTACTGTGTATCAATGGCTTTTGTACCATAACTTCCGTAGATTCTTCATTTCCTTGAACTAAAGGCCAGCCATAATTGCCTCCAGGCTTAATTATGTTTATCTCATCATGTGCTGATTGTCCATGCTCTGATTCATACAATACGTTTTTTGAATTCCACGTTAAGCCTTGAGGATTTCTGTGACCTAAGCTATAAACAAGTGAATTAGTAATTGGATTGTCTTTAGGAACCTTTCCATCTAATTCTATTCGGAGTATTTTTCCAGCAGTACTTGTTGGGTCTTGTGCTAATACAGAATTACCTGCATCTCCCGTTGTTATATATAATTTCTGATCCGGGCCTATCTTTAACCTTCCACCATTATGAATTCGTCCACCAGGGATTTTATCCAAAATAATTCGATCAATGGATGCCTTATTATTGTTTTCAACTAATCTTACAACACGGTTATAAATTTGATTACCTTCTCCATATGAATTCATAACATATATATAATGGTTTTGTAAATAATTTTGATCTAGAGCAATACCCATAAGTCCTCCTTCCCCTGACTTACAAAGGGTGCAGATAATGTGATTAATGGCTGTGGATTAAGTTTACCATCTTCAATAATTCTAATTACTCCAGATCGTTCTGTAAAATACAGTTTACCTTCATCACTCATATCTATGGCCCAAGGTACATATAGATTTTCAGCGATAACTTTAATTTCGTAAGGAAATTGCCTTGATGTTATTGCTTTTACTTTGTTCTTTCCTAAATCACGGCCACGAAATATCATATTAGATAAAATATTGAAAGTTATTTTTTTCATACTGTTATCCTCCAAACTTAATTGAATACACTTATAAATTTTTTCACTTTTTATCTTATTATTTATCTAATTACAATATTATTCGTATAAGAGTTTAATTATTCAGCTTTACTATCAATGAAAGAACCTTGGAATTTCAGTTGCATAAACCCAAGGCCTCATTCTTATTTATCTTTCATTACTCGCTCTAAGCCCCCACTTTAAATACAATAGTATATATAAATTATCCTCCGTCTTTAAAAATTCTCTTTTAAAAAATACACAGCCTTTGTTTCTTCTGTCTTTGAGTCATAAATTACAGATATGAATGCATCTTCTTTATATTTAAAATGTATATCCCCATTTTCATCGCTTACAGGA
The DNA here is from genome assembly GCA_003129525.1 of Clostridium beijerinckii. Lineage (NCBI taxonomy): Bacteria > Bacillati > Bacillota > Clostridia > Eubacteriales > Clostridiaceae > Clostridium > Clostridium beijerinckii. The sequence goes on along the minus strand of CP029329.1, from coordinate 3,012,752 downwards.
TTTCCAAACACTTTTTTGAATTTATCAACGTTATCTCCAATTTTTACACCATTCAAATCAATATCTGTTCTTTGAGTAAATATCTGACTTACCGATGCATTTTGTTCTTGATCAAACCAAACTCTTATACCAGCTTTTTTAAACTCTAATCCACCTTCGTCCACAGAAGTTGGTTCCTCATTCAAGTTGCTTAGAAGTTTTTCTTTACTTAACCCTAATAAACTTATATATTGCAAATAACTGTTCTTCTTATTATTATCTTTTGATTCATTTAAATTTTCGTTGTTTTCTGTGCCTGATATTTTTGTAGTATCTTGTTCTGATATATTTGAGGTATTACTACTTATAAGCTGTTTTTCAATAATTTCATCTTTTCTAGTACTAGTAACATTTAGGCTTAAACATCCTACTGCCAAAATAGCTATAAATAAGGCTGCTACACTCATCCATTTAATTGATGTTTTTTTAAATATAGTTATCATAATTATTCTCCTTTTATTATACTTACTTGCAAAACCAACAGTTCCAGAAATCCAATGTCGTTCTGAAATCACTTTCATCATGTTGATAATAGTATGTCCATATTTTTTGTTCTCTTCAGAACTTAATACAGTTAACACAGTTGCATCACAAGAAATTTCACAATCCTGTTTCATTTTATAAATTGAATACCATATTATAGGATTAAACCAATAAACCGCTTGTATTAGCATACAAACAACATTTACTATCAAGTCCCTTCTCTTGATATGCGCTAATTCATGCATAAATACATACTTAATTTCTTCTTCTGACAGGCTCTTTATAATTTCTGGAGAAATCAATATTTTCGGTTGTATTACTCCGTACAACATAGGTGATTTAAGAAGTCCATAATACACAATTGATACTTTAAAATTGATTTTAAGTCTTGATTTACATTGTTCGAGAATTCTAATAATATCCTGTTCATCACATTTAGGATACTTTTTTAATCTCAACAACAATAATATATTGATGGAAATAATATATAACAGAATTCCAGAAGTGCCTATTAGCCACACCAAAGTCAATGTTTCAAAATTAAATCCGAATTCTTTAATTTTATATGCTGAATTATTATTACTATCTTCTAAATTTAAATTGGTATTAGTGCTATTTGTATTTGATATTTGAATGCTTGATAAGTTTTGCTCTGCTATATAAAGTATATTACTCTGTTGATATTTTGGGATAAAATTAAGCAAGCTTAATGGACTTTCCACACTTAAGGGAATTAAAAGTCTAAGTACAAGTAAAAACCAGATATAATAATGAAACTTTGCGCTGAGCTTTTGCCTTAAAATGCTTTTTACTAACAATATCCCTATAGCTAATATACTACCCATTATAGATACTAATATAATGTGTTCAAATAGTTTTAATATATTAATATATAGTCACCTGCCTCTTTTTTTAACTTTTTTCATCTAACATCTTTTTTAATTCTTCGATTTCTTTTTGTGAGATTTTATCGTCATTTATAAAATTCACAACCATATTGTAAAAAGATCCTTCATATATTTTTTGGATAAAGGACACTGTCTCTTCCTTCACACATTCCTCCTTTACCACTAATGGATAAAACTGATGCTGACCAAAACTTTTATCAACGCCAAGTACCTCCTTTTTAACTAATCTGCTAATAAGGGAATGAATAGTTTTAGGGCTCCAATTAATGTCAGTATTTAAAGCTTCAATTATCTTAGTAGTAGTTAATGGAGATTGTGCCCACAGTACCCTCATTACAATCCACTCAGCATCTGATATTTTACAATTGTTTCTTTTCAAAATTACAACTCCTTCCTACAAATGTAGTCTATATATATAGACTACATTTGTAGGAAGGAGTTGTCAAGGAGTTTATTCATAAAAATATAATCCAGAATTTGAACATATATTATTCTATAGTTTTCTGATATACTAGCTAATTAAGAATAACTTGTTTCATTCAACTGCACTAATACAAATAATCTATCTTTTATTGTGAATATCCTTTTCTGTTTTAGAAGGAATGTACTCTATTGATGAAAAATCTATTACATACTTATTAGAGAATGGTCTATATTTACATATTTGTTTTTTAACTGAATTAGTTTTTCTATTGATGGATATGGATATTCAAAGGATAAAGCTTTGTCAATAGACTCGCATGCTTCCTTAATATTACATGTTTTTATTTGTGCATCTGCTAGATAATACCAATAAATAGTTGAATCCTTTTCTTCTAATACCTTTTTATAATAATCGGCTACTTTTTCAAAATAATAAGGATATACATCTAATGATAACTCAAGCTTGTTATCTGACCATCTATATATTTCTAGCCTATAAGCTTCTCCTGTATTATGAATCCAAAGAGCTAATTCATATGTTCCATTTTTCTCTTGTGTACTTTCAATATCATCAACATCTATCACGCTAAAGTACTTATTTCCATTAATTAAATCTATTAATTTTGAATCTATTAATTCGTAAACACTAAGATCTGACCATATTGCTCCAACTTGCCAACCTACTACTAAGTTATTTTTGTATTTACTAGTAATTGGAGCAACTTCAAAGTCGGTTATATTATAACCCTTTCCTTTGACTGTATCTAGCACATGCCAAGCATTGCCATAGTATTTTAACATAATAATATAAATTTCACCTTGCCAGTAATAAGCACCAACTAATTCTAATATGTTATCTCCATCAAGGTCTATAAGCTCTACTGCTGTTTTTTTTAATTCTGTCCCAAATAAGACAATTTTAGATGTAGGTGGTAAAAACATTTTTATTGTATCCAATAAATCATTGTCAGACCACATATTATAGCCTCTCTTTATTTTTATTCTGAAATTAGTATATGTAGGCATTTTTAATATGTGTATCATATGTCTGTAGTTTATCTCCACTAAAATCCTAAAATTTCAAATAAGAAATTACTGTCATTTTTATCAGTAAGCTTATTTAAGTTTAAAATTATTTAACAGTCCTCATCCTTACCATCATACTTCCACCCATTATCATCATGATAAATCATGAGCTTTGTCATACCACCATCAACATTAATGTTTTCTCCATTCATAAAACTATTCTCCTCATCACATAAAAACATAGCCACTCTTGCGATATCTCTTGGATCTCCTACTCTTCCTGATGAATGTTGAAATATATCACCTTTGCTATAAATGGGTACATACTTTTCATCATAATAGGCACCTGTATCAATCCATCCTGGGCTTATTGAATTTACCCTCACCTTATTAGAAAGACTTACTGAAAGACCATGTGTGAGAGCTAAGATTCCACCTTTGGCTGCTGTATAACTTTCCGTATCAGCTTGAGACATATGAGCTCTAGTAGATGAAATGTTTACAATAGAACCATTATCATTAAAATTACTAATAAATAATTGAGTTAACATATACGGTGCAGTGACTCCAACTTTGAGAACGTAATTAAAATCTTCATAAGAACATTTGGAAAGAATTCCTTTTTTACTTATGCACGCATTATTAATAAGATAATCGATTTTTCCATATTCCCTTATTACCATGTTTGAAAAATCATATAAAGTCTTTTCTTCAGAAATATCTCCCAAGAAAAATAAAGCTTCTCCACCGGTTTCTTTAATATATTCTAAATTTTCCTCTCCTGCTTTTTTATCATTATCAATAAAAATAACTTTTGCACCACTTTTTGCATATTCACGTGTCAAGCATCTGCCAATACCTAATGCCCCACCTGTAATTACACAAACTTTATTATTAAAATTCATACTTATCTTTAGTGTAAGAGTATATTATAAATCACAAGTATCAAACTCACACTAAAGTTCACCTGCCTCTCTATATTCTAATATGGTAAAATTCTAAATCATATTTATTCTATAGAATTTTACCATATATATTCTTCTCCATATATATTCTTCAGAATATGCACTAAAAAAAGTACGCACCTATGAAAAAGGCACGAAGCGCAATCAAAAACTTATTAATCAGAATTAAGAATTTTTAAACATAAAAAATTCGAAGCTTCTATTCATTAATATTACATAGTGGAGGTTAAGTTATTATTGCATTATAAGTTTCTTACATAGGTTGCAAAATTTTAAGCTTTTCATAAGCTTTTTGAGTATAAGGTATTGGTACTCCAACATCTATTCCCATGCGGCATAGATCTCCACAGAATAACTCAAGCTCAAATTTCATTTTATCTTCCAGAATTCCCTTTACTTTAACATCATAATAGGAGTCTGTTACATTAAATGCACAATTAAACACATACTTATTCCATCATAAAAGATTTTTTACATACTGATTTAGAAAATAAAACTCTTATAGAGATTCCTTTAGAATTTCCTATTCCTCCTAGATATATTGGTGTTATTTATAAAAACTCATCCAATCTATCTATAGCAACAAAAACCCTTATAGATTTTTTAAGGGAATAATGTATACTAACTTATTATTTTTTGAATATTCCTAAATTTAGATTTGCCAAAAATATTGAGTCAAAGACGTGATATCTATTAATATGTTATTCTTTGTGTCTTTTAAAAATACTGTATAATTGCACGTTTATTGTAATAAACTTAAAATAAATATAAATTACTACAAGGAGGTATATACATGTCATTTAAAGAGATTGAAATTAAAAATTTGAATATGAATCCATTCACACTTATTGGTGATGAATGGTTGTTAATCACTGCTGGTACTGAAGGGAAATTTAATACTATGACTGCAAGTTGGGGTGGGTTGGGAGTCTTTTGGGGCAAAAACTCAGCTACAATATACATTAGACCAAGTCGCTATACAAAACAATTTATAGATTCAAATGACACATTTACATTATCATTTTTTAAAGAAGATTATAAAAAATCTTTAGGTATTTGTGGAAGTGTTTCCGGAAGAGATGTAAATAAAGTGGAGAAAGCAAACCTAACTCCTATTTTCAATGAAGAGAATACTTATTTTGATGAAGCAAAAATGGTTTTTGTATGCAAAAAGATGTACCATACCGATGTTAAATCGGAAAATTTTGATACCCCTGAGTATGATGCAACGATGTATCCTGATAAAGATTATCATACAATTTATATCAGTGAAATATTAAAAGTATTAGTAAAAGAATAATTATAATAATTTTTTAATGCTTATCTTAATAGTAATTTATTTAAGATAAGCTTTTATTTAACCTATTTTGTTGTTTTATAAAATTCCACACTTTCCTAGACATAAAAAAATGAGTGTTTGCATAACACAAAAACTCATCTGTAATACTATATATTTTTGTTTTGATTGTTAATTCTTGGTGTGTATCCTTTTATAATCAATGTTGACCAATCAGTGTTTGAATTTTCTACCCAATCACATTGAACATCAAGAAATTTAAGCCATGCATTAAGTCCATGACTTTTTTTAGATACATTTGGTGATTTTCTTCCGTGTATTTCTTTTATCTTTTCTAATAAGTCTAATTGATCTTCTTTACCTAATTCCTTATCTAATAATCCAGTTATAAGTTCTATACATTCTGGATAAACTGCTGCATCACCTAGATATAGCTCATCTGCATATACTTGTCTTTCCTTATTTAATAAATCACTAACTTCGTTAATTTCATCTTTATTGGATAAGTATTGTTTAACTCTTCTTAAAGCTTCAATATCATTATCTAACTTATTTATTGTTTTTTCTAAACCTTCAAATCTCATTTATGGTTCTCACTTTACATATTTATTTAGTCATTAATTACTTAATGAATATTAATTTATTATAGCACTATTTTGACTATACTGCTATAAATGTATGAAAATCATCACGTAAAATTTATATGCTGTTTAAAAATCCTATTTTTTGAATATTATTCGTGTTTTATGACAATCATAAATAACAAAAATGTAATTGAAAGGAAAGGAAAAATGAAAAATAAATTGCTAATATCATTACTTATTATAATCACATCATATTTAACATACTCTCTATTTTTCAACATACCAGAAATAAATGATAATTCATCTAAAAATGGTAGTATTTTTTTAGATAACACGCAAACTAGGCAGAAGCCCTATATAATTAAAGAAAATTCATCTAATGTCATAGACAATAATACTAAAAATAGTGATACCTATGCTATATCTAATAATATTTCTAATGCTATAAATACAGAGAAGAAAACTATCACTATATCAATTTTTTTAAATAATTTGAAATGTACTAATTATATATTAAAATCAGGCGAAACGTTAACTCAAGTTGCTAGAAAATATGAAAATACATGTAATTTGAATACTAGCCTTAAACTTATAAAATCTATTAATAAAATAAATGATGTAGATAATATAAATAGTGGCTTTACGCTTTTCATTCCTGAATCTATTATTACAACTGGAACTATGCACCTTGTAACAACTGGTGATACTTGGTATAGTATATGTCAAAAATATTATAATACATATGATGTAAATTCTATAACTAAAATTTTAGTATATATTAATGACTTACCAAACAATGATTTATCTTTAGGAGAATCAATATTTTTACCATTAATATAGCTCAAGCTATTATTGATGGTAAAATATATTATGATATTAAATTATTAGTCCTTCACTTTCATATATATAATCTAAATTTTTAAATTTCATTTAGCATATTTTATCCTACATATACTCCTTGAAATTATAAAAATACTTAAAATAATCAATTATTTTAAGTATTTTTATAATTTAATATAACATTTTGTTTTTTACTTCATCTTAAATTTAAGTCCATCATAAAGACACATTAAATATTCAACATTAACATCATTATCTATTAACTTATCCATTCTACTCTTTATCATTTCCATTGTATCTTTTGCCTGTCTAAAATCCTTATCTTTAATGCAGGTATTTGCATACGTCAATAAATAATCTATTTTCAAAACATCTTCTGCTAAATCTCCCCTATTTTCATTTACTAGTTTTACTAATAAATAATATACTTTAGGATGAGTTGTGTTCTTAGTTTCTTTTAGTATATCTGTATTTCTACTGGTTTTCTTTGCCATAAGTTTTAAACACCTCATTTCAAAGACGATTATATCACAAAAATTATATGTTTTAAAAGCCTAATTTATGAAGCGTTTATTAATAAACCTCACAAAAGTTGTACAACATAGATGCTGTACCTCTAAGCCTAATCCACAGATTTAAAAGAGATACTTTTTATTAAAAGAAATAAGAAATAGTATATCAATTATGTAACATATAGTTGATATACTATTTATAAATAATTTATATATTTTATTCTTGACTAGCTAATCCTTTATAAATATCTAATCTCTCCATTGCATCTTTTTCAGTTTTTTCAAATAATGCATCTGCTTCTTCTGGGAATGCTTTAGCAAGTGATGCATATCGTACTTCTCCCATTAAGAAGTCTTTGAAATTGCTCTTTGGTTCTTTAGAATCCAATGTAAATGGATTTTTTTGTCCTTTTAGTGCAGGATTATATCTATAAAGTTGCCAATATCCACATTCAACAGCCTTTTTCTCTTCTTCTTGAGAATTAGACATCCCTACTTTAATTCCATGGCTGATACATGTAGAGTAAGCTATTATTAGTGATGGTCCATCATATGCTTCTGCTTCTGCTATAGCCTTAAGAGTTTGATTTTTATCTGCTCCCATGGAAATTTGAGCAACATACACATATCCATAAGTCATTGCCATTCTCCCTAGATCCTTTTTCTTAGTTCTCTTACCAGATGCAGCAAATTTTGCTATTGCAGCTGTTGGAGTAGATTTTGAAGATTGACCACCTGTATTGGAATAAATTTCTGTATCAAATACTAATATATTTACATTTTCATTACTTGCAAGTACATGATCAAGACCGCCATATCCAATATCATAAGCCCAACCATCACCACCAAATATCCATTGTGATCTCTTAACAAAGAATTCTTTATCTTTTAAAATCTCTTTAGCCCATTCACTATTATCATTTTCAAGAACTTCTATTAATCTCTTTGCTCTATCTCTAGTACCATCTCCACTATCTTTATGATCTAACCAATCTTTTAGAACCTCCTTGGTATTTTCCGGAATATCGTTTTCAATGGCAAGTGAAATATTATGAGCTACTCTTTCTCTTATAGTTTTTACGCCTAAATACATTCCATATCCAAATTCAGCATTATCTTCAAATAATGAATTAGCCCATGCTGGTCCATGACCTTGTTGATTAATTGTGTATGCACTTGCTGGTGTACTCGCAGCCCAAATTGAAGAACATCCTGTAGCATTTGCAATCATCATTCTATCTCCAAATAACTGAGTTACAAGTCTTGCATATGGTGTTTCACCACACCCTGCACAAGCACCATTATATTCAAGTAATGGTCTTTCAAATTGACTTCCTTTAAGAGTATTTTTATTTAATGGATTTTTAGCCATTACCTTTTCAATTGTATAATTCCAAGCTTCTATTTGTTCGTGTTGACTATCTTGTGATTTCATAACTAACGCTTTACCTGGTGCTGGACATATTTGTGCACAATTTCCACATCCAGTACAATCAAGTGGAGTAACTCCAATTGAAAAATATAAATTTTCATCACTCTTAAGACCTTTAGGCGCAAGTGTCTTTACACTTTCTGGAGCTTTAGCTTTTTCTTCATCGTTTAATAAAAATGCTCTAATTGTAGCATGTGGACATACAAATGCACATTGATTACATTGTATACAATTTTCTGGTATCCATTCTGGAACATTTACAGCTATTCCTCTCTTTTCATATGCTGTAGTTCCATGCATAAATGTACCGTCTTGCATTCCTGCATTAATAAATGTTGAAACTGGCATAGAATCTCCTTCTAGCCTATTCATTGGTTTTACAATTTCTTTTACAAACTCTGGATAATCTTCGTTGTGTTCAAGCTTATCATCTTCAGCAGTACTCCAATCAACTGGAACTTTAATTTTAACTATTCCTTGTGTGCCTGAATCTATGGCTTGATGATTCATATTAACAATCTTTTCACCTTTTTTACCATATGATGAAACAACTGCTTCTTTTAAATACTTAACAGCATCTTCTACTGGAATTATATTGGCTATCTTAAAGAATGCAGCTTGCATTATCATATTTATTCTTCCACCAAGTCCAACATCTTGAGCTATTTTAACAGCATTTATTGTATAAAATTCTATATCATTTACTGCAATATATCTCTTCATTGATGCTGGCAACCTTTCAGTTAACTCTTCCGGTGTCCAAATTGTATTTAATAAGAACTTAGAATTCTTTTTTAAGCCTCTAAGTACATGATACTTGTAAACATATGATTGATTATGACATGCAATAAAATCTGCTCTGTCAATTAAATAACGTGATTTTATTAATGTAGTACCAAATCTTAAATGTGAAACTGTTATACCACCAGATTTTTTTGAATCATAATCAAAGTATCCTTGAGCATACATATCTGTGTGATCTCCAATAATCTTAATGGCACTTTTATTTGCTCCAACAGTACCATCTGATCCAAGTCCCCAGAACTTACATGATGTAATTCCTTTTGGTGTTGCATCAATATCATCAAGTGGTCTAAGTGAAGTATTTGTGACATCATCAATTATTCCTATTGTGAAATTATTCTTTGGCTCAGCTAATATTAAATTATCAAAAACAGCAGCTATATGAACTGGAGTTGGGTCTTTTGAACCAAGGCCAAATCTTCCTCCCACAATAACAGGTGCATTTTGTTTTCCAAAGAAAGATCTTACTATGTCTAAGTATAATGGTTCTCCAATGGAGCCTGGTTCTTTTGTTTTATCTAAAACAGCAATTTTTTGTACAGTTTTAGGAATAACCTTTAATAATTTTTCCATAGAAAAAGGTCTATACAGTCTTACTTTAACTAGGCCTACTTTTTGCTTATTTCCATTTAAGTAGTCAACAGTTTCTTCTACAACATCATTTACAGAACCCATAGAAATAATAATTCTATCTGCATCAGGTGCTCCATAATAATCAAAACAATGATATTCTCTACCTGTTAGCTTTGTGATTTTACTCATATATTCTTCAACAATTTCTGGAATATCATCATAATATTTATTTACAGCTTCCCTTGTTTGGAAATAAATATCTGGGTTTTGTGCAGTTCCCCTTGTAACAGGATGATCTGGATTTAATGCTCTTTTTCTAAAATCATCAATAGCTTTGTAATCTACTAGTTTAGCAAGTTCTTCTTGTTCAATTACTTCTATTTTTTGTATTTCATGTGAAGTTCTAAATCCATCGAAGAAATTCATAAATGGCATTCTTGATTTTAATGTTGCTAAATGTGCAACTCCACTTAAATCCATGACTTCTTGAACAGATGCTTCTGCAAGTATTGCAAATCCAGTTTGCCTTGCAGCCATAACATCTTGATGGTCTCCAAATATATTTAATGATGACGTTGTAAGTGCACGAGCTGCCACATGTATAACACATGGAAGTAGTTCTCCTGCTATCTTATACATGTTAGGTATCATAAGTAATAATCCTTGTGATGCCGTATAAGTACTTGTAAGTGCACCTGCTTGAAGGGATCCATGAAGTGCACCTGCAGCTCCAGCTTCTGATTGCATTTCAACAACTTTTACTGGTTGACCAAAAATGTTTTTCTTACCTTGTGAAACCCATTCATCAACGTGTTCTGCCATTGGAGATGAAGGGGTTATTGGGAAAATCACTGCTACTTCTGTGAATGCATAAGATATATATGCAGCAGCCGTATTACCATCCATAGTTTTCATTTTTCTCATCATATTTACCTCATTATCTTTCTTATCTAAAATATTTTGGCTTATTATTTTTGCATTAATATTATTCACTATATGTATCTTAGTTATTCATCTCTTCCTAAATAACTAAGATATATTATCTTAAAATATCATTCATATGTATTTTTTCACTTTTTTAATTTAATCAACTTTCTATATTTTTAAAGTAATGTCTTTCTACTAGTTTATTTACAATTTTATTTCTAATATTATCTATTTAACTAATTTAGAGAATAAAAATGAACGTAATATTTATTCTAAATAAATAGAACAAACATTACGTTCATCTTTCTAACATTTTATTTAATTATATTTTGTTTCTAATCTCTCTAATATATATATGTTTTCTTCTTTTACATTAGAATTGGTATTTTCAAATTCAAAACATTCATTGTCTATATTTTTTAAACTATCTTCATTTAATTCCCTCTGTGCGAATTTATATATAACTTTATCCTCTTTGTCAATATGCCTTTCTAATAAATGTGTATAAGAAATAGCATTTGAAATTACATCTAATATAGCTTCTTTGTTGCCACTTTGATAATTTTCCAAGGCTTCTTCAAGGCTCTTTATATAAAATCTTCCAAGGTCATGTTCTACGAGCATCCCATGTTTTATAACTTTTTCTGCTGTTTCTCCTATTTCATCTACCATTTTATTAAAAAGCATTACTTCTTCCTTTTTATGATGATGTGAATCTGCAAAGTTTCTAATAAAACCTATCATTGAATTAAAATCTTCATAATTTATATCTTCACCTTCAACTACTTTAAAACATGCTTTTCTTACAACAACTAACATACGCTTAATATACTTATGTTCTTCCATCATTAAATCTATAGTATTCATATTTTTCCTCCTACTTATAAAAGTATTTTATAAATAAATTCCATTAAACCAACATATTTTTATGCACTTTTCTTATTATTTATTCAATTTTTATATTTATATTTTTTCATTTTCTTATTATTGCTTTTATACTGTCTTCTCTTTCAATGTATTCGAAATTTGAATTAATTTCACTTACAAAAGATTTTATCCATAAGTCTCTTAATTTATAAAAGTAACCAACATCTCCTTGTTCCTTATTCCATATATGTTCATGAACACAAACTCGTCTCTTCCACTCTACTATATTTTCTTCTGATGTAATGACTTCATTAACTCTATCGCATGGCATTCCATCTAATATATAATCATTTATACTATTAAATATATCTACAGCTGTTGTAATTTCATTACCATTTTGTTTTACTTCTTGAGCTGCTTTTATTCCTTGATTAGTGTAAACATTCTCCATTTTTAAAGTAGCTTTACTATTGTTGTTAAGAACTTTAGTTGTCCATGCAGCCATTCTTCCTTCAGCAGAATTTATTTTTTCTTGTAGCCATCCATGAATATTAGTTGTATCAATCATTTCCTCTAATGGAAGTTTTGGAGTTTGTTCTCCATATTTATCATTAATCTCCTTTGACAAATTATCTATATCTAATCCTTCATTTTTTCCTAGAGCAATTATTTCATTTTCTAATCCTTCAAACCATAAAATTTTATTAAATAACCAATAATGTACTTTTCCTAAATATAAACTCATTGTATCTCCTCCTAATTTAAAATCTATTAAAATATTGTTGTTAAACCATTTATTAAAAATAACTATTATTTATGTTATATAAAATACTTTAAAATATTCTAAATCTTTTTGACGTTTTTCTGGCGAATAGAATATTTAAGCTTTCTTCTTAGTATCTTATTTCTATACTAAAATCATACTATACTTATTCTTATATTTATGTATCATATGTTACATAAATATAAGATGTAATTAAAATTAATTCTCGCTTTTTAAATACTTTTTTATACAAATAAATCTTTTTTTATTTATTTGTATAATATATTAAGTTCTCGTCAATAATATTTAATGAATAAGTTCCCCTTATTCCCAATATTTAAGAAAATAGGTAGTATTAAATTACTACCTATAATTATTTATATAAATTAATGACTTCTTGTGCATGTCTTACATCCACTATATTTAATAACAAACGATCAACCTTTTCATTTCTAAGTATTTATATAATAGTAATTATTATTATTAATATTTTTCTTAATATCTTCATTATAAATTTTCATCCTCTTTTTTTATTTGACATTATTATCATCATAAATAAAGATATCTATACTAGTGGACTACCTATTTATAACTATGTATCAGAATTTTAAATTGTAAAAAAGATAATCATTATTATAATTATCTAATGATTTTAAAAGAAATAAAAAATGAGGTAGATTATACATTAAAGTGTAACCTACCTCTAAAAATAATTATTGAGCCTGCAAAAATCTCTCATAGTTCTCTATTTTATCCTCTCTGTTGGTCTTTTTTATCCAATCATTGTATTTTAAAATAGCTTCTTCTACAGTTTCTAATTTTAATTTATTGTTGTTTTTTCTTTTCATTTCTACATACATGTTAATTTTAATTATATTTCCCATTATTCTCACTTCCTTTTACTTTAATATAATACAATTGAGTTCTTGTGATTTTAGTACTAAAAAAATTACAATTTTATGACTATAGTAAACCTTATCATTTTTGTGTTTACTAAATTTATTTCTTAATCAATATTATGGACATTAATTATCATTTCTAATCTAAAATAAAATAAAATTAAACATAAATTCTAGTATATCTATATAATTTTTCTTATGCTATCTCTTCTATACTTAATAATCTTGGTTTGTTATCTTCTTGAATTTTAATGTATACTCTAGCCATTTTCATTTGCAGATTTTCTATTATTGTTTTTACTTTACATATAAAATAATAATCTCCCATGCCATTAGTAAATACTTCTATAGCATTAAATTTCCATCCTTTTATACCATCTACGGCTCTGTTTAATATTTTTTTATCTTTTTTTGTAATTTTTTTTACAACTTCTAATTCTTCATTTTCTTTTACCATGATATTAAACACCTCTTTAATTAATATACTATCATTGAGTTTTGTCATTTGTATGTCAATTATGATAACCTTTACTTAATATATTATCATAAAAAAAATAACGTGTACAGGAAGTTAATTCCATCCCCTCTAAACTATTTAATTAATATGCAATTCAGCCACATATAATAAAGATGCACCTCTAAATGACTTAAAATCATCTTAGGGTACATCTTTATTTATAGTATATTTGTTTTGCACCAGTAAATGATGCCTTTGGTGGAGGAAACTTGTACATCTTTATTTATAGTATATTTGTTTTTAACTCATTTAGTCCACATGGAATAATGTTAATATTCTTAATTAGTTACTTCTGTAATGACTTCTCCTAAAGTATTTAATCATACCTTAGCTTGTTCAACTTTAAAAAATATTATTTTTTTAATGGTTTCTTTAATATAGCCATAAGCAACATACCAACTACAGAACCTACAGCTAATGCAACAAGATAACCAAATGGATTTCCTATAACTGGAACAACAAATATTCCACCATGTGGTGCCATTAATGTAGAATTAAATAACATTGAAAGAGCTCCTGCTGTAGCTGAACCAACTATGCATGAAGGTATTACTCTTATTGGATCTGCTGCTGCGAAAGGTATTGCACCTTCAGTTATGAATGATAATCCCATTATATAATTTGTTATACCTGATTTTCTTTCATTTTCAGTAAATCTATTACCAAAGAATGTTGTACATAATGCAATTGCAAGTGGTGGAACCATACCACCAGCCATTACTGCTGCCATTATTGCAAAACCACTTTCATTTCCAGTAGCAAGTGATGCTGTACCAAATACATAAGCAGCCTTGTTGAATGGACCACCCATATCTATTGCCATCATACCTGCAACAACTATTCCAAGAAGAACCTTACTAGTTCCACCCATTGAATTAAGAGCACCTGTAAGTCCATTGTTTATTGCTCCAAAGAATGGATTAACAATTACCATTACGCCACCGATTATTAATATTCCGAATAACGGATAGATTAATGTTGGTTTTATTCCTTCTAAACTATCTGGCAGTGCATTACAAAGTTTCTTTAACCCTAAAACTATATAACCTGCAAGAAAACCAGCAAATAAAGCACCTAAGAAACCGCCACTAACTACTGCTATCTTAGAATCAAAACAACTTGCATAAGTTGTACCTGCGCTTGCAATAGCTCCACCAACAAAACCAACTGCGAGTCCTGGTCTATCAGCTATACTCATAGCAATATAACCTGCTAATATAGGTAACATAAATCCAAAAGCAGCGCCTCCAATTGTTTTTAAGAATGCTGCAAATGGTGTATTCATACCAAAGTTTGATGGCTTAATGCTATAATCATCAAATAAGAATGCTAAAGCTATAAGTATACCTCCACCTATAACGAATGGTAACATATGAGATACACCATTCATAAGATGTTTATAAATTTGACGACCTATTCCTTCACCTTCCATATCTGAACTTGAATTATCACGACTACCTTCATGATTATAAATAGGAACATTTCCACTTGTTGCCTTCTCTATTAGTTCAGTAGCCTTATGAATTCCATCTGCAACCTTAGTCTTAATAACTCTTTTCCCATCAAATCTAGCCATTTCAACATTTTTATCTGCTGCTATAATTATACATTCAGCATTTGCAATTTCTTCTCTAGTTAAAACATTTTTAGCTCCTCCAGAACCATTAGTTTCAACCTTTATTGAAACACCCAGTTCCTTGCCCTTAATTTCAAGGCTCTCTGCTGCCATATAAGTATGTGCGATTCCTGTAGGACAGGCAGTTACTGCTAATACTTTGTACCCATTATTACTCATTTCAATACCCTCCTTAACTTCTTCTGGAAATTTTTCAATTTCCTTCTTATCTATTAATTTTAAAAATTGATCTTTATCGGAACAATTAATTAAACTTGTCCTAAATTTTTCATCCATTAATATAGTAGATAATCTTGCTAAAACCTCTAAATGTAAATTATCGTTATTATCTGGTACTGCAATCATAAAGAAAAGCTTTGCAGGTGCACCATCTAATGAGTCATAATCAACACCATCCTTGCAAATTGCTGCTGCAAGCGCTGGTTTTTTAACTGCACTAGTTTTTCCATGAGGAATTGCTATACCATCACCAATACCTGTTGTACTTAATTCTTCTCTAGCTAATATTGCCTTTTTATATTGTTCTTTATCATTTAAGTTTCCTGTCTTATCCATCAAGTCCACTAATTCATTAATGCATTGTTCTTTTGTACTAGGATTAAAATTTAAATTGATACCCTGTTTTTGTAATAAATCTACAATTTTCATTTTTGGCCCTCCTCAAAATTTAAAAATATAATTTCATTATAATTTAATTGAAAAGATTTTATTGTCTTTTCATTATTAACGTTTACATTAGATGTTAAGATATATATAATAAATTTATTCTAATCTTCAAAGGAAGATAAAAACTCCCTCTGAAGTTAATTTTCATTTTATTTAATGTTAAATATAATTTGAATATACTAAATATTAATTCATAATTTAAATTCTATGCAAAACTATATTTAAATTTGTTTTAATAACTCATATACCTCTTGTTTTGTTGCTAGTTCGTCTGAAAATGCACTTGCACTACCAGTCGCAATTCCCATCTTAAATGCTTCATCTATATCTTTATTTTTAAGATATCCACATAAGAAACCTGCTACCATTGAATCTCCAGCACCGACAGAATTTTTAAGAATCCCTTTTGGAACTTCTCTTTTTATAGCCTCACCATTTTGTGGTAAGAGAATAGCTCCATCCCCAGCCATTGAAATAAGAACATTTTTTGCTCCCATTTCCTGAAGCTTTTTACCATATTTAATTATGTCTTCATCATCTTTTAATTCAACATCGAACATCTCTGCAAGTTCATGATGATTTGGTTTTATTAAAAATGGTTTGTATTTTAGTACCTTCATTAACAATTCTTTAGTTGCATCAACTATAAATTCCACGCCCATATCTAATAAACTATTCATAATACTTTCATAGATATCATCTGGAACGCTTCCTGGTATACTTCCTGATAATATTAAGTAATCGCCTTTCGTCAAACGAGAAAGCTTTTTATATAATATTTTCAAATCTTCTTCTGTAATTTCAGGACCAGAGCCATTAATTTCTGTTTCCCCATCACTTTTAAGTTTTACGTTTATCCTAGAAAATCCATTTTCTAATTTTACAAAATCACAATTTACTCCATGATTTTCAATTTGTCTTAATATTTCATCTCCAGTGAATCCAGCAACATAACCAAGTGCGGTGTTATGTACACCCAAGTTTTTAAGAACTATAGATACATTTATGCCTTTTCCACCTGCATAAATTCGTTCTTCTTCAGTTCTATTTAAAGAATCAACTTTAAAAGAATCAACCTTAACAATATAATCTAAAGAAGGATTAAGGGTTATCGTATTAATCATTTTTTACCACCTCTATTACATTAGTATCATAACTAATATTTTTATCATCTATTTTAGTTGTTATGAGCGTTGCATCTGCTATTGCTCCAAAAGTTGCAAAACTAACCTTTTCTAATTTTGACGTATCTGCTAATACAAATGATTGCTTGCACATTTTCATTGCTTGAGATTTTACCATAGCTTCATTTACATCTGGAGTCGTGTAACCATTTTTGTTGCTTACTCCATTAACCCCAAAAAAACCTTTTGAAAAATTGTATTTTTTAAGTTCTTCAACTGTATTACTTCCAATAATTGCTTCAGTAGAAACTTTCACTTCTCCACCTAAGATAAAAGTTCTAAAACCTTTTTCTAATAGTTTTTTAGCATGAACTATTCCATTTGTAACAGCTATTATATCTTCAGCTTTTATAAACTCTATTAACACTTCAGTAGTTGTACCTGCATCTATGTAGATTACATCTCCATCTTCAATTAATGAAGCTGCGTGTTTTGCTGTCTCATACTTTTCATCTACATTTAGAGATTGTCTAACATCAACCATATAGTCATGTTTAGATGAACTTTCGTCAATTGAAATTGCACCTCCATGAATTTTCTTTAAAAGACCTTTCTTATCTAGTGAATTTAAATCTCTTCTAATTGTAGATTCTGAAGAATCTAACATTTTAACTAAGTCAGTAACTGATACTATTCCTTTTTTCTTCAATTCTTGAAGAATGATATTAAATCTTTCTTCTGTAAACATTATCACCACTCCTATGATATTATAATAACTTATCTTCCAAAAAAAATCAACCATTTTCATTCAAAATAATTCATTATTTTAATTTATTTTAATTTTTTTTAGATTATATATGCTTGTTTTTCATTTCTTTTGGTTGTTTATAACTTATTTAAATGTTTCAATACCCTTTCAAGAAGAACGCCCTCCTTTGTTGGGTAATCATATTTATTACTTTCTAGCATACATATTTCTGCAAACTCGCATGATTTTTTTACACTTTCACTCAATGAATTTTCATTGAGCATCATTCCAATTAATACAGATGTAAATATGTCTCCTGTTCCCGGGTAAGATTTTTCAAGTCTATCACAAATAATAATTTCAATAGAATCTTTTTCTCCATCATATATAGTTGTTCCAATTCTATTTTTATCTGTAAGTGGAACACTTGTAATAACAACATCTTTACAGCCTAAATTATATAGCTTTCTAGAAATTATCAATAATTCTTCTTCACTTGCTTCACTTATAATTTTTTCTTCTGCTAAAATGCATGCTTCTGTAAAATTTGGTGTTATTATATGAGAATATCTTATTAATTCCTTTAAACTATCTGAGTAATTCTTATCAAAATTACTGTAGTACTTGCCATGATCCGCAAAAATCGGGTCCAACACAACTAGTGAACAATTTTTTTTTGCAGATTGTAATAAATTTAAAGTTTCTTCTATATTCGTACTACTTCCTAAATATCCAATAAATATTCCTTCGAAATTTATTTCTATATCTCTATAATGGTTAAACGCATTGCCTATATATCCATCTAGTTTGATTACATTTGGCTTAAATCCTCCAGTATGTGTAGTTAAAATCATAGTTGGTATAGGGCACACTTCTATTCCTAATGTAGATAAAACTGGAATCACATTTGTTAAAGCTGCTTTTCCAACCCCACATAAATCGTGTATAGTTGCTACTCTCTTTATAGGTTTTTTCATAACTTTTTCCTCTCTCATGTCATATTCTCTGGCAATTAACTCATTTCCATTCAATTATTGATTTATTTTGATTTTTTAGTTAATATATGTCATGTACATAAAGATTATAATATTAACAACCCTATCAAGCAAATTAATTTTACATATAAATACCGTACTTATTGGTATAACCTGCCGAAATAAGGAAGCATGCATTTGTGACCGTTACTGAAGATTTTGATGTAACACTTCACAAAGCAAGCCTCCTTATTTCTATTGTGGGATATATATACAAGGTATAATATAACAGTGACTTGTAATATCACTATTTATAATTGTTAAAAAATATAGACACTAAAGGTATTATTTTAGCCTTATTCAGAAAAATACTACTAAAATCAACTTTTATTGATTTTAGTAGTATCTTGTGAGTGTTTTATTATATAAATGTACACTATCTAAGTTATACTTATATTATGAAAATATACCTTCATTTCAGCTGGACATATCAATAAGTATAATTTTTATAATGTAACACCTTTTTTAAGAATTGCAAGTTCTTTAAATTTATTAATTTCATTGTTTACAAACTTCCCATTTGAAACTTCAAGTATATATTCTAACAAGTTTTCTGTTACTTTTTCTAAACTTTTATCTTCAACTAAGCATCCTGCATTAAAATCCATCCAATGAGGTTTTAATTTATAAAGTGCTGTATTCGTTGATATTTTAATTGTAGGAACAAAAGTACCAAATGGAGTTCCTCTTCCTGTTGTGAATAATACCATATGGCATCCTGCTGCTGCAAGTGCAGATGCCGCTACCAAGTCATTACCTGGTCCACTTAATAAATTTAATCCACTAGTCTTTAAAGTTTCTCCATACTCAAGTACATCTATAACAGTTGCATTTCCTGATTTCTGTGTACATCCTAGTGACTTATCTTCAAGAGTTGTTATCCCACCAGCTTTATTTCCTGGTGATGGATTTTCATATATTGGTTGATCATATGCCATAAAATATTCTTTAAAATCATTAATCAAATGTACAGTTTTATCAAAAGTCTCTTTATCTTGTGCTCTATTCATAAGTATTGTTTCTGCTCCAAACATTTCTGGCACTTCAGTAAGAATTGTAGTACCCCCTTGAGCTACTAGAAAATCAGAAAAACTACCTACAAGTGGATTTGCAGTTATTCCTGAAAGCCCGTCAGAACCACCACATTTTAATCCAACTTTTAATTTTGATAAAGGAACAGCTACTCTTTTATCATCTTTCATATTCTCATAAAGCTCTTTCAAGATGTTAACGCCTTCTTGTACTTCATCTGAAACTTCTTGTGAAACTAAGAATTTAATTCTTGTTTTATCATAATCTCCTAATGATTTTATAAAATCAACCATTGTATTATTTTCACATCCAAGTCCAAGTACTAATACGCCTCCAGCATTAGGATGCTTTACTAAATTTCCAAGTATTGTTCTTGTGTTAGCGTGATCGTCTCCAAGTTGTGAGCAACCATAATTATGTTTAAACACTTCAATTCCATCTAAACCTACTGGTTTAACTTCTTCTTTAAATTTCTCTATAATGTTGTCACCAATTCCATTAACACAGCCTACAGTTGGAACTATCCATAGTTCATTTCTTATACCTACATTACCATTTTCTCTTTCATATCCTTGAAATGTTATATTCTTATTCTCTGAAGGACACTCTAGTAGTTCTTGACTAAATGTATAGTCTTTTATTCCATCTAAATTAGTTTTAATATTATGAGTATGAACCCACTCACCTAATTTAATGTCCTTTGTAGCATGACCTATTGGATATCCATATTTAATTATATTTTCGTTAATTGCGATGCTATTTATAGCAATTTTATGTCCTCTTTTTACATCTTCTGTGATTTCTATTTTTTTATTATCTATTTCTATTATTTCATTTTTTGACAAATCCTTAAGTGCTACTACCACATTATCTTTTTCATTTATTTTTAGAATCTCTTTCATTGAGTTCTTCCCTACTTCCATTAAATTATTGTTTTTTTGTTAACTACTTAATTTAGAGTTTCTATGTGATTTTTTAACATTAGAATCTTCGAAAAATCACATAGAAATTTTATATGGATTTTAATTATGAGCATTATTTTTTTATATTAAAGAACTATTTTAATAGCTTCTTTCATTCCTAAGCTTTCAATTTGTTCTAAATATTTAGTTACTTCATCTGTTAAGTTTGGAATATCATTTAAGTTCATATCCCAATTTTTTTCGTATCCAAGAATTGAAATTACAATCTTATTTAATCCGTCTTTAGTTCCACCAAAATTAGACCATAGACTTTTATATAACTCTAATATATCTTCATCATCATATTCCTTGAAGATAAAGAGTATAAAGTCCATCTTGTTCATTTAACATATGAACTAGTCCATTTTCTAATGGTTGAACAATAACAACACTTCCATTAAAATCTGCTTCATCATTCATCTTATCTATTTGCCAATCAACAAATGCTCTCAAAAAATTTCCTTCTCCAAATTGAATAACTTTTTCAGGATAAGTCTTAAATTCTTTAGTTAGTTTCATTAATTATTCCTCCAAATTTTATATTTCTTTAAAATTATTTTGTGTTATTTCAATATACAATTCGCGATGCACCATATTTCATAACTATTTATCTTACATCGTCAAGTGTTTATCGACCTCTGCACACGTGAACAATTTTTAAAACAATTAAACCTTAGTTTTTAGTTATTTGATTTATAATAAACTTTGGAATAATAAGATAGTTAGTACATTGATTTAAAATATTTATATTTTGTTTTGCATTCAATTTAGAGATAGAATATACTCAACTTAATTTTAATTTTTCAAACAAATGCCTTTAACTATCTTTTTGTTCCTTGCTTTTCTATAAATTCCATTAATTAATCATAATATAGATATTATTCCATATCACCTTTAACTAATGTCGCCATGACTCCAACACCATTTGCATATTCTCCAATTTCTTTTAATGGTAAACTTTCTAAATATCCAGATAAAAAGACACTAAGATTCCATTTTTCTTAGCAATTTTAATATGTTACAACATCTATCCTACTTCTTCTCCTTCACTTTTCTAAATGCTTCAACAAATTCTTTAGCAGTTTTTTCTACTAACGCATAGTCTCCAGTTGCAACGCCCTTAGTTAAATCACCACCTGTTCCAACAGCAACAGCTCCAGCTTCGATCCATTCATGTAAGTTTGCAATTGTAACTCCGCCTGTTGGCATAAATTCTCCTTGTGGAAGAGGTCCCATAAATGATTTAATTACTGATGGTCCATAAAGATTAGCTGGGAATATTTTAGCAATATCAACACCATATTCAAATGCTGTTACCGCATCTTTAACTGACATTATTCCTGGCATAACTGCAACTTTATATCTATTACAAAGTTTTATTGTTTCGATATCTAAGTATGGACTTACTATAAATTGAGCTCCTGCTAATATACATGCTCTAGCTGTTTCTGGATCTAAAACTGTTCCAGCTCCAACTACTATATCAGTTCCTTTATATTTTTCAGAAACTTCTCTTATTACTTCTACTGGATTTGGAACTGTCATTGTAAGTTCCATTATTTTTATTCCACCATTTTTAACAGCTTCTACTGTTTTTATAGCTTCTTCTTTAGATTCTCCTCTAATTACTGCAACAACTCCAGCTTCTTTTATACTTTTCAATACTTCTTCTCTTCTCATGTTTGCACCTCATTTTTAATTTAATAAGTTAATAGTTAACTATTGTTCACGTTAACAATAGGAGATAATTATATCTTTCCGTAAAAATTTTAGTTATTCTTTATTAGTTTTTATTATAATACCCTTTTTTAAATATTGCAATACCTTTTGTTAACGTTGTCAGACTCTTTTCTATAAATTTCATTTTTATTTTCAAAGTTAATTTAAAATTATAGCCGTTTTAACTTCTTTTATAAACTGATAATGCTATATAAATATTTATGTAACATTATTTTTCTATTCTACATTTTTTACTAAGAATTTTTTATTTTATAAATTAACTTTTATTAGTGAAAATTTTAAATATTATAAATTACTACTTATCTTAGCTATTAATTAATTGTACTCTTCATCATTTAATAAAATCTTACCTGAATTCATTTCAAAGGGTGTTCCCCAAGATTAACCGCCTTCATATTTAGGTACCATGAATATCTATAGAAGTTGTACCTTGTACTATGAATATATATATATCCATAAATAGAAATAAAGCATTATTAACTTATCTGATAAGCTAATAGTGCTTTATTTCCATTTTAATATGAAAACAATCTTCTATCTCATATTATTTTCTATTCTATTATACCTTTTTCCCATTTTCCTTCTTCTAGATCTTTTGCTATCTTTCTGTACTTATCATCTGGTAAGTTATATAATAAGCCAACTACGATAGCTGCAAC
The DNA here is from genome assembly GCA_003129525.1 of Clostridium beijerinckii. Lineage (NCBI taxonomy): Bacteria > Bacillati > Bacillota > Clostridia > Eubacteriales > Clostridiaceae > Clostridium > Clostridium beijerinckii. The sequence continues at coordinate 2,989,292 of CP029329.1, read as the reverse complement.
AGCTAATGCGAATGCTGGGTATATTGTCATCGCACCTTTTATTCCAAGTAGAGTTGTTGCACTTTGTTGTGAATTTGCTACATATCCTGTTAATCCCAATACTCCTGCACTAACAATAGCAGCTAGAGATTGAGCAATCTTTCTTGAAAAATTAAATGCAGCATAAGTAATTCCTTCTTTTCTTATTCCAGTATGCCATTCACCATAATCTATAGCATCTGAAACGAATGCCCAAGTAACTCCATTTGGAATAGCTAAAGCTACATATCCAATAGTAACAAGTACTACAAATGAATAAAAGTTTGTTGGTATTATAAAGTTCAATCCATTAGCAATAGCACCTACTATGAATCCACCCATTGCAGTTCTCTTTTTACCAAACTTTTTAACAAGCTTTGGTATTAAAGAAATTCCTACAACAGAACAACCAATCATTATGAAATTTATAATAGGTTGGAATCCAATACTTCCTAAGTTATATTGGCAAAAGAATATCATCATTTGATTATTTGTATTCATTGCAGATATTGTAAATACAGTCATAAGAATTAAACATAATAGCGGTCTGTTTGTGAATACAACTTTTCCATAATCTTTAAAACTTGCTTTTTCTGATTTTCCTGTTCTGTTAACTTTTACATGTTCTTTAGTATTTCTAAAACATATGTAGAATGAAATAACTCCAATAATAGCCATAACTCCAGCAGCTATTGGATAACCTACTCTAGGGTTTGAAAAACACATAAGTAATGGAACAAAAGCTACACCTGTAATTAATTGTGCACCTAAAGAACCGGCTTGTCTAAATGTTGCTAATTGACTTCTATCTTCAACATCTCTTGTCATAACAGATGCTAATGATCCATAAGGAATATTAGTGAATGAATATACAAGGCCCCAACACATATATGTAGCATATGCATATATAATCTTAGTTGACATTGCCACATCAGTCATGGTAAATGTAACAACTGTAAGTATAGCAAGAATTATACTTGCAATCATCATGACTGGTCTAAACTTACCAGCTTTACCAATGTTCTTTCTACCATCTATTGTTGATCCAGCAATTGGGTCCATAAAAGCGTCAAATATTTTTGTGAATGCAAAAATACCTCCAACTGCCGCTGCACCTATTCCACATACATCAATAAAGAATTTTGTGAGATATGCTTGCCCTAAGTCAAACATAAATCCATTACCAAAATCACCAAAACCATATGATACCTTTTCTTTTAGGGTTAATTTAACATTTTTAGAAGTATCAGTCGTTGACGCCTCATTACTTTCAACCTTTTTGATTGAATCTTTCATTTTTATTCCTCCTGTTTATATAATTTACATCTTTTATCTGTTTTGTATATTAAAATTTCTCTAATATAAAATTTTCTTAATATTTAAGTTAACTATTTACTAGAGAAAACTTAAGCATTATAAATTGTTGTTTATCTTAGCTATTAATTCACTGTATTCTTCGTCATTTAATAAAACTTTACCTGGATTCATTTCAAAAGTTGTTCCCCAAGATGGACCACCTTCATATTTAGGTACTACATGAAAATGAAGATGTTTCATTGTATCTGCATATGCTCCATAATTTATCTTACCTGGATTAAAAGCTTTTTGTATTGCTTTTGCTACTTTTCTAATATCATTTATAAAGGCTGATGCTTCCCCTTCTGTTAAATCTGTAATTTGACTTTTATGTTCCTTAAAAACTACATTACATCTACCTTTATAAGTTTGTTCTTTAAATAAATATACTGTTGATACGTTCAAATCACAAATTTTAATCATTTGAGAATCAAGATTTTCACTCTTTGCACAATAAAAACAATTTTCATCAAAATTCATTTGCTTTTCCTCCTAATTATTAACTTAAACTCATACATTTAAGTTATATTTTATAGTTTGCGTATATATATTAAGTAATTCATTAGTATGTGTTCTATCTGATGTCTAGCTTCAGCGGGAGCTAAAAACTCCCTCTGAAATCTAGGCTTCACTTTATGTTACTAAAGAACTATTTTAACAGCTTCTTTCATTCCCAAGCTTTCAATTTCTTGTAAATACTTAGTTACTTCATTTGTTAAGTTTGGAATATCATTTAAATTCATACCCCAATTTTTTTCGTATCCAAGAACTGAAATTACAATCTTATTTAATCCGTCTTTAGTTCCATCAAAATTAGACCATAGACTTTTATATAACTCTAATATATCTTCATCATCAGATAATTCTATATTCTCAGTTCCTCGTTTACCTTTATAAAATTCAATTAAAGCTGCAAGTGAGAATACTAATTTCTTAGGAAGTTCTCCTTTTCTCTTTAAATATTCTGTTAAACTTGGTAAATCTCTTGTCTTATACTTAGACATTGAGTTTAATGCAATACTCATTAAGTAATGAGTAACATATGGATTTTGAAATCTTTCAATAATTGCATCAGCAAATTCAACTAATTCTTTATGAGGAAGGTCTAGTGTTTCTATAATTTCATCATAGATTACATCATGAACATATTTTCCTATAACTTCATGGTCTACAGATTCTCCTACAGTTTCTAATCCATAAAGATATGCTACTGGTACCATTGCTGTATGAGGTCCATTTAATATTCTAACTTTATTTGTTCTGTAAGGTGTCATATCATTAACAACTTTTACATTAAGACCTGCTTTTTCTATTGGTAATTCATTCTTTATTGATTGTGGTCCTTCAATTACCCATAAGTGGAATACTTCGCCTACGTCTACTAAGTTATCATCGTAACCAAGTTCGGCTCTAACTTCATCAATTGTGTCTCTTGGATATCCTGGAACTATTCTATCTACTAAACTACAACAGAATATATTATCTTTATTAAGCCAATTGACAAAGTCTTGTCCTAAATTCCATATTTCTGCATACTTCAATACTATTTCTTTAAGTTTTTCACCATTTCTATCTATAAGTTCACAAGGTATTATTATTACTCCTTTATCACTAGCTCCACTAAACGTTACGAATCTGTGATATAAAAGAGCTGTTAATTTTCCTGGATAACTCTTTTGGCATCCTTCGTTTAATTTATCATTTTCATCAAAAGCAATTCCAGCTTCAGTAGTATTTGAAACTATAAATCTTATTTCAGGATTTTCTCCAAGTTTTAAATATTCACTATAATCTCTATAAGGATTAACTCCTCTGCTTACGCTATTAATAATTTTGTGAGTTTTTACAGCTTCTCCGTTTTGTATTCCTTGAAGATAAAGAGTATAAAGTCCATCTTGTTCATTTAACATGTCAACTAGTCCATTTTCTAATGGTTGAACAATAACAACACTTCCATTAAAATCTGCTTCATCATTCATCTTATCTATTTGCCAATCCACAAATGCTCTTAAAAAATTTCCTTCTCCAAATTGAATAACTTTTTCAGGATAAGTCTTAAATTCTTTGTATAATTCTTTAGTTAGTTTCATTAATTATTCCTCCAAATTTTATATTTCTTTAAAATTATTTTGTTTTATTTCCCAATATACTATTAACAATGCCGCTATTTCATAAAATATTTATTAAAATTGAAAATATTTTTCTGCATTGTTATAGCTTATATCTGATACAATTTGTCCTAGTGCTTCAGTATCATTAGGTAATTCACCATTTTCAACCCATTCTCCAATTACATTACATAGAATTCTTCTAAAATATTCATGTCTTGTATAAGATAAGAAACTTCTTGAATCTGTAAGCATTCCTACAAATGCACTTAAAAGACCTAAGTTAGCTAATGATTTAATTTGTTCTTCCATTCCAAGCTTATGATCATTAAACCACCAAGCTGATCCAAATTGAATTTTACCTTTTATATTATCTCCTTGGAAACATCCTATTAATGTTCCAATAGTTGCATTATCATTTGCATTTAAGCTATAAATAATAGTTTTTGGAAGAGCGTCTTCTACATTTAAGGCATCTAGTAATCTTGAAAGTGGAATCGCGACTTCTGTATCATTAAGAGAATCAAATCCAGTATCAGGTCCTAAAGTTTCAAACCTTTTACTATTGTTATCTCTTACACAATTCATGTGTAATTGCATTGTCCAATTTAAATCATTATATAATTTACCTAAATATTTTAATGTAAATACTCTGAATTTGTTCTCATCTTCAAATGATACTTGTCCATCTATTAATACTTTATTAAATATTTTTCTAACTTCTTCAATTGTAGTATTTCCAACTGGTACAAAATCTAATGCATTGTCTGAAACTCTGCACCCGACTTCATGGAAGAACTCAACTCTTTTCTTTAATGCATCTAAATACTCATCATAAGTATTTATTTTTCCATCAACAGTTTTTTCTAATTTATTGAACCATTCTTTATAAGTTTCTTTATTTACTCCTAAAGCTTTATCAGGTCTAAAAGTTGGTAAAACTTTTACATCAAAACTCTTATCTTCTTTAATTGCTATGTGATCTTCAAGAGAATCAACTGGATCATCAGTTGTACAAATAACTTTAACATTAGACTTTTTAATAAGTTCTCTTACTTTAAATCCGTCAGTGTTAAGCATTTTATTTACTTTTTCCCATATAGCTGGAGCAGTCTTTTCATTTAAGACTTCATTTACACCAAAAAATCTTTTTAGTTCTAAATGTGTCCAGTGATATAAAGGATTTCCTATAGCAACTGAAATTGTTTTTGCCCAAGCTAAAAACTTTTCATAATCACTTCCATCTCCAGTAATATACTTTTCATCTATTCCATAAGTTCTCATTTGTCTCCATTTGTAATGGTCACCATAAAGCCATACTTGAGTTATATTAGCAAATTGTTTATTTTCTAAAATCTCTTTTTGATTAATGTGACAGTGATAATCTATAATTGGCATTTTTTCAGAATACTCATGATATAACTTTTCTGCTGTCTCATTACTTAATAAAAAATTTTCATCCATAAATTTTTTCATACTAAATCCTTCTTTCTTAGTTTGTTCACGTTAACAATTTAAGTTAAATTTAATTGTTAACGTGAACATAGTTTGATAAATAAATATCAATTGCTTAACATTATTATAATACCTCTTATAAAATAATGCAACACTTTTTTGTTAACGTTAACAATTTTTTTAAAATAATTTACTTATATGAGAACTAAAAATTCATATAAAATCAAGTATATTACTCCTTTTATATGAATTATTTTTTATACTACATAAATTTATAAATATATTATTATTTTTAGATTAATAATTCTATTCTAACTTTTTTACAGAGCTTCTTACTACAAGTTTTGATTCGATATAAAATTTGTCTTTATTTACCTCATCATTTTTTATTATATTCAATAAATTTATTCCACCATATTCACTCATAGTTAGTGAGTCTTTTTTTACACTTGTTAAAGGTGGAGTTACATAATTACAGAAATTACTATCATCAAATCCTATAATGGAAATATCATTTGGAACATTTAATCCTGATTCAATAGTTGCTTTCATAGCTCCAACAGCTATATCATCATTTAAACAAAAAACTGCTGTTGGTCTGTTTTTTAATTCTATTAATTTGTTCATATTTTCATATCCACTTTCTAAATTATATTTTCCACTTATAATATATTCTTGATTTAATGGGATATTATTGTCTTCTAACGCTTTAAGATATCCCTTTTTTCTATATAAACTTGATTCAAATTCTTTATTTCCTTCTATCAACGCTATCTTCTTATGATTATTTTTTATTAAATAATTAACTGCATCATAAGAACCCTTAGTGTCATTAGACATGATATTTACAATCCCCTCAGTTTCTATATGTCTATTGATTACTACAATTGGTATTCCCTTTTCTATTATGTCATTTATGAATTCATCATCATTTTTACTTTGACTAACTACTATTATTCCATCAAAATTCTTTTTATCTATTGGGTGAGAATATTCATATTTATCTATTCCTCTAATAACTAAATTATATTCTTTATCTATTACTTTATTTATTCCCTTTATAATCTCATGAAAGAACGTGTCAGATGTACCTTCACTAATAGACGTAAAGAAAACTCCAATAACATATGATTTTAATAAAACTAAACTTTTCGCATTGTAATTTGGTACATATTTTAATTCTTTTGCTAAAGCTTTAATTTTCACCTTTGTTTCTTCATTTATATAAGGACTATTATTAAGTGCTCTCGATACTGTTGTATGAGAAACATTGGCAATTTTTGCAATATCTTTTATTGTAATACCCATTTTTTATATACACTCCCCATTAATTATATACATACATTTTAACATATTAATTTAAATAAGCCTAAAATTTATATTTATAAATCTTTTAACTATAAACATATAATTTGCTATATATTTATAGTTAAAAGTTTATTACATAAAAATAATATAGACTAAATAATTTTTACCTCTACTCCTTAACATATTCTCCATCTTATTCTAACTTTAATTGTTTTTACAATATTCTTCTATAGTTTCTGCAACTACTTTAGCCCGGAATACTGCTTCAACTACAGTTTTTGCACCTGTAACTACATCTCCTGATGCAAATGTTCCTTTTTTAGTTGTGTTACCTTTTTCATCGGTGATTAATAGTCCCCATCTATTTGTATTAAGCTCTGTTGTATTAGATACTATATTTGTTCTAGGTGTTTGACTTACAGCTATAATTGTAGACTCACATTCAAAGAATTCAGTTTTTCCTTCTATGATTTTAGTTATCACTTTTCCGTCTTCATCAGTTACATTTTCTGTAAGAGCCAATTTAATACCGTCTTCTGTAATTTCAATTGGAGATTTAAATAAATTAAATATAATTCCATCTTCTTTAGCTTCTCTTATTTCTTGTTTAGTAGCACTCATATCTTCAAAGCCTTTTCTATAAAGTATAGTTACCTCTTTAGCTCCATTTCTTTTAGCACTTCTTGCTGCATCCATTGCTACATTTCCTGCTCCTATAACAGCCACCTTTTCACCTAGTTTATAATACTCTGGTGATTTTAAGTAATCTATAGCAAAATGTGCATTTCCAAGAGTTTCGCCCTTAATATTTAATGTCTTAGGGTTCCATACTCCAGTTCCAATGAATGCAGCCTTGTATCCATCTTCAAATAATCTATCTAAAGTTATGACTGGACCTATAAGAGTATTAGGTCTAATTTTTACTCCAAGCTCAATAAGTTTATCTTCAATTGTATCTATTAACTTTTTAGGTAATCTATATTCTGGTATACCATATCTTAATACTCCACCTATTTTCACGTGTGCATCAAAGATAGTTATATTATATCCTTTTCGTGCTAATATAAATGCAATTGTAATTCCTGCAGGTCCTCCGCCAATTATTGCAATCCTATCCTTATCTTTTGGTATATTTTCAAATTTAACATCTTCTATATATTTTTCTGATATTTCTTGTTCTATATCATGAAAATTTATTGGTTCTCCCTTTATTCCTTTCACACAATTTCCTTTGCATTGATCTTCATGAATGCAAACTAATGAACACACCGCTGAAAGCGGATTATTATTAAATAAGATTTCTCCAGCTTCCTTAAGTTTACCTTCTTTATAAAGAGTTATTATATCAGGTATCGGTGTATCAATAGGACAGTTTACTTTGCATCTAGGATTTTTACATACTAAACATCTATTTGCTTCATCTAATAATATATTATTCATGATAAAATTCCTCCTTTTTTTTGTATACTTAGTATAGTAACTTATTTAAATTTACATTTCAACATTTTCATAGAAAAAGGACTGTCTCAAAATTAAATTTATCAATTTTGACATAGTCCTTTATCTTAAATTTATATTATTCTTGTAAATTATTTTTAATTTGTTAATAACTTGCATATTAAATTGCTATATTTTTTATTCTTTTTTATATAAATATAAAACTCCATTTTTAGGACTAGTTATCAGTTTACCTATAAATCCTCTTTTCTTAAGCTCTTTTTGAAGACTATACATAAAAAATCCATGTGTAACTATTAATATATTTTCTGTACCTTCTATTTTTGCTTCATATAGAAGTGTTTCAATAAATTTTTTAGCTTTATCTTTAGTTAAAATTTTATTTTCTTCTTGGGATTTATGATTAAAATACCAAGCAAATCTTCCACTAACTGCCCAAAACCAATATGGAAATTTAAAATTGCTTTTAAATATAGGATCGATTATAGTTTCTCTAATTAAATCATTCTTAACTATATTTCCTTTATATACATGTTGCGCTGTTACTATTGCTCTTATGAGTGTGCTAGAATAACATTTATCCCATTTTATCCCCATAAGTTCTACATTATTTCTAATAACATCACTTTTGTTATAATTCGCTTCCCATTCTTTAAATTCTTTAGATGTCATAAAAAGACTTTTATGGCAATTAACTTTAAAATGTCTTATAATACCTACTCTCATTAGAATTCCTCCAGTATTTTAAGAATTAAGATTAAGCTTTAATTTGTTTTATTATTTCAATCAGCATATTAACTCTATTAAACGGAGTTATAAAATATAATCCATCACAAATTCCTTTTATTTTTTTTCCAATCTCTACACTAATCTTTATTCCAACTTCTTGTGCTTCTTCTTTACTCATATTTTTCGAAAACATTTTTACGTATTTCTCAGGTATTGTAACTCCAGGAAGCTCATTATTTAAAAATACTGCATTTCTATAGCTAACAACCGGAAGTAATCCGGCTAAAATCTTCACATTTGTTCTTTCCTTAATCTTCTTTAAAAATTCTATGGCATCATCATCATATATAGGTTGAGTTAGAAAGAATTGTGCACCTTTTTCAATCTTTTTTAGCATACGATTAAATTCTACTTCCTTGTTTAAAACATTTAAATTTAACGCTCCGCCTATAAAAATGTTATCTTGTTTAAAAAACTCTGAATTCATATCTTCTATAAGTTCCATCAATCTAAATGAATTTAAATTAAATACACTCTTTGTTTCAATCTTACTAGCATCTGATATAGGATCTCCTGTAATTGCAAGTACATTTCTAATATCTTCAATATGAGATCCTATCAAACTTGATCTTATTGCATTTGTATTTTTATCTCTACAACATATATGCGGCATGGCATCAATACCTATTTCTCTTTTGATTTTAGACGCTATAATTGTTGAGTCAGCTCTCACTTTTGACATTGGTGAATCAGGTATGGTCACCAAATCAATATTATTTTCTTTGCATACTTTAGCTCCATTAATAAGCTTTGATATATCTGTATCTATAGGTGCAGATAATTCTATTGCAACTACAAATTCATTATTATCTAATTTATCTTTAAAAGTATTTTTTGTCTTGTTTTCATATTCTTTGACTTTTTCTTCATGTCTAATAACAGTATTAGCTACTTTAGAATTTTCATGAATTAAAGAAGCTAATTGTTTAATATAATTAGGATTTGTTCCACAACATCCTCCAACAATTGAAACGCCAAGGTTTTTGATTTCATTAACTTTCTTTGCAAAATATATTGGATTATTAGGGTAAATTGTTCTTTCATGAATTATTTCTGGATATCCTGCATTAGGAAGTGCTGAAACAATATCATTACCTATATTAATCTTTTTTATTATTTCAGATACATGAGTTGGTCCTGATCCACAATTAAATCCATATGCATCTATGTATTTTATATCTTTAACTTCTTTAACTAATTTAGTTACACTTAATCCATCTCTTGTAAATCCATCAGGTTTAACTGCAAACTGAGTTAATATAAAGCTATCTGGATTTTTAATTTTTATGTACTCACATATTTCTTCTAAATAGTTGTAATTACTAAAAGTTTCAAATACAAAAATATCAATTCCACTCACTAAAAAACAATCTACTATAAATTTATATTCTTTTAAAATTTCATTATGAGATTCATCTATATTATCTTCTTTTATAGGCCCAATACTTGCTCCTATGAAAACAGATGTGTTTTGGGTAGCTTCCTTTGCTATATCTATTCCTGATTTAATTATATCACTTAATATTTCTAAAGAAACTCCAAGATTATATGTATTAGCTGAAAAAGTATTAGTCCTAATTAACTTAGCACCGGCTTCAATATACTCATTATGTATTTTTTTTATCGTATCTTTATCATTTAAATTACCAAATTCACAGTATGATACATCACTTTCTGTTAACTGTGAATAATATGTACCCATTGCCCCATCGCTTATTAATACGTTATTTTTCAAATATTCTTTTATCATTTTCAATCTCCCCAAATTCTTATTATTAATACTAAAGCATATGACATAAAGTGAAATTTTTCAGCTGGAATTTTAATACTTCAGCTAAATTTAATTGAACTTATCCCCTCAGAGGCACCTAGTAACCACAAGGGTCAATGTACCCTCAACGTGGGTACCTCGTCTTAATATAAAATAGACTAGAATATTGACTAATTATCTTTTAAATATGCCTTATTAGTAAGTATACTATAAATTATTCTTATAGTCCTTATTTTTATATTCAAAAATTGTACCTTGCATATCTATAAATTTTTCTAAAAAAAGTAGGTTCATCTTTTTAATAGATAAACCTACTTTGTAACTTTTAAAAATCTCTTTAATTTTTAGTATTCCTATTCACCAGGGTCTCATCAGTTTTTGCTGGCATTCCTGATGTTTTATTAGGATCTTCTTCAATCTTTCCTGAAGTTGTATTATTCTCAATAGATCCATTAGGCTCTATGATAATACTGGTATCCTTTGATGGATTTGAAGTTGAAGTCTCATCTTTTCCATTTTGTGTCGGTGGAACTTCTGGCTCTAATTCTAATACTTCATTATTTTCAGGCTTAACATTATTATCTTTACCATTTTCAATAACAGGATTATTAATATCAGATTCTGCATTTTGATTTGGAACACTAAATTCTGGTTTCTCGTTTAATGGAGTCTCAGTCTTTACTTCAGGATTTATATTTGTCACTGGCGCATCGTTAAGTTTTGCTTTTTCATCAGCTATTTTTTCATCCTCTGCTTGCCATTGAACAACATTCTCTTTGTCTTTTATACTTGAAGTAATATCCTTAACTGGTGCTTTATCTATTTTACTCTTTGTTTCTTCATCAGCTACAAGGGATGCTTCATATCTACCTAAACTTATGCCTTTGGTCTTTGCCTCATTAACATCTTCTTTATCCCCTTTAACATAAGTAACCTTTTCTGTTTTAAAAGTTGATTGGATAGCATCTTTTAAATCATCTAAATAAGCACTATTATCTCCATTTTCTATAAATGCATAACCAACTAATACTTCCCTATTAGTATCTAAATAATTTTTCGCTATTAGTTTTTCTTTTATTTTATCTATTCCATCATTAAGCGAAATATCTTTAATATCACTAAAATCTATATTCTTGCCATCAATATTTACGCCTTCAACTTTAATAATCTGCTGATTACTATCTGCTTCTATTTGTATACTCGGATTAATATCCAAACTAACAATGGCATATGCCTGCTCGTACCTCATCGTATTAAAGAAGGTGAATACAAGTAAAAATAATGCAGCAATAGATCCAAATGATTTTATAAAATTATTATATCTATGAGCTTTATTGGTAGTTGCTTTTACAACATCATCTTCAAAATAAAATATTTTTTGACCAACTTCCATATTTTGTTTAAATAGTATTTTATCCATTATTCCTTCATCATTTAAAGCTATAGCATAATTCTTTTTTACTTCCATTATCATTCCTTTATTCATTTTTATCACCTACTTTCTGATCCAATTCTTTAAAACGCTGAAATTTTTATCAATTATTATTACCACAGAAATTATAAATTTCTTACTTCTTTTAATCACCTTTTCTGTAACAGAATATTTTAAAACAATTCTTTTAATAGGTAATCTTTTCTTTACATACATAAAAGAGGTAAACTCTTCATCTTTACTTATTTCTTCTGATAAATTAATTGCATTTATTCTCGTTGCTTGCTGTTTAGGAGCTTCATTTACTAAGTCTTCTAAAGTAAACCCAAAAGAACTTATCTCGGTTTTTAGCATATTTATTTCTTCAACCAATATACTATTATCTTCTTTTTGCTCTAAATATTCATCTTTAATTTCTAACCCCTTGTCCAATAATTCTTCAAGGGATGAATGTTGATGTTTATTTTCACCTTTTAAATAATTTTTGATTCTACTTCCTATAACAAGCTTTGCAAAAGACAAGAAATGACCTTTTTCATTATCATATCTTTCAATAGCCTCATGAAAACCGAGTAATCCAACACTTAGTTCCTCATCATTTTCACATGACACATATCTTCCTGTAACATCTGAAATACTTTTTATTATAAAAGGCATATGTTTATCAATAAGTTCATTTACATTTGTGTTCTCATTAACATCTAAATCTATTAAAACACATTCGAGCATACCATACGCTCCCTTCTCCGGTCATTATTATATACAAAATAATTTATTAATTTTGGTACTTTTTATGGCATAAATGAAATTTTTTTATTTAAAGTTTTAATTTAACATCACATAAATATATCTGTATATACCTATTTTTTCATTTTTATATCATATATATATAAATTATCACATTCTATTTATATTCGGAAATTTAATTATCACTGTTTAATTTTTAATAGTTCATAATTAGAAATCGAATATTTACAATTGTTTATTTTAAAGTATAACTTAGTAGTTACGTATATTCATTATATCATATATTATCTTTGTTTTTAAACTAATTAGTCTAAAAACAAAGATAATATTTCATTGCTTTTTAGTTTATTTACTATATTTCCATCTTTCAGCTCTCCAGTTATAACATCATTTATAAGTTCTTTCTTATCATTTTGAAGAAGCAATATCTTTTCTTCAATTGTATCTTTTGCTATTAATTTAATTACCTCTACAATATTCTTTTGACCTATTCTATGAGCTCTATCTGTGGCTTGATCTTCTACTGATAAATTCCACCAAGGATCAAAATGAATCACAATGTCTGCACTTGTTAAATTAAGTCCTGTTCCCCCTGCCTTTAATGATATTAAAAATATTCTTATATCTTTATTTTCGTTGAATTCATCTACAAGCTTAACTCTATTTTTTGAAGAAATATTTCCATCCAAATAACTATATTTTATATTTTGCAATTTCAGTTCATATGAAATTCTAGATAAAACAGATGTAAATTGAGAAAATAATAAAATCTTATGTTCTTTTATATTTTCTAATATCAGTTCTTTAGCAATATTTATTTTACCACTTCCACCAGAATATCCATCAATTATAACAGATGGATCCAAACAAATTTGTCGTAATTTGGTTAAATAAGAGAATATAGTTATATTATTTTTATTTATCTTAGGATTTTTAATGTTATCTTGAATCTCCTTAAGAAATGCTTTATATATTTTCTTTTGAGATGTTGTCATTTCAACTAAAAATTTAGTTTCAATTTTTTCTGGCATTTCCTTAATTACATCTTTTTTAATTCTTCTTAAAATATAAGGGCTAATAAGTATTTTAAGTTCTTCAAGATACTTTTCTTCTTGCTTAATAAATTTATAAGTAAATTCTTGTTTAGTATAAAGATATCCTGGCATTATAAAATCAAATAAAGCCCAAAGCTCTATTAAATTATTTTCCATTGGTGTCCCTGTTAAAACAAATCTACTCTTAGCATTAATATTTTTCATTAATTTTGCATTTTGTGATTCTGGGTTATTTATATTTTGTCCCTCATCTAATATTAAATAATCAAATTTTATATTTTCATATTCTAGAATATCATTTTTCAACGTTCCATATGTAGTCAATATAATATCATAATCATAAATATTATTTAAGACTGTTGTTCTCTCTTTTTTATTACCATGAATAATTCCAATTCTTAGAATTGGAGCAAATTTATCAAATTCCTGTTTCCAATTGTATATAAGAGATGTTGGTGTAACTACTAAAGAATGTTTATTTTCTTCAGATAATAAAAATGCTATCGTCTGAATTGTTTTTCCAAGACCCATTTCATCTGCTAATATCCCACCAAGGCCTAAATAACTTAGGCTTTTAAGCCAATTATATCCTCTAACTTGGTATTCTCTAAGATAACCTTTAAGATTTTTAGGAATCTCAAAATTATTTTCATTTAATTTATCCAATCTCTTTAATGATTCCTCTAATTTTTCTTTTCCATTAATTAAATTTATTGATTTATTATCTAATTTACTATTTAAATAATAAATTTTATTTAGTTCAAGTTTATATTCATCCTTACCTTCTGTCACATCTATATTTAAAGTTTCTATAATTCTTATAAATTCTCTTAACTCCTCATCTTCTAAATCAACAAAAGTATCATCTTTAAGTTTAATATAACTTTTTTTGTTTTTATAGGCATTAATAACAGAATTTAATTCCTTATTATCAATTCCATCTAATTTAAATGAAAAATTAAAATCATTATCTTCATGTTCATTTATATTTATTTCTGATATGTCACCTTTGTAAAGTTTAAAATATTTATTACTGTCTTTTAAAACTCGTATTTCCCCTAGTGCCTTAAGGTATTTAAACTTCTCTTTTAAGAAAAGATAGTAATCATCATCATTTCCATAAAATATAAAAGTACCGTTTTTATAAAAAAATCTATTTTTATTCAGTACACTTTCTATAAGCCTTATCTTTTTAGAGTTTTTTATAATTGAATTGCTGGCACTTAAAAGTTCATTATATGAAAGTTTATTTTCATTATTGATTAGAGTTACATTACAATAAAAATATTCTTCTTTTTTTTCAAACTGAAAATCAACTTTTATATTATCACCTAATTTGTCAATAATAATATCATCTACTGATAAGTTTTTAGACATTACATTTATATGTGAAATTAAGTTGCTAAGCTCATCAACACTTATGTCTTTATAAAATGTAATTTTATTATCTTCTTTAAGAGTATTATAAAATATCTTATACACTTTAATTTGATCCAAAGATGGAAGATATATTTTTCTATCAAAAAAGAAAACATCCATTTTATCATTTAATGGTATTGGAAAGACTTTCTTAGTGGTTAAAACATAATCTTCTTTTACTGTTTTTAATGTAAAAGAAATAGGTACATCTTCGTCTTTTATTTCACAAATATAAGTTTGATAATTATAATTGAATTTTATTTTCTTAGATAAAAGAATTTCAAGTAATCTTCTTAAAATTTCTTTATTAATTCTAATATTATTACCATTGTTGCTATGGTTAGAAATTAATATATATTCATATATATATTCTAAAATCTCTTTGTCTTCTTTTGAAAAACAATATTTATCTGCATCGTATATTAATCCTTTTCCAATATAATATTCTTTTGATTTATTCAAACTTATAATGAATTCATTAATATTAACAATTGGATACTTATTATTAGTACCTACAAATAAACTAACATCAAAATAATTACCATTCCCCTCGAACACTTCTTTTAAAGAAATACTTAATTCTAACCTCTCTTTTGTGTTGTTTAAATTAACTTTATCCGAATTTATTTCATCGCTTAACCTAAAGTTATTCATATTAGATAATTTAAACAACAAATCTTTATCTTTCCTTATAACTACTTTGTTTTCACTTGTTTTATTAAGTTTCTTTTTTATTTGCTCTACAAAACCTAATCCGATTGCAACTAAATGTTCACATAAATAAATATTACTTGTAGAATTAAATTCTACAAACATATTACACTCACATTTAACAAATGTGAGTCTTTTATTTATAATATTTATTTTTAAATGAGAATTGCAATTTTGTATTTTATTTTCACCTTTAAAGTTACCATATATATTATAATTGTCATCTATCTTATTTATGCTAACTTTAGTTAGATTTCCGCTTTTTAATATTTCTTTTCCTCTATTTAAATTGAGTTTAGATGAATTATCTAATATAATTTTTTCTAATTCAGATATTTTCAATTACTTTTCACCCACCTAATTATATAGTTTCTAAGCATCTTCCAAAAACAAGTAATTATTTTTTAACGAACAAAAAGGAGCTTAGAGACCGGCGAAGGACACTCTAAGCTCCACGCTAGCACTTTACGTACCAACTGCTCATTTATAATAACATAATTATTATATAATATCAACTAAAATAATAATTTTTTAATATTTATCTTATTTATAGCTATTTTAACACATTCCTCCGTTATTACTACTATTACTACCTCCACCACAAGCATTAACATTATTTGAATTAGGTTTTACATTTTTACTTGCATACTTTGTAACATAATCAATTACTTTTGCTTGTAATTTGTTTAAACTATCTAAATACTCAATATTATTAGGTGCAAGTTCAACAGATTTTTTTAAATAATTAAGACCACTATCAAACCATCCTTTTTGAACAGATATAAAACCTTGAAGATAATTATATTCTGCAGAATTATTATTATTGATTAAGTTAAGCTTTGCTTCAGCTTCTAAAAAATTATAATTATCAATTAATTCTCTGATTTCTTTATACAATTCACCATTAATTACCAAATCATATGCTGCACTAAGAGTTAGAACTTTTTGTTTTGTAGTTTCATCTTGGTTTTGTGTGTATTCTTCAATCATCGCTTTAAATTTATTCTTAATTTCTTCTTCAGAAGTAGTTTGGTCAATATCTAAAACCTCATATGGATTCAATTTTAATAACACCTCTTTAATAACTTTTATTTCTACTATCAAGTATATTTATAAAAGTTATTAATATTCTTAGGCTTAAGACACTATCAAAAAAATAGCACGTCAGTATGCTAATCTATTTTAGCAATCTATATAAAATATTTTTTTAAAATTACAGATCTTATACTCTCATATTTGATATAAGATGGAAGCTCCTTTTTTAGTACGTTTATTTGATTATATCCATTTTTCTCGCAAGCATTTACAATTAATTTTTCTTCTTCTTCATTATAAAATTCCTCCAAATTTATATCAAATATATTCTCGCCAAATTCTTTAATATAATCTGTTACATAACCTAAAACGGTTGAAATTGATAGTTCTATCTTTTCTGATATCTCATGAATATCAATATTTTCTTTAAGCATATCTATTGCAATTTGATTATTCTCTCTAGTTTCTCCATCAATTACAACTTTTTTTCTTTTCCTATCAGTCCAACTTATCTCTTTATTAGTTTCTGATAAATAATCATTTACTATTTTTATTATTGTATCTCCATATGAACTTATTTTTTTAGGTCCCATACCACTTATATCTTTTAATTTATCTAAAGTAATTGGATATCGTCCACTTATCTCTTTTAAACTATTCATAGTTATAATTGCTTGTGGTGCCGCCTTTTCTTTTTTAGCGAATTCGCTTCTTGCTGTTTGTAGTCTATTATATAATTCTAAATCAGTAGTTACTTCTAACTTCAAATCATTATCTTTAGTCTCATTACTTTTAGCTTCTTGTTCGGCCTCTACATAATTAGGCACTTGAATATTATGTTCTTCTGCAAACATTTTTATTGCATCTTCAAATGCTTCCCCATATTTGCTATATTTAACTTCTCCAACTCCAGAAATTTTAAGCATCGCTTCTTTACATGTTGGATAATTTGCAGTCATTTCTTTTAATGTAACATCACCAAATATAACATACGGTGGAACATTATTTTCTCTTGCTAAGTCTTGGCGTATAGCTCTTAGAATTTCAAATAATTCATTATCTTCATGTACTTTCTTTTCTACCTTAAATTCTTTTAATTGTACTTTTTCCATTGATTTTAATATTCTTCTAGATCTTTCATTTAAATTTAAAATTGGATAAGTACCTTCAACTACACCTATATATCCCTGAGAAATCAATGTATTAATAAAGTTTTTAAGATCTTCTGTTGAATATTCTTTCATCAATCCATAAGTTGAAAGTTCATCAAAATGAAATTGAAGAACTTTTTTATTTTTAGATCCTCTAAGTACATCTACAATCATTCCAGTTCCAAATTTTTGGTTCATTCTATATATGCATGAAAGTACTTTTTGTGCTTCTATAGTTTTATCTACAAATTCACCTTCACTTAAACAATTACTACAGTTATCACATTGTTTATCATATTCTTCTCCAAAATACTCCAAAATATATTTTCTATAACAATCATTACTATATACAAAATCCATCATTTGTTGAAGTTTTCTATATTGATTGTTTTTTCTTTCAATATTTTCTATTGAATTTTCTATCAAATACTTTTGAACTTGAACATCCTGAGGTGCAAAGAGCAGTATACACTCACTTTTCTCTCCGTCTCTTCCTGCTCTACCAATCTCTTGATAATAACTTTCTATATTCCTTGGCATATTATAATGTACTACATATCTTATATTAGGCTTATCTATACCCATGCCAAAGGCATTAGTTGCAACCATTATGCTTGCTCTATCATATATAAAATTTTCCTGATTTTCTTTTCTAACCTGTTCAGACAATCCTGCATGATAATGAGTTACATTATATCCTTTGGATTCCAAGTGCTCATATATATTATCAACTTCTTTTCTGGTTGCAGCATATATAATTCCAGAAACTTCTTTATTATTTTCTATGTAACTATTTAAATATTCTTTCTTGCTGCCACCTTTAATTACATTTATAAGTAAATTTTCTCTATCAAATCCTGTTACAAAAACCTTAGGATTATTTAAATTAAGTTGCTTTATTATATCTTCTCTTACTTCTTCTGAAGCAGTTGCTGTAAATGCTGTTATTATAGGTTTGTTTTGAAGTAAATTTATAAAATGTGATACCTTTCTATAACTTACTCTAAAATCATGTCCCCATTGAGATATACAATGAGCTTCATCTACTGCTATTTGAGATATATTACATCTTGAAATTACATTTATAAAATCAAAAGATTCGAGCCTTTCGGGGGCTATATAAAGAATTTTAATTTCACCATTTATAAGATTATTTATAACTTCATTTTCTTCTATAGCACTTAATGTACTATTAATTAATGCACCTTTAATTCCCATATCCTTTAAAGTATCTACTTGATCCTTCATAAGTGATATAAGTGGGGAAATTACTATTGTGATTCCTTCAAGCATAAGTGCTGGAATCTGATAACAAATAGATTTACCGCCCCCAGTTGGCATTATAGCAAGTACATCTTGACCTTTTATAATTTTATCAATTATATCTTCTTGACCTCTTCTAAAAGCCCTATATCCATAATATTTTTCTAAAATATTTAACGCTGTGTTCTCCATTAAATCCTGCTCCTTAAGTCAATTCATTTAGAATAAATAGATAACCTATTTATTCATATTTTTAAAATGTAAATCTTATCAAACCATTTACGAATACGTTCTTCAATTTTCAATTACAACATCCATATTAATTGTGACGTATATCTTATTATACCACCTTTTCATTGTTGACTTAATTATACTAAAAAAATCATATGAAACAAAATTGATAGCTATTAATCTATATGTACATCTAATAAAAATTGTACTTATGTACATGTCCCACTTACTTATATAAGACTTGCATAAATTTGGGTCCTAATGGTGTATCCCTATTGGTGATAGAAACAATCCTCATATTGGAGCTAATATCAAAGAACTTTTTTATATTAGAGTTAGCGTCTATAACGGATCAAACTAAACTAAGACTTAATTGCAATTTCTATGTCCTATTTGTACATTTTTTCAAGAACTCACTTGGTGAATACTTCATATACTTTTTAAATACAGAACTAAAATGTTTATATTCGCTAAATCCAACCATATAAGATACTTCATAAACTTTATATTCTCCAGTATCTAAAATTTCTATGGATTTTTGAATCCTATATTTATTTAAGAAATCATGAAATGTATGTGAAGTTTGTAATTTAAATTGTCTACTTAAATAGCTTGTGCTTATATTATATTTTTCTGCAAATTCTTCGATACTAATTTTTTTACTGTAATTCTGCAATATATATTCAATAATTTTTTCTGTATATTTATCACTTAATGCACCGCTTGTATAATTTTCCAAATTAATTAGTGAAATAGATTTAACGTCTTTTATGTTTTCTCTTAGTTTATAGAATAATTGTTTTTCATCTACTAACTTTTTAACCTTTAATAATGAGTTCTTTAAATATTCATCATCAATTGGTTTTACAATATAATCAAATACTCTTAAGTCTATTGCTTGTTTTGCATAGTCAAAATCATTGTAACTTGATAAAATTAAAGTTTCGAAATCACAAATTTCCTTAGCTTTCCTAACCATTTCAATGCCATTCATTTTAGGCATTTTAATATCTGTAATTACAACATTAGGTTTGACTTCTTCTATTTTTTTTAGTCCTTCTAATCCATTTTCTGCTTCTCCAACAACAACACAATCTGAAGAAACCCAATCAAAAGTGCCAATAAGTCCTTTTCTTATAAAGTCCTCATCTTCCACTATTAAAACTTTTATCATTAGTTGCCCCCCTAATTTAATGGTAACTTGATAGTAACCTTGGTTCCTTTTCCATTATCACTTTCTATTTTTAAACCATAGTCTTCTCCATATAACAAACTTATCCTTTTTTTCACGTTATAAAGTCCAATATGTGAACTTGAATTATCTTTTCCATTTAATATTTCATTTATTTCTAATAATCTTTCTGGACTTATACCATCACCATTATCAGTTATATAAATCATAAAATCTTCTTCTTCTATTTTTACATCTACATTAATAATCAAATAATCTTTGCTTTCAAATCCATATTTAATGCTGTTTTCAACTATAGGTTGAATTATCAATTTAGGTATTATATGCATTTTGCATTCATCATTCATATTAATACTATAATCAAATTTACTTCCAAATCTAAATTTTTGTATCATTAAATAATCCTGAATATACTTAATATCTTCTCCAAGCATTGTTGTTCTTATAGCATTGTCAATACTATATCTAAGTATTCTAGACATTGATAATATAACCTTTTCAGCAGAACTATCATTTGCTTTTATCATATATTTTAACATTTCTAATGTATTAAATATAAAATGGGGATTAAATTGTGATTCTAATAATTTAATTTGAGATAATGTCGCTTGCATTGTTTCCTCTTTATTTTTTTCAATAAGTTCTTCTATTTTTATAACCATTTCATTATAATATTCTCCAATAAGCTGGAATTCATCGTCGGAATTAATAGAAACCTTATTACTTAAATCCCCTTTTTGAACACTAGTAATTGCTTTTAATAGCTTATCTACTGATTTAGTTTTATTAATAGCTATTTTATTTGCAAAATAAATCAACACTGAAAAAAGTAAAATAAATAGAGATATTAAAAATATTTCACCAAGAAAATATGTATTATTTATAAATGCAACTGATTTAAACGTATGTATGTATACATTTCCATTTAATCTTTCTGTCTTGATAACCTTTAAATTCTCATTATCTTCAATTTTTCGAAGTTTTCCTATTCTATCTAATAGCGCATTGTTTGTACTTACAATATTATTATTATATTTATCTGTTATTACAACGTTGTCATTTGAATTTGAATGTATAATATCATTTAATTCATTTTCCAATATATCAAATACTACAAATCCAATTATTTTATTATTCTCCATTATAGGTTTCCCAATTGAAAACACAGTTCTTGTGTTAACATTCAATTGTACTCTATTTAATAACATAACTGTATCACTCGGATTTGTATTCATTTTTTTAAATAGACCCCACGTATACAAATATTCATCTGAGTCATTATTTGTTTTATTTATTACATTCGATAATATGTTTTCGCCTTTAGTATTGTATATATGGAATATACTTTTTATTCTTCGCGCATTTACAATATTATAAAAATTCTCATAAATATTAGTATCTATTGTAGCCTTTTGCAATAGAATATCATGTATTTTTTTATCATTTGCTATTTTAATACAAGCATCTTCATAAGATTTAAATTCTTCTTCGATAACAGCTCCAATGTTATTATTTATTTTTTCATTCTCATAATCTACAAACTTTATAAAATATATAAAAAGTCCATTATAAAATATCAAAGAAATAATCATAATCGGAGTTAATGAATATAAAATGAAAGCTTTTTTAATTTCATTCTTAAAGGATTTTCTTTTTACTTCTTTCATATAATCTCTCCTTTTATTCATTTTACTATTTTTTATAAACAATTCAAAGTATTAATTTTTACAATAATAAAAGCGATTAATGTAAAATAAAGAAGGTGCAGTCCTTTTATTGGACTCCACCTTAATGAATAAACTTTTCCTTTATCTTTAAATCTATAAACTTATTTCTTTACTTCCTGATAATTTAAAGAATATTAATAAGGAAATTACAGTGGTTAATGTCAATATTGCTGAAAGTGCTGCTGCTGTACCGTAGCTTGCTCTAATTACTTCGCAATATATTGCAACTGACATTGTTTTAGTTTTTCCTGTATATAATATTATTGATGCACTTAATTCATTAATAACTGTAATCCAGCTTAAGATTGCTCCTGAAATTACTCCTGGCATCATCATTTTTGAAGTTACATGTAGGAATGTTTTAAATTGTGAATATCCTAAACTAATTGACGCTTCTTCCATACTAGGACTAAGTTGATACAAAATTGCTGCACTTGATCTTATAGTATATGGTAATCTTCTAATTATATAGGCTATAACAATTATCATAAATGTTCCACTTAATAATAATGGTTTCTTATTATATGCAAGCAATAAAGTTATACCTAGAACTGAGCCTGGAATAATGTAAGGGAACATTGTTATTGTATCTAAAGTTGAAGTTAATACATTTTTACGTCTAACTGATACATAAGATACAAACATACCAAGTATAACTATACAAACTATAGCTATAATTCCATACTTGAAAGTATTACCTATTGATGATCCTAATTTGTCTATAACACTAGTATAAGAATCTAATGAAAATTCTCGTACAAACATAGATCCCTTTGTTTTTAAGAATGATGTGAAAATTACAGTAACTTGAGGTATTATTGCAAGTCCAACTACTATATATACAAAAGCATGTGCTCCTATATTTTTAATTCCAGTTGCTTTTTTAGCTTCTACTGGTTTTAGTGAACTCATTACAAATGACTTTTTATTAACTACATGTTTTTGTGCTAAAAATATTGCTGTTGTTAAAACTACCATTATTGCACTTAATGCCGCTGCAAAATTGGCTTGTCCTCCAACTTCACTGATAAACTCTGAATAAACTAGTACTGGCATTACTTGAAATCCTTCACCAATAAGCATTGGTGTACCAAAATCAGCAAAGGCATTCATAAATACTAATAAGCTACCTGCTAAAACTGTTGGCATTATTAAAGGTATAACTATTGTAAACACTTTTTTAAGACCAGTGCATCCTAAGTTCTCAGCAGCTTCTAATAATGAAACATCTAATTTTTTTAATGCTCCTGATGTATACATATATATGAATGGAAACAATTTAAGAGTAAATACCAAAAGTATTCCGGCAAACCCATATATGCTAGGTGTAGTTATTCCAAATGTACTTGATAAAAACTTTGTAATTACTCCGTTTCTTCCAAGTAAAAGTATCCAAGAATATGCACCTATAAATGGTGGTGATAATACTGATATTATAATTAATACTTCAATTATCCCTTTAAATTTAATTTTAAATGTTGTCATAATGTAAGCTAAAGGTACTCCAATTATAATTGTAAGTATTGTTGTACAAATTGTAACTGAAAAACTATTTACCAAACTTCCATAATAATATTTTTTTGTAAAGAACTTCGAAAAGTTGCTTAAAGTATATGATCCTGTAGCTGAATCTTTTAAACTACTTAAAAATAGTGAAAATAAGGGATATATTAAAACTACAAGGAAAACAGCAAATATACCTATGGTAACAATATTCCAAAAATCCAAGTTAATTTTTTTCTTTTTTGTCATTTCCATATCTTACACCTCTTTTGTTATAAGATTTTTTGAACCTTCTTGATCAAAAATATTAATCTTTTTAGAATTTACTTTCAAGTATATCTTATCACCTTCTTTAAAAATTAAATCATTAGTACATAAATCTTGTGATAATTCTACAGTATTTCCTTCATTTAATTTTACAACATAATCCATATATTTTCCTAAGAATGTTGAAGATTCAACAACTCCTTCTAATCCTGCATTGTCATTACTTATAATAAATTCTTCTGGTCTTACAGTTACTTTTATAGATGAATAAGCTACTTTATGCTTTAAATTGATTTCTTCTTTATACCCATTTTTAAATTCCACAAAATTTTTGCCTTCTACGTTAATTAATGATGCATCAAATATATTTGATCTTCCTATAAAGGTTGCAACAAAAACGTTGCTTGGTCTTGTATAAATTTCATGAGGCGATGCAACTTGTTGTATAACTCCCCCGTTCATAATAGCTATTCTATCAGAAATAGCTAAAGCTTCTTCTTGGTCATGTGTTACATAAACTGTTGTTATTCCAACTTGCTTTTGAATGCTACGAATAGCACTTCTCATTTCAATTCTAAGTTTAGCATCAAGATTTGATAATGGTTCGTCCATTAAAAGTACATCTGGATGAATTACTATTGATCTAGCTAATGCAACTCTTTGTTGTTGCCCTCCAGAAAGGTTCGCTGGAAGTCTATCCTTATATTCTGTTATTTTAACAACATCTAATATATCTTTTAGTCTTTCATCCATTTCCTGTTTTGTAAGTTTTCTAAGTTTTAATCCATATTTTACATTTTCCTCAACGGTCATGTGTGGGAATATAGCATAATTTTGAAAAACCATACCTATATTTCTCTTATGTGGCGGAATATCATTTATAACTTTTTCATCAAAGGAAATCTTTCCACCTTCAATTGAGTTAAATCCTGCTATCATTCTTAATAAAGTAGTTTTACCACATCCTGAAGGACCAAGTAATGTAAATAATTCTCCATTTTCTATGTTTACAGATAAGTCCGGTATTACTGTGTTTTCTCCATATTTTTTTATAACGTCTTTTATAAATATTGCTTTACTCAAAACATCCACCTCCAAGTATTTTAAAACGTAGACTTCTCGTCTACAAAAATTTTATATAATATTAGTAGAATTCTCATCCGTAAAAAATTTTATTAATATTATGTAACGTTAATCTTCTGTACTTATATCTATGCTTAATTTTCAATTATCTATGCTCAATTATTAATTATGAGCCTTAATAATTGAACATTGATAATTAAATTTTCATGTGTATATATGATTTTCAATATGGTTATTAGAAGCTCTAGCTTGAAATTAATTGTTAACTCTAATACTAGAGCTTCTATAGTAAACTAATTAGCTGTAATTATTTCTTTGTATTTATCTAACATATTTTGTTTATTAGTATTTACCCAAATTTCATCATCAGTAATTAGTTTTAATTTATCATATTCTTCAAGCCCAGCTGCACCTTTAATATCAGTTCTAACTGAACGTCTATTAAGTTGTGTAGTTACTAAAGTTTGTGCATCTTTGCCAGTTACAAAATTGATAAAATCTTTTGCATTATCCATGTTTTTCGCACCTTTAATTATTGAAACAGTATCAGGTTTTGCAATTGTTCCTTCTTTTGGATATACAACTTTAACTGGAGCTCCATCTTTAACATACTTTGCAGCTGCTTCTTCAAATGTTAATCCTATAGTATATTCACCATCAGCAACTCCTTTATAAACTGCTGAAGAACCACTTAATAATTTTCCATCAAGATTTTTAGCAAGTTTTGTTACATAATCCCATCCATCATCTGGCTTTCCATTGCCCATTGCATATAATTGATTTATTAAATGTTCAAATGCTGATGATGATTTTGTTGGATCTGCATTAGCTATTTTACCTTTTAATTCTGGATTTAATAAATCTTCAAACCCTTCAACTTTTATGTTTCCAATTAAATTTGTATTTACCATTATTACACTTGGTATTACAGAAAATCTTGTAAACTTTCCATCTGTATTTTGATAATCTTTTATGATATCTTTTTCATTTTCTGATTTATAATCTTCAAATAGGTCTGCCTTAGGTTGCATTGTTGAAAGTGAACCTCCCCACATAACATCTCCAAGAGGATTCTCACCTTCTGATTCAATACGTTTTATCAGTTCACCAGCACCAGCAGTAACTACATCCACCTTTATACCTGTTTTAGTTTCGTATTCCTTTACAATTGGATCAATAAAATCTACTGGATGTGGAGAATATACAACTAATTCCTTAGAAGCTTCCTTAGTAGTTTGTTCACCACTTCCTGATGTTGATGTTCCACCGCAACCAACAAAGGTTGTCATTGTCATTACTGACAACATTAAAGCTATTATTTTCTTTTTCATTTTTAGTTCCCCCTTAAAATAATTTTTTAACTTTTTAAAGTTAAATATGTTTTGTTTCATTTGTTATTTATATAATACAATGAAAACGTTTTAAAAAAAATCCGAAAAACGTGCAAAAATATCCTTAAAAATGAACTCATTTTTAATACTAAGACTCAATTTTCTATTTTTAGTAATTTAAAATTAAGCCTTGGTAGTTTAACATTACATATCACTATTCTGAGTTAGGATACTTATTTCCATTTCTCTTCATAGTTCCTCTTTGAAGATATATCCTTACAGTTTCAGAATACAATTAGACATCTTCACCTCATTATTTTCTATCGTATGCTTTGCTACTATTTATATTTTAAAACTTTATCCTTAATTACATTTTTTCGACATGCTATAGACATATTTGAGTACACAAAATGATGCAACTAAAAATACCTTCTAGTTGCATCATTTTAAATCAGCTATCTAATTTTTATTTAGCTAAGATTTCAACTCCAGTTTCAGTTATTAATATTGTATGCTCCCATTGAGCTGATAATTTATCATCTTCTGTATAAATCGTCCATTCATTTTCTTCATCAACAAACACATCATAAACACCTTCATTTACCATAGGCTCTACAGTAATGACCATTCCTGGAACCAATAGCATTCCCGTTCCTTTTTCACCTATATGTGGTACAAATGGATCTTCATGAAATTCATTACCGACACCATGACCTCCAAGTACTCTAACTATTGTATATCCATTTTTATGAGCATGTTCTTCGCAGGCTGCTCCTATATCTCCCAAGAACCCCCATGGCTTTATAGCTTCAATTCCCTTTACCATACATTCTCTAGCTACTTTTACAAGCTTTTCGGCATCTTCACTAACCTGTCCTATCATAAACATTCTAGATGCATCCGAATAATATCCATCTAAAATTGTAGAAACATCTACATTTACAATGTCTCCATCTTCTAGAATCACACCTTCCTCAGGTATTCCATGACAAACTTGATTATTAATTGATGTACATACACTCTTTGGGAATCCTTCAAAATTTAACGGAGCCGGAATTGCTCCATGTTCTGTAGTATAATCATATACTAATTTATCTATTTCTAATGTAGTCATACCAGCTTTAATTTTACTTGCAACTAAATCTAATACTCCATTATTTATTATTCCACTTTTTTTAATTCCTTCTATATCTTGTGGACTTTTTATAAGTTCCCTTGATGGAACTATATGTCCCTTACGTTTGTAACTTTCTATTTTTTCATCAAATTCCAAGTGACATTTTTTATACTTTAATCCACTGCCACACCAACATTTTGCATTTCTATCTGAAAACATTTTTCAATAACACCTCTTTAAAATTATATTATAGAGCATCATATTCTTATTACTCTTATTAATTATTATACACCTAAATTAATCTAAATGTACTTAATTGTCGATTATCAATGCTCAATTTTCATCGATTTAGTATTAATCATTAAACTTTTATAATTAAGTTTGTATGTATAAGTACAGTTCATCTATATAGATATTTTATTTATATGCTTTTTCTATGTTAATTTTCTTACCTTTTATAGTCATATTTTTTAATTCTTCTATAACTTTTTTGCCTTTTCCATTTAGTATATCTACATAAGAAACTGAATCTTGTACATCAATTATTCCAATATCATCTGCGCTGACTCCATCTATTTTACAAATAGCACCAACAATATCTCCTGCACGAAGTTTCTTTTTCTTTCCACCATTTAAGTAAATTTTAGTTATATTCGTATTTATAATTTTAGCTTTTTCTTTTTTTATTTTCGGTTTACTTTGAAGTATTTCTATGCTTTCTATACTTTCCTTTTCTATTTGCTCTTTACCTGGAATATAGCAGATTGGAATTTTAAAACCTATAAGCTCTTCAATTTGGCTTAAAAGATTATCTTTTTCCTTAACACAAAAACTTATAGCTTTCCCTTTTGCTCCAGCTCTACCAGTTCTTCCTATTCTATGTACATAAGCTTCTTTTTCTACTGGAAGCTCAAAATTTATTACATGAGTTATACCATCAATATCAATTCCTCTTGCTGCTACATCTGTTGCAACTAGCAATCTAAAATCTCCACGTTTATAGCTTTCCATAGTACTAAGCCTTTCCTTTTGAAGCATTCCACCATGAATTTTATTTACTGAATAATGTCTGTTCTTTAAATTGTCAAATATTTTATCTACATTTTCTTGAGTTCTAGCAAATATAATAGCTGTTTCAGGTTTCTCATGTATTAATATGCTATTTAAGTTTTCTAATTTTTTTTCATAATTCACATAATATAAACTGTGCTCTATGTTATCTGTAATTAGCTTTTGACTTTCAATACTAATATCTACTGGTTTATTCATATGCTTCTGAGATAAACCTTTTATTTCATCTGGCATTGTTGCTGAAAATAGCATAGTAACTTTTTTCCTTGGAAGTCTTTTAATTATCGATTCAACTTGCTCTATAAATCCCATATTGAGCATTTCATCAGCTTCATCTATAACAAAATATTTTATTTTTGATAAGTCAAGGCTTCCTTTATCAATATGATCAAAAACTCTTCCCGGAGTTCCAACTACTATATGAGTCTTTTGTTTCAATTTTCTTATTTGATCTGATATAGGCTCTTTACCAAAGACTGCAACAGCTTTAATTCTTTTAAATCTTCCTATATTAGATATATCTTCACTTACTTGAACTGCAAGCTCTCTTGTTGGCGTTAAAACTAATACTTGTGGGCTATTTTCATCCCAATCTATTTTTTCACATAAAGGAATACCAAAAGCTGCTGTCTTTCCACTTCCTGTTTGTGATTTAACTATAACATCGTTATCTTTCAGAATCTCTGGTATTACTTTTTCTTGAACTTCTGAAGGCGAACTATATCCAAGACCTTCTATGGATTTTAAAAGTTCTTCCCCTATTTTAAATTTACTAAATTCACTATTCATATGTTAACTTATCTCCTCACTCAAATTACTAACGTCTTCATTAGTAATTATATCAATCCTTCTTATTATACCATTCTTATTTATTTTTAAAACATAATAATTTACCACCTTGTGCTAGTTTTTTTAATACACTTATACTAAGTGTAAGTAATGATTGATTAAGATATATGTTTAAATACTGCATCTAATGTGGTTTACCACATATATGGATATTCTTCTAGGACTAAAGCTAATGATTCTTTTAAGAACTCTCCTAAAAATTCTTCTTGAATAACTTTTATGCTTTCCTTAGGTATAATTAAATAAATTTGCTAACCAATTACATATAAAAATGAAAATCTAACATTTGAATAAAATCTATATATAGTGTTTTGTATTTTTTATTATGCACAATATATTGTATATTTCTATGGAATAGTTTAAAATAATATTTATAATTTTAATTAAAAGTTCTATAATGTTAGAAAATAATAAAAGAAATGTATTGATTATTAAATTACTTGAAAGCAAGCTTGGAGGAATATAAAATGAATAAAATATTATCAGAAAAATTTTTAAATGAATATATAGGGGTTAAGAATACGCCCTTAAGCAATATTGGTGAATTTGTTTATTTAAGAACTTATTCAAGGTATTTGAATGATAAAAAAAGAAGGGAAAATTGGTTTGAAACTGTTCTTAGAACAACCGAATATAATATTGAACTCGGTATAGATTTTAAAAGGAAACATGGATTATTCATAAACATGAAGGATGAGATAAAAGAAGCTGAATGCTTATTTGACAACTTATTTAATTTAAGAACTTTTACATCTGGAAGAACTCTTTATATGGGTGGGACAAATATAGTAAAGGAATACCCTCTTTCAAACTTTAATTGTTGTTTTACTATGATTGAGAAATTTCATGATTTTGTAGATGTATTTTATCTTCTTATGGTTGGTTCTGGTGTTGGAGTTAGAATTGATAAAGAATTAATATCCAATATGCCTAAAGTTAGAAAAATATCTTTAAATGGAGAATATATTGAAGGTGTTCATAAATATATGCCAAAAGAATATATGGAAAATACAAAACTTACTATAGATAAAAAAGATTTATCTATAGCTACAATCAAAGTTGGCGATAGTAAAGAAGGTTGGTGCGAAGCACTCGAAACTTACTTCAAATTAATTACACATCCTGAGCATATTAATATAAAAAGAGTAATAATTGATTATAGTTATGTTAGACCAGAAGGTGAAAGACTACAAAGATTTGGTGGAAGAGCCTCTGGACACAAATCATTAAAGAGAATGTTTGAAAAGATTAATAATGTTTGTAATAATCTTATAGATGGTAACTTAAGATCAATAGATGTTCTTGATATTGCAACTATAATAAGTGAAAATGTTGTATCTGGTGGAGTAAGACGTAGTGCTATGATGGTGCTTTGTGATGAGGACGATAAAGATGTTATTAATTCAAAAAGTAATCTCTATAAGATAGTGGATGGAAATTGGATAGAAAATCTAGATGTTTCCCATCGAAAAATGAGTAATAATTCTGTATTATATAAAGAAAGACCATCTTTGGATAAAATAAAGGGAATATTAAATTCCATAAAAATAAATGGTGAACCAGGATTTATTAATGGAACTGAAGCAACAAAAAGGAAAGATTCTTTTAAGGGTTGTAATCCATGCGGAGAAATTTTACTTAAATCTCATGAATGTTGTAATTTATCTACAAATAATTTAGTAGCTTTTGTAAATGAAAATAACAAATTAGATATTGAACGTTTAGATGAAGTTTTAAAATTATCTACAAGAGTAGCAATTAGAATGACCTTAGTAAATGTTGAACTTCCAGACTGGGATGAGGTTATGAAAGAAGATAGAATAATTGGAATTTCTTTGACTGGCATGATGGATATGATAAATAAAACAAATATGAGTTATGAAGATTTAGCTAAATTATTAAGTCATTTAAGGAAAGTTGTTAGAAATGAAGGTACAAAATATTGCAACGAACTTGGAATTTCAGTGCCTGAACTTATGACTACCATTAAACCAGAAGGATCACTTTCAACTCTGCCATGTGTAAGTTCAGGAATACATTACTCACATTCTAATTATTACATTAGAAGAGTTAGAATTTCTACATCTGATCCATTATATAAAATGATAGAAAAACTTAAATGTTATCCTATATATAACGAAAATGGTCAAACAGATGAAAATTGTACAACAAAAGTCATAGAGTTTCCTGTAAAAGCACCTGAGGGAAAAACAAAATATGATGTTAGCGCTATTGAACAACTTGAACTTTATAAAATGTCTATGCTAAACTGGACAGATCATAATACTTCAATTACTGTACATGTAAAAGATGAAGAATGGAATGATGTTGCTGAGTGGTTATATGCAAATTTTGAATATGTGGTTGGAATAACGTTTTTACCATTAATGGATGAAACTTATCCCCTTCTTCCTTATGAATCTACAACAAAAGAAGATTATGAAGAACGTATGAAAAATCTTAAACCAATAGACTATGATTTATTGGCAGAACTTGATGACGACGAAGAACACGAAATCATTGATAAAGAGTGTGCAAATGGAGTTTGCCCTATACGATAAAACATCTATTAAATTAACAATTTCAAAATACTAATGGCCAATGCTCAATTATTAATCATTGAGCATTGGTTATTGAAATTAAGTTTTTTTCACTTATAATTACAACCAAAAGAGTCCATCCTGGAATATATGTAGCCCAAATCACATTAGAAAGCCAAGGCACATAAATTTTTGAATAAAGAGGATGAAACCTAGAAAATGCGACTCCTATATCACAGATAAACATAAGGCTGCTAGAAATGGCAATTAACCACGCTGATTTTAGGTTAAAATACCTTCTAAAAATCGTGCAAATTGACGTCCAAGTCATATAGCATAGCACACTCCAAAATATTAGTGTTCCTATGAGCATTAACCCCTTCACATATGGCTGTAAAGAAATAACTACATATAGAAAAATAATCCCTATAAGTATGGCGATTATAATTTCCTCTTTCCCTACTTTAAAATTTTTCTGATAAGCAACAATCAAACAAATGTATGCAAAAAGAAAACCAATAACTCCAAATTCCGAAAAATTCAGTTTCAAATTATCTATAGTATTTATGAATACCAAAAAGAAGTCTGCAACTACAAGAAAAAATAAGGATAAGTCCATAGTTTTTTGCTCATAAAATTTCTTTTGCATTGTGATAGCTGATAAAAAGAGTGTAATCATAATTGTATATTTAAGATAAAAAACTATATCTTCTTTAGGATAAATATTATCGAGAATAAGTATTAAAACGGTAATAGGAATATAAATAACCAATAAAATTCTTTGTGTATTATTCATTTAAATCTCCTCATTTTAGTTCATTTTCCTAATTATAATTATCCCCATTAATCTATTTTTATACTATTGCAAGTTTTTAATTTATTAGTAGTTAGCTTCATTATAACTAATGGAGATAACTACTTTTTCTAGTTTTTTCAATGTTAGTTTATCATCAATTTCTCGTAAGCGTCAATGAATCGACGCGTAGCGGTAGCATAATTTAAGTGATAAAATAAACCCAACAGAAAAACTTATATTCTCTGTTGGGTACAATTTTATATAGAAATAATTATTTGGTAGTCTTAACGCGCAGTTCATCTGGAATGCTTTCAGACCATGGCATACATTTTTCTAGTATGTCCTTTTCCTTAACTTCTGAATTTGCAAACATTTCGAATAAATATACTAAATACTTTTCCACTGCTAAGCCATTGGCTTTAGCCGTTTCGGTAATACTATAAAGTACTGCACTTGATTTTGCGCCTTTTACTGTCTTGGAAAACATCCAGTTTTTTCTGCCAATTACAAATGGTTTTATAGCTCTTTCAGCTGCATTATTATCAATTTCAAGACATCCATTTGTCAAGAAAGTTCTCATATATGGCAACAACTTTTGAGCATATGCAAGAGCTTTACCTAAAGGACTTTTAGGAAGCGCATTAACAATTTCATTATCTGCATATTCTTGAAATTTACTAAGAATGGGTGAAGATCTCTTGAGCCTTATTGCATGTCGATCACCATAATAATCATCACTACATATATATTGTTCCCTTAGATCCTTTTCAACTTCATAAAGTTGCTCACAATAATTAAACCCTTCTAATGCGTGAGACTGCTTTAGAGCTTCAGGGTTTAAGGTTGATATTATATCAAAGAATTTTCTTCGAATATGGGCCATACAATATAGTCTTTTTATATTCTTAACTTTATTATAGCCATCATATCCATCTGTTTGAAGATATCCAGAAAAACCTTCAAGAAATTCTTCAGCACAAGAGCCAGATCTTGTTTTCTGATAATCATATAAAATTATGTGGTTCTCTATGCCTCCGGAGCGATATAGCCACATGAACCTTTTTGAGTTGGAGTCTTTTCCGTTTTCTTCAATAACCTTCACATAGGTTTCATCGGCATGGATATAATTTCTTCTTAAGAGTTCCACTTTCATATAATCAAAAACAGGCTGAAGTTCATTTGCACAACTTATTATCCAGTTGGATAATGTCTGTCTTGAAAGATTAACATTCATCATCTTAAAATATGATTCCATTCTATATAATGGCATTGCATATTGATATTTCATGCTAACAACATGAGCTAATAATTCATTTGAAGCCATACTTTTATATAAGAAAGTATTTGGCATTTTTGCAGAAATTATATTGGCTTTATCAGCATCCGCTTCGCAATTTTTGCAAGCATATGTATATGAAACATGTTCTTCTATGTAAAGTTCTGCTGGCTTATATTTTAAAATTTCTTTTGATTTTTTACCTATTATAACTAGAACATTCCCGCATTTATCGCAAAATGTTTCAGAGTCAGTAAGTTTATGCTCAATTGTAACTCTATCTAGGCCGGATAAATTATCTTTCTTTCCTAAATGAGAAGATGATTTTTTTCTTGTATATGTAATTTCTTCAACGGAAGGCTCATCTATTTTAATATCACTGTTTTTTTCAGCATCATTAAAAAGTGAGAGCTGTCTCGAATCAACTTGTTCACTAGATTGTCCAAAAATTTTTCTGTTTTTATTAAGGATCTGTCCTTTAAGAAAAGCCAATTCCTTTTTTAAATCATCAATTTCTTTATCTTTTGATTCAATGTCTTTTTCCATTTTAGAAATCAATAATTTTGTTTTTTCATCAAGTTGATTTTCTAAATCTAAAATATCCATCCCTATACCTCACAACAAATATAGGCATATATTACCACAAAACCCTCAATTCCGAAACTTGTAAAAGTTCAAAATTAAGGGTTTACAGCGATATTTGTTTTAAAAGCTATTTCTTACTTCAATTGGCTTAAATTTAGACTTAGTTCTAACTTCATATCCCATAAGCAGCCATTTCAATTCTTCTTTGTTAATTTTAAGAGCTTCGTCTGGAGTCATCGGCCATTTCAATTTATTATTTTCAAGTCGAAAATAGTACAGCCAGAATCCTTCATCAAAGTGAAGTATCTTAATTCTATTCATTTGCCTATTGCAAAAAACAAACAAGGATTTTTCAAACGGATCCAGTTTTAGCTGCGTTTGCACAATCACGATTAGTCCATCAATACTTTTTCTCAAATCAGTTATTCCACACGCAAGATAAACTGTATTAACTTTATTAAGATTAAACATTTGTAATCAAATCCTTAAGTAAAGTGCTCAAAACAGCTATTTCATTAGCCGGTACGTATATTTTAGTGGCTCCTATTTCTATTATTATATTAGGTCTATCAGCTGGAACTACGGTGATTTCAGTTGTTACTTTTTCTTCTCTCATTGAAATTGCATGAAACTGTAAATTATTATCTTCATTCTTAAATTTCTTTTTATAGTAATGAAATTGACTTTTAGTAATGTGATTTGCATTGCAGAAAGTTCCTAACGTTCCTTCGTAAGAAGAAAAGGTAGCAACAATTTCTCTCCAATTTATCTTTTCATTATTATTCATGTAAATAAACCTCCATTGTTAAAATCTATGTTAATTTTAACAATGAAGGTTTATATTTATCTATCCGTTAATTTTTTTACGCTTACAATTTCTCCATTCAATATATGTTATATTTAAAAAATATAATTAATAACTACTTATTCTTGAAGAATCCTGTAACTTTAGCTAGAAAAATGAACATAATAAGGATATAATTAATTAACAATGTGTAAGGACATCATCTTAAAACAGTTTTAAATGATTAAATTTTAATATATAAATAATCTTATAATTATTACGAGCTATGTATTATGTCCAAAAAATTAAACTATGAAGGAGAAATTAATGAATAATTCTTTTACTGACTTAAACGTAAATTCAAATATAATAGAGGGGCTAAAAATGCAAGGCATTACTGTTCCAACTGCAATTCAAGCTTCATCTATTTTACCAGCTCTTGAAAACAAAGATATAATTGGAGAAGCCTTTACTGGAAGCGGTAAAACCTTGGCTTATCTTATCCCTATGTTTCATAAAATAGATACCTCAAAAAGAGAAATGCAAGGAATAATTTTAGCACCAACTCATGAGCTTGCTATACAAATAGAAGATCAAATTAAGCTTCTTGCTGAAAATTCTAAAGTTCCTGTAACCTCTATGTCAATTATTGGAGAAGTAAATATAAATAATCAAATTAAAAAGCTTAAGGATAATAAGCCACATATAATTGTAGGAACAACAGGTAGAATTCTTGATCTTATCAAAAAGAAAAAGATAGCTGCTCATACTATAAAAACAATTGTTATAGATGAAGGTGATAACTTATTAGATCCTAAGAGAGCCGATGTAGTTAAAGATATTATAAAAACTACTATGAGAGATAGACAGCTTATGTTGTTTTCAGCTTCTATAAAAATTGACACCCTTGCGGCTGCTACGGATTTAATGAAAGATCCTGTCGTTATAAAATCTGAAGATAAACCAGTTATAAATCCTAACATTGAGCATATGTTTGTAGTGTGTGATAGACGTGATAAATTTGAAACTCTAAGAAAAATTCTTGTAGCTGTAAAACCAGAAAAGGCAATTATTTTTGTTAATGATAATGAGGATATTGAGTTAACTACAGTAAAGCTTAATTATCATAGTAAAGATTGTTTTGCTATGAACGGAAAAATTTCTAAAGAAGATAGAAA
Organism: Clostridium beijerinckii; assembly: GCA_003129525.1. NCBI lineage: Bacteria > Bacillati > Bacillota > Clostridia > Eubacteriales > Clostridiaceae > Clostridium > Clostridium beijerinckii. The sequence goes on along the minus strand of CP029329.1, from coordinate 2,952,686 downwards.
ACTAGCTATTGAAAGCTTTAGAAATGGAAAAATTAAAATATTAGTTTCATCAGACATTACTGCTAGAGGCCTTGATGTTGAAGGTATAACTCATGTATTCCATCTAGATTTACCACTGAAATTAAATGAATATTTACATAGATCTGGAAGAACTGCTAGAGGGGATGCACACGGCACATCAATATGTATAGCTACAATTAAACAACTTAATATAATAAAGCAATATGAAAGGGCCTTTAATGTAAAATTCATTGAAAAGAAAGTATTTGGTGGTGTTTTAGAAGATAGTCACTATGCTTCTGAAGCAAAACAAGATAGAGCTAAAAGTAAATCTTATGATAACAAAACAAATAATTCAAAATTCATTAAATAAAGGCAATGACAAAAGTAGACTGTATATAGATTTATGTAAAAGCAAATCTACTACAGTCTTTTTTCATTATTTTCAAGATTGATTTAATGCAAAGGACTACTTTTTATTAAAAACTTTCTTTCTAAATTTAACTTTTGTAATAATAAAAGCTATTAAAGTTGCTACCACATAAATTGTTAAATAATGTAAAATAATGTTTGAAACATTGATTTGTAAAATATAAATAATTTATAGAAGTATAGTAAAAAGCAGTAAGTATCACATTCCTGATACTTACTGCTTTTAATTTTTTCATAATTAGCTGAGATTATTCTGCTCTTATCAATTTATTTTCAAGCCATTTAACTATATGTTTTATTACATGTTCTTCATTACTTGGAGCTATAAAATCACTATATTTCTTTAATTGTTCTGACCCATTTTCAGGGCAAAAAGAAAAAGCTGCTTCTTGTAATAACTCTAAATCATTCATATTATCCCCAACACATATAACTTTACTCTTATCTAAATTATACATTTGTATTATGTTTTTTAATGCTTGCCCTTTAGATTCATTTGCTGGCAATAATTCATAGGATGTTTTTCCACTTCTAGTACCCTTCATCTTATATTTATCTTCAAATGTTTTCTCTACATAATCTATAACTTCACTCTTTCCAACGATTAATATCTTATGCCAATCCATGGAAAATACTTCTTCAGTGATCTCATATATTATATCTAACATTTGTGTAGCAGATCTAATAGAGTTACCTGAATCTTTAAGAACATAAAGTTTTCGGTTTGCATATATCTCCATTCCTATGCCCTCATAATCTTCTTTAATCCTATTTGTAATTTGCTTTTGATTTTCATCCACAAATTTTTCACTAATAATTTTTTTATTATTATAATCATATATAACTCCACCATTATAAACTATTATAGGAATATTAATTTTAATTTTTGAAATATATTCTTCAGTAGCTTCTACAACTCTTCCTGTAGCAACTGAAAATTTCCCTCCATTTTCAGTGAAATAATTTATAGCATCCATATTTTCATTTGAAACATTTTTATTGTCATCTAATAAAGTTCCATCTAAATCTGATACTATAACATATCCATCAAATTTCTTTTTCATAACTTGCCCTCATCTCATTTATAACATTTTTAAATTCATTATTATAATTAATTTTAACACTATTCAACTATTTTAGACATAGTTGAATGGTACTTTTTTAAATTTGATGAATATAGTATTTATTAAAAATATAAGTTATTGTATACTATATTAGGCATATCAAATCACAAAGGAGACAAAATTCATGAAAGACAAAAAAATTTTATTAAATTTATTGGCTTTAATAACTGTAGTTATTTGGGCAACTACCTTTATTTCTAGCAAGATACTATTAAATACATTTACTCCACTTGAAGTTATGTTTTATAGGTTTGTAATAGCCTATTTTTTATTACTTATAATACATCCGAAATTTCATAAAATTGATTCATTGAAAGAAGAAGCCATGTTTTTGCTCTCAGGAATAACCGGTGGATCACTTTACTTTTTAGCTGAAAATTCTGCAGTGAAAATTTCACAAGTTTCAAATGTAGGATTAATAGTTGCAACAGCGCCAATTATTACAGCACTACTTGCTCATTTTTTTACTAAAGGTGAAAAACTTAATAAAAATCTCTTTTTTGGATTTTTAATTGCAATTTCAGGGGTCTTTTTAGTTATGTTTAATGGTAATTTTATGTTAAAGTTAAATCCAACAGGTGATATTCTTGCTTTATGTGCTGCTTTATCTTGGTCTATTTATTCAATAACAACAAAGAAATTTGGCAGCAAATATAATTATCTATATCTAACAAGAAAAATATTTTTCTATGCTTTACTTACTATGATTCCATTTTTATTTACATCAGAATTTAATTTTGATATCTCCAAGCTCTTAACCTTTAGCGTAATATCTAACCTATTATTTTTAGGAATTGTAGCTTCTAGTCTTTGTTATGTTGTTTGGAATTTTACTGTAGATAAATTAGGAGTAGTAAAAACTAACAACTATATCTATCTTATCCCAGCAATTACTCTTATACTCTCTGTATTAGTATTACATGAGAAAATCACATTATTTTCAAGTCTAGGAGCATTATTAATATTTCTTGGAGTTTATGTTTCAGAAAATGGACTTAAATTTAATATTGTTTCAAACACTACAAATTCTACTCAAGAAGAAACTTTATCTGATATCTAACGGTTTTTATCTCTCATCTCTTTAGATGTCGCTAAAGTCTATATTTTTACTATTAATTTCATAGTATTATAATTTGTATATTGAAGAAAATAGTATTGTAATATTAGAACTAAATTCTTGAGGTAGGAGGGATAAATGATATGAGTGAAAAAAAAGATTCTTCTTGTGCAAGCCAACAAGAAAAAGAAAAGAAAGAAAATAATTGTGCAATTAAACATAATAAAAAGACACATAAAAAAGATTAATATTCTATATTTCTGTTATAGATAACTTCTTAATTAATTAAGAAGTTATCTGCTTTTATAGTTATATTTTGCTCTTTCATATTGCTATTGCTTTTTATGTAAATTTGTGGTATATTATATAGATGATGTTTAAAAAATAAATTTAAAGGAGGTTTAACTATGAATACTAATAAAATATTTACTGTTTCAATACAATTTAACATTGATATTTCTTCATCTGTGAAACCTCAAAATAGAGAAACTATGTGATTTATTAGCTTGGCTTACAGCCTTTAACTAATCACATTGCATTTTGTGTTTAACACAGCTCTGAATAGCTGTGTTTTTTTTGTGTTAAAAATTATTTATATTTGATTATTCTTCTATTAGGCGCCTAATGGATATTAATTTTATACATGTTTTAGCATCAATTCATTTTAAACATCAACTATCCTAAAAGGAGGACTTTTTATGACTTTATTTAAAACTTACATTGCAAAACAATGGAAATTCTTAATTATCCCTATTGCTTCTATGATAGGATGTATTTGCATTGACAGTGCTTATCCATATTTTCAAAAAATATTTATAGATAATAGCATTATAGGTGATATGGAAAGTTATTTATTCATTTTCTTAATAGCTATCGTCTCATTTGCTTTAATCCAAGGCATACTAGGATATTTAAAGGAATATTTATTTGATAAATTTGCTGTCATTGTTTGCAAAGAATTAAGACAAGATTTATATTCTAAATTCCAATCATTTGAATTTTCATTCTTTGATAATAATAATACCGGAGAACTATTATCAAGAATTATTGAAGATGTCGATATTGTTTGGGATACTTTAGCATTTGGAATGAGAGTATTCATTGAAGCAATAATACTTTTTTCAGTATCTGCTATTATAATGTTTAGCTTAAATCCATCACTCACAATTATATGTTTAGTTGTACTGCTCCCTGTAGCTTACATTGGCACAATTATGGACAAGAAGTTTTGGACTGTATACTCACAAATCAGCGATCAAACTGCCGAAATTAATTCTATAGTTCAACAAGATGTTTCTGGAATTAGACTTGTAAAAGCCTTTGCTCGTGAAAAACATGAAATATCAAAATTTTTAAAAGTAAATCAAAAATTTTTTGATCTAAATGTTGAACAAGCAAAAATAGTTGGTACTTTTGGACCCTTAATTGAATTTTTAACAAATAGTGCACCAATTATAATGATAGTATACGGTGGATATTTATGTATTCAAGGAAATTTGAGTTTAGGTAGTTTAGTTGCTTTTACTAGCTATATCTTTAATCTTTCTTGGTGTGTTAGAAATTTAGGATCACTTATTAACTTACTTTCTCAAAATAAAGCTTCTATGTGTAAAATAAAAAATATACTAGATCGAAAACCTGAAATTTCTTCTAAAGAAAATAGTTACAATCCAACTATTGTTAAAGGCGATATTGTATTTAAAAATGTAAGTTTCTCTTATAATAATGTAGAAGTATTACATGATATAAATTTAAATATTCCATCAGGTAGTAGTGTTGCTATAATGGGAACTACTGGGTGTGGTAAAAGTACTTTACTTTCATTAATCGGAAGATACTACGATGTAACTAAAGGCGAAATTTTAGTTGATAATATTAATGTTAAGGATTGGAACTTAGAAACTTTAAGAGCTAATATGTCTATTGTTTTTCAAGATACCTTCCTATTCTCAGATACAATAAAAAATAATATTGATTTTGGTAGTAATAGATCTGAAGGCACCTTAATAAAAGCAGTTAAAGATAGTGCTGCGTACGTCTTTATTAAAGAAATGCCTGATGGTTTTGATACAATTATTGGTGAAAGAGGACTTGGATTGTCTGGTGGGCAAAAACAAAGACTTGCTATTTCAAGAGCAATAATTAGAAAATCCCCTATATTAATTCTTGATGATTCAACTTCTGCTCTAGATATGGAAACTGAATTTAACGTACTTCAAAATCTAAAAAATAATAAGAGAAAAACTACGACCTTTATAATTGCACATAGAATATCTGGGGTAAAAGATGCAGATATTATTCTATTCATGAAAGATGGTAGGATTGTAGAAAAAGGTAATCATCAAAGCTTAGTTAAGTCTAAGGGCTTCTATTATAATGTTTATTCTCATCAATTCCAAGATTTTGAATCACTTGCATTGGAGGCGAATTAATTTGAACGATATAATAAATGAATCTTCTAAAGTTTCAATAGTCAAAAGATTATTGGAATATGTTAAACCTTATAAAATGAAAGTAATATTTGTAATATTTCTTTTACTTATTGTAATGGCTTGTAGTACTTTAACTCCTTATTTAATGAAATTATCAATTGATACTTTTGTTGAAGAAAAAAATGTTAAATCCCTATTATTTCTTGGTGGTGCCTTAATACTTGTTAATGTAGTTTCTATGATTTTATCTGGAATTAGAACTATAGCTATGTCTAAAATCACAAACCAAATATTAGTGGACATTAGACACAGTTTATATACTCATATTCAAACTTTAAGTTTTAATTTCTTTGATAATAGACCTGTTGGAAAAATTATTTCTAGAGTTGTTGGAGATGTAAATGCGCTACAAAATTTATTAAATAATAGTATTGTGAATTTAATTCCAAATATCTTTACTATTATATTGGTTGTATGTATGATGCTTATATTAAATCCTGTTTTGGGGTTAGTCTGCCTTATTACAATACCATTTTTGATATTTGCTATGTTCTTTATTGAAATTAAATCAAATAAAAAATGGAAAGTCTTTAGAGAACATCGTTCTTCCTTAATCGGATATACTCATGAATCATTGTCAGGTATGAAAGTAATTCAAGGTTTTAGTAAAAAATATTATGCTAAAGATAAATTTGATAATCATATAGGAAAACATGCTAATGGTTTTATGACCGCTGTTTATACTCAAGATTTCTTTTGGCCATTTTTGGATTTATTTCGTGGCTTAAGCATGGTTATATTACTTATTTCTGGATATGCATTAATTAAGCAAGGAAATTTAACTTTAGGTACTTTAATGGCTTTTTTCATGTATATTGACATGCTTTGGAGACCTATAATAAATCTATCTTCCTTCTATAATGCATTTGTTACTAGTATGTCTGCAGGAGAAAGAATATTTGATATTCTAGATACTAAAAGTGATATGCTAGATGAAAATTCTAGTAAAGCTCTTCCACCTATTAAAGGGGATATTGAATTTGATCATGTTACCTTTTCCTATTCTAAAGGAGAAGGTGCAGTCCTTAAAGACACGTGTTTTAAATTAAATGCTGGAGAAAAAATTGCTTTAGTTGGAGAAACTGGTGCAGGAAAAACCACAATAACTAATTTAATTAGCAGATTTTATGACCCTACTTTTGGTTCTATAAGAATTGATGGGACTGATATTAAAGAAGTTAATATTGAAACACTAAGAAACCAAATGGGAATAATGCTTCAAGATTCATTTTTATTTTCAACTTCAATTAAAGAAAATATACGTTATGGTAAATTAAATGCAACTGACGATGAAGTAATTCAAGCTGCAAAGGCTGTTAATGCGCATGAATTTATTGAAAAGCTAGAAGATGGATATGATACAAATGTAAATGAGAGGGGTTCAAGACTTTCTCTTGGACAAAGGCAATTAATAGCCTTTGCAAGAGCATTAATTGCAAATCCTAGAATATTAATATTAGATGAAGCAACTGCTAATATTGATACAGAAACTGAACTATTAGTTCAGGACGGAATAAAAAAACTCATGAAAGGAAGAACTTCTATAGTAATAGCTCATAGGCTTTCAACTATTAGAGATTGTGACAGAATCTTTGTTCTTTCTCATGGTAAAATAGTTGAAGATGGCACTCATGATGAATTACTTTTAAATCATGGATATTACTATAATTTATATTCAGCACAATATAGTTTTCTTAAACAAGATGCATAAAAATAAATAGTAATGTGCTATAAGAAATTAACTCTTATAGCACATTTTCAGTTATCTCATTTTTATTCTACTATTTCTTTGTTACGATTTTATTTGGAAAATAATTGCTAGTATAAATAATTCTATAATTGATAATTATTAAATATAGTATCATTTTATCTATAGTTAATAAAATGATACTGTAAAATATAACTTGGAGGAATATTATTATGAAAAATAAAATTATAAGTTTATTTTTTACATTCTGTATCTATAAGTATTAGCTTTATTCAAGTTCTAATTTTTCTATTTTTATTATCGGTACCCTATGACTTACATTATTATCATCTTTTATTGTTGACCTGACAATAGTCCCTCTAGCGATGATCTTTTCATTTTCATGTAAGTCATTACTTTTATTATATTCCCCTATTATTCCTACAATTTTAGAATCAGCCGCACAGCAAGTTATTACAATTCTCCCTACAATAAATTGATTTTTATTTAAATAACTTTCTCTACATACGAAACCATGAATTTCTATGTTTCTGCCTATATATTTTTCAGGATTTACTCTTATATCTTCTAGTAACATTGGATTATCTTCATTAACTGTTAGAAGTTCCTGTTTATTGTTTTCATTTTGAATTGAGCTATAATCTAGTTCATGCTCATATAAATATTTCATATCTATATTGCTTACCTTACTATCTTTAAGTTCATTATTTAATTCAATATGTTTAAACATTTCTTGTTTATTAATTGAAATTACTCCTAGTAATAAAGTTAGTACAATTGGGAGTAATTTTATTTTAATATTACTATTCCCTCTTGATGTAAATACATTTTTAAATTGAAAAATTGAAATTATACTTATCATTATTATAGTAATATAGCTATATTTAATCATTTTAGCGCCTATATAGAACTCCATTTTACCTGTAAAAACCAAATAAATTATATATAAATCTAATAAAATTAGAACTGTAAACCATAGAAATTCATCAAAATTAAATCTTTTCAATTATTCTTCCCCCTTATTGTATTCAAATAACATTCTTATTCTAATCATATGGAAGAAAATAATAAGTCAAATACGCTTATATTCCACATAACATGAATAAACAAGCAATTACAAATACAACACTTATTGTAGTTATAACTAATTTAAATACAAAACTCTTTTTGAAAGCTCCAGATAGCATCATTAGGTTCTTTATATCAAGCATAGGACCTAAAATTAAGAAGGCTGCTACTCCACTAAATGAGTAATTATCTAAGAAACTCTTACCAACAAAGGCATCTGCTTCTGAGCAAAGGGATAGAAAAAAGCCAAGAAACATCATAAAAATTATAACCAATACTTTATTATCAGAAATAAAATCAAACCCTCCATGGGATGCTACAACTTGGAATCCACTTGATATAAAAGCACCAAATACTAAATATCCAATAATATCTAAAAATTCTCTATTAGTATGCTCAAATATTGCTTTAAATTTGCTTTGATTTTCAAAAGAAGCATTACAACCACAATTACAATAATTATCATTTTCTATAGTGTCCAAGATTATACTATGTTTGTTTTCTTCAAGAGCATTTACTATTATACCTATTAAAATTGCTGCTACAAATCCACCAACTGTCCTTAGAACTACCATAGCTTGTTTATCATAAAATGCATAATAAGTAGACATTATTACCACTGGATTAATTATTGGTACTGCAAGCATAAAAGTTACCCCAACTCCAACTGGTAACCCCTTTTTCATAAGTCTTCTTGTTATAGGAACAATAGCACATTCACAAACTGGAAAAATAAGTCCTATTAAAGCCGCTCCAATGTACCCTAATATACTTGCACGCGGTATTAACTTAGTTAAAAATTCTTCTGATATGCAAATTTGAATTATTGCCGATATAAAAGAACCTAGAATAATAAATGGAATTGCCTCAAGAACTATACTCGTAAATATACTTGCAAAATCCCCTACTTCTTCTATATTTATAATTATTCCATATTTTTTATAAATAAAAAGTAGTAATATTATTACACTCAGCGTAAAAAAAGCTAAAATTCTGCTATTATAATTTTTCATATTCCATCCCCATTTTTATTTGCAAATTTGATTTTCAATTTCTTAAAGTATCCGTTGTCTAGAACTTTAGATTCTCTAAGAGCTGACTTCAAAATATACTTATTATTAACTTTTAGAATATAGGCTTTAGGATTAATATTTCTTACTTTTTTAAACCCTTCATCTAAAATTTCTTTATTACAATAATCAATGTTATTTACAACTATCATATTTGAATGTTGTATAAATGGAATTATGAAACTTCCTACATTATCAATATACTTTTTTAAGCTCTTTCCATCTGCTACGAAAAATATTGTAGTGATTTTACTATATTCTCTATAAACTTTTTCATTTAATATATCAATTAATTCCCTTAAATCAGAAGTTCCATTATATTCAATAATTATCCTATTAGGATTGTATTTTTTTATTGAATATATTATTTCTTCTTTAAGTTCTTTAACTTCATTTAATTTTTTGACTTTAACAAAATAATTTACATTAGTTGATTGTAGAACATTCTTTTCTCCATGTTCCAATTGAAAAATTATAACTTTTTCCCCTTTAACCTGGGTTTCACTTAATAAAGAGTTAATAAAAGAAGTTTTTCCAGCCCCTAAAAAACCTGTTACAATCTCAATATGTATTTTCATCCACTCACCTTCCTCCTATAAATTCCAATTACCAATTATGCAGTTCTGTTATCTAAGTTAAGTGTATACATATGGTTAATTAAATAATTGTTTTAATTCTTTCTTATTTAATTCACTTCCAATTATTGAAACAATTTTTTTGTTAGACCATTTAATTTTTCTACTTTTAAATTCATTTGGAACATAATCAAATTGATAATAGCCTCCATCTATCCCTTTTATAAATCCCTTTGCTCTTATTACTTTTCCAAATTTCCCACTGCTCTCTATAAACTCGAATTTTCTTTGAATTTCTTGTGTACTAATATTTTCACTTAAGTCTATAGGATAGCTTTCAAAAACCTCATTAGCACTATGATTTACTTCTTTTCTGAATGTTTTACTCATGTTAGATTTAATTATAGATATTTCTCTTTTCTCTTCTATATTACTTACTTTAAAAAAATCACTTCCCCTTACGCTTTCCCACGGTTTATATATTATTTCAGCATTAGAATTTAACTTTTTAAGAGAATCCATTGTATTTTTAATTTTTTCATTATCTACTAATTGACTTCTGCTTAAAACAATTTTATTTGCTTTTCTTATTTGGTTTTCATAAAATTCTTTGAAATTCTTTAAGTACATATCATAATTCCTAATATCAATCAAAGTAAAAATATTTCTAACTTCTATCTTATGTTGAAATTTAATTCCTTCCAATATGTTTAATATTTCACTTAACTTTGCTACCCCTGAAGGTTCAATTATTATGTTGTCAGGATTGTACTTATTTAAAACTTCAAATACAGCATCTCCAAAGTCTCCTGATACTTGACAACATATACACCCAGAGTTAATTTCCTTGACTTCAATATTGCTTTCCTTTAATATATCTCCATCTATTCCAACTTCACCAAATTCATTTTCTATAATAACTGTATTTTCCCCATAAATCTTTTCATTTAATAACTTTTTAATAAGCATTGTTTTACCGGCTCCTAAAAAACCAGAAAATATATCAACCTGAGTTCTCATTTAAATTCTTCCTTTCATATACAAATTAATACTCATATTTTTATTTATACTACATTTATTCCATATATATGAATAAAATTTGTGTACAAAAAAAGCATTTAATCATAAATGCTTTTTTATGTTGGAATTTTTTAAAATTAATTCAATTCAATCTTAAACTGCCACTATCCCAAAATCATATTACTTGGGATAATAGAAGAAATGTGTTGCTCTATCTGAACTAGCTGTATCTTCAAATATTTTTCTTTTGTGTAAGACTGAATTTCCATAGCTTGTCCCTTGGTTGTCTACAATATATGCATATCCATCATTATCCCAGCACATGAAGATATATACATGTGAATAATTATTTGTAAATACAATATCCCCTGGCTTTAATTGTGACAAATCATAACTATATGTAAATCCCCAACTCTTTAATTGATTTTCAAATTGATATGTATTAGCCACTGCCCTTGGAATACTAACCCCAATTCTTCTTAAAGCTTCTGATGCAAAATATACACAGTTGTTACTAGTAGTACCTCCATGTAACCAAATAGCAGCATTATCAACACTTGTTTGATTATTTACATTAGTCATATATTTAAATAACTGATAATCAGTATTTGAATGTGAATAATCATAATAAGTATTTACACTTTTACCATTAGCTTGGACATATGTATAATTATCAATCCATATATTTTTAATTAATATACCATCGCTAGAAAATTTATATTTATCACTATTTATAATCTTTTCTCCAGATACCATTATGCCTGTACTTGGATCAAGATAATACGTCTTATTATCTAAAGTTAACCAACCATATGCCATTCCACCAGTGTCTGAAAAATAATAATTATTATTATCTATCTTTTGCCATCCAGTAACCATAGCTCCACTATTATTAAAATAAAATTTAACACCTTTTATAGTTTGTAGTCCTTTTTGCATTATTCCATCTGAATTAAAATAATACCAATTCCCTGAAATTTGTTTCCATTGATTTCTCACAGCTCCACTTAATCTGTCATAATAATAAAAATTATTATTTTTGTCACTTTCCCAGCCTTCTCTTACATTACCATCTTCATTAAATTGATATTCTTTATGATCTATGGTTTTACTTCCTTTAATTCTGTTTCCATTTCTATCTAAATAACACCATTTACCTTTAAGGTAATACCAACCTTCATCAAGTCTAAATTTATTTCCTTCTACATCACAATAACTATAGTTTCCGTTAATAATCTTTTGTTTAATATTATTAGATAATCTTTCAAATTTATTATCTCCTAAATCTAAATATTTTAACTTAGGTAAATCTCCTAAATAGTCTGGAACTTGTCCACCTATTTGGGTATTATTTAAATTTAAATATTCTAAATTTTTTAGTAATCTTATTTCTTCTGGAATTTCGGACCTTATACCGTTGCGTTTTAAGTCAATCTTTTTAATATTTAAAAAATCTTGTTCTGTAAGATTTCCAAGTTTTTTATTCAATTGACTAGCCACTTCTCTCGTTAGCCAGTTATTACCAATTTTAATATTACTTTGTTGTGCTATTTCACCATTTATTCTAGTATCATTTGCATAAGTTACTACAGGAATGCTATTAATACATAAAATTACAGCTAGTAGTGCTAATTTTTTTAATTTATTATGCCGCATCTAATCGTCTCCTTCTATTTTTTGACTTATTGATTATACCATTTTACATCTACAATCTCAAACATTTCTAAAATAATCTAATTTTTCATAAAAATGATATTCTAATGCGGCTAAAAAAATAAGAATAAATAAAGACTTAAGTTCTTTATTTATTCTTATTTACATTATAATTTACTATATAAATTTTATTTCTAATATTGATTTAACAATATTGTCAGCCATAGATAAATCTTGATTACCTGAATTAACATTTTGGAAGCCTATACACCTCATACCTGCGGCTTTAGCTGCTAATACACCATTCTTTGAATCTTCAATAACAGTGCAATCCCTTGGCAATATTCCTAATTTCTTCGCCGTTTCAATATAAACATCCGGTGCTGGCTTTCCATTAGCTACTTCTTCTCCACTCACTATAAACTTAAAGTAATCTTGCAATTTAAATTTTGATACAACTACATCTATAAAACTTCTAGGTGATGATGAAGCAATTGCTGTTGGGATATTTTTATTTTTCAATTCACTTAATAACTCTTTAATTCCTTCTATTGGCTCTAAATCAGATTGTATTATTTTCTGCTTTGTCTTTTCTACTTTGTAATTAATTATTTCTTCAATCGATTTGCTTATATTATAATTCTTTTTTATATCTGCAAACATATATTCATTTGTTGTACCTACATACTTTTCTAATTCTTTTGCTGAAATATTGCATCCTAAGTCTTTCATAGTCTGCATATCTACCTCAAAGTGAATTGGTTCACTATCAATAATTACTCCATCCATATCAAAAATAACTGCTTTCATTTAGAACCTCCTTTAAAATTAAAAACATGGCATAATATATTTGCATATTATGCTAAAAATAAAGTGAAATTTCTTAGTTAAAGTATAAAACTCTGACTGAATGGCTTCACTTTATTATTTTTAGACTAAATATAAATACAAAAGTTTAACTGTATTTTCTAAAGCGCTGTAATGTGTTCTTTCCATTCCATGAGACGCATGAACCCCGGGTCCAATTAATGCTCCACGAATATTATTTCCGCCTTTTAAAGCAGCTCCAACATCTGAACCATACATTGGATAAATATCTACTGCATATTTTAATTCATTAGTTTTAGCTAGATTAACTAAGTCTGTAACCATATTGTAATCATATGGTCCACCTGAATCTTTAGCACAATCAAACATCATATTCGGTGCAGCTCAAGTCATCTCCAATACATCCCATATCAACTGATATCATTTCTGTTATATCACTTGGTATATATGAAGCACCATGTCCTACTTCTTCATAAGTTGAAATCAATATTTTAGTTGTAAATTTAGGAACTATATTTTCTCTACTGAATAATTCTAATAGTCCCATAAGACAAGACACACTACCTTTATCATCTATAAATCTTGACTTTATGAATCCACTTTCAGTAATTGTGCTTTTAGGATCTATAAATATGAAATCTCCAGGACATATTCCTAAGTTTTTAGTATCTTCTTTAGATTTAATATTTTCATCAATTCTTATTTCCATATTCTTAGGCTCTCTGACTTTACTTGAACTATCCTCAAAAACATGTGCTGCTGGACTAGTACTTAAAAATGTACCAGTATATTTTTTTCCTTCTCTTGTTCTTATTGTACAATATTCACTATCTAAAGTTGGAACTATTGGTCCTCCAAGTAATGTAAACTTTAATTTTCCTTCTGAAGTTATTGATCTAACCATAGCTCCTAAAGTATCCACATGTGCAGATAATCCTATTACTTTTTCTTGAGATTCACCTTTTATTGTTATAATTCCGCAACCTTTATTAGTTGTTTCAAATTCATATCCAAAACCTTCTGCTATATCCTTTATTTTATCCATAATTTCAAAGCAAAATCCTGTTGGACTGTCAAATTCTAATATTTCTTTAGCTACATTTAAAATATAATTTTTATTAATACATAAGTCCATAAAAATCCATCTCTCTTTCAAAAATTAAAATTCATTTGCTAAATTGGAAAGTGCAACATTATCGACCCGGTAAACAGTCCACTCATCCATAGCCTTAGCTCCCATTCCCTTGTAAAATTCTATAGATGGTTCATTCCAATCTATACACCACCATTCAAGTCTACCACAATTGCGTTCAAGTGCAAGCTTACCAAGGTATGATAGAAAAACTTTACCAAGTCCCTTTCCTCTCATTTCTGGTTTTATGTATAAATCCTCTAAATATATTCCTGGCTTGCCAAGAAAAGTTGAGAAGTTATGAAAAAATAAAGCAAATCCAGCTGGTTTTCCATCATATTCTCCAATAATAACTTCTGCTTTTTTTTGTACAAACAGCGAATCAAAAAGAATTTCTTCTGTAGCAACTACTTCATTTAGTAATTTTTCATAATCAGCCAATTCTTTTATAAAATCCAATATTAATTTAGTGTCCTCTTTTTCCGCAAATCTAATTTTAAAATTACTTACTTTAGTTTCAATTATATTACTCATATTATACTTCCCCATTCATTTGTATTTTCTAAACAATTTTTAATTTGTTAAAGAAATAAGTTATATATCTCAATAAAATATATAACTTATTTGTAACTATTTAATTTTCATAGTGGTATCTATAATATTAACTTAAGTTTTTCAATTAGAATATCCATTTCTTCATCTGTTCCTATTGTTATTCTTAAGAAGTTATCTATTCTATCCTTATTAAAGTATCTAACTAATACTCCATTATCTTTTAATTTTTCATAAAGAATTTTCCCTGACACTTTATTATGACTTACGAAAACAAAATTTGATTTTGATTCTAAAACTATAAATCCTAATTTTTCTAATTCTTTACTAGTTTTATCTCTTGTATTTATTATCTTCTTTGTTATTTCTTCAAAATAATCATTATCTTTTATTGCTTCTTTGCTACCTGCAAGTGCTACTCTATCTATTGTGTATGAATTAATACTATTTTTAATTCTGTTTAAGCCTTCAATTAAATCTTTATGCCCTATGGCAAATCCAACTCTTAGACCTGCTAATGAGCGAGATTTTGATAATGTCTGAACCACTAAAAGATTATCATAATCCTTTACAAATTTAACCATAGATTCTCCGCCAAAATCAACATAAGCTTCATCAATAATAACCACACTATCTTTATTGACTTCAACTAATTTTCTTAAATTTTCTACATCAATATATTTTCCTGTTGGTGCATTAGGATTAGGTATTATTACTCCTCCATTTTGTTTCTTAAGTTCTTCTAATGGTATATTAAAGTCTTCATCTAATTTCACTAATTCATAGTCCAAATTAAAAAGTTCGGCATAAACTTTATAAAAAGTATAGCTTATATCTGGAAATAAGATTTTCTTATCTGTAGAAAAAAATGCCATAAACGAAAATGCTAATATTTCATCTGACCCATTTCCGACAAATACTTCATCTTTATGTAAGTTATAATGTTTTGCAATTTCACCTATAAGATCACTACAAGTTGGATCTGGATAAAGCTTTAAATCATCATTTATTGCATTTTTCATAACCTCTATAACATTTTTAGATGGTGGATATGGATTTTCATTTGTATTTAATTTTATGTACTTTTTGTCCTTAGGTTGCTCCCCAGGAACATAAGGCTCTATTTCTTTTACTTTTTGATTCCAATATTTGCTCATTTAATTGCCCCCTAGTATGTTTTGCTTTTTTATATATTATACCTTAAATTTGTTATATCTTCTATTGTTTATCTTATTAAATCATATTATTACTGTCACTACGATCTTTATCTTTGTTTCATGATTTGCTCTATATTACTGTACCATTGAGTAAATTTTCTTTGCAGTATCTTATTGAAGACTTTATTTCTTTCTCAGCTTTTAGTAACAAATCCTCAAAAATATTTCTAAATACACTTCTATTTACAAATTTATTCATAAGTAAAAAACAACCTCCAATCTTATAATTGAAGGTTGTCCGTATCATTAAATATTTATTTATTGAAAATTGTTGCTTTATGCAACACTAAAACTATAGAGTAGACTTTTTTTAATTGTCTACTCTATAGGGTACCTTTTAAATCAAGAGCTTTGCATTAAACTACCTATTAAATTTGCCAGTTATTATCCTTTATTTCCGCAATACTTCAGTATGTTTTACTTAGCAGGATATAGTTTTGCATCCAATTCATTTGAAATAGCTATATTATAAATATAAACATTGCTTATTTCTATAGCAAATAAGCTTTTCATATATTCAGATAAATTTAATTTCTCGAAATTTTTATGATATTCCATTACATAATCTCTGATACTTCCAATGTTAGGCTGTAAATAATAGTTTAGTGCATCCTTAGGAATATCATAACTTTTAGTTAGTATTTCTGGGAATATTCTTCCGCCAAATAAATCCGCAATAAATCTAACATAAGCATAAGTTACAATTAACTCTGGATGTTCTTTATTTACTTCATGTATTCTCGCTACACATGCTTCTGTAGAAGGCAACAATTTCATTTCTGATAGTTTATCTCCAGCCAGGATTTCTAAGTCCTTTTTTATTAATTCAGATCTATACAATTCTTTCGTAGCAAAATTTTTAATACCTTCATGATTTAAATGTTTATCGAGAGAATCCTCTATAGCTTTATACATAGCATGTAAATTAAAGATATATTCAATATAGCCTTCTTTACTTGCTTTACCTTCAATCAATCTCTTAATAAACCCACTTTTTTCAGATGCTAAATGCAATGCATTAGTATTATTCTTTATATTTACCATAAAATCCATAAATACTCACCCCATTTTATAATTATTGTTATCTTTATTAATCGATAATAATTATTTGTTAATAATATAATTTAGTTGTATCATACACTATTATCATTGTCAACTGTGGTTTTATTTTTTTATGTTCATTATATTATAAGCTTCTTATTTTAAATGTAATTTTCATTATGCTACGTCATAGTAAAACTATATAAGTGAAACTTTAGAATAAAATTTAAACAACCCATTCTCTTTTCTAGATCTTCCTTACACATCTTCAATTTTATGATTTTTCATTATTATATTTGTTATATTCCCTATAAATATTAAACAAATATTCTACCCTTTCTTTATCATTAGAAAACTTTGCTTTCTATAACAGTATTATACAACTAAATCAAGTTTTTTATTCTCAATCAAAATAAACTTATGGTGACGTCAACTTTAATAAGTCTAAATCTTACTCTCTATGAAATTAAAAATCCTCGACATCTCTGTCGAGGATTGAGTCAAACTACTATACCCAAAAGATTACATTACTTATAATACGGTTCACCTTTCATAATCCTAAAACTCTTTATATCCCATTATGCAAAAAAGCATAGATAACTGACTCTGCTTCAATTATAAAATATATCTTCTTCTTTTCTATAAGCTTCCTTTGTCTTAAGATAACCTGTAAATAATCTTTTTCTAAGGATTCTTTACTTTCTCCATGCTCCTTTATTTAGCATATAGACGATTAATAGCACTAATCATTGATTTAATTGATGCCCTTGTAATATTGCTATCAACGCCAACACCAAAGGTCTTCTTTTCTGTATCATTTCTTTCCATATATACATAAGCAGCAGCTTTTGCTTCAGAACCTGTACTTAAAGCATGTTCTGTGTAATCAATAATTCTAACATTAATTAAGCTACTTTTCGCTAGTGAGTTTTTAAATGCATCTATAGGACCATTTCCGATACCTTCAATTTCCTTTGATTGTCCATTATGAATTATTGTTACATCTACTTTAGTATCTTCATCGTTATTCTCCTCTGAAATATCAGAAATTGTGCATTTAACTAATTTAATTGGTGTTTCTAAATCTAGATATTCCTTTTCAAATGATTGCATAACTTCTGATGGAGAAACTTCCCCTTTTTCCTCAGAAAGTTTTTGAATTACATCTGCAAATTCTTTTTGCATAGTTTTTGGAATTTTAAATCCATAACAATGATCCATAACAAAAGCAACTCCACCTTTGCCAGATTGGCTGTTAATTCTAACTAAAGCTTCATATTCCCTGCCTAAATCGCCTGGATCTATAGGTAAATATGGCACTTGCCATATATTATCATGTCTTTCTTGATATTTTTTCATTCCTTTATTTATAGCATCTTGATGTGAACCTGAGAATGCTGTAAATACAAGGTTCCCTGCATATGGATGTCTTACATGTACTGGTATTTTAACACATCTTTCATATACTTCAACTATTTCATTTATATTATCAATATTTAACTTAGGATCAACACCATGAGAGAACATGTTATATGCAATATTCAATATATCAACATTTCCAGTTCTTTCTCCATTGCCAAATAAAGTACCTTCAACTCTATCTGCACCTGCTAAAAGAGCAAGCTCACCATCAGCAACTCCTGTTCCTCTATCATTATGAGGATGTACACTTACAATAACTCTTTCTCTATCTTTAAAGTTTCTACACATCCATTCAATTTGATCAGCATAAACATTTGGGGTATCCATTTGTACTGTAGATGGAAGATTAACTATAACCTTATTGTCCAAGCTAGCTCCCCATGTATCTAAAACCGCATCACAAATTTCTAGTGCATATTCAACTTCTGTTCCTGTAAAGCTTTCTGGAGAATATTCTAAAAATACATCTCCATTAAAGTCCTTTGCATATTCTTTAACTAATTTAGTTCCTTCAACTGCAATTTCTTTAATTTCTTCTTTACTCATATTAAATACAACATCTCTTTGAAGTACAGAAGTTGAATTATATATATGAACAATTGCTTGTTTTACACCTTTTAATGCTTCAAAAGTTCTTTTAATTAAGTGTGGTCTAGCTTGAGTTAATACTTGAACCTTAACATCATCTGGAATATGATTTCCATCTACTAATCGTCTTAAAAAATCATATTCAATTTGTGATGCTGAAGGAAATCCTATTTCAATTTCCTTAAATCCAAGTTTAACAAGTAAATTAAAAAATTCTACTTTTTCATCTACCGTCATTGGATTTATAAGAGCTTGATTTCCATCTCTCAAGTCAACGCTACACCAAATTGGTGATTTAGTTATTTCATTATCTGGCCATGTTCTGTCCTTTAGTTTTATTGTTTCAAATTTTTTATATTTTTTATAATTTAACATTTAATTAGCCCCCCAAAATATATATTTATTATAATTTCCGCTTCTATGTGTTTTTTTTAATTTTCAGATACAGTCCCTCAACCACACCTCGAAGCTTAATAATAAATATTATTTTCCTATCTACTTTCTTATTAACCCCACCTATCATCACCTCTTTAAACTTTTTTAACATTGTATTTATTCTATCATATAGCTGATAATATGTAAACATTTCAGGCTATTTTTAAATAAGTTTACAATATTATCTCATATATTTTATAAATTTATCAAATTATAATCCTTTTTAGAATATATGAATATATTATATTATAGTAATTTTTTAGGAGTTCCATATGATTTTTTTATCGTCACTTTTAATATCTGTTTCTTCAAATTTAGATACATTAGCTGTTTCTTTATCTTATGGAATTAAAAAAATACATTTAACTAAATCTAGCACTATTTTACTTGCAATAATGACTTCTATTGGTATATTTCTTTCTATGTATATAGGCAAATTAATTCTACCTTTATTAATGCCTCAACAAGGAAACATATTTGGTGCTGTTCTTTTAAGTTTTATCGGAGTTTATTTCATAGGTGAATATATAAGACTAGAAAAAAAACGTACTGGCTATGATACTTCTCATTATTTTGAAAACTCATTAAAATATAAAAAATTTTTAGAAAATCCTAATCATATAGATTCTGATAAATCAAATCATATAGATATAAGAGAATGTTTAAATCTTTCTATTGCTATTATACTAAATAATTCATGCACTTTTTTCGCAGCTAGTATTACAGGCGTTAGCATTAGTTTTAGTGTAATTTTTAATTTTATTATTACTATAATTTGTGTTTATTTGGCACATTTTAATTCTAATATTTTTATTTCAAAATGGTTTAGCAAATATTCAAATTTACTTTCTGGCGTCATCCTAATAATTTTAGGAATATATGAAACCTTTATGTAATCTAATAAAAAATAGAATGTAAAAAAAGTGATAGTTCAAATCTTATATTTGGACTATCACCCTTAGTTTGAATTATTATACTTAATTTACAATTAATTTTTTAAACTTATCCTTTTAATGTTTACTCATATCTAAGTGCCTCAATAGGATCAAGTTCTGCTGCTTTCTTCGCTGGATAATACCCAAAGAAAACACCAATAAACATAGAGAATGAGAAACTTATTATGATTACCGCTGGTGATATTGTGTTTACAAACCCCATAGCTTTTGCACCAATTGTACCAAGTCCTAAACCAAGCCCTATTCCCATAAGACCACCTATTGAACATATTATAATTGATTCAACTATAAACTGCATCTTTATATGGCTCCCCTTAGCTCCAAGTGCTTTTCTTGTTCCTATTTCTCTTGTTCTTTCAGTAACAGATACAAGCATTATATTCATTACTCCAATTCCACCAACTAAAAGTGATATTCCTGCTATTCCAGATATAGCTAGTTTAACTGTACTCATCATTGTTGTCATTGATTCAAGCATACTCTCCATGTTACTTGCGGAAGCTTCAAACTTGATGTTTTTTGCATAAAGATCAGCTAAATAAGTTGTTAACTCAGTTGTAAATGTTGTAACATCTACACTATCCTTAGATTTTATTGTAAATGTTTGATAATTTTTAGTAGTTGCTGATTTCTTTTCCACAGTTATAGGAATATATATATCTGTAGATAAATTTTCATCTGACGTTGTTCTATTTCCACCCTGAGATTTATACGTATATACTCCTACTACAGTATATGTATAGATAGCACTTGATGTATAAACTTTAATCTCTTTATTTAAAGGATCAACATTATCACCAAATATTTTTGTTACTAATTTATCTGAAACTACTGCAACATTTTTAGCTCCATCAATATCATTTTGGACAAGATATCTTCCTTCTTTCATTACAATACTTTTAACATCTTGATATCCAACATTTGTGCCTACTGTACTCACATTAGAATATGTTGTTTCATTTTTAACTTTACCTGAACCCCCGCTTTCAGATATACTTATAGCACTTATATTCTCACTAAAATTTTCTTGTAACGCGTTTATCTGTTCCATAGTCATAAGATCTGGATCACTTGTCACGCTACTTGTACTACCACCCATTCTGCCACCTGGTGGTCCACCACCACTACCTGGTAAGCGTATTCCACCGCCTCCTGTTGTAGCACCTTTCGGAGCAACACCTCCCGTAGTTTCTTTGCTATCACTTTTTTGTACGGAAGCAGCTGAACTTGCATCATTTGCAAGCTTTTTAGCTAATGCAATTGCTTTATTTGCTGTGCTTTTTTCTTGAACGTTAACTGTAATATTTGTAGCACCCATTGAAGACATTGAACTTGTTACAGAAGCTGTCATTGCATTTCCCACCGAAACAACACCAATTACAGATGCTATACCTATTATTATTCCAAGCATCGTAAGTAATGAACGCATTTTATTAGATTTAAGGCCTGCTATTGCAAGCATTATATTTTCTTTTATAAACATATTTTTTCCTCATCTCGGTATCTTCTATAGTATTTTTCATTTTCTGTTACCGATGTTATATCTCCATCTCTTAAAGTTATAATTCTTTGTGTTTCTTCTGCAAGTTCATGGTTATGAGTTATAAGCACTATAGTTTTTCCTTCTTCTTCATGAATTTTATGAAATAAATCCATAACCATTCGTCCAGTTGCAGAATCAAGAGCTCCTGTTGGTTCATCTGCAAGTATTATACTAGGATTATTTACAAGAGCACGAGCTATTGCAACTCTTTGTTTTTGTCCTCCAGATAGTTCATTAGGTTGATGCGACATTCTGTCTTTCATCCCAACAAGCTCCATAAGTTCTTCTGCACGTTGTCTTCTATCTTTTTTATTCATACCATAGTAAAGCATTGGTAATTCAACATTTGATAAAGCTGTGCTTCTTGGTATTAAATTATAGGTTTGAAATACAAATCCTATTTGCTTATTTCTTACTTCTGATAAACCATCATCTGATATATCATTAATATTTGTATTATCTAATACATATTCTCCAGATGTTGCTCTATCAAGTGCCCCTATAATATTCATCAAAGTACTTTTACCAGAACCTGATGTGCCAATAATTGATACAAACTCTCCTTCTTTTACAGTAATATCAATACCCTTTAAAATGTTTAACTGATTTGGAGTTCCTATATAAAAGCTTTTTTTAATATTTTTCATGTCTATTATATTTTTACTCAATAAACTCACCTCCCTACTTAGTTTGTTTCCTACTTGTTGTTTCATTACTTATTGTTACAGTACTTCCAACTGAATAAGTTGATGGATCACTAAGTATAATCATTCCATCTGAAATATCTGCACCTTCAATTTCTGCATTAGTAGCTGATTCTATACCTTTAGTTACAGGAATTTCTTTAACAATATATTGTTCACCTTGTTTTACTGCAGCATAAACTTCAGTTTGTCCATTATTATTAATCACAGCACCATATGGTACTGAATATACGTCATCCTTTTCATTTGTAATAATATTTACTACAGAATTCATACCCACTTTTACCTTGTCATTTTTTCCTGTTAATTGTACTTTAACAGTAAATGATACATCACTACTTGTTGAATTACTTGTACTACTAGTACTGGTACTTGTACTACCGTTACTAGTACTAGTACTACTAGTATTTGCACTAGCAGTACTAGAAACTGGTTGAACAGTTAGTACTTCTGCTGCAATAATATCGCCCCCTGATGCATCTGTTGTTATTTCTACTCTTTGTCCAACTTTTACATTTGCGACATCTGTTTCATCAACACTTGCATTTACTATTAAATTATCTAAATCTTGAATTACAAATAGTGCTCCACTACTTTCTATACCAACCACTGCATTTACATTAGTTACAGTTCCATCAACTGGCGCTACTACTTCACGATTTAATAATTTTGCTTGTTTTTTTTCTAATGCAAGTCTAGAACTTGTATCTGCCGCAGCTGTTTGGGCAGTTTTATAATCATTTTTTGCCGTAGCTAGACTTTGCTCAGCATTAACTTTTGTAGCTTCTAATGCAACAGTTGCTTTATCATAAGTGCTTTTTGCAGCTTCATAAGTTATTTGTTGTTTGTTTACATCATTTTGTGACATTTCTCCATTTTGAAGCATTACTTTATCATATTCATAAGTTTTAGTCTCTTGTTCAAGATTAAGCTTCGCCGCATCAAGAGCTTTTTCTGCATTTATTATATCTGTATTTAAATTATTATCATATAAATATTGTAGATTGTCATATTTTAGCTTTGAATTTTCTAACGATATTTTATTTTTTTCTTCGCTTGCAGTAACACTTAGTGTTGATTGAGCAATATCATCTTCCAAATCGGTAGTATCTATTATTGCTAATACATCTCCTTTTTTTACTACATCTCCAACCGCTACATTAATACTTGCCACCTTATAATCAAAGTTTGAATACACATTTGTAGAGTCTCCACTTTTTATAGCTCCTGAAGAACTAATATTAGTTGAAATATTTTCTTTCTTAAGGGTAGTATACTTAACATTACTTTGTGTTGTCGCTTTTTTAGCAAACTTAACTTTGTAAAGTGTAAACCCTAAAGCTATAACAAGTAATATACATATTACACTTATGACCTTTTTATTTGAGAATATTTTCTTTATAGATTCTTTATTAACTGCTAATTTCAATCTAATACCCTTCTTTCATTTGTAGATAACGTAAATAATTTACATAAAGCTCATTCTTTTTTGTTTGTAATGCAGATTCATTGGTATCTAATGTAAGCTTTGCATCATTTACTTCTTTTTGAGATACAAATCCATAATCATACTTTGTTTGCGTAATGCTATAAGTATTATTTTCTTGGTTTAAACTATCATAACTACTTTTTATAGAATTATATGAATTCATAAGTGTATTATATTGTTCTTTAAAGCTTGTTTCTGTATCATTCATTAATAACTTTAATTTATTGTTTTCTTGTTCAACCTTGTCATCATAAAGATCTTCATTGTCATAATCATCAATTACATCATTTTGATCTTCTATCTCAATATTATTCTCAAGCATTTTTCCTAAATCATCATCATAATTAATTTTTAAAATAACTTGAAAATCTTCAGTAATATCAGTATTAAATGTTACATTTTCTTCTGGGCTAATTCCTAATGTATTACATAGTTTTGTTCTAGCAAGATCTTCTGTATCTTTTAGTTCTTTTAATTTATTTACTGGAGTTGTATTGTCTTGTAATAAAGAAGTATATTTATTTTTAGATATAAATCCATTTTCATATTGAAGTTTATATACTTTATTTTCCTTTTCATTAGACTTTACAGTATCCTCTTGTAATTTTGCATCAGACACATTAGTTAAATACGCTATGTAAGCATCTTGTGCTGCATAAACTTTAGTTTCAACTTTTTGGTCATAAGTAGTTTTCGCTGATTTATAAGTATTAAACTTTGTTTCATAAGTAGTTTTCGTTGTGTTATAAGCTTTTACTGCTATATCATAAGCCTCCTCATCAAAAACACCTAACTCATCATAATAGTTAGATTTATCAGGCTCACTGTCCTTATCATAGGCATCTAACGCATCATGATACTCTTCTTTTGCTATTTCTAGTGCATTGTGTTGAATTTTAATGTCCAAGTTGTTTTCAATCATAATATCTCTTATATTGTCTAAGGATACTTTGATAGTGTTATCATTTGTAGTTACAGTATTATCAGTTGTAGCTGCTTGTACACTAGATATGTTTAGCAAAGATATATTTGTTAACATTAAAGCCATAATTAAAAAACTTATAAATACTTTTTTCAATTTCGTCTCCTCCTCAATTTGTCTTTCTACAATATATTTCTATTTTTAAAATATATATTAATTGCTATTCTTAGTATATTAGGTAATTCTAACCTTCCTATAAAACAAATATAAACAAAATATAAACTCATGTTAAATTTGTGTTAATTTTTCTCCTTATAAATTATAATATTCCTTTATATACATTTTTACTGATATCCATTTAATTATCGAAATATATCTAAAAAGATGTATCTATAAATCTATACCTGAAGTAAATGTAAAAGTTTAGTTAGCTAGATACCTAACTGAGGATTTAGCTGTAGATATTTCTTCAGTAGAAGTTGTTCCATTTATGATTGTCCCAATGAATATATTGGGAGCATTCATAAATGGAGGTAACTTCTACTGATAGAAATTCACAGTTAAATCCTCAGTAACCCGAACAAATTCATCACCTTCATTTTAGTAGTTTATACACTTAACCTTAGTTTTCACCTTGGGTATCTATATATTAAATCTATATCCAGCTCCCCATACTGTTTCTATATATTTAGGGTTGCTGCTATCTAACTCAATTTTTTCTCTTATTCTATTAATATGAACAGTAACAGTCGAACTATCACCTAATGATTCTTCTCCCCAAATTCTATCTAATAGCTTGTCCTTTGAAAATACAATATTGGGATTCGATGCTAAAAACATCAACAATTCAAATTCTTTATTGGCAAACTTAACCTCTTCTTCTCCAATATAAACTCGTCTTGCTTTCTGTAAAATTTTAATTCTTCCAATAGTTATTGAGCTTCGCTCAATATTATTTTCTTTATCTATGTTTGTAAGACGTTCATAGCGAGAAATATGTGCATTTACTCTTGCTACAAGTTCACTAGGACTAAATGGCTTTACAATATAATCATCTGCTCCTATTCCAAGACCTTGTATCTTATAAATATCTTCTTTTTTAGCAGTAACCATTAAAATTGGTATTTCCTTTTCAGCTCTTATTTCTTCACACACCTTAAATCCGTCTTTGCCTGGTAGCATCACATCTAATAATATTAAATCAAATTTTTTATTTAATGCAAGTTGTAATCCTTCAGTTCCAGTACTCGCAATTTGAGTTTGAAAACCCGTAACTTCAAGATAGTCTTGTTCTAATTCAGCAATACTTTCATCATCTTCTATAATCAATATGCTTTTCAAGTAATCTCCTCCTTATGTAGGACATATAAAAAAAATTAACAAAGCAAATGATAATCTATTTTGTATCTTTGACTTGTTATTTTCTTTCAACTGCCTAATCTAACATGATTTTTAATCAAGAATAAATATATTTAGTCTTTGTTTTAATACTTACTATTGGAATTTACATCAGAAATTTTAGGAAGCGTTATCTTAATTGTAAGCCCCTCAATGTTATGGGCTGAAATTTTTCCACCATGTGCTTCTACAATATTCTTTGCTATAGCTAGTCCAAGTCCACTTCCTTCGTTAGGGTTTGTTCGTGAAGTATCTCCTCTATAAAAGCTTACAAATAAATTAGAAAGTTCTTCTTCTTCTACACCTTTTCCATTGTCACTAAGCTCTAAAACTACAAAGTTTTCTTTTTCATATACTCTTATTTTGATTTTACCTTTATAATCGCCCTTATATTTTACACTATTTTCCACTATATTTAAAAGAACCCTATTCATTTCCTGACAATCTACTTTAACCTTACATAAATCATCACATTCGCTTTCAAAGGAAATTTCAATATCTTTTCCATAAAACTCATCTTTTACATGATTGTAAAAACTTCTCATATATTCTTTTATGTTTACCATATCAAATTTAAATGGAAAACTACCTGTATCCAATTTTGAAAATAAAAATAATCTATCTACAAGTACATCCATGTCACATGCTTTGGTATAAATTGTGTTTAGATATTTTTTTTGTTTTTCAGGTGTTTTTGCTATCCCATCTATTAATCCCTCTACATATCCCTTAATTGCTGTGAGTGGAGTTCTTAAATCATGAGATATTCCAACTACCAATTGCTTTCTGTCTTCCTCATATTTTATTTGTGAATCAACAGAATTTTTTAATCTTATTCTCATTTCATCAAAATCGCCACACACTTGTTTAAACTCATCGTCACTTTCATAATTCATCTCAAAATCAAGGTTCCCGTTTTTAATCTGTTCAGCTCCATAGCTTAAAAGTTCAAGAGGACCTATTAATTTCTTATAAATTTTAGTAGACAATATACCATTAGTTAATGTAACAACTATTAATGAAATAATAATAACTATACATATATAACTCACCACAAAAGTTGACATTTCGTGTTTCATATCAAATCTTATAGGTTGGTAAGATGAGTTAATTGCAATAATATTTACAACCTTATTCTGCTTAATGAAACTATTTTTGACTAAAGAAGTTGAATTCATCTCAAGTACTAATGAATTAGATTTGAAAAGCATTTCTTCTCCTATTTTTGAAATAGCCTCTCTATCTTCATCTGTAACATTTGATGAAATTATTTCTCCATCATATGTAATTATTAAGTGATAACCCTTAGGTTCAAGGAACTCTTGTAACTCCTTTGGTAGCTTTGCAAAATCATCTTTATTATTAAAACTCTTTAAATCTGGTCTCAAGCTCTGCTGAATGAAGTATGCATTAGGATCACGTTCCCTATCACTAGCAAATTTGCTTTCAAATGCTTTTGAAAATGGTATACTCATTATTATTGCAATTATAAATATAATTACTACTGGTATTACAAGCATAAGAATATTTGATATTGTAAGCCTCTTTTTTATTCTCATATTATTTCTTCAACCAATTTCTTAGTAATAATTAAATCTGTTAAATCAATTTTATCTGGACTGACGAGCAATGAATACTCCTTGATCCAGATGTTTCCATCTACAATTTTACACTCATCTACTTTTTCACTAGGATTTTCATCATATACTTCTTCTAGTTCTTCAGTTTTAGTAAGAACAACAATTCTTCTACAAGGTTCTTCTGTTTCATCATAAATATTAAAGAAACTATTGTATGAGTCAAAGCTTTTTACTGATGTAACTACTTTTACATACAAATTGTATTTCTCCGCTGCGTCTTGTGCATTTATATATTCTTTATCCATTTCGTACCCCTTCTACTATTTTAATATTTGAAATTATTCCATAGATTATATTTATTTCACTAAGTATTATTTTTTTGAACTATTTTTTAATTTATATTATATATTTCTAAAAACATTTTTCCATTTTAACATGAGGAAGCCCTGTTTTCTTTGAAGCAAAATTATAAAGATTGGAGTCTTCCTTAATAAATAAATATTTAACCTCATTTTTTAGTTTTTTCAAAAAATATCACCCTCTCCCTTTAGATTTCTTACCTCTTCTTCATTAAGTTCTCTCCATTTCCCAACATCTATGCCAACAATATTTATGTTCATAATTCTAATTCTTTCAAGTTTTAGAACTTTATATCCTAAAGCCCCACTCATTTTACGAATTTGTTTATTAAGACCTTGAGTTAATATTATTCTAAATGTGTTTTCATTAATTCTACTAATTTCACAAGGTCTTGTTCTAATTGTATTCTTTAAGGTAGTATTATTTTGTTTGAAGTCCTTTAATTGTACCGTATTTAAATTTTCTAAATTCTCTCTGCTTAAATCAACTTCTTCACCATTTTCAGTTTTGTATACACCCAATGTATCTGATATTCTTTTAATCCCAGAACTTTCATTTCCTGAAATTTCTACTCCTTTAGCCATTTGCTTAAGAAATTCATCATCAAAGGTTTTATTAACTTTAACAACATATTCTTTCTCATGAATATGTTCTGATTCTAAAATTTCATTTGCTAAATCTCCATCATTAGTCATAATTATAAGACCTTGCGACTCCTTATCTAATCTACCAACTGGAAATATATACTGAGGGTATTTCATAAAATCAATTATATTATCTTTAACTTTATTTTCTGCTGTGCAAGTAATTCCAACAGGCTTATTAAGTGCAATATAAACTTTTTTCTTTATTGAAATTGGTTTATCATCTAGAAGGATTTTGTCCTTATCTATTTCCACCCATTGTCCTAAAACGCAAAACTCACCATTTACCTTAACTCGCTTTTCCTCAATTAATCTATTAGTTTCTTTTCTTGAACAAATTCCATAGTTGCTAAAAAGTTTATTTATCCTCATTCTAACAATTTATCCTTTCATAAGGCATGGTTAAAAAATAACTAGCCCATATGTAATATTATTTTACTATTATTTTTTTAAATTCTAAAGTTAATTTATTGTAATAACTACTTGAGCATATTCAAAGAAATAACAAATCAGAATTCTAATCTATTTTTTTCGTACTTCATCAGTAGGAAACTAGACTCGTATTCACTCGCTGAGTGCTCACAGAGAAAGTTCTGCTGACCAAATGCAAGATTTGGAGCATCACTTTTTGGACATTCACCTTTCGATTCTCACCTTTGGTTCTCTACTTATCAAATAGCACGCTTTTAACAATTGCAAAAGCCTCCCTAGTGTATGTCACTGGAATAAAATACCATACTGTAGAACTAGAATAACTATCAAAATGCGCATATCCATTTTTCTTTGCTATAATGCTACTTCTAAAAGCATGTGAATCTGATGTTATTATTTTAACTTTAATTTCCTTTAATGATTTATGACTATGTTCTTCTATTTTTTCTTTAGAATACTCGAAATTTTCATTAGTATTTCTAGACTCATCCTCAATTATTATTTTGTCCTTATTCACCCCTCTGTCCTGTAAATACTTACTCATGGCATGGGCTTCTGGCAAATCTTCATCTACACCTTGTCCACCAGATAAGACAATATATCCTGTATCATTTTCATCCATACATTTAATTGCTGCATCAAGTCTACTTTGAAGTATTAAGCTAGGAGTTGTTTTATTAGTAAGTCCTGCCCCTAAGACAATAATATAATCTGCTTTATTTTTGTTATGCTTAGGATAACTTATTATAGCGAATTCTATTCCAAAGAAACAAATAACTCCAATACACAAAAATATCTTTACAACCTTAAATCCTTTAGATAAAAATTTACTTTCTTTTATTTTATTCTTAACAAAATGGTAAAATATTAATATAATTCCTAAGATTACAGTCGGAAAACTAAATGCAATTCTTGCACCACTCATTAGATTTATAGCTATTACATATAAAATTAGCAATATTCCTATTATAATGTCCCAAAATTTCTTCAAAATCAATTTCCCCTTATAAAGTGATTCTTAACTTTTTTTGATTGTGCCTTATATCCTCATTTAAGAAGTAGAAATGTTACGTATGCTAACTATCAGGCAATTACACTTTCCAATATTTAAATTTGTTGCTATATAAATTTATTATAACTATATTTTATAAATATGTATTTATATTTATAAAATAGTAACAGTATTGTAATAATATTATATATGAATAACTATACTTAAACATAAAATAGGCTTAAATCTTCAATATAAAGATTTAAGCCTGGTAAAATGACTCTAATTATCTTTTGCACATATGTACTTATATTATAAAATTTCACTTATTAATACAATTAAAGTCTAAGGTTCCACAGTGAAAAATCCAAAAATGTGCAAGATGTATTATTGATAATATCCAATTATAGTTTCATCAATATTTTAAGCTCTTACTGATGAACCCTAAAGATACTCGTGGTAAAAATTACACCTATGCTATGAAAATATACCCAATTAGAAATGAAGGTCCTGCTTTTGTGGAAGTGTTAAATCTTCACGTAACCTGAACAAATTCATGACCTTCATTTCGGGGTACTATACTCATAAGTGTAGTTTTAACTGTGAGTATCTATATTTTATTTATTATTCAATAATTCTCCTATTTCTTTGTTTGTGAATTCATATTTCTTATTACAGAAGTTACATACTACTTCTTCTGTTTTTTCATCATCATATATTTCTTGAAGAGTTTCTTTTCCAATAGATATTAATGCTTTTTCAACTCTTTCCTTAGAACAATCACATTTATACTCTGGTTTAATAGAATCTAATATTTTTAAATCCATTCCATCAAAAATGTATTCTACTATTTCCTCTATTGTTTTTCCTTCACTTATCAAAGTAGTTATTGGTGGAATTTCTTCCAATCTATATGTTATAACATCTGCAAGAAGCTCATCTGCCCCTGGCATCATTTGGACTATAAATCCTCCGGCAGCTTTTATAGATAGATCTCTATCAACTAATACACCAAGTGATACTGCTGATGGTGTTTGTTCTGATACTGTAAAGTAATATGCAAAATCTTCTGCTATTTCTCCTGTTTGTATTCGAACTTGTCCTACATACGGATCTTTAAGACCTAAATCTTTTATTACATATAACATACCATCTTTTCCTATAGCTCCACCAACATCTAATTTCCCTTTTTCATTAAGTGGTCTATCAATATAGGGATTTCCTATAAATCCTTTAACTGAAGCATCACTATGAGCTGTTATAGTGATTCCTTTTGCTTCTCCATTACCATTTATCTTTAAAGTTATAACTTCTTTTTCACCCTTTAAAGTTGTTCCCATTAATGCTCCCGCAGTTAGCATTCTTCCAAAACCTGCAGATGCTACTGGTGTACATTCGTGCATCGTTGCACCTTCATTTACCAAATTAGTTGTAATTCCTGCAATTATTCTAACCATTCCATCTTTAGCTGTTGCTATAATTATTTTGTCTTCCATTATTATATCATCTCCTACTTAATTCAGTTAACAGTTATCAATTAACAATTAACAGTTTATTGTACAATTTCCTTTTAAAATTGAATTATTTAATAAATTTAATCCAATCTTGCTTATTTATTTACTTGCTACATAGAGTATTCTCTCACTATTTTCATCTACTTTTTGCTCAGAATATCCTGCAAACTTTTTTAGAAATTTAAATCCGCATTTTTCTAGAACTTGTTCTATGTAGGCTTCTTTATATGCTCTTTCAAAATGCTCTTCTTCAAATTTTTCATAAAGTCCGTTGTCTTGTTTTACAAAAAAGGTTAAAAACATATTCAATACTTCTTCTTCAAAAGAGTTTTCCCATGTATAAAAAATTTCATTTGAACTATATGTATAAATATTATTCCCAAGAACTGTAGAAAGTTTATAATAGGAATTTATATCAAAGATAAATAATCCATCTTCTTTTAAATGTTCATAAACTTTTGAGAAATACTTAAATAAATCTTCATCTTCTGTTATATAATTTGTTGAATCAAGCACGGATGTTATAAGGTTAAACTTCTTGTTTAAGCTTAATTCACACATATCTTGACATATTACTTTTGCTTTAATCTTATTCTTCTTAAACTTATCAAAAGCAATATTTAACATATCATCTGATAAATCTACTGCATATGTATTTTTAAAATATTTTGCTACCTTAATTGCAACATTACCTGTTCCACATGCTAAATCTAAATAATCTTCAAAGTTTACATTATTTTCAGTACATAAATCTATTATTTTTTCTGCAACTTTATCATAATTAATATCTTCATATATTAATTCATCATATATATTTGCAAATTCTCCATATGCCATGTAATTTATCACGCCCTTAATTTTAGTGTACTAATTCATCTAATATATTATATCGTAATTATTTACTTAGTCAATCAGGCATATGAAATAAAATAACGGGCCAAAGATGTACTATATATTTTGTTTTGAGACCAGGTTACCATTTTCTGATATATGTTTATTCTTAGGCGACAATTTCAGATAAATTCATGAAGAATACAACATTTCACATAAAAAATTCATTTTATATAAGGCAATGAAATATATTTTTTTCATGTAAGTCTAATTAATAAAGCTTATGGGCTAAATATGTTGCAAAATAAAATAGCATACTGATTTCCTTTTTTGAATATATCTCGTCACGTTTATAAGCATTTTTTATAATTGTTTTCTTTTCCGCTTAGCCATAAGTCCTCCAATTCGTCCAGTTTCTTCAGCAGATAATTCACCCCAGCCTTCTTTTCTAACCTTATCAGATAATCCAAGTTCTTCTGCAATTTCATACTTAATTTTTTCTCTCAATTTTTCTTCTTCTGTAAGTTCCTTATTAGCTTTTATTTTTGACTTTATAGTTTTTTTTACACAATCATTACTCATTTTTAATTCCTCCCAATCTTAGGCACTGAAATTAAATGTGCCTCAATTTATCCAATAGTTAGCAGCCGTAATCATTCTAGCGTTAATGGCTGCACGCTCCTGTATCAATTCAACTAAGCTTAAGCTCGGAATTGAACTCCATCTTAATCAAGTTTAATTTTATTATTACTATTATTTCCCGCTATTTTATTACTATTCTATGAAAATTATATTTTTTTTAAATTAATACTCATTATTTCTAAATATCAGCATAATTATGCATAATTTTCTTCTTATTTGCCTAATAAATGGAATATATCAAATCGATAAACAGATTTTTTTCACTTATTTACTCCATTGACTTGATATTTTTTTAATATTTAACTATAGTATTTGTATATATTAAATTATATATAATTAAATTTAGGAGGGATTATTGTGTATAATATTGCAATAGTTGGGGCTACTGGAAATGTAGGAAGAAAGTTTTTAGAAATCTTAGAAGAAAGAAATTTTCCAGTAAAAAATTTATATCTTTTCGCATCAAAGAGATCAGAAGGTAGTACTTTACCATTTAAAGGGAAGGATTATTTAGTTGAAGAAACTTGCGAAAAAAATATAAAAGATAAAAAAATAGATTATGCACTATTTTCAGCTGGTGGAGATGCAAGTAAAGAATTTGCACCTGTTTTTGCACAGTATGGGGCTGTAGTAATTGATAATAGTAGTACTTGGAGAATGGATCCTGAGGTGCCACTTGTAGTACCTGAAGTTAATCCAGAAGACATTAAACTTCATAAAGGAATAATTGCTAATCCAAATTGTTCAACAATTCAAGCAATGCCTATAATGAAAGCTTTAAATGATAAATATGGAATAAAGAGAATTGTTTATTCAACTTACCAAGCAGTATCTGGAGCAGGTGTCCAAGGTATTAAGGATTTAGAAGATGGAATTAAAGGTATTGCACCTAAGAAATTCCCTTATCCTATAGCTGGTAATGTACTGCCTCATATAGATGTTTTCTTAGAAGATGGTTACACTAAAGAAGAAGAAAAAATGATCAAAGAAACAAGAAAAATACTTCACGCACCAGACTTAAGAGTAACAGCAACAACTGCAAGAGTTGCTGTATTAAATAGCCATAGTGAAAGTATAAATGTTGAACTTAATTCTGAATTTGATATAAAAGATATATTTGAATTATTAGGAAACACTCAAGGTGTAACTGTATATGATAATGTTAAGGAATTAAAATATCCAACTGCACTTGAAGTTACTGGTAAGGATGATGTTTATGTTGGAAGAATCAGAAGAGACTTTAGCGTAGATAACGGATTAAACTTGTGGGTTGTTGGAGATAACATAAGAAAAGGAGCAGCTCTTAACGCTATTCAAATTGCAGAAATAATGATAAAAGATAATAAATAATTTCTAGTAATTTAAGTTGGAGGAATTTAAATGTCAATATTTCAGGGCTCAGCTGTAGCTATAGTTACCCCTTTTAATGAAAGTGGAGTTAACTTCGAAAAACTTAAAACTCTACTTGAATGGCATATTAAAGAAGGTACTGACGCTATTGTTGTTTGTGGTACTACTGGTGAAGCTACTACAATGACCGAAAAAGAAAAAAAAGATACAATTAAATTTACAGTTGATGTAATTAACAAAAGAATTCCTGTAATTGCAGGTACCGGTTCAAACAATACTGTTACTGCTATTTCAATGAGTAAATATGCAGAAAGCGTTGGTGTTTCTGGACTTCTTGTTATTACTCCGTACTATAACAAAACTACTCAAAATGGTTTAATAAAACATTTTGCAGCTATAAATGATGAAGTTAAAACACCTATAATACTTTATAATGTTCCTAGTAGAACTGGAGTTAATATTACTCCTAAAACTTTAGTTAAACTTGCTAAGCTCAGCAATGTTGTTGCTATAAAAGAAGCTAGTGGAAATATTAGTCAAATAGTTCAAATGAAAGCATTATGTAGAAATTCTATTGATATTTATTCTGGTAATGATGATCAAGTAGTTTCTATAATGTCCCTTGGTGGAAAGGGTGTTATTTCTGTTTTAGCAAATATAATGCCTAAAAAAGTTCATGAAATAGCACAAAAATGTTTGGATAATAATTATAAAGAGGCTTTAGATATTCAATTAGATACTTTATCTTTAGCAAATACTTTATTTATAGAAACAAGTCCAATTCCCGTTAAAACGGCCATGAATCTTATGGGACTTGAAGTTGGTCCTTTAAGACTTCCTCTTTGTGAAATGGAAAATAACAATGAAGAAATACTAAAAGCTGCTTTAATAGATAATAAATTGATGTAAGGTGATAAAAAATGATAAAAATAGTATTAAATGGCTGCTCAGGTAAAATGGGTAAAATGATCACTGAATGTGCTCTTAAATTTAAGGATGTAGAAATAATTGCTGGAATTGATAAATTTCCAAGCAATACACCATATCCTATATTTGAAACTGTGCAAGATTTAAATATAGATTATGATGTTTTATTAGATTTTTCAAGAGCTGATGCTCTACACAATCTATTAGAATTAACGGAAAAAACTAACAAACCATTAGTAATATGTTCAACTGGATTTTCTAAGGAGGATTTAGCTTTAATAGATGAGAAAAGTAATTCTCTTAAGTTATTTAGATCAGGTAACATGTCACTTGGTATTAATTTAATAAGCTCTCTTTTAAAGAAAATAACTCCACTTCTTTATGGAAACTATGATATAGAAATAGTGGAAAAGCATCATAACCAAAAAGTAGATGCACCTAGTGGTACTGCAATAATGCTTGCTGATGCTATAAAAGATTCTATAAAAGATACAACTAAATATGTATACGGAAGAGAAGGTAATTCTAAAAGAGAAGAAAATGAAATTGGTATACATGCAGTTAGAGGGGGTTCTATTATAGGAGATCACGAAGTTATCTTCGCTGGAACTGGTGAAGTAATAGAATTAACTCATAAAGCAATATCAAGAGAAGTTTTCGCAGTTGGTGCCTTAAAAGCATGTGAATATATGGCTTCAGTAGATAAAGCTGGCTTATATGATATGAATGATGTTATAGAACTTTAATAATAGTTACTTTATAGCAAAAAGAAACAGAATGGACAAAACTCCATTTTGTTTCTTTTTTTATTACCAGGATATTTATTAATAAATTGCTCCCACATTTCTTTTGCTTTCATTATTAATTTCTCCTTCTCCCCTTTTGCTTGTACGTTATATTTATATGCTACTTTATTCATTAAATTTATTGAATCCATATAGTATTAACAACATCAATCTGCAAAAATTAGCAAATGTATTTTATAACATATATACATTTTATTTAACTTTATTATAACATAATCAGAATTTTCCAGATATTATACGGGATATAATTAATATATATATCCATATTTTATATATTGAAATCTATAAAAATAACTATCCTAATATGCAAAATATAATATCATACTGGATAGTTATTTTTATATGTTTAAATTATTCTTTAATATAAGAACAACAATAATCTGCTACTTCTTTTACTATTAAACTAAATTTAGAGTTTCCTGGAACTGTAAAAGATTGACCTTCTTTATATGTAACAAAAGTATCTGAATCTGGTAATTTAACATCCATTGATCCACCTAAGATTTCCATAACTTCTTTATCTCCTGTACCAAATTCATAATCACCTGGTAACATTATTCCTAAAGTTTTTCTTTCACCATCTTCAAAGATAACTGTTCTACTAGTAACCTTTCCGTCAAAATAAACATTTGCCTTTTTCACTGCTGTAACATTTTTAAATTCACTCATTATAATTCCTCCTATTTTCTATATAATTTGTTTTAATATACATCCAACTTTAGTTATACCTGCGCGCTAAATTAAATTCGAAATTTTAAATGCTAATTATCAATTATGAATTGTTAACCATTAGATTTATAATTAAATTTCCACACATAGGTATATTTACTGTTTTGGTATCTATATTAATTAGCAATTTGGAAAATTTAATTTTAAGAAGTTTCCAAGTCTATCAAACGCTTCTTTTAAAACTTCATCACTATAACAATATGATATTCTCATATATCCTTCGCCGAGTTCTCCGAATGCTGTACCTGGTACACAGGCTAGTTTTCCTTCATTTAATAATTTTTCACAAAACTCTTCTGAAACCATATTAAATTTTTTAATTGAAGGAAAAATATAAAATGCCCCCTTAGGTTCTGCGACTTCCAAATTAAGCTCTTTTAATCGATTCATACAATAATTTTTTCTTCTTTCGAAAGTCTTTCTCATATTTTCAACATCTTCTAGTGAATGTTTTAATCCTTCAAGTGCACCATATTGAGCTATTGATGGAGCACACGATACTGCATATTGATGTACCTTGATTATTTCCTTCATATATTTCTCTGTACATGCTACATATCCAATTCTAAGTCCTGTCATTGAAAATATTTTTGAGAATCCACTTACATATATAATTTTATCTTTTATTTCCTTTGCTTGCGCTACTGAATAATACTCATCAAAAATTATAGCAGAATACATTTCATCAGTTATAACTATAATATCTCTTTCTTTTATTAATTCAACAAGTTCATCTCTTTGGTCTCTAGATAAAATTGCACCTGTTGGATTTGACGGGAAAGATAACATTAAATATTTTATATCTTCTTTATCTAATCTTGCTTTTATTTCATCTATATTTAATGTGAAATCATCATTTAACTCATAATTTATAACTTCTGCACCTATCATTATTGAAATATTTTCATAAGCTGGATAAGCTGGTCCTGGTATTAAAATCTTATCCCCTTTATTCATTAATGCAAACAATACTGAATATAAGCCCTCACTACCACCAACTGTTATGCATACGTCTTCCTTATCATACTCAATATCAAATGTCTTTAGATATTGGCAAATCTCTTCTCTAAGCTCATCTACACCTGCATTTGATGTGTATGTTGTTTTATTTGTTTTAATAGCATTAATCATTCCTTCTGATATGTTTAATGGCACACAGAAATCCGGTTGGCCAAGAGTTAATGAAATTGCCCCCTCCACATTTTTAACCTTCTCTGCAAATCTTCTTATTCCAGAAATTTGAATTTTCTCAACTTGTTTATTCATAATTATAATGCCCCCTGTTATGATAATATAAAGTGAAACTTTTCAAGTGAAGTTTTATACTCCAGCTAAATTTAGTTGAACTTACCCAGGACCTCGCATCCGTTAACTTCATATTTAAGAAGATGGAGTCTTACGGATGCTAGCTATCGGATAAACTTATTTTACAACATTACCACTATTCATTCAAACTATTTGTATTTTTATACTTATTCCTCTTTCATTTACTTTAAATCTTTATTATAATAAAGTAGATTGTAATAATACTAGAAAGGGTGATATAATGTCATATAATTTAACAGATCCTTATGAAATCGCTAGATTTATTAAGGAATCAAAAAAATCAACTCCAGTAAAAGTTTATGTTAATGGAGATTTAGGCAATGCTCAAATGAATGATGTAGAATGGTATGGTTCTAACGGATTTTATATACTAATGGGAGAATCTGATTCTATAACTAAAATAATATTGGATAATAAACACCTTATTAAACACTTTAGAATAGAAAATGACAGAAGGAATTCTGCTGTTCCTATGCTAGATTTGCTTGAAGTAGATGCTAGAATTGAACCAGGTGCTATCATAAGAGATAAAGTTCTCATTGGTAAAAATGCTATAGTGATGATGGGTGCTGTAATTAACATTGGAGCTGAAATTGGGGATGGAACTATGGTCGATATGAATGCAGTAGTTGGAGCTCGTGGAAAATTAGGTAAGAATGTTCATTTAGGAGCTGGGGCTGTTGTAGCTGGCGTATTAGAACCGCCAAGTAAAGAACCTTGCATGATTGGTGATAATGTTTTAATTGGTGCAAACTCAGTAATACTTGAAGGTATTAAGATAGGTGCCGGATCTGTTGTTGCTGCTGGTTCAGTAGTTACAGAAGATGTTCCAGAGAACGTTGTTGTTGCAGGTAGTCCTGCTAGAATAATTAAATCAGTAGATGATAAGACAAAAGATAAAACTCAAATAATGGATGATTTAAGAAAATAGAAAATTATTAGTTTATTCAAACTTACATATGGGCTATTTAAGAAAAGAGAAAAGGTTTCAATAAATTTAAAATTTATTGAAACCTTTTCTTTTACTTAAAATAACTAAATATTTAATAACTAATTGATTATCGACCATCATAGATTTTTTAAAAGCTATTTTTTATACTATACTGCCCCTTCTTCCCTTGCTACATCTTCTTTTTGAGCTCTTTCCATTTTTGAAATTGAAACTTCATATGCAATTTTTCTAATTACTTCACTGTCTGAAACCTTTTTTTGGTATTCTCTACTTTGAAGTCTTCCCCAAACCTTAATATTATCACCAACACTTAAAGTTTGGCAGAACCTTGAGTTTCTTCCCCATGCAATAGTTGGAATATAATCTGATTTATTATACGCTCTATTTACAGCTAAAAGCACATCTGCAATTTCACGGCCAAAAGGTGTTGTTCTATAAATAGGTTCCTTGCATATATATCCATCTAAGAATATTTCATTAGGATTTTTGCTTCTTTCCAAACATGGTTCAATATTTCTTGCGAACACAGTAAGTATAAGTTTATTCGAACCATCTATAAACTTGTTGTAAGATCTAAGTTGCCCTTCTACTATTACGTCAATTCCTACCTCTAATTTAATATCACTAAGTAGTCTTTCTGAAACAGTAATATTTAATGTATCCACTGAGTCGCTTAATCTCATTACATCTAAATCAAAAGTATAGAACCCCTCCCCATACATTTCATG
This sequence comes from Clostridium beijerinckii, assembly GCA_003129525.1. Classification (NCBI taxonomy): domain Bacteria; kingdom Bacillati; phylum Bacillota; class Clostridia; order Eubacteriales; family Clostridiaceae; genus Clostridium; species Clostridium beijerinckii. The sequence continues at coordinate 2,912,448 of CP029329.1, read as the reverse complement.
GCTAAACTCTAATCCAGATGTTACTTTACCCTCAAGGTAAATCTTGTTATTTAGCATTAAATTATCCATTGTAATCCCTCTCTCCATCGGAAATTATTTTATTTTGTGTAATATATGCTCCCACTTGCATATATTACCATTATAATACAAAAACTAGTTTATTTTCAATAAATATTAAATATTTTTATTCCATAGCTAACTACCACTGCAAATTACTAGATCTAAATGAAAAAGTTTACTTAAATTTGATTCTCGTTTTTTCTTTAGTATGATGATAAGTGGCACTAATCTCATGGACATTATGACCCTTGTGATCATAAGTTCAACTAAGAATCAGTTGTAGATTAATCTCCATCTGAATTAAGTTTCACTTTATGTTGAATTCCTTGATTATCTACACTATAGTCTTCAAAGTATATCATTTCACCTACAGTTTTAAACTCATATCCTTTTTCTTTTAATTCTTTTATAATCCTATCTAAACTATCTGGAGTGTACTTTGCATTATGAAAAAGAATAATAGAACCAGGCTTAACATTTTTCATTACTCTATTATATTCTGTTTCAGCTGATAACTCCTTCCAATCAACAGAATCAACATCCCACTGGATAGTCATATATCCTAAGTTTCTCACCTTCAAAAAAGCATCTTTATTATAATCTCCACTTGGAAATCTAAATAATCTTGGTTTTTCGCCTGTATATTTTTCAATAATATCATTTGTTTTTTCTATTTCTTCCTTAATTTTATCTGCTCCTATCTTTGTAAAGCTTGGATGCTTATAACTATGATTTCCTATTTCATGCCCCCCTTCTTTTATTGCCTTTAACTTATTAACATTATCTTCACTATAATTAACCCATCCACCCATTACAAAGAATGTTCCTTTTATATTATATTTATTTAATATGTTTAATATTACATCAATATTATCTTTTTCAGTCCAATTCACATCAAAAGTTAAGCTAACTGCATTCTCCTTTGTATCAACACAATATATAGGATTTTCTTCATGACTGTTTACCATTGCCTGTGTCGTTTTATTAATTCCAATAGATATGACTATTAAAAAAATAATTAAAATTAAATCTATTTCTATCCTCTTTTTCTTCCATATCACCCTATACACCTCTTATAAACTTTGTAATTCTTTATTAAACTATATTCATTACATATTTTTTTATGCTATAAAAAATGTCACTTTTAATATAAATTCTCAAGAAACAAAAAATCAAGTCATTCTTCTAAATACAACTTAATTTAGAAAAATGACTTAGTATATTTTTACTTTATATTATTTTGTGTATATATTAAATCACTATTTAATATATTTAAAAAAGTGAGAAATCTAATAGTGATATATATTTTACTTGCTACTTTTTTATGTGTCTAATATTAAAATTGTTTTATTGGTTACTATTCCATAAAAGATAATTTATGTTATAATAAAAATAGATTTTCATTAGTTATGGAGGTATTTATGTACGAAAGCTCATCAGAACTCGCAGAAAACAAATTATTAATGTTATATGTATTAAAATCAATAAAAGACCCAATATCAAATACTCAGCTTACAGAAATAATTCTTGAGAATAACTTTATGAATTATTTTACATTTCAACAATATTTGGCTGAGCTTGAAGATTCTAGATTCGTTGAATATCATGAAGCTAATGATAAAAAATTACTCGCATTAACAGAAAAAGGAGATAATGTTCTTTCTTTCTTTAAAGATAGAATATCCCCTTCAAAAATAGCTATTATTGTCGACTATATAAAAGATAAGATAGGATCTATAAAAAAGGAATTAACTATCCAAGCTGACTATACTCTTGGTGAAAGTGATGATAGTTTTATAGTTGATCTTAAGGCCATAGAAGATCAATCTTTATTAATGGAATTAAAATTATCAGTTCCTACTAAAAAACAAGCAACTTCAATTTGCACAAAATGGAAAGAAAATCCGTCTGAAATATATACTAACATAATTAATATATTTATTAATAATTAATTGATGTTTTCCACTAAAGTCATAGCAGTAGGCTCTGAACCTACTTCTATGACTTTTATTATTTTATTTTCTATCCCTATTATTTTTAATATTCCATTTAAGTAATCTACAACAAATATATCTTCTTTGACCTTTACTATGCCTCTTGGCATTCCACCTATAATTATTTTATTTTCAGCATTAAGATCTTTTAAGTTTACAATACTTATAGACCCCTCACATAAATTTGAAACATATAAATAATCATTGTCTTCAAATAAATCTATAGGACACAATCCAACCTCGATCTTATTAATCAACTTTAGTGTTTTTAAATCAATAATTCCTATGTTTCCTTTTCTATCATAACCAAGGTAACTCATACATAAATATAAGTATTTTTTATTCTTTGATATATTCATTTTTGTAGGAGTAATATCTACTTTAATTCTTTTTATTTCCTTATTATTTATATAGTCAATTACAGATATACTATCCTCACCCATATTACTTATAAATAAAAGGTTTTTTTCTTCCAATAATGCTATATTATGAGGAACTCTGCCTGTTGGTACCTCAAAATTTACTCTTTCATTTATCATGTCATATATTATAAGTGAATTTGATTCTCCACATGAAACATAAGCTATATCATCATGGGCTACTATATCATTAGGATGTGCTCCTATATATAAGTTGTTTTCTTCTTTAAAGCTCTTATAATTTATTAATGAAATACTATTATTATAATTATTAGCTACTAAAATTTTATCCTTGTATAATGATAATCCATGGGGTCCAAATGGATTTTCACCAACAGATAAAATTATACTCTGATTGTTTAAATTTTCAGTATTTATCTTGTTTAAACTATCTGAACCAGTATTGCATAAAATTATATGGCTCATTCCATTTCCCCCTATTAATATAATCATACTATTCTCTATAATATATTCTAAAAACTCATTATTGGCACAACTTATTAATTGTATTATCTTTATTTATTGACAAATTTCTTGTATAATGTATTATGCTCGCCTTAGGGATATTTTAAAATAATAAGTGAATATACTAATCTATTTCACATCCCTTATGTGTGTTCGCTGAATAAGGCACATGAAAATAAATAACAAGTCCAAAGTTGCCATGAATATTTTTCATTAGGCAAGGAGGTGAATTGCCCTCATAGCAAGCCTATTAGGTCAATTTGCCGACGTAGGATAATGGAAAATAGTCTGGCAAATAGACTTGTTATTTATTTGATTGTGCCTAATATTAAATTTATCGAAAGGAGTGTATGTAATGTATTCATATAAAACATCAGGTGTTTGTTCATCTGTAATTAATCTTGAAATTACAAACAATATCGTTGAAAATGTAGAATTTGTTGGAGGTTGTGCCGGAAATCTTTTAGGTATTGGACACTTAGTAAAAGGCATGCCTGTAGATGAAGTTATTGATAAGTTAGGCGGAATAAGTTGTAAAACCAAAGGAACATCTTGTCCAGATCAACTATCTAAAGCTTTGTTAGAATGGAAAAAAGAGAATATGGCATAGATGCCAAGTTTATGCGTATAATCCACTGAAATAAAGGGTACTCTGTTGTTCCTGTTACTGATAATTTAGCTGTGAGAAAATTAAACTCGACTCACTTTATTCGACGAGCAAGTTCGAGCAACCTAATATAAAATTATGACTCTCACTTAACATTAGAAGTTGCAACATTTCTGCATGTTCTTGAGACAAGCTCAGTGCAAGCAAAAATGGTACAACTTCTAATGAAGAAATACCTAAAGCCAAATTCTCTGATGTAACACTACACAAAGGAGTACCCTTTTATTAGTCATCAAACAAAAAAAGAGTAGAAATCACTTCCTACACCTTTATTTTTATCTAACATCTTCTTATATTCTATTTTCTGTATGGCTATAAATATATATCAACACTGTTCTCAAGGAAATATCTTACTCCAGATACTCCTTAGGTTATAACTTAAATTAATTTGCAAACAGCATTAAATCTAGAAGGTCTATAATAACCATCTATAATCTTCCAAAACAAATAACCTTATCAAATGTTTTATCTTTAAAAATCAAATCATTTGCTTCCCCTTGTAAAACTGAATTATTAAGGATTTGTATATGCTTTTTAACAAGGCTGCTAGAATAATCCACACCAACATATTGACCACATTTTATATATTGGGCTAGTCCTCCTGCACCACAACCTACTTCTAATACTTTATCAGTTTCTTTTATATATAGTTCTTTAACAATTTCTCTTGCTATTTCTTTTACACTTCATGCTTATTTATTAATATTATTTAATAAGTACAAATACTACGTTTGAATTTCTTTTGTACTTTAGAACATTCTAACCAACAGGTGCCATATTGTACCCAATAGGCATAATCATTAGGCGTTATACTGGTTAATAGACATCCTAGCAAATTCATTTCTTTTAAATTTGAAAACCCACAGATTATATTACTAGCTACTAATAAAGTTGTACCAATTCTTAAGATTAATTCATCTTCAAATTTCTCACTATCTTTTACGCCTAAATTTTCTAACTTGATATTTAGTGTAGTTTTGTTACCATATTTCCATTCTAAAAACTGTGTATGGTTCATTACTACTTCCATATTTAACTCCTTCCAATAATTATCAATTAATCATTTCTCCATTTAATTGTGTCCAAAGTTTATTTAGAAGAATACCGTTGTAATCTTGATTATATTCCCAAAACATTGCTCCCCCAAGTTTTTTTGATTTTATATATTCAGTTTTATTGATAATTGACTCCTCGTCCTCATAAGTTATAAATGAACTATCATTTTTTAAGTACGCAACTTTAGCCTGATTATCCCAGTATCTAATCCAACCATTTTTATTTATATAATTATTAACAAGTGTTCCATATGAAAGAGCTTGGTTGCCATAATATCCAAAGAAGGGAATGCCGAGATTGATTTTAGATGCAGGAACTCCTGCATTTATAAATATACTTACTGACTCATCACAACTTAAGCCTGATCCATAACCAGAAGATGTAGGATAAAGGTTTGCATTGTGAGTGTCATGCCCAAAATCATAAGTCATCAAATTTATATAATCACATATGTTTGCTATTTTACTTATCTCTGTATTATTAACATAGAATTGATCTGCTCCCGCAGCTATACTAAGTATTTTACTATTTCCTATCTTATTGCGTATTGTTTCAAGCAAAAGAGTAAAATTCTGTTTGTCCTGTGCACGGCACTTAATCAAGCCACAAGCACCATAAACAGGATATTCCCAATCAATATCTATTCCATTTAATTTATAGGTGTTTAGAACATCCAAGCAACTATTTGCAAATATATTTCGTGAAGATTCTGAATAGGCTGCATCGGAGAAACCTTCAGCACCCCATCCACCCACTGAAAGAATAACCTTCAAATTAGGATTACTAGACTTAAATGACACTAGCTTTGATAAATCTTGACCATTTGAAATCGAAATCTGACCGTCCACGATGTATCCAAAAGCATAATTAGCATGAGTTAACTTTGCTACCTCCATAGTACTTGGAGTACCATATACATATCCTATTACATTATATGTAGTAGCAGTTTCAGAATACATTGGAATTATTTTTCTAATTTTCATAACTCCCTCCTAATGTTAATAAAATAATTTCATTGAGTAGTCATACTTGTAAAATATTAACTTACCATCAGATTAAACTTACTTAATAAGTATATGTATTAAATTTTCTATACTTGTCCATTAATTCTAAATATAATATATCAATTCTAAGAATATTCAATATAAATCATGTCTTAAAATACTATAGCTTTTTAAGACAGTACTAAATAAAATAAAGGGCGTGTCGCAAAATGATTAATTTTTAATCAGAAGCGACACTTCTTTTCGTTTTAAATTAAAAAATCTCTTAATAATTAAAATTGAATAATAATTATTGAGAGATTTTTATGTTTTAAGCGCACTTTAATAAGCCTACTTAAATTATTCCATAATTAGGCAGATTGTTTTAATTCATGAAGATGTTTTTGAGTTCTTCCGTTTTGGATTTTTGAATGCAATTTGTTAATGTTATAACCAAAACAAAGCAAAATAAATTCAGTTTTTACACTATTTTTTCCACGTGTTAAAAATCTATTGAATTCATAGTCACTTTTTAGAACTCCAAATGCTCCTTCGACCTGAATAGATCTGTTCATTCTTAATTTAGCTCCAATTTCAGTTGTAATATTTCTATAAGATATTTCACGCTTTTCTACAAAAGTTTTCGAAACCTGCATCTTTCTATTTCCTTTTGCTTTTGTACATTTTTCTTTATGAACACAATTATCACAGCTTTCACACTCATAAACAGTAACTTCTGATTTGTATCCACTGGCGGATTTTCTATGAATAATAGAGGTCGGAATCAACTTTCTACCATTATTGCAAACATAAAAATCTGATTCAGCATCATATTGCATATTTTCTCGCTTACTTATATCATTTTTGAAACTTCTTTTTTTCCACTTTTCATAAGTTTGCGGCTTTATGTATGGGGTCTGATTATTGTATTCTAAAAATAAATAATTTTCTTCGCTTTCATAACCCGAATCTGCAATCACATTAAGATATTTACGACCAATTTTTTCTTGCATATTATTAAGCATAGGTATTAGTGTTGCTATGTCATTTCTATCATCAAATATTCCGACACCGGTCACGTATTCGCTTTCAACTGCAATTTGTACATTATATGCTGGCTTTAATTGACCATTTCTCATATGATCATCTTTCATATGCATGAAAGTTGCGTCTGGATCAGTTTTAGAATAACTATTTCTATTTGAGAATATGGTTTTACTGAAATTATATTTTTCTTGTCTCTCTTTATATTCAAATAGTTGCTCTATCCATTTCTGAATTGTAGTTTTTCTCTTACCAATTCCATGAACAAATTCTATGTTTCTCTTCTCTTTTTCATATAAAAGCCATTCGAGAATTTTATCGAGATCATTTATCAATGTTTCTTTTTGAATACTAAATTCTTTCAATTCTTCAAGATTGACATTTTCAACAAGAGTAAGAATTTTATTAAACATTTTCTCTTCATTTTTGTAAATGGCTTTCTTCCAAACAAAAGTATATCGATTGGCATTCGCCTCGATTTTAGTACCATCAATAAATACATTTTCAAATAATACTTCATTTTGATCAGCTAAATAATTAACTTGCTGATAAAATAATTCTTCAATTACTTCATTTGAAAGATAATCTTTTCGAAATCTACTAATTGTAGCATGATCAGGGGCTTTGCATCCTTGAAGCAGCCATCTAAAATTTATATCTCTTTTACATGCTTTTTCTATTTTTCTACTTGAATAAACATTTTGAGAATACGCATACGATATTATTTTGAACATGATTTTAGGTTCCACTGCCGGTTTTCTTCCAACGGAAGAGTACGCCTTATACAACTTTCTGTAATCTAATCCCTCCAATACGTGGCTTAGCAAGCGAACAGAATCATCTTCTGGTATTAAATTTTCCAAATTTAATGGTAATATAAGTTGAAAATTATCATTAAATTCATTATAATCTTTAGTGTATGATTTCTTTATTTTGTACATAACTTAATTATACAATAAATGTGATTTCTTCGGAATTCACATTTTTTTATTTCTTAAAAAAAATGAGCTGCTACAAAACTAACTATGTTAGTTTTGCAACAGCCCCTTCATGTGAAAATAAGTGTAATTATGGGGATTTAAAAGTTATTTTTGGAGTAATCCCCAATAATCATCTTCAAAATCGTTTCCCATGACAATCACCTCTTTCGATATTATTGTGTGCAGTATTAAATTAAATATACATGAAAATAAAAAATATAAACTTAATCACCATTTTTTAATTCTTCTTGTATTTCTCATTTAGTATTAGTACTTAGATACTAACAATATAATTATCTTTAAATTGCTCTTATTTCGGTTGGATATACACATTTTATTGAAGATAGTGCTCTTTTCCTCCTGAGAGTAGTGATAAAGTATTTGTTATTTCTTCAATTACATCTTTATAGCTCAGATAAATTTCAATATTTATATGGTTATAATCATCACTTATTTCTTTTATTTTTCCATATACATATTTCCCATTATCCATTAGGTTTTTTAAAATGAAATTATTCTCTTTAGGAACATATCCTATTACATATCCATCTTCAGTTATAATTTCAATTGCATTTGAATCATATACATTATTTGGCTCTCTTTTTAAATATAGTATATCCTCTTCTAATAACTTATTATATATTTCACTCATATCAATATAATTTGTTCCAGCAACATCTATATTAATTAAATATACATCTTTAACATGAGCATCTATAATCATATTATCATGAACTTCAACATATTTTTTTTCCTTAGCATTTGTTTTAATTATTAATGAATTAAGAGATCTTCGTATATTCCCTACCATTTCTGTGTTAATAGCCTCATTAATAATTTCCTTATCTAAAGAATCCAATTCTTCTCTAAATCTTTGAAGATTTGTTGCAGCTTGAATTCTTGTTTCAATTAAAGGTGCTCTTAATGCTTGAATATTAATATCTTTATATTTATCTTGAAAATCATCATACTGTGAATATTTTATTATTATAAAAAAACAAATTTGTGCTATGTCTTCATAAGCTAAATTTTCTATGTTTAGTTCATCTTGGCCTCTTAATATTTGATTTAGTGGTAATTTTTTCAACCCTATGTTAAAAGCGGATTTCTTAATTGATTTATTTCCTGTTGAAAATGCATACTTATATAATAATGGATTAGTATAATCTCTATTTAAAATTGTTTCATATTCTTTTTTTCTTAATTTATATTTTGTTTTTTCTGAACAGCTTATTAATACACTGCTTTCAATTTCTATGTTTGATACTTGCTTAGATATTATTTCATGCCATATATCTTTCTTACAGATTTTTTTACAGTTTTCAATTATATCTTTGTAATCATTGCTAAATTTAGATGAACTAGGACTTCTTTTTGTTTTATAAGCATCAATTGCAATAGCTTCTATTGAATAAAGAATTGAAATTGCAGCATATAAAGAATATATTCCCCCATTGTCTCCATTAACCTTATCAATAATTTCTAATAATTTATTACAAACCTTTTTTCCATTCTTAATTTCATTTAATCCATAATCTGAAAGTAACAAACTAAATGATTTTGCTAAAACTTCAATTTCTTCATCCTCAAACTCAGTAGCTTCTAAATATTCTAAAAGTTCTAGTGAAAGCATACTATAAGATAATAATTCCGATATTCCTACACTGTTATTTGAACCTTCTTCTATCATCCACTTTCTTACTTCATAAGTTGTTGGTCTAAGATTCATCACACAAAATACTTTGCCATACCCTTCAGATTTCTTTGCCATTTCGAAAATAATGTTATTACAGCCTCCTATATATTCGTAAGCCTTAATTACATAAAAAAGATAATCATTATGAATAGAAAATACTTCTAATATATCTTCTATATTCTCAATCTTACAAATAGGTGCAAGTATTAATCCTAACTTTATTTCTTCACTTGAATTACTCTCTATAAGCATTTCCTTTATAACTTTATTTATTTTTTCACTTATATCCTTATTAATTTCTAATAAATCTTTAAATAGTTTAATAAAGCTCTCATAATAACTAATGATCGGGTTTAATGTTATATATTCATTTATATCAGATGATTTTTCTGAAGTTTTAATATCTTTTAATAAGATTCTCATTAATTCATTAGATAATCTATTTTTTTCATATTCCTTAAGCGGGCGCACTTTATTTGTAATACTTTTAAACTCTATTATTCCAGCTATTTCGAAGTCTTGATAGCTATAAAGTATACCTAGATTTCTATCATGAAACTTTTTTAAATCATAATAGACTGATTTTTTATTATTAATAAAATTTTCTTTATTTTTCTTAACCATATAACCTTCATTGCTCCTTTAAGTGAAATTCCAAATCTATAATTTGGTTAATTGAACTTACTCAGCGAACGTATGTGAGTCGAGTTTCCTTCATAATTTCCGAGTTATTATTTTTCTCATATCTCCTATCATGTATAATGATCCACTTATTAATATTAAATCTTCTTCCTTAGCTTCTTTTAACGCTAACAAGAACGCTTCCTCATAACTTTCTAATGCGATAGTATTTGAATTATATTTTAATATTTCATTTTTCAAATCTTCACTAAGCTCCGCTCTTTCACTATGAGGTGTTAAAGCATAAATCTTTTCTGCTACTTCTGCTATTTCTTCTATCATTTCTTTAACTTGCTTATCTGCTAAAATACCAAGTAATAAATATATTTTATTGTACTTAAAGTACTTCTCTATGTTTTTTCTAAGAGCTTTAATTCCATCTATATTATGTGCTCCATCTATTACTATAGTAGGTTTCTTTCCTAAAACTTCAAGTCTCCCTATCCATTTAACATCTTCAAGAGATTTTTCCACTAAATCTTTATCAAGTTTAGCCATCTCTTGTTCACATAACACTTCTATTGTATGTAAAGCTACATTTAGATTTAATATTTGATGTTCTCCAAGTAAAGGTAACTTAATTTTATATTTATTTTTATAACTTTCAATTTCCACATTTTGATATAACTCTTCATGATTAATATTTATTAGCCTTCCAGCTTCTTTTTTTATAAAATATACTTTTGAATTCTTTTCTTTTGCTACATTTACTATAACTTCTTCTACTTCTTTTTCTTGGGGATATAGAATAACTGGTATACCTGCTTTAATTATTCCAGCTTTTTCTTTTGCAATATCTTTTAAATTATCTCCTAGAATATTCATGTGATCTAAACTTATAGAAGTTATTACACTAACTTTTGGTGTTAAAACATTAGTTGAATCTAATCTTCCACCAAGACCAACTTCAATTACACCATAATCTACTTTTTCATTATAAAAATGTAAGAACATGAGTGCAGTTATGATTTCAAATTCGGTTGGATGCTCATACCCTTCTTCAATTACTTTGCTTATAGCAATTTTTACTTCTTCTAATAAGTTTACTAATGTATCTTTATTAATATTCTCTCCATTTATCTGAATTCGCTCTTCAAATTCTTCTAAATAAGGCGAAGTATACATTCCCACTTTATATCCAAAACCTCTAAGAATCTTGGTAATCATTGCAGTAGTGGATCCCTTACCATTTGTTCCTGCTACGTGTATAAATTTAATTTTTTCGTGTGGACTTCCAAGTAGTTCCAAAAGCCTAAAGGTCCTTTCAAGGCCATAATTAGAGCCAAATCTACCGACACTTGATATATAGTCCATTGCTTCTTTATAAGTCATCTTCATTTTTTCTTACCTCTTGTCTTTTATGTTTTTTTATATATAAAATTATACAATAATATGTATTACTTTACATTATACTTTAATTATAAGTAAATGACTAATCTAACCAATCACTCAGAAACTCATTTTGAATTTCTGATTAGGCACATTAAAGAAAATAACAATTTAAATATACTATCATACTCACTTGTTATTTTTGAATGTGCCTTAAATTTTTCTTAAATCTAACTTTTTAGCTTATTAATTAGTTCATCCCATATAGAAGATATTAATATACTACTTAATAAAATACTAATTATAATTAATACAGAATTAGTGACTGAAATTTCAATATTCCAAAATAATAATACAAGCTTTAGACCAGTAAATATCAATATACACCCTACACCATACTTCATAAATTTAAACATACTGTTCATCTTTTGTAAGATATAATACATACTTCTAAGTCCGAGTATTGCAAATATATTAGATGTATAAACTATAAATGTATTTGTAGTAATTGAAAAAATTGCTGGTATAGAATCTATAGCAAATATAATATCAGAGAATTCGATTATTATAAGTGCTGCAAAAAGTGGTGTTGCATAAATAATTTTATTTTGTTTTACAAAAAACTTTTGTCCATATAAAACATTTGTTACTGGTATTATTTTTCTTAGGAGTTTAACTGCAAAATTATCATGAAATTGTATATCGTCATTTTCTTTAAACAACATTTTAAAACCACTGAGTAATAATATTACACCAAAGATAGAAAGTAGAAAGCTAAACTTACTTATCATAGCTACACCTAATAAAATAAATATTAGACGTAGTATCATAGCACCCATAACTCCATATAAGAGTACTTTTTCTTGATATTCTTCTCTTATCTTAAAACTTGAAAATACCATTAAAAATAAAAATAGATTATCCAAGCTTAATGACATTTCTACTATGTAGCCACCAAAATACTCAATTGCTGCAGTTTCACCTCTTGTATAAAATATAAAAACATTGAACAATATCGATAAAGTTACCCAGAATATTAAGTTAAGTAAAGACTTTTTTGTTTTCAAATTTAAATACCTCCATACATAGTATTCTAAAACTATGTATATTAATATTTATTCTGTTATATCCTTAATTTTATAAAATTTTTTAAATTAACTTCCCAAAATTTCTCTGTAGCACATCATTGAATATCAGATTCACTACTAAAAATTTATTATTTCATTTAAATTATAATTTATCTTTGTCATTTTCTTTTATTAAACATGAAATAGCTCAAAACAAAAGAAAAACAGTAGATAGTTTTGCATTTATACAAAATTATCTACTGTCCTCATTTATCTTCAAATTTCCGTAAAAAATATCATAGTATCAACATTGCTTTAAAATATATTCTTAATTTAAAGCATCAATTCTAACTTTAACAGCTTCAAGCATTTCTACATATTTTACTCTTTTTTCTTTTTCTGCATCTATAACTGCTGCTGGTGCTTTAGCTACAAATCCTTGATTTCCAAGTTTTTTATCTATTCTATCAATTTCGCCTTCTAATTTCTTCATTTCTTTATTTAATCTATCTAGTTCCTTTTCTTTATCTACTAGATCAAGTAATGGCATAAATAATTCTCCACCCTTAACAACTAAAGAAACAGCATTATCAGGAACATTAACTTTATCAGCTATAAATTCAACTTCTGAAGCTGAAGCTAATTTTTCAATATATGCAGATCCTGCATTAAATGCTTTTTTAGCATCTTCTGCAATATAGCAAATTACTTTAGCTTTTCTTGATGGTGGCACATTCATTTCAGCTCTTACATTTCTTAATCCTTTTATTGCTTCAATTACATATGCCATATCGCTTTCTGCGTCTAGACTTACTAACGCTTCATCAAATTCTGGCCAAGCTGAAGTTGTTATTGTTTCTTCATCACTTAAGTGAGTGAATATTTCTTCTGTTATAAATGGCATAGCTGGGTGTAATAATTTTAATCCTGTAACTAATACAGTATTTAATACATTATAAACTATACCCTTAGCTTTTTCATCCTCACCATAAAATACTGGTTTAACAAGTTCTATATACCAGTCACAGAAATCATTCCACATAAAATCATTAACTTTTTGCATAGCAATTCCAAGTTCAAACTTATCCATGTTTTCAGTAACTTCTTTAACTACTGTATTCATTTTTGATAAAATCCATTTATCAGCCAATGAATATTCTTTGCTATCTTTGTACTTATTCATAATTTCTTTATCAAGATTCATCATAACAAATCTTGAAGCATTCCAAATCTTATTAGCAAAGTTTCTTGAAGATTCAACTCTTTCTGGATAATACCTCATATCATTTCCAGGGGCATTACCAGTAGCTATCATAAACCTTAAAGCATCAGCACCATAAGTGTCTATAACTTCTAATGGGTTAACACCATTACCTAAAGATTTACTCATTTTTCTACCTTGGGAATCTCTTATAAGACCATGAATTAATACAGTATCAAATGGAGTTTCTCCCATATTATGAAGTCCTGAGAATATCATTCTTGCAACCCAGAAGAATATAATATCATGTCCAGTAACTAATGTACTTGTTGGGTAGAAATATTCTAAATCTTCTGTTTTGTTTGGCCAACCTAGTGTTGAGAAAGGCCATAATGCTGATGAGAACCATGTATCTAATACATCATTGTCTTGCTTGATATTACTTGATCCACATTTAGTACAAGTCTTTGGTGTTTCTTCTAATACCATCATTTCTCCACAATCTTCACAATAGAAAACTGGTATTCTATGCCCCCACCATAATTGTCTTGAGATACACCAATCTTGAATGTTTTCCATCCAATTGAAATATGTCTTTTCAAATCTTTCTGGAACGAACTTAGTTTTTCCATTCTTAACAACTTCTATAGCTGGTTTTGCTAAAGTATCCATTTTAACATACCATTGCTTTGATATTATTGGTTCTACTGTAGTACCACATCTGTCATGAGTTCCAACATTATGAGCGTGATCTTTTATTTTAACTAATAGTCCTAATTCTTCTAGATCTTTAACTATTAATTTTCTAGCTTCATATCTATCTAATCCTTGATACTTTCCACCAAAGTGATTAATAATTCCCTTATCGTCCATAACTCTGATAATTTCTAAGTTATGTCTTTTTCCAACTTCAAAGTCATTTGGATCATGAGCTGGAGTCATTTTAACAGCGCCTGTTCCAAATTCTAAATCAACATAATCATCTGCAACTATAGGAATTTCTCTATTTACTAATGGTAACATTACAGTTTTTCCAATAAGATGTTTATATCTTTCATCATTAGGATTAACAGCAACACCACTATCTCCAAGTAACGTTTCTGGTCTAGTTGTAGCAATTTCAATAACTCCACTTCCATCAGTTAGCGGATAGTTTATATGCCAGAAATGACCTGCTTGTTCTTCATATTCAATTTCTGCATCAGACAATGCAGTTTGACAATGAGTACACCAGTTAGTTATTCTGTTTCCTTGATAAATTAAGCCTTCATTATAAAGTTTAACAAATACGTGTTTTACAGCAGCACTAAGATTTTCATCCATTGTAAAAGCCTCTCTTGTAAAGTCAGCTGATACCCCAAGTTTCTTAACTTGATTTCTTATTCTTGCTCTGTATTCATCACTCCATTCCCAAACTTTTTCAAGGAATGCTTCTCTACCCATTTCTTTTTTATCTAAACCTTGTTTTGCAAGTTCATTTGCAACTTTAACTTCTGTTGCAATAGATGCATGGTCTTCTCCTGGTAACCATAATGTACAATATCCTTGCATTCTCTTAAATCTAATAAGCATATCTTGAAGAGTATCATCAAATGCATGACCTAAGTGAAGCTCACCAGTTATGTTAGGTGGTGGCATGATTATTGTATAAGGTTTTTTCTTCTTATCAATTACTGGCGTAAAATAACCTTTTTCTTCCCAAGTTTTATAAATTCTATCCTCAAATTCTTTTGGATCATATGTAGTTGATATGTTTTTAATTTCTGACATTTTCATTCCTCCAACTTTATTCAGTTAACAGTTAACAGATAACAATTAATAGTTAAAATTTAATATTTCAATTATTATTGTTAAATCTTGCATTTAGAGAATATTAACTAGTTACTGAAATTTATTTAATTATAGTTTTAAATATTGATTTTTAATTTTTATTACTTAAATTTAGAAACTCTGAAAGAGTTTCATCCTTAATTGTTAACTGTTAATTGACAACTGTTAACTAAAGGAAGCCCGACTCACATACGTTCGCTGGGGGCTTTCGAATAACCAAATGTAAAATTTGGATTCTCAATACCAAAAAGAGCCTTCGTCACAAAAAGGACGAAGACTCGCGGTACCACCTTTATTTCTACACAATCAATAAAATATATTGATTGAATAAACTCTTAATTCAAATAACGATTTAGACAAACCGTCTTTAGCTACTATTAATTTCACTAAAGAAGCTCAAAAGCTACCTTCAAAACCTTCAGCATAAGGGTTTTCAGCTTCTCCCTCTCTCTTGCTAGTTCCTTATAAATCCATGATTTATTTAAAAGAACTGTACTCCTCAGCTTTACTTTCCGAGTTTCCTTTAATGCCTAGAATTTTTACTCCTCTTTATCATTGCTTATAATTTATAAAATTTTAATTCTCTTAAATAATATATTACAACATAAATTTTGTCAATAATAGTTTTTACTATCTTTTTCTTTTAAGGCTATGTTTTAATATTGTGTTGAAATATATCTTAAAAAATTATGGTTAGGATTATCTAACTATAATTATCAATATCAGAAATCACGCAACATCAATATTGCAATATTATATATTAAAAGTTATATATGTTTATTACATAAACTCTCTACATCTTTAACAATACTTGATAATTCATCTACAAGATTTTTCATATTTTCAGTATTCGTTGTTAATGAATAGAATATATTTTCTACTTTTTTCTTAAAATCTTGTGGTATAATTCTGAATTCATCTATATTAGCCAAAGAACCTTTTTCATTCATAATATAAATTTCATTCAAAGCATATATAACCTGAGTAAGACAAGATATAACACGATAAATACATCCAGTAGTATACACAATATCATCTTTCAACAGCCCTTTGTATGCAAGTGTAATAGAAAAACCTGCTTCCCATAAAAACTTATTTACAATACCGGTTTTTATAGATAAAGGGTAAGGAGTAATTTTATCTTTAAGATTTACTAAATTATTATTGCTATTCCAAAGTATTTTACAGTAATAGGTCTCTGCTACATAAATGGTATTTACAAATCCATGAG
Source organism: Clostridium beijerinckii (assembly GCA_003129525.1). Lineage (NCBI taxonomy): Bacteria > Bacillati > Bacillota > Clostridia > Eubacteriales > Clostridiaceae > Clostridium > Clostridium beijerinckii. The sequence goes on along the minus strand of CP029329.1, from coordinate 2,895,745 downwards.
GATGACCAGGTTGATAATCAATTGTTATTATATTATTTAAACACTCATCTATAACAGTTGATACTTTATTTAAATCCCTCAATAAAAAATCTGTTGCTAATCCATCTATACACAGCCATCCTCCACCATTTATCCATGGCCCCCATTCTCCAATCTTCGTTATAAGATCAGAGCGGTGTGTATCATCTAATTGGGTGGCCACTCGATTTAATCCTTCTAAATCTAATTTAGAACTATCACTATAATATATGCCAATATCTATATCCGATTTTGCCGAATAATTACCTTTCGCTCTTGAGCCTCCAAGTACAACGGCTTCAATACCTTTAACTGTTTTTAATAAGGTTAGTATTCTTTTTATGCTTAATTCAATTTTCATAACAAATTTCTCCTTTTAATAAAATCCCTGTAAGTTGTAATATACGAATATTGTGAAGTTAATTTATAATCAATTATACTTTAAACTTTTTATATAACTTTTCGATTAAACTCAAAATTATTAATAATAAATCTATTAAAAAAATAAATATAAAAATAAATCCCCCACATCCATCATAATTTGATAAATAAATAAAACCATAAAGCGTAACTGAAATAATTAGAAATAATAAGATCACATATTTCATTATATTTTTCTTTAAAACAAACTCAGAAATCTTAACTATAGAGTAAACAATACCAGATATTATTACTGATATTATTAAATAGTATTCAACAGCATCCATAATATCGCTCCCATTTACATATCAAATAATAGCTTACTATTTTTTATGTAATAGTAATTATAGTTTTTTCTGACATTTTACCATTATAAATTTAAATGGAGGTTTATTTTCCGCATTCTTATGTGGCTCAACAACTTCCGAAAATTCCATAAGTCCATATTCTTCAAATTCTTGTTTTATAGAGTCAGAATCATAAAAAAACATTTTTAGCCCTTCCATTATCTCGAAATAGTCTTTATCCAATTGTTTGCCCTTTCCAAACATTGGGGCTTCTTTTGAAATAGTAATAAAAATCATATATCCGTTTGGCTTTAACTGATTATAGCAATCTTTAATAAACTTATCTCTATCATGTTTATTCAATAAGTGAATAAGGGCATAACAAAATATACCGTCATAAAGTTTGTTGTCAAAAGGCATATCAGTTACTGAACCATGAAAAATATTAATATTAAGCTCATTTTTCTTTGCCAAATCAATTGCTGTTTCCGAAATCTCAATACCTGTTACATTCATTCCATTGTCAATAAAAACCTTTGCGTTTCTACCATATCCAATACCAGGTATCAATATATCCTTAACTTTCTTTCCAATGAAAAAGTCCTTTATCAAGATTGCTGAATCTGAAGGTTTAAATCCCCACATCATTTGATTTTCTATAAAACTTGATTCCCAGAATTCTGTCATGCCTCTATCTCCTTTGTGTTTTATTTTAATTATACTTTATTTACTTTGTCTTTAATTACTATTGCTCATTGGATTATTGTTTTTGGTAACACTTACCATAACATGTTATGCAAAAAATCACACACGTCATAATAATATTTTGTGTTTCTTCTCTTTATACATTAACTTATAAGTGAAATAATTCACTCTCCCTACGCTCACATGGCATTATTCCTACAAATATTTACCTATGTATCTCTGTATAGTAAATTATAAATTTGTAAACTATCAAAACTTTGAAACACTGAGGGTTAAGTGATTTTCAATTAGATATTGACATTTTATCCTTGTTATCTATAGCATCTCATTACAGCTTCAAGTAATCTCTCTAACGCTTCCTTTAAAACTCTAGTTGGACATGCTAAATTAATTCTTTCAAAGCCTTTCCCTTCATCTCCAAATATATATCCCTCGTCCAAGAAAAATTGTGCTTCTATCTGCATAAATTTTTCTAATGCTTTATGATCTTTTTCTAAACTTCTAAAATCTAACCATTGAAGATATGTTCCTTCTAAATCTATCACTTTAATTTCAGGGATATTTTTTTTCATAAAATCTTCTACAAGTTTTTTATTTACAGCTAATACTTTTATAAGTTCATCAAGCCAATCTTCACATTCATTATAAGCAATTTCACAAGCTTTATAACCAAATATATTTAAACCAGAATTTCCAATTGCAGCTCTTCGTTCACTTATAATTTTATTTCTGATTTTTTTATTTGGAATTATAATGTTAGAAGTTTGAAGGCCTGCCAAGTTAAATGTTTTACTTGGTGCAGTACAAATAACCGAATTATTTGCAAATTCTTCACAAATATTTGCAAATACTGTGTGTTTAAATCCTGGCATTATTAAATCAAAATGAATTTCATCAGATACTACAATAACATTATTTTCTAAACATATTTCACCTATTCTTTTTAATTCTTCTTCACTCCAGACACGACCAACAGGGTTATGAGGATTACACAAAATCAGTAATTTTGTCTTTTCTAATTTTGCTTTTTCTTCGAAATCCTCAAAATTAATTTCATAATGATCTTTGCAAAGAACCAATTCAGTATTTATAACTTTTCTGTTATTAGTTGTAATTGCCTTATAAAATGGATAATATACTGGAGTCATAATAAGCACGTTATCTTCTTCTTTTGTAAGGGCTCTAATAATTGTATACAATGCTGGTACTACACCTGAAAATTCTGCAATCCACTCTTTTCTTATTTTCCAATCGTGTTTTCTTTCCATCCAATTACATACAGCTTTATAATATTCTTCTGTAGATTCAGTATATCCCAAAATGCTTAAATCAATATATTTTTTTAAACCGTCTACAATTTGCGGTGGATTTTTAAACTCCATATCAGCCACAGAAAATGGTACTATATTATCTTTAACATGAGGATTAACTTTCGACATTAGGTTCCATTTACTTGCTCCTATATTTTTTCTATATACTAGCGTTTCGAAATCGTACTTCATAAATTTCACTCCTTAAGTATAATTTAAACTGTATTTCATATTTTCTATTAGCATACTATATTTATGGATTATTTGTCCATCTGTTGAAGGTGCACAAAAAGCAATAGCTGAAGATGGTGTATATTCTGTAAATGCAGTTGCAGATCGTATTATGACTATGGCAACAGCTATAGCTGGAGATGATCAAGATAAGTTGCAACAAATGAGAACTGCAGTAGAAAAAGGTTTCGCACAAGCCGGATTAGAGTTTAAGAATGCAACCAGCAGTGACTTACCACAAATCTTCAAAGATACAATTACTGAAGTTATGAATAGATTTGATAAGTTACAAAATAAAACTAGTACGGATAATAACTAGCAAATAAAGAACAGTAAATAGTTTTTGTAAAAATAAAACTATCTACTGTTCTTTTAATACTAAATAGCATTTTAAAATTTATTTTATATCAATGTCTGCCGGGAATATTATTCCACTTTTATTTCTTGCAACTGTTTGAATTTCGCTAACTATTAAGCTATGTTCTAACATTTGATAACATTTTTCTATATTATTATTTTTAATCATATCTGCAAATTCAATAAATTCATTAACCATACGATGATCATAATTATTTTCATTCATTAAAGAACTTGTGTCATCATTCATTAATAATTCAAATCTTTCGCAAACATTGGCTGGAGTATCTTGGTATATGCATCCTTCATCTCCTTGAATATTATTTGCAATAGGTGCCTTGCAGTCTTTTGCACCAATACAAATACATTTAAATGTGCCATAATCTAATAATAATATTCCAGATGTATCTATCCCTCTCTCAATATTAGGATAATATTCAATATTTTTAGGTTTCCCAAACAAACCCACTACATAATGGATATTATAAATATTCAAATCCATTAATGCACCACCTGAAAATTTAGGATCAAAGGCAGGTAAGACATCCCCTTCTTTAAATCTATCATATCTGCTAGAATATTGAGAATAGTTACACTGAACAATTTTAATATTCCCTAAACTAGGAAGTAGCTCTTTAATTTTTTTATAATTAGGAAGATATTGATTAGTAATTGCTTCAAATATAAATAACTGTTTTTGTTTAGCTAGATCACTTAAGATTAATGCTTCTTTATATGTTGATGTAATTGGTTTTTCAATAATAACATTTTTATTTGCTTCTAATGCCTTTTTTGCAAACTCAAAATGCAAATTATTAGGCAATGCAATATAGATAGCATCTAAATCACAATTTAATAATTCATCATAGTTATAGAAAATATTCTTAATATTATATTTACTCTTAAACTCATTCATTACCTTTTCACCATTTTTTGTACCACAAATGGCTACTAAGTCTAAATCTTTTAAATGTGGAGTGATTGTTAAGAAATCCTTCACAATCATTCCAGCTCCCATAATTCCTAATTTCATATTCTTTCCTCCCTATATTATATTTTTTATAGCTCACTTTACACTATCTATTATATTTTATTAAAAGCACTTGCAAGCATAAGTTTAATTCTATTATTTTGATTTACTTCACTTGATCCTGGATCATATTCTATTGTCACTATGTTTAATTTTTTATTTTGTTTCTTCAAAGCCTTAATTGTCCCTCTTGCTACTGCATGAGCTGGTAAACATCCAAAAGGCTGCATACAAACCACATTATTAACACCCCAGTTAGATAGTTCTATGATTTCTCCAGGTAGTTTCCACCCTTCTCCCGATTGATTTCCAAGAGATAAAATTTCACTTGCATTATGAGCTAATTCATCAATTTTTTCACTAACATAAAATATTTCACTGCTTTTAAGTGCATCTAAATATACTTTTTGATATTTTTCAATAATACTAATTGTTAATTGTCCTTTTATTTTGTTTATGTATGTGCCATCTAAATGTTTGTGATTAAATATTTGATTTTTAGCACTAGCTAAGAATAATGATAAAAAATCATTATGTACAACTTCAACGCCTTCATCTTCAAGCATTTTCACTATATGATTATTTGCAATTGGATTAAACTTAACTAATAATTCTCCAACTAAACCTACTTTAGGCTTATCTACATCAATTCTTGGCAAATTTTCAAATTCATTAACTATATCATTAATTATATTCTTAAATTTATTCTTAATTTTATTCTTATTTGGTTCATTAAAGAACTCCTTACAGATTTCTAACCATTTTTCGTAAAGTTCATTTGCACTTCCCTTTACTTTTTCATAAGGTCTAACTCTATGAAGAACTTTACTTAATAAATCTCCATAAATAACTCCGATTATAGATTTTTTTACTAACTCAAGGTTTATTCCTTCTAAGCCACTGTCCTTCTTTTGCCCTGCAAGACTTAGAGTAAAAACAGGTATATTTTTAAACCCTGCTTCCATTAATCCTTTTTCCAATACCTTAACATAATTGGTATATCTACATTGTCCTTCGGATTGAGCTAATAACACTCTCGTATTATCTAAATCATATTTCCCAGATTTTAATGCATCTATAAGTTGACCTATAACAACTATTGCTGGATAACAAATATCATTATTAATATATTTTAAACCTTCTTCAATAGCATTATTATCATCTTTAAGAACAACCAAATTATATCCACTTTGATTAAATGCTGCTTCTAATATTTCAAAATGTATTGGCGAAAACTGTGGTACTATAATAGTTCCTTTTTTGCTAGTATTAACAGAATTATTATTTAGCTCAAGTTCTTTTCTAACTCTTACAAAATTATTATTTTCTCTTTCACCTATTGCAGCTTTTAAAGATCTTAATCTTATTCTCGCAGCACCTAAATTACTTCCTTCATCAATTTTAATATTAGTATATATTTTAGAACCACTATGTAATATCTCTGACACAACATCTGTAGTTAATGAATCTAATCCGCAACCAAAGGATGTAAGTTGTACTAGCTCCATATCATCTCTATCTAATATGTAATTAGAAGCCCTATATAATCTCGAATGATATGCCCATTGGTCAACTATATTAAGCTCTTCTTTTAAATCCCCTAAATGAGCTATAGAATCCTCTGTAAAAACTGCCATACCTAAACTATTAATAAGCTTTGGCATACCATGATTTATTGCTGGATCTATGTGATATGGTCTTCCTGCAAGTACTATTCCCTTAATATTATTTACCTTTATGTAATCTAAAGTTTCTATTCCTTTATTTCTAATGTCTTTTTTAAATTCTTCTTGAGCTATCCATGCCTTATCTAAACAATTATTAATTTCTCTTTGAGAAATACTGAAGCTCTTTAATGCTTCTTTTAATCTTTTTTTAAGTTTTGATTTATTAGCTATGGGTAAAAAAGGATTCATAAAGTTAACATTATTCAATTCTATAGATTCTAGATTATTTTTTATAACCTCTGAATAGGATGTAACTACGGGGCAATTAAATGTATTTGTTACGTTTTCAAATTCTTTTGTTTCATGAAGTATACATGGGTAAAATATATTTTTAATTCCTTTTTCTATTAAATCTTCTACATGACCATGAACTAATTTAGCTGGATAACATGCCGTTTCTGATATTATTGATGTTAAACCTTTTTCATAAATTTTCTTAGAAGACTCGGGAGATAATTCTACTCTAAATCCAAGTTCTGTAAAGAATGTAAACCATAAAGGATAATTTTCATATATATTTAATACCCTTGGTATACCTATTACTCCACGTTTAGCTTCATGTTCTTCTAAAGGTTTATAACCAAATAATCTTTTGTACTTATATTCATAAATATTTGGTATATACTTTTTGTTCTTATCCATCCCTAGTGGTTCGTCACATTTATTACCTGCAATGAATCTGTTTCCGTTATGAAATTTATTAACTGTCAATAAACAATTATTTGAACATTTACCACATCTAACTGCAGTAGACTTCATTTCTATTTTCTCTACATTTTCCTTATGTACTAAAGTTGTTTCATATGCTTCTGTATGCCTTTCTTTAGCTAAAAGTGCAACACCAAAAGCTCCCATAAGCCCTGATATATTTGGTCTTATAACCTGACGTTTTGATAATAGTTCAAAACTTCTAAGTACCGCTTCATTGTAGAAAGTTCCCCCTTGAACAACTATATTATTACCAAGCTCATCTGGATTTCTAAGCTTAATTACTTTATATAATGTATTTTTAACAACAGAATACGCAAGTCCTGCTGCTATGTCCTCTACTGTAAAACCTTCCTTTTGAGCTTGTTTTACCTTTGAATTCATAAATACAGTACATTTTGAGCCAAGGTCTACTGGTGATTTTGAAAATATAGCCTTCTTTGAAAAATCCTTTATGTCAAGTTTTAAAGATTCTGCAAAAGCTTGCAAGAATGATCCACAACCTGCTGAACAAGCTTCATTTAGTGTTATACTTTGAATAGTTCCATCTTCTATCCTTAAGCATTTCATATCTTGTCCACCTATATCTAATATAAAATCAACATCATTGCAAAAGAATTTTGCAGCTTTATAATGAGCAACTGTTTCTATTTCTCCTATATCAATTCCAAAAGCTTCTTTTAATAAAGCTTCTCCATATCCAGTTACGCCAGAATTTATTATTTTAGCATCTTTCGGCAACTTTTCATAAATTTCTTTTAAAATTCTAACTGCAGTATTTACAGGATTTCCTTTATTACTAGCATAATATGAATAAATAATTTCTCCATCTTCATTTATAAGAGTAGCTTTAGTTGTTGTAGACCCTGCATCAATTCCTAAAAAGCAATTCCCCTTAGCCTTTTCAATACTTAATTCTTTAACAACACTTTTATCATGTCTATTCTTAAACTCATCATACTCCTGTTGATCTTTAAAAAGTGGTTCTAAGCTATGAGCCATTTCTTCTTCTGATGATTTTACTTCTTCTAATTTTCTTAAAATCTCATCATAATTTGTGTTGTTTTTAGTATCACAGCTTAAAGCTGCACCTAAGGCAACATAAAGTTCTGAATCGTCAGGGAAAATAACTTCCTCATCCTTTAATTCAAGTACTTCTATAAATCTTTTTCTAAGTTCTGAAAGAAATGTTAATGGTCCTCCTAAGAATGCTACCTTGCCTAATATTGGTCTTCCACATGCTAACACACTTATAGTTTGTACTACAACTGCATGAAATATAGACATTGCTATATCTGCTTTTCTAGCACCTTCATTAATTAAAGGTTGTACATCTGTCTTAGCAAAAACTCCACATCTAGCTGCTATTGGGTAAATATTATTACATTCTTTTGCTATTTCATTTAAGCCACTAGCATCCATATTCAAAAGTGATGCCATTTGGTCTATAAAAGCACCAGTTCCCCCAGCACATGTCCCATTCATTCTTTGTTCAACGCCACCATTTAAATAAGTAATCTTTGCATCTTCTCCACCTAATTCTATAACCACATCAGTATCTGGATTATGCTTTTGTATAGCCTTAGTGCTTGCTATAACTTCTTGTACAAACTCAACATTTAACTTTTCAGCTAAACTCATTCCACCTGAACCTGATATTGAAAATGTTAACTTACTGTCTTCTATAAGTTCTTTTGCATCTTCTAGACATCCCCTTAAAGCATTTCTTATATCTGATAAATGCCTTCTATATGTTTTATATATTACGTTTTCATGTCCACTTATAACAACCATTTTGATAGTTGTCGAACCAATGTCTATACCTATTTTTAACAACTTATTCATATCTTTCTCCTATTGGTAAATTACTATATAAAATTAAACTTTTAATAGCTTTGCTTTTGTTTACACTAAATTATAATTACTAATACAGAATTATACCATATATTTTATACACTAATTAATAGTATTTGTTTTTATTTGTACATTTATTTGTTTAATTTTAATGCAATTGTTTTTTTTGAATTCTGAAAGTATACTTATTATATTATTATTTTTATTTGGCATATTAAAAAATTTGAATATGTCTTATGCAAAGGAGAATTTTATGAAATTAAATTCAATACACCATATTGCCATTATAGTTTCTGATTATGAGATATCTAAAAATTTTTATGTAAACATATTAGGATTTGAAATTATACGGGAAAACTATAGAAAAGAAAGAAATTCCTATAAATTAGATTTAAGAATAGGTAACAGTGAAATAGAACTTTTCTCAATGCTTGAACCGCCAAAAAGACTTACTAGACCTGAAGCATGTGGATTAAGACATCTTGCCTTTTGCGTTAATAATATTGAAGAGGTTATCTATGAATTAAATTCAAAAGGAATTGCAACAGAACCAATTCGAATAGATGAATACACAAATAAAAAATTCACTTTCTTCAATGACCCAGATGGATTACCCTTAGAATTACATGAATAAAGATTTAATTTCAAATTAAATATTAAAATTTTAGGGGCTGTTGCAAAACTAACATAGTTAGTTTTGTAGCAGCTCATTTTTTTTAAGAAATAAAAAAATGTGAATTCCGAAGAAATCACATTTATTGTATAATTAAGTTATGTACAAAATAAAGAAATCATACACTAAAGATTATAATGAATTTAATGATAATTTTCAACTTATATTACCATTAAATTTGGAAAATTTAATACCAGAAGATGATTCTGTTCGCTTGCTAAGCCACGTATTGGAGGGATTAGATTACAGAAAGTTGTATAAGGCGTACTCTTCCGTTGGAAGAAAACCGGCAGTGGAACCCAAAATCATGTTCAAAATAATATCGTATGCGTATTCTCAAAATGTTTATTCAAGTAGAAAAATAGAAAAAGCATGTAAAAGAGATATAAATTTTAGATGGCTGCTTCAAGGATGCAAAGCCCCTGATCATGCTACAATTAGTAGATTTCGAAAAGATTATCTTTCAAATGAAGTAATTGAAGAATTATTTTATCAGCAAGTTAATTATTTAGCTGATCAAAATGAAGTATTATTTGAAAATGTATTTATTGATGGTACTAAAATCGAGGCGAATGCCAATCGATATACTTTTGTTTGGAAGAAAGCCATTTACAAAAATGAAGAGAAAATGTTTAATAAAATTCTTACTCTTGTTGAAAATGTCAATCTTGAAGAATTGAAAGAATTTAGTATTCAAAAAGAAACATTGATAAATGATCTCGATAAAATTCTCGAATGGCTTTTATATGAAAAAGAGAAGAGAAACATAGAATTTGTTCATGGAATTGGTAAGAGAAAAACTACAATTCAGAAATGGATAGAGCAACTATTTGAATATAAAGAGAGACAAGAAAAATATAATTTCAGTAAAACCATATTCTCAAATAGAAATAGTTATTCTAAAACTGATCCAGACGCAACTTTCATGCATATGAAAGATGATCATATGAGAAATGGTCAATTAAAGCCAGCATATAATGTACAAATTGCAGTTGAAAGCGAATACGTGACCGGTGTCGGAATATTTGATGATAGAAATGACATAGCAACACTAATACCTATGCTTAATAATATGCAAGAAAAAATTGGTCGTAAATATCTTAATGTGATTGCAGATTCGGGTTATGAAAGCGAAGAAAATTATTTATTTTTAGAATACAATAATCAGACCCCATACATAAAGCCGCAAACTTATGAAAAGTGGAAAAAAAGAAGTTTCAAAAATGATATAAGTAAGCGAGAAAATATGCAATATGATGCTGAATCAGATTTTTATGTTTGCAATAATGGTAGAAAGTTGATTCCGACCTCTATTATTCATAGAAAATCCGCCAGTGGATACAAATCAGAAGTTACTGTTTATGAGTGTGAAAGCTGTGATAATTGTGTTCATAAAGAAAAATGTACAAAAGCAAAAGGAAATAGAAAGATGCAGGTTTCGAAAACTTTTGTAGAAAAGCGTGAAATATCTTATAGAAATATTACAACTGAAATTGGAGCTAAATTAAGAATGAACAGATCTATTCAGGTCGAAGGAGCATTTGGAGTTCTAAAAAGTGACTATGAATTCAATAGATTTTTAACACGTGGAAAAAATAGTGTAAAAACTGAATTTATTTTGCTTTGTTTTGGTTATAACATTAACAAATTGCATTCAAAAATCCAAAACGGAAGAACTCAAAAACATCTTCATGAATTAAAACAATCTGCCTAATTATGGAATAATTTAAGTAGGCTTATTAAAGTGCGCTTAAAACATAAAAATCTCTCAATAATTATTATTCAATTTTAATTATTAAGAGATTTTTTAATTTAAAACGAAAAGAAGTGTCGCTTCTGATTAAAAATTAATCATTTTGCGACACGCCCTTTTTTATTAAAATGTTGAAAACTAAAACTTACATTGCCCTACCAGGCATTACTGCATCTACTATTCCAATAGCTAAAGCTGCTAATAATGCACCTATTATAGACACGCTCATATTAGGAACTAAAAATTGTGCTACATATATTATTACTGCGGCAATAGCAAATCCTTTTAACCCCTTTCCAAAAGGTGATGCATCAACTCCCATAAATGATTCTACTAAATAATCTAATACACTTATTACAATTGCAGCTAATAAAAATGACCATAATCCATTAATACTAAAACCAGGTGTGAAAAATGATGTTATTCCTAAAATTATTGCTGTTAATACTAGCCTTCCTAACCAACCCATAATACTTTTACCACCGATATTATCTCTCGTTGAATGTTCTTTATCATGTACCATTTGTAATTACCTCCTCAAAAAATTAATTTTATTTTAATATGAGTGTAAATATATTTTGCCCCCATTATTAAAAAATATGACATTATTACTATATAATTTTTTTAAAAAGTAAAAAGAAGCCCTATGACTTTTTATTTATCATAGAACTCAAATGCATAACCTTCATTTCGATTGATTATTTACGTAAGTATAGTTTTTATCTAAAAATTACTTCCATTCCATCCCCAATTTTCAACTTCCTCATATTTAACATATATTTTATCTTGTGGTATTTGCAATTCTTCCTCATAAATACTACAAATTTCTTTAGTTAACACAGAAAAGGCTTCTTTGCTTGCCTTTCCAAATATTTTAACTTCAATGAAAGCACCCTTATCTAACTTTTCCCCTCCTAAGTAAAGTGTATATTCATCTTCAAATCCAATCATTAAAAATGTTTCACTTTTCCCTGGAATTAATTTTATTGCTTCACCTAATCTTTTCTTTACTATTTCTTCTTTTTCTTTTGAAATTTTTACTGTTATTTTAGATCCTATAAATGGCATATAATAATCCCCTTTCTATGTATACAATTATTATCTTTTTTTTATTATTTATATTATAAGTTATAGGTATTTAAACAACAACTAGTATTTTCCATACATATTGTTTAACGGCCATAAAAAACACGTGGTTAAAAGATTTGATTCTTTATATAGAAATAAAATATATATATAACAAAACATATTAATTAGTTTAATTTAATAAAGTTATACTAACTATTTCTGGCCTATTAAATAATCTTACTCCTGGTCTGCTATGTCCAATACCTCTACTTACAATAAGCTTTTTATTATTCACTTCATACACTCCGCTACTATATTTAGGAAAGAATTTCCTTTCTGGTGAAAGTAATGCTCCTACAAACGGCAATCTTATCATACCTCCATGAACATGCCCTGATAATGTTAAGTCTACATTATTCTTTGCGTATTCCTCAAAATATAGTGGATTATGTGCTAATAAAATGTTATATTCCTTTTCACTGCATTGATTAAGTACTCCAGTAATTATTTCTTCTACATTCGAAGGTTTATTTATTATTTTATAATATGAAAGTGGAATATCCATTCCATAAATATTTATATAGTCTTTTTTTCTCATTATATTTATTTTTTCATTAATCAATACTTTAATTCCAAATTTTTTAAGTTTTTGTATAATGAGGTCTAAATCATCTTTTTTTAATCTTACTTCATGATTTCCTAAAATATAATATATATCATATTTTTTGCTCAAAGTTTCTGACAAGCTTAAAAATTTTTCAAAATTTGTATCATACTTATTAACCATATCTCCAGTCATAACAATAATATTGGGATTTTCATTATTAATCTTTTTAATTAATTGAATATTATAATTTTTAAGACCATAGCTATGTAAATCTGATAAATGAACTATTTTAAAATTATTAAACCCTTTGGGAATTTTATCACTTTTAATTTTATAGTTTGATACTTTTATTAAAGTATTATCAAAATATATTAATGCGGACAGTAAAGCCAAACTTGATATGGCTATTAGATTTTTAATCATTTTTTATTATTCTCCTTGCTAATCTCTTTTCCATTGTTTCTTTTAATTATAGCAATTAAAAGATAAATAAAAAAGTCATCAAAATATATTATCAAGATGACTTTTTATTATATATTTACAAAAAACTAACTCTATTAGCAATTATACATTTATTAAATAAATTTTTAAATATTAATAGTTTAGTTTCCTACCATATTTGAACTTTCAGTGACATTTATAAGTTTTATTTACATATATATATATATAAAAATTTCAATGTTCTTCTTTTATAAAGTTTCATTCTCAAGTTTCAAAGTTAATTTAGTAATTGCCTTTGAAATACTTTTAATTAAACTAATTTCATCTCTATCTATAATTTCTAATTTTTTTATCATTCCGTTTCCTAATATATTTATTCTAGTGATAACTTTATCAAGAAGCTCTTTAGACTTAGTTTCTTCTATATTTATGAAATCTTCCCAAAATAATAATGGTAAAATCAAAGCTTCTAACACTACATAACTTGTGTTAAAAATTTCTTTATAGATTAAACAATCTTCATAGCAGAGCATTATAAAAAATTCACCTGCAACTTTTAGAATATTATCTTTGCTTTCTCCTTTGCATAAAACTGATCCTATCACCCCTATAATTCCATTAATAATTAAATTTTGTATATCTTCTGGTAAATCTGATATAAGAGATATCGAAAAATCATTTATTATCTTTGAAATTGTTGCTTTATTTGTGTTCTGTTTTAAAACTCCATTTTCATCTAAAAGTATATTACATTTGTGATAATATAAAGGATTAATTTGAAAGTCTGTTTGTATATAATGACATCTTCCTTCAATTGAGTTAAATAAACAATTAACATAATCATATTTTGAGTTTATACCTATTATTTTTGATTTATTTATATTTATTTCTTCTTTATACTTATTTACAAATTCATTGGAAAAACCTTGTCCATTAACTGAAATGCAACTCATTATTTTAGGAGATAAAACTGTTACATATTGAGCTTTATTTCCGCCCTTTGAATGTCCAGTTACAGTGATATTATTATAATCAAGGCTATTTATATAATTTAAAGCATCTATTTGCTCTACAGTATCAAATTCATAAGCCCCTTTACCATTATCATCCCATTCTTTTATTGTAGTTGTTCCTCTAAAAACTACTGTTGCATTATTTTCCTCATCTGCAAAACATACAAACCTCATTCCATATTTATAATTATCTACATTTTTAATTATAAGTTTTTTTAAATTAGGTTTATTTATAATTTGCTCCAGTATATTTATCCATTCACTTTTAGTCATTTTTAAATTGCAACTGCCAATACTATCTAAGTCTTCATTAGTTAATATCTTATTTACAATGTCTATAAGTTTTTCGCCTTCTTTAAAATTCAATTTTAAGTATACTAAATTATCTAAAAGTATTAACTCCTCATAGGTTAACTTACACATTATGCCTCCATTAGATAATAACTCTATTACTAATTTATTCAATTTTATTGCAAAAGTACATTAGATAATAATTTTTATACAATATTACAATTCATTATCAATTGATAGTATATTCTAATTGGCTTAAATCCTTGACTTTCTATTATATCTGGGTATATTATTATATATAATTTGTTTGATTAATTGATATTCAACTAATTTTGATTGCATTATCTAGTTCCAACTAAAACGTTCCAATGTATATTATCAAATGATAAATAAATAGTTAAATTATGGAGGTTTTTTATATGAATGCTAAAGTTAAAGTAGCTAGATTATCGCTACTTTCAAATACAAGTTTAATAATTATGAAATTAGTTGTTGGCCTTTTTACTGGGTCAGTAAGTATAATATCTGAAGCTATACATTCAACTATGGATTTACTCGCTGCTGTAATAGCGTTTTTTTCCGTAAGAATATCTGATAAACCCGCTGACGATACACACCCTTATGGACATGGTAAAGTGGAAAATATTTCCGGTGTAATAGAAGCTTTGCTTATCTTTGTTGCTTCTATTTGGATAATAATTGAAGCTGTAAAGAAGATTATTAATCCTGGCGAAATAGACTCTGTTGGACTTGGATTTATAGTTATGTTTATTTCTGCTGCTATAAATTTTATAGTATCAAAAAAGTTATATAAAGTTGCTAAGCAAGAGGATTCAATTGCGTTAGAGGCTGATGCCCTTCACTTAAAAGCTGATGTTTATACATCATTAGGTGTAGGTGGTGGTTTATTTCTTATATGGATTACTGGTTTAAATTACTTAGATCCAATAGTTGCAATTTTAGTTGCTATATTTATATTAAAAGAATCTTTTGAATTATTAAAAACTGCGTTTAATCCTCTTTTAGATGTTAAATTATCTGATGAAGAAATTGAAATAATTAAAGATAAAATAAATAGATATGATTCTGTATTTTGTAATTATCATGATCTTAAAACAAGGAAATCTGGACGAATAAGATATATAGACTTACATTTAGTATTTCCTGAAAATAAATCAATTAAAGAAGCTCATGATATATGTGATAGAATTGAACAGAATATAGAACAAGTTCTAAAATATGCTGAAGTCATGATACATTTGGAGTCTTCTGATACAACATGTAATTGCAGTGAATGCAAAACTAATTGCATGTAACAACGTATGTATGCCTCTGAAATAATAGGTATACATTTTTATCTCTATAATAAAACAAACCTGTAGACGCTCCACTATATGAAGATCTGCAGATTTCTTAAGTTTAAGGAATTTTATATTTCTCATCTTTCTATAAATATAAAACTTTCATAAAATTATATAAAGAGCTTAATTATAGTTATTATTAATGCTGAAAGACCCCCTGTTATTGGTATAGTTAAAACCCAAGCCCAAACTATGTCTTTTGCTACACCCCATTTTACTGATTTAATTCTTTTAGATGCTCCAACACCCATTACAGTTGTTGTAATTATATGGGTTGTACTAACTGGAGCATGGAATAATGTTGCCAA
The DNA here is from genome assembly GCA_003129525.1 of Clostridium beijerinckii. Classification (NCBI taxonomy): domain Bacteria; kingdom Bacillati; phylum Bacillota; class Clostridia; order Eubacteriales; family Clostridiaceae; genus Clostridium; species Clostridium beijerinckii. The sequence goes on along the minus strand of CP029329.1, from coordinate 2,879,583 downwards.
TAATATTACTAATGATCCACCTGTTTGAGCTGCAAATCCATTTACCGGTGTTAATTTTGCCATTCCACTCCCCATAGTTTTAATAATCTTTTTACCACCTATAGAAGTTCCAAGTGCCATAGCTGAAGCACAAACTACTATAACCCATGTAGGAACATCAAATGTATTTATAAATCCTCCACTGAGTAGCGCCATTGTTATTATTCCCATAGATTTTTGAGCATCATTTCCGCCATGGTTAAATGCCATAAATGCGCCTGCAATAACTTGAAGTTTTAAAAACATTTTATTTACCACACGAACTTTAAATGGCTGTAAAATCCAGTTCAATGATTTCATTAGTATATAACCTGCTACAAATCCTATAACTGGCGAAAGAAATAACCACAATATTACACTATGAAAAAGATTATACCAATTAACAACATCAAATGTGCAGGTATAAGCAATTCCACCTCCCACAAGTGAGCCAATTAATGCATGGGATGAACTACTTGGAATACCAAAATACCAAGTAATTAGATTCCATACTATTGATGAAATTAAAACCCCCAAAATAACCCACTGAGGTATAGATGTAAAACTCACAATATTTTCACCTACAGTTTTAGCAACTGCTGTGCCTGTGAATGCACCCATGAAATTAAATATTGCACATACTATTATAGCCACTCTCGGTGTAAGTGCTCTTGTAGTAATAGAAGTAGCAACTGCTGTAGCTGTATCATGAAATCCATTTATAAAGTCAAATATTATTACTAACAATACTATTAATATTGTTATTGTCATAGTACTAAACATCCTTAACTACATCTCCTTAAAAATATAAACATTCGACATATTATTAGATCTTATAGCCCCGTTAAATTATATTAAATTTACCTAAATTTAATAAATATTTAAATACATTTAATATAATTTCTATATTGCTTACTATTAACTAGATTATCTTTAGACTTCTTTTATGTACATTAAAAAATAATAGACCAAATATACTTATCTATTTTTTATCATATTTTGTTGGAGAGTTATGCTTTTGGCATAACTCGCCTCCTTAATTAACACCAAATATACTGCCCATCATTGGCCTTTTCTGTTTTCCAATGTGTTTTATCCTGTTTAGAAAAATATTTGCTTATCACTCTCTATAACTATAATAACACTTATTTTTGAAAAATTATGTAAATAGCTTAATTATAGTTATTATTAATGCTGAAAGACCAGCTGTAATTGGTATAGTTAAAACCCAAGCCCAAACTATATTTTTAGCTACACCCCATTTTACTGATTTAAGTCTTTTAGATGCTCCAACTCCCATTACAGTTGTTGAAATTATGTGAGTTGTACTAACTGGAGCATGAAATGATGTTGCAATAAATATTACTGCTGCAGCACCTGTTTGAGCTGCAAATCCATTTACTGGCGTTAATTTTGCCATTCCACTCCCCATAGTTTTAATAATCTTTTTTCCACCTATAGAAGTTCCAAGTGCCATAGCTGAAGCACAAGATATTACAACCCATGTAGGCACCTCAAAATTACTAATAAATCCACCACTTACTAGTGCCATGGTAATCATACCCATAGATTTTTGAGCATCATTTCCACCATGGTTGAAAGCCATAAGTGCACCTGCTGCAACTTGAAATTTTAAAAATATTTTATTTACTGCACCAACTTTATATGGCTTTAAAATACAATTTAATAATTTCATTAGTATATAACCGCCTACAAATCCTATAACCGGTGAAAGAAATAACCATAATACTACACTATGAAAAAGATTATACCAGTTAACTACATTGATTGAACCATTATAAGCTATTCCTCCACCTACTAATGCTCCTATTAATGCGTGAGATGAACTACTTGGTATACCAAAATACCACGTAATTAAGTTCCATATTATAGCTGAAATTAAAACCCCAAGTATAACCCATTGTGCTATTGATTTATTACTTACAATATTTTCTCCCACGGTTTTAGCAACCGCTGTTCCAGTGAATGCACCAACAAAATTAAATATTGAACATATTATTATTGCAGTTTTGGGTGTAAGTGCTCTTGTAGTAATAGAAGTAGCAACTGCTGTAGCTGTATCATGAAATCCATTTATAAAGTCAAATACTAAGACAGCAATTACTATCAATACTGTTACAATCAAAGTACTATGCATTCTTAATGACAACTCCCTCTACAGTGTTTGCAATTTTTTCACATCTATCAATAGTATTTTCTAAAATTTGATATATTTCTTTCCATTTTATAACTTCTATAGCATTTTTCTCATTTTTGAATAGTTCAGCTACTGTTTTTCTAAATAAAGAATCTGCTTCACTTTCAATTTTATGTAAACTTAGAATTCTTTCTTTAATACGCTCTCCTTTGTTGCCCACTAAACTTAGTTCTTTCATTAATTGAAAAATATTTTCAGTGCACTCTACTATCATATCAGCTAAAAGCTTAGATTCAGACGTACCTTCATTAATATCATACATTAAAAATCTATGCATTGTTGAATTAATTAAGTCTAATATATCATCCATTTTCTTAATTAATGAATAAATATCTTCCCTATCTATTGGAGTTATAAATGCTTCATTTAACTCTTTAACTACTACACTTACTAATCGATCTCCGTTATGTTCTAACTCTTCAATCTTATTAACATTACTTTCCTTATCTGATAAGGTATCCAAACTTCTTCTTAAAATCACTGCCCCATCATTCACATTTTGCGCTGCTTCTAAAAACAATTTATAGAATTTATCTTCTTTTGGCTTTAAGTTAAACATCTTATCACTTCTCCCTATAAAATATAAATCTTCGACATGTTATTAAATTTTCAATCCTGTACAAGTATATTATATTTTTAACTAATTTTAAACTGTTTTTAACAAAACTTAACCTAAATTTAATATTAGCTACTTTTAGTTTAACAATATATTCCTCATTTATTTACAATTTTAGTCTTGGATATGTTATTATGTCCAAACTTAAAAAATTTATCCATTCATAACAACTAACTATAAAAAATAAGTTTAGAATTTATATTATAAATATACAATTATCGCTAATAAGCACGCAAATTTTATTTTGCGTGCTTAAAATATTTTATATTATCCTAAATTAATCATTATTCTTCTTAATTCTTGGAAAATATGTGGTATGAAGCAATTCATGAGCCTTATGGCTTAATGGATGATCTAAATATTTTTCATAAATCGCTAGAACCTCTGGATTTTCATTTGATCTTCTAAGATTCTTAGTTCTATCTATATCATTTAAACCTTCTGCTCTTTTTTGTAATGCTACTTGTTTGTTTCCTTTTATTTTAGGTTGACCACCACCGCCAACACAGCCACCTACACAAGCCATTATTTCGATAGCATGGAAGAATTCTTCACCAGATCTTATTTTATCTAACATCTTAGCCGCTTCTTTAAGTCCATGAGCAACTCCTATTCTAAGTTTCATGTCTCCAGCTTCAAGCTCGCAAACCCTAAAGCCATCCCATCCTCTAAGACCTTCAAATTCTATATTATCAAATCTCTTTCCAGTCATCTTTTCAAGAGCTGTTCTTGTAGCAGCTTCAATAACTCCACCTGTTCTACCGAAAATAATTCCAGCACCAGTATATTCGCCCATAACTGGATCTATTTCATCATCTTCAAGCTCTTTTAGGTTTATTCCTGAGTTTTCAAATATTTTAATAAGCTCTCTTGTTGTTATTACATAATCAACATCGTAATTCATATCTACTGAAAATTCTGGTCTTGATGCTTCATATTTTTTTGCAATACATGGCATAATTGCAACTGAAGTCACTTCATCTCTTTTAAGACCTTTTTCCTTAGCCCATATCTCCTTAGCAACTATTGCAAACATCTCCATTGGTGACTTTGCAGATGAAGGAACCTCTAACATATCAGCATAGTTTTCCTCTATAAATTTAATCCATGACGGACAACATGAAGTAAGAATTGGAAGTTTAACACTTTCATCTCCAGCTAAATGTCTTTCAAGTCTATCTTGAAGTTCTGCTGCTTCTTCCATTATAGTTAAATCAGCACCCCAGCTTGTATCAAATACAAAATCTACTCCTAATTTTTTAAGACCTGCTGCTAATTTCTTTTCAACATTTTCTCCTGGTTCAAATCCAAATGCCTCACCTATTGCAACTCTTATAGCTGGGGCCATTTGAGTAATTACTACTTTATTAGGTGTAGCTAAATCTCTAAGGAATAAAAGAGTATTATCTCCGGCTGTGATAGCATCAACAGGACATGCTGATATACATGCACCACAATGAGTACATCTCTCATAATCTATATCATGTTGTTTTTTCAATTCTCCATTTATGCAATCCACAGGACATGCTCTTTTACAACTTCCACATCCAATACATTTTTTTGTAATTGTTAATTTTATAAGATGATTACATTGTGATGTGTAGCATTTTTTTTCTTCTATATGTTCTTCTATTTCCGCATAAAATTTTTCTATTATTTCTTCCATAATATTATGTTTTTGATGCATTTTACCTTTTACAGTTACTGCAAGATTTCTCAAAAGATAAATTTCACGGATATTAGATACACCTTTACTTATTCTATCTAAAATATTAAACATTTCAGTTATATCATCTTTAACAATTTCATAATTCTTATATGAACCATCTTTAATTTTTGCGAGTAAATACTCTATGTAGAATTTTTCAAACTGAATTATGCAATCTTCTTGTGATAAGATAATGATAGTTCTGGTAATATTTTCATAAAATAATCCAAAATCAAATTCTTTATCTAAGCTATCTTCAGTTAAAAAACCTCCAAATGGAAGTCCAATTTGAGCTGCTTTAAAATTACTCTTATTTATAATTCCTCCGCAAAGCTCTATTATATCTCTAAGAGTAGCACCTTCAGGTACTTGTATTATTCCCGGCTTATTTATTTTCCCACAAATAGCTATACTTCGTTTATTATCCGTTATTTCTTTTAATTCTTTTTCACTAAAAACAGAAAATACTGAACCCAATGCACTTTGTATTAACGCTGTCTTTTTATCTGTCATATTATTCACTCCTTAACTCCTAGAACTCTTTTATATTATGTGTGTTTATGCATTAGTCTATCTTATTAAATGTTAAAATTTGTACTAAAATTAAAAGTATACAAACTTATGTTGTTATATAAAATGAAACTATTTTTATTATACTTATTACTATAATATTAGTAAAGTTATATTTTTTCTTGAGTATTTCTCTATATAGTGTAATATAAATATCACATAAATTATAGCACTTCTATTTATATTTTGTGTTATTAATCATAATTTATCTTAAAATTTATTCTATACTAATTATCCTGCTAAGTGTAGGGAATTAGAAAAAAGCAGTAAATTTATTTTTGACAACTTTATGTTTAAGACTATGTTTTATTAATAAATCTCTTTTTTGTAATTACTTGGGATATTACCAGTATATTTTTTAAAATTATAGGAAAATTGTCTATAGTCACTGTATCCTATTTCTACTGCAACTGTTGCTACTGAATGGCCTCTTCTTAATAACTCAATTGCTTTTTCTATTCTTAGTTTTCTTATATATTCTAAAAATCCTACTCCTAAAGATTGTTTTAATTCTCTACACAAGTAGCTTTCATTTAAATAAACACTACTTGCAACAATTCCAAGAGAAATATTCTTATTGTAATTGTTGTTTATAAATCTAATCGCTCTTTTTATGCTACTATCTTCTAATATCCCATTGTACTCTCGTATTTTTTCAATAGCTAAAGTTATAACTGTCTCTAAATCATATTTTAAATCTATCATTAATTTATAATCATTTTTAATTTCTATAGCTTCTAAAGATGTAGTGCTTATTTCTAATTCATTCAATTTTTGTTTTATCTTTAAAATCAGCTCGACTACAATTTTATTTATTGTTACTTTCTTTGTAATGCTGATACTAAATTTATCAAACAATTTATTGATATTTTCCTCACAAAGTTTCCTGTGGCAGTTAACAACATTATCTACTATCTCATTTGCTAACTCTTCAAGTATATGATAACTCACAATAAAAGAATCTTCTTTTTCTTCATTTAGAATTTTCCCATAACCTTTATAAAAGCATCTTTCAAACAAATCTTTAGCTTTTCTATAAATACATTTTAATTTTATTGGTTCTCCTGAATTTGTTATTGCTATAGTAATAATTCCTTCCACTTCTTCTAAAATCTTATTTATTAATTCGGAAAAATTTCCATTTACATCATCCTTCATAATTAAACCTATTCTATTTGAATGTGCATCAAATATATATGCATCATTTATATTTTCTGAAATCCAAGTTTTTATTATTGATGAAATTCTTATATTTAACTTTTCTTTATTTTCTTTGATAAAGTATTCATAGCTGTCATTATTAATAAGTATTACTCTAATTTTACTTATGCCATAAAAGTATTTATTTACATTTTCTATTTCGCTTTGTCCTCTCATAATTCTTAAAAGTTCTTTTTCACTATATATTGTATTTGTATCTTTTTCTTTTTTTATTAAATTTACAGCATTCATAATAGCTTCTGTAAACTCTTTTACCTTTATTGGTTTTAATATAAAATCTAACGCATTGATTTTTATTGCTCCTCTAGCATATTGAAAATCATCATATCCTGATATAACAATGAATTTTACATTAGGTAAAAGTATCTTGATTTTCTTAGCCATTTCTATACCATTTACTTCTGGCATATTTATGTCTGTTACTATTATGTCTGGTTTAAGTTCATTTGCTAAATCTATTGCTTCATAAGCATTAGATGCTTCTCCACAAACCTCACAATTCATTTTTTCCCATGGAATTATGCATTTAAGTCCTTTTCTAGAATAATATTCATCATCTACAATAAAAACTTTAATCACTTAACTTCATCTCCTTTTTAGGTACAGTTACAGAAAATATAGTAAATTGTTCTTCCTTATTATATGAAATACCATAATCTTCACCATAAAATAGTTTTATTCTTTTATTTACATTATCAATTCCAACCCCTTCTCCTTTTTTCTTACTATTATTTAGTCCTACTCCATTATCTTTAATTTGAAAACATAGGTTATCTCCTTCTTCAAAACCATTAATAATTAAAAGGCCTTGTCCAACTTTTTCTTCTAATCCATGCACAATAGCATTTTCAACTAATGGTTGAAGCATAAGTTTTAATATACTGTATTTTTTAATTCCTTCTTCTATATTAATATTAATTTGAAGACTGTCCTTATACCTATAATTTTGAATAATCAAATAACTCTTTATTTGTTCGAGCTCTTTCTCTACAGTTACAATGTCTTCTATAGTATTTACGTTATATCTAAAAAATTCGGCTAATGCATCAGTAGTTTCAATTACTGCTTCGCTTTCTCCAAGTCTTGCAAGCCAATTAATAAGGCCTAATGAATTATATAAAAAGTGAGGATTAACTTGAGATTTTAATGCTTTAAATTCTGCTTTCTGAACTAATAATTCCTTCTTGTAATCCTGCTCTATTAACATATTTAACTCATGAACCATATCATTAAATCCTCTAGACAATTCTCCAATTTCATCATTAGTGTTATTATTTAGGAATACCTTTAGATTTCCCTTTTCTACTTCCTTCATCAACACTCTCATTTCTATAATTGGCTTTGAAATCTTTTTAGACATTATTAATACAAAACATATAGCTGCAGTAACTACAAAAAAAGTTAATATAAATAGTACTCTCATATTATCAAAAACTTCTTTTAAAAAGTACTTTTCAGGTACTAATTCCATTACCCTTATTTTTGTGTTGGTAGTTGTTGTATAATATCCTTTATAATCTTCATTTTCTAAAGTAACATCTAAAACTCCTTGATTATTAGTCATTTGATTTAAATATTTAGAATTAAATTTAAATCCAGTGAAATTTTTATCATTTTTGTCTGTAATAATGTATCCGTTATCATCCATGAGTATAATATTTGAATCCTTAACAAATGATATATCTTCAAAGATATCATCAAAATAACTATCATATACATCTGCTATAACATATCCTATTATTTCTTTTGTATTTTTATCTACTATAGACTTTCCAATTACAAGAACAGTCTCCTGAGAATTTTCCCCATCTACTCGCCTATGGACCTGAGTTACAACTCTATCTTCATTTTTATTTAACTTCTCATAAAAATTTCCTCTTGTATCATTATAAACTGTGAAATAATAGTTTGTAGTTGAAAACCTACTAGATTTATCTAGATTAACAATATGAAGTGGTATTTGTATAGTTTGAGTTGCTAATATTGTATTGGATATTTGATATAACTGTTGAGTATCATTAAATTTACTTTGAATTAAGTATTCTTTATTATTTTCCTTAGATATAATCCTCTGTACATCAGGATTTTCAGCAATATACTTTACAATATTTTCATATGTATTAATATTATTATCTATTAATCTAGATGCTATATTTATATTGCTATTAGTGTAATAATCAAATTTATCATAAGTTGATTTTATAATAAACAAAGTATCATATATCCATAATAAAAATAATGGAATTATTCCAACAACTAAAAATACCATTAGTAGTTGTCTTTTGAAGCTGAAGTTGTGTTTAAACAAGTTCTGTCATCTCCCTATAAATTTATCAATTATTTTTCTCATAACTTTTAAAATTTTACCATATTTATATGATAAACTATTTTAACGCATATTTGTTAAATAATAGTTGTATATTTTTAATTTATAGATATTCATAGTTAAAATTGCACTTATAGTAGACATACATCTGTTCCAGTTACTGAACATTTTGTGTGACTAAAATAAAAACATGCCTACTTATTTTTAGTTTTATATATGCCTCTATATATCTCATTTAGTAGCTTTTCTATAATATGAATATATACACAACCACAAATAAAGGGTACTCTTTTTATATCAGAGTACCCTTATTTCGGCGGATTATAATTTACACTGTTGGTATCTATATTCTAATCTTTCAATTCATAAATCTGAGTGACATATTCATTTGATCCACATTCTATTAGAAATACATCTATATCTACATACTTTGGAATTTTAATAGTAAGTAAGCAACTTTTAATTTTTCTTTTTTCTTCAGTTTCTTCTAGATAAAATTCTAAGTTAATTATTTTTATGCCTTTTGTTAATATATACCCTTCTATACATTTCATAGCTTCACTTTTATCTATATATTGAATATATATTTTGCAAATTTCACCTTTAGTTATAAATTTTCTTTCAACTCTCTTTAATGTGGCTAATACTATAACTATTGAAAATGCGGATAAGATACTTATACTGTAGTAACCAAGTCCAATTGCTAGTCCAACACAAGCTACTACCCATAAAGATGCAGCTGTTGTAAGACCTTTTACAGAACCTTTTGTATGAATTATTGTTCCTGCACCTAAAAATCCTATACCACTTATAACTTGTGCTCCAAGCCTTCCCATATCTATTTTAATAGCATTTCCCAAAATCTCATTTGAATTTATTAATGCTATTGATTCATTAACCATTTTTACTTGTATTAGTGAAATTAACGTAGCTCCTAAGGCCACTAAAATATGTGTTCTAAAGCCTGCTGGACTATTTGTTGATTCTCTTTCATATCCTATTATTCCACCAATTATTACCGCCAATAATAATCTTAATCCAACTTCCTGTAAAGGCATAACATTTAATTTCCCTTCTTATTTATATTATAAGGCATAAAATCTAAGATAACTAAAAAGTGATATTCATTTATACCTTAATATATCATATGGTTAATATATTATATGGTTAATATGTTGTTTCTTTATTTGCATTTACTAGATTATATGAATATTATCTCTGTCAAAATTCACTACTACATCTTGTCCTTCTTCATATACTTTTTTAATTTGTGGGTTAGAATCTTCACATTTTAAAACTCCATTTTTAAGTTCTATTAAATACTCTTGATAGGCACCCATAAAAGTTGATCTTAATACTTTTCCTTTAAATAAACCTTCATTACTAATTTCAATGGCTTCTGGTCTTAATACTAGCTTACAAGAATCTCCTTTTTCTTTATTTCCCTTATATGGTGCTTTAAAGGTTATATCACCAATTTTAATAGTAGCTCTTTCTTCTCCTTTTTCTAAGATTTCTCCACTAATAAAGTTTGCTGCTCCAATAAAATCTGCTACAAATTCTGTAGTAGGTTTATAATAAATTTCCTTAGGAGTTCCAACTTGTTCAACTATACCTTTATTCATTATTATAATTCTATCTGAAAGGCTCATAGCTTCTGATTGATCATGGGTTACATAAATTGCAGTAATTCCAACATGCTTTTGAATCTTTCTAATTTCTGCTCTCATATATACTCTAAGCTTTGCATCTAAATTAGATAAAGGTTCATCAAACAATAGTACTCCTGGTTCCATAACAAGCGCCCTAGCTAAAGCAACTCTTTGTTGTTGTCCTCCAGATAATTGATTTGGATATCTTGTCTCCATATCATTTAGTCCTACTAAATCTATTATATTTTTAACTTTATTTTTAATGTCTTCCTTTGATATTTTATTTATTTTAAGTCCATAGGCAATATTGTCGTAAATATTTAAATGTGGAAATAATGCATAACTTTGAAATACCATTGCTGTATCTCTTTTATCAGGAGTCAAACCATTTATTTTATCTCCTCCTAAATAAATTTCCCCGCTAGTTGGAATTTCAAATCCTGCTATCATTCTTAATATTGTTGTCTTTCCACAACCAGATGGTCCAAGGAGAGTTATAAATTCACCAGCTTTTATATCTATTGAAATATTATCTACAGCTTTAAATTCAGAATTCCCACCATGAGTTGAATAGACTTTTGTTAAATCTTTTATGTTAACGCCTTTACTTCTTTGCATATATATCACTCCCATTATAATATATTTTCATCACTACTACTTACTCCAAACTTGCCAAGTATAAAGTACATAAATGCAATTGCAATTAATACAATAACAATTAACACTGTTGAGAAAGCTGATGCTACACCAAATCTCCCGTTGTCTACTTGAGATAAAATAGAAGCTGTTAATAATTGATATTTTGGTGTTACTAAGAATACTATTGCGCTTACAGCAGTCATACTCCTTACAAACGTATACACAAGCCCACTAAAAAATGCTGATTTTATTAATGGTAATGTTACAGATACAAAAACTTTTGATGAATTTGCCCCTAAATCTTGTGCTGCTTCTTCTATAGCTGGATCTATTTGTTGTAGCGCTGCTACACCTGATCTTACCCCTACTGGTAAACTTCTGACAATAAATGCAATAACTATAATCAGTCCTGTTCCTGTGAGTATTAATGGCTTTGTATTATAAGCATTTATATATCCAAGCCCAAGTACTGTACCTGGGACTGCCATTGCCAAAATCGAAGTGAATTCTATAAAGCTTCTTCCTATAAATCTTTTTCTCACTATTATAAATGCAATAATCATACCAAGTAATCCTGTAATTGGAGTTGCATAAATTGATAATAACGTAGTATCCTTTAGAGGTTTTAATCCTAAATTAAATACATATTGAAAATGATTTGTGGTTAATGAATAATCAATCCCCATTACTTTAAAGACTCCACCAAGTGGCACTAATATATAAAAAGCAAATACAAAAATTGAAATAGCTAAACAAATTATATCTATTGGCCATACAATTTTAGCTTCAGTTATTAATTCCCTTTCTCTTGAAGCTTTTCCTGTAACTGTTACATACGACTTCTTTTCTATCCAGAACTTTTCTACCACAAATAGTATTATTGATAAGGTTAATAATATTACAGCTATGGCAGCACCACCACTCATATCATAGTTTCCTATAGCTTGCATATAGACTTTTGTAGCTAAAGTTGAGAAGTTTCCACCAATAACCATTGGATTTGAAAAATCTGCTACTACTTCAATAAATGTAAGTAAAAATGCATTTGCAAGTCCTGGTAACATTAATGGAAGTGTTACTGTTCTAAATGTTTGCCACCTTGATGCTTTCATGCTTCTAGCTGCTTCTTCTAAGCTTGGATCTATCTTTTTTAATAAACCTATTAACAAAAGATACGCTACAGGGAAAAATGTCATGGTTTGAACCATTACAAGTCCTCTAAAACCATATATATTTGCATCTTTAATACCAAATAATTGTCTCGTTACAAGTCCAAATTGTCCAAATAACATAATTGCTGATAATGCCAAAACAAAAGGTGGCGATACTATTGGTAGAATTGATACTAATTTAAATAGTTTTTTGAAATGAGATTTTAAATATGCATCTGCATATGCAAAAATAAAACCTATAACAGTTGCTAATATTCCAACCGTAAAGCCTAATATTATTGTATTTATAAAGGTTTGTCTAAAATCTATATCTTTTAATGCTTTTATATATGCACCTAACGAAAAGGTAGAATTTTCAATAAAACTTGCTTTTAGAACTGAATATAGAGGGTATATTATAAATATCGATAATGTAATTATTAAAAATATTATTGTAGTAAAAAGTATAGGATCTCTCCATATCTTTTTCATATCATCTAAATCATTTCTATTACGCATTTTGCGTTTACTAATTCTCATACTTCTATCACCTCTATATATTATTTAGGAATAGGTATGATAACACACCTATTCCATTTAGAATTATTAAATAATTTTAGTAAATTTATATCTCTTTATTTTATAGCATTATTCCATTTTTCAACAAGCTCACTTCTAACACTACCTGCCCAAGCTAAGTCATAATCTATTAATTTAGTACCTTTAACTTCATTAGAAAGTTCTGGTGCTACAGCATTTTTATTTGTTAAGAATTGATATGATCCAACTGTTTGTCCAATTTCTTCTCCTTCTTTACTTAAAACAAAGTCAACAAATTGCTTAGCTGCTTCTTGATCTGGTCCACCTTTGATTATTCCTGTTGCGCCTATTTCATATCCTGTACCTTCACTTGGTGCAGTTAAAACTAAATCCTTCATCCCTTCTTCTCTATACTTAATACCATCATGTAAGAATGAAACTCCAACCATTACTTCACCTTGTCCTGCTAATCTTGCTGGAGCTGTTCCTGATTTTTCATATGATTTAATATTTCCATTAAGTTCTTTCATGTATTTAAGTCCTTCTTCTTCACCTTTGATCTGAATTATTGTTGCAAGTGCAGTATATGCAGTTCCTGATGAACCTGGATTTGCTATTGATACTTGTCCTTTAAATTCAGGCTTTAATAAATCCGCCCAGCTTGTAGGAGCCTTTACACCTTTTTCATCTAATAATTTTTGATTTGAAACAAATCCTAAATATCCAACATATATTCCTGTCCATGCTCCATTTGCATCTTTATATTTATCTGGTATATCCTTTGCATTATCAGAAACATAATTTTCTAATAATCCATATTCTTTTGCTTGTACAAATGCATCTGCTGGTCCACCATACCATATAGAAGCTTTAGGATTATCTTTTTCTGCTTGTACTCTACCAAGTATTTCTCCAGAGGACATTCTTACAGCTTCAGCTTGAATTCCAGTTTTTGTTTTAAACTCTTCTACAACCTTAACCATATGATCTTCCATAAGTCCACAATAAATAGTTAATTTTAAATCTTCATTTGCTGTCTTTTTAGTTGTTTCACTTGTACTTTCAGTTGTGGTTTTACTTCCACATCCAACAAATAAACCTGCAATCATTAGTGTAGCCATTGAAATTGATAACAATTTCTTAATTTTCATTATTTATCCTCCTTAATTTTTATATAATTCATTGTCTATTATAATTATAACGTAAACATTATCTTAAAGTTCATATAGTAAATATTTCTTACTTCAAAGTAAAAAGTTGTATAATAATAAAAACATAAAACTCAGGCTTTCTAACTATTAAAAACCTGAGTTTTATGTTTTTGCATTATATTAAATTTTCATATATTCCACAATTAATTCATCTAAATCTTGACTTATCTTTAGGGTTTCTCTATAATCTTCTGTTTCATCTGAAGATATACACATTTCATTTAAAACATCTCTCAATTCTTGAATTTTATAATTTAATATTGATAATTTTTTATCTTTATTATATTCTTCCTCTGTTCCTTTTTGCTTTTCACCAGGGGTATTTTCTTGCAATTCTGTTAAAATGTTTTTAATATCAACTATTTGATTTTTACTGCAGTAAACTGCAAATTTTGCATTTAGTTTAATAATTTTATCATTATATTTAAATAAGGTATCCTCTAATAAACATCTTATTTTATCTGAAATCTTACATGCTTCTTCTTTATCTATGTTGTTCAAAACAATAATGAACTTATCACTAGAATATCTTCCAATCCAGTATGAATCATAGATAACTGAATTTGTAATAAATTCATTAAAATCTTTTAATATTTTGTCTTGTACACCTTGTCCATATTCATAGTTTAAGCTTTTAAAATCAGCTATTTCTATCATGATTATAGAGAATAAATATTTATTTATAATACTATTATTTACATCAAATGGTAGCTTTTCTTCTATATATATTCTATTATAAACACCTGTTAAATCATCTCTAATGATCTTTTCATTTATGTTGTCAATTATATTACCAACATTATTCTCATAATTAATATTTAACATTTTATTATTGGGTGATGATATATCTTTTATTATTTCAACAACATACATATGTTCATTTATTGTTACAGGAGTTGCAATTATTAACATAACCTTATTATAAAAATACTCCATTTTAATAAATGTATCTTTTTCAAAATAAGCTCTCATTGAAATACAATTGCTACATAGTGTACCTTTATTAAAATTCTCATAGCATTTTCCAGCAAGTTTTTTCATACCATTATTTTTAGTGCTTAATATATTTTTATTAATTGGATCAATAACTCTAATAGTGTCATACATATTTTTTATTAATGACAATTTATTCTCTGCTATTTCATATAACTCATTCATTTTAAGTCCCCCCAATCTAATTAATATATAAAAGTAATAATCTTATTGGTTCTTTCAAAACTTAACATATTTATCATATTTTATTTATGTTTTACCTTAATTATACAATTATATGTAAAATTGTCAAGTGAGTTAGTAGGGTGACTGTCACTTTTGTGATCCAAAATAATTTTTTTCAATTATCGAATCTGCAATTTTAAATGTATCTTTTAAATGGTTAAGTTCATTTTCATCTTTTGGAGTACCAATAATATCACCAGAATTCAAAATAGCCGCATCTCTTTCTGTATTTACTAATACTCTTCCCATAGATGTATTTTCAAATTCACTTCTATCAATTCCAAGTAAATAAGACATTGTTGGCAAGAAATCTGACTGACCACCTGCTTTAGATATTACTTCTGGCTTTAAGTCTTTAGAGTATACTATAAATGGTATCTTTTTCTGATTGTCTTTCCACCAAGTTCCTTCTAATGGAGAATCTTGTATCTTATCTTCATAAAATTTATGAACACCGCAATGATCTCCATAAATCATAATAACAGTATTATCTAATTGATTATTCTTTTCTAATTCTCCTAAGAACTTTCCTATAGCTTCATCAGCATATCTTACACTTTGAAAATATCCGCCAAGCATATTTTCATCAAGTTCTTTTGATAAATCCAAATATTTCTTATCATTTGGTATTTCAAAAGGTCCATGACTAGTTAATGTAGCTATAAATGTATAAAAAGGCGCATTTTCTGTCTTTAACTTTCCTGCTATCTGTTTTAAATACGATTCATCAGATAACCCTGGGCCTATTACTTCATCCATATTAAATTCTCTACTATCCCAAATTTTATCGGCTCCAAAAGATTTATGAGGTTCTGCCCAATTCCAGCTACCTGGTAATTCTGCATGAGTAGAAATAGTAGTATATCCTTTCCCATTTAATAAGTTCTGAAATGAATTATATTTAGTCCAAGGATATGAAAGGAAAGCTTTATCTTTTCTTACTGGAAATATAGATGTATTAACTAGCAAATCCGCATCTGAGCTTGTTCCAGAATTATTTTGTTCATAGATATTATCAAAATACAAACTATTAGATAATATTTTATTTAAATTAGGTGTTATTTCTTGTCCATTAACTTTTTGGCCTATAACAAAGTTTTCTAAAGATTCTACTTGCACCGCAATTACATTTTTACCTTCAAACATACCCTTGTACTTATTATCTTGTAGATTTTCTTTATTGTTATTAAACCAATTTTCTATGTCGTTTGTTTCATCAGAGGTTAAGGTTTTATTTTTATCTTTATAAAAATAAAAATCAAATCCATGATATCCAAGTGGACTCATATCACTAAAAGTTTGAAATGGAGCCCAAGACAATGCAAATAAATTTCTACCTGATCCCATTTGTTTGACATCTATATAGTAATGTCCTAGGGCTATAACAAATGTACTTACTAAAAATACACTTACGGCCTTTATTGATCGTGAAAATAAATTCTTTTCAATTTCTTCTTTTATTTTAATAAATTTATAAATACAAAAGAGTATTATGAAATCAACAAAAAATGCTAAATCTACTAATCTTAAATTAAATAAACTTTTTCCTGTTGGATTAAATATCTCATTATGTATTAAGTGTCTAATAGATAAAAAAGTTCCATTTGTACGATAATACCATATGTCTGCTACAAAAATAATTGTAACTAAAATATCTATTGTTAGAGCAGTTCTTACTCTCCCTTTTTCTTTAAAGAACAATATAGGACTAGCTATTAATACTATTATAGCTACATGAGCCCATATTACAGGAACTGAAAAATAAATACTTCCTAAATTTATACTTGATGAGTTTGGTGTTCTAAGCATAGATAGTAGTATCATTGATTTAAATTGAAACATAACTACCATAAATACAAATAACCAATTACTTTTAATAATGTTTTTTAACCTTTTTTTCATTTTTACTCTCCATTAACTTCTATTTTTTTGCCTTTGTATATTGTAACTCAAACTTATTATTTAACCAAGATTATTTTATCTTGGCTAAATAAAACTAAAAAATAAAGCACTTACAAAAAAGTAAATACTTTGTTTTTAAACATATTTATAATTACAAACTTCAAAGATTTTAAAGTTCAAATCTTTAATAATGTTAACATGCTTAAATTTTGTTTACGCTTAAGATACTTTAGATATTATTTTAATTTCATACTCGCTTATTATTAATTCTTAATATTCCTTACTGTGCATCTTTTTTAAATCTTTATTATCCATTGTCTTCGAAAAATGAATTATATTATTTTCATTTTTTAATGTTCTTATAGTTAAATTATTTACATCTGTCTGTAAATCATCAATTTTATTTGTTAACGCATTTATGGATTCTGTATTTTGTTTATACCCATCAAATAGAACTTCTATTTTAGGCTTTATATCATTCTCAATAATAATATTAGTTTTATCAACTTTACGTTCTAGATTATCAAATTTTAAATCTATATTGTCCAGTCTTCCGTTAATATCAGACTTCATTTCTTGAACTTCTGAATACATTTTAGTAAGTAAATCAACCATTTCATTGTTATCTGCCAATAGTATCCTCCCCCTTTATTTTAATTATACCACGCAGTGAATCTATGTTTTCAATTGCTTGTTTGTTAGAGTACAGATTTTTATTATGTATATTATTTATGGCCTTCTTAATACCCATTTTACTACTTTCATTATAACATAAATTTAGTTTTTAGTACTCATCTCTTTACACTATAATTATTTCCACTATTACAAAGAATGTATGTACATTTGTTCTTTATCATTTCCATATCTTAAGTTTTTCTTTATATCTTTAATGTATTTTTACTTTTTACCATCTTTTTTTCCTTCAATAATAATATAATTAAAGCTAAATTTTCCTAAGTAAAAGAAAAACTCAGCTCTAGCAATATTTATATCTGATGTATTTTATAAATTATAATTCTTCTGATAATTGTCCTAATAATTTTGCAGTAGAATTTAAGTTTTTAATTGATTCTGTTATTCTCTCTAATGCTATGGATTGCTTATTTGATACACTATCAACATTTACTATTTTCTCATTTATCTTTTTTATTGCACTTGATATATCTTTTATAACTGTTTCAATCTTACCTATAGATTTATTAGATTCATTAGATAATTTTCTAATTTCTTGTGCAACAACATTAAATCCTTTTCCTTGCTCTCCTGCTCTTGCTGCCTCAATAGCTGCATTTAATCCCAAAAGATTTGTTTGAGATGAAATACCTTTTATGAATCCTACTATATTATCAGTATCAGTGGTCATTTCATTTGCGGCATTTGTTTCCATAAGTATTTCTGAATTCATATTGGCTGATTCCTGAAAACTAGATGAAATATTGTTTATTCCTGTTGATATTTGTATCAATGATTCAATTAAGTTTTCTGTAATATTAGTTACTGAATTTTTCTTAGAGAGACTTTTACCAATTGCTATTGAACCTATAACACTATTTACTTGTTTAATTGGAATCATATATGACTTAAAAGCAACCCCTAAGAAGCCTTCAGGAATTACTTCAATTTTAGATTTGCCAAGTTCCATAGCTTCTTTTACAAAATCTCCAGCAGCATCTCCTTCCTTTATTTTAAAATCTATCTCTTTGCTTCCTTTATAATATAAAACTTTTTCTCTATCAGTTAACATGATTTCTATATCATCATCAAAGAAAGTATTAATATACGGAATAGCATCATAAATACTGTTTAGTTCATTGTTTCCAAAATCTTTTTTTAACATTTCTAACTCCACCTTTTCTACTTATATAATATTATTAAATTCTTCTATTTTTAAACTTCAAACGGCATTTTTAAATTATATTACTTTTTTTTGCAAATTAAAATATAGAATTTTATAATATTACATTTATATACCAGCATTTCATTTTTTATTAAGTTTAAATATTTTTCTCATAAAAGAAGTAGAAACTACAATTTCAAAAAATAGACCTACAATAGCTAGATTATCCAAAATATCAGTACGAATTCTGATATGAGTATCTCTACATGTAAATCACATAAAAAAAAATAACAAGTTAGTATAATATGTATATTTGCTTTAACTCAAAATACACATATCATCTTTGACTTGTTATTTTCATTAATATGATTAAGCTGTCTCGTTATTAAAAGTGATTTCTTGTCCTTCTTTACGCATTTTCATATATTCAGCAGATGCTGTAAAGAGAAGGTCAGTTGATGAGTTAAGTGCTGTTTCGCAAGAATCTTGCAGAACACCTACAATAAACCCTACACCAACAACCTGCATAGCAATTTCATTTGGTATCCCAAACAAGCTACATGCCAAAGGAATCAGTAGTAATGATCCACCTGCCACACCTGAAGCACCACAAGCACATACAGCTGACAATACACTTAAGATAATTGCTGTAGGTATATCAACTTGAATCCCAAGTGTGTTAACTGCCGCTAAAGTCATAACTGAAATTGTAACAGCTGCACCAGCCATATTTATAGTAGCTCCTAAGGGAATTGAGACAGTATATGTATCTTTATCTAAATTAAGTTCTTCACATATTTTTATATTTACAGGAATATTTGCAGCAGAACTACGCGTAAAGAATGCTGTTATTCCGCTATCTTTCAGACATTTAAAAACAAGTGGATATGGGTTCTGATGAATGCAAACAAAAACTATTATTGGATTGACAACAAGTGCAACAAAACACATACAGCCAATTAAAACCAAAAGTAACTTTCCATAACTTAAAAGAGTATAAAGTCCATTAGTAGCAATTGAATCGAATACCAGTCCCATGATTCCAAATGGAGCGAAATTAATGACCCATTTAACCGCTTGGGATACTGCATCTGAGAAATTGCTTATCATTGTTTTAGTTGAATCTTGCGCATTTTTCAGAGCTAAACCAAGAACCAATGCCCAAGCCAGTATACCTAAGTAGTTAGCATTAACAAGTGCTTTTACCGGATTATCAACAAGATTTAAAAGCAATGCTTTCAGAACCTCTCCAACACCACCTGGAGCTGATAACTCCTCAGCACCCGCTGCCAACACTAGGCTTACTGGGAATATAAAACTTGCAATAACTGCAGTTAATCCAGCTAGGAATGTTCCCAGCAAATACAGAACTATAATAGATTTCATATTAGTTTTATGACCACTCTTATGCTGAGATATAGCCGTCATGACCAAGAAGAATACCAACATTGGTGCAATTCCTTTCAAAGCACCAACAAATAAAGCTCCTAAAATTGTAATTGGTTGTGCTACCTCAGGAAGAGTTAACGCCAGAATAATACCGACAAGCAAGCCTACAATTATTCTTTTAACAAGACTGATTTTATTCCATTTGTTAAATAAATTTTTCAATTTTGTTCCCCCTTATAATTAATAATATTAGTATTTTGCTAAACTCTAAAGCCATAGGTTTTATAGGTCTCGCAAATATATATTTCCAAAGGATTTCCTGCAAGAAAATAAAAAACAGAAAATAAATACTATATATTGTTTTATTATATACTATCTTATATAATGACATATGTCAACCCACGGCGGACATATGTACACGAGAATGCCAACTTTATCAAACCAATCTTTACGTACATATTTGTAAAATCTATTCCTTAATTCTCTAGTGCTAACTCCTTTAACTGTTTTAAATACTCTTCTAAAAGGTTATACACTATTATATCCAACCTATTCCGATATGAAATTTACTGTATTATCTAAGTTTTAAAATTTCATTCAATATAGATCTACTTCTGAATGGAAAGAATAACAATTATCTATCTTATTATTGTATATATACTTTTTATGTAAAAATATATATAACAAATCAAACGAGGTGAAAATATGCCACATATAGTTGGAAAAGATGCTTATAAAAGTTTAGAAGAAAGATTAAATAAGTTTCCTCAAGGTGCTCCTCCATCGGAGACACTATTGAACTTCATATACTGAATTAGGTTACAAAATATAATATTTAGCATGAAATATTATATTTTGTATTGACTTATTCCTACTTTTGTTACATAATTACTTATAAAATAACAAGTAGATAACTTAGATAGAGGTGCGAAACTTAAGAGTAGTATTACGGAGGTAAGCTCAATGAAGTAATATGAAAGGAACTTTCGCCGAAGTAAATAGCCAATTGCTTTGATGCTGTTTACTGGTCTTATGTAAAATATACATAAGACTGTCACAAATTATTTTGTGGAGAGCTATTTTCAATGAATATACGGTATTTGGCATATTTATTTAAATATACAATTTTCGTATTTTATGTCATGAATATGCTTTCATGGCATTTTTTATTGTTCAAATCTTTACATTATCTTAGTTAGTTACTCAGGCACAATAAAAAAATAATAGGCCCGCATGCTTATATCTTAGGCTTATTATTTTCTTTGATGTGCCTTATGGAATTTTAAAACCATAAGGAGGATAAAAAAATGAGTAAAGAAAATCACGAGTTAAAAAGAGGTTTAAAAGCAAGGCACTTAAACATGATAGCTTTAGGAGGTTCTATTGGTACTGGTATATTCCTTGCAATGGGAGATACCTTACATCAAGCTGGCCCTGGAGGTGCATTAGTAGCTTATACATTAGTAGGTATTATGGTGTACTTTTTAATAACTAGTTTGGGAGAAATGGCAACTTATATGCCTATATCTGGTTCATTTAGTACGTATGCCACTAAATTTATTGACCCAGCGCTTGGATTTGCCCTCGGTTGGAATTATTGGTATAACTGGGCTATAACAATTGCAGCTGAAATGGTTGCAGGATCTTTAATTATGAAATATTGGTTCCCTAATATAAGTGGATTCTTCTGGAGTATATTATTTTTAGGAATAATAGTAGGTTTAAATATTTTATCATCAAAAGCCTACGGTGAATCAGAATACTGGTTTGCTGGAATTAAAGTTGTTACAGTTATTGTATTTATAATAATTGGTATTCTTATGATTTTAGGTATAATGGGTGGAGATAAAGTAGGATTTCATAACTACACTGTAGGTGGTGGTCCATTTAACGGAGGCATTAAGTCTATATTTGCTATATTCTTAATTGCAGGCTTCTCATTTCAAGGAACTGAACTTATTGGAGTTGCTGCTGGTGAAAGTGAAAATCCTGAAAAAACTATACCTAAAGCTATAAAGTCAGTTTTTTGGAGAATAATATTATTTTACTTAGGTACAATAGTTATCTTAGGAGCTATAATACCATTTACTGAAGCTGGTGTTTCAACAAGTCCATTTACCATGGTATTTGAAAGAGCTGGTGTATCTGGAGCTGCTTCATTAATGAATGCAATTATATTAACTTCTGTATTATCTGCTGGTAACTCTGGTATGTATGCGTCAAGTAGAATGCTATTTTCAATGGCTAAAGATGGTATGGCTCCTAAACTATTTGCTAAAACTAACAAAAGAGGCGTACCTGTAAATTCCGTAATTGCAACTACTTTAATTGCTTCAGCTTGTTTTTTAACTGGTATGTTTGCAGAAAGCACAGTTTATGTTTGGCTAATTGCAGCATCTGGTCTTGCTGGATTTATAGCTTGGGTAGGCATAGCATTATGTCACTATAGATTTAGAAAAGCATATGTTTACCAAGGCAAAAATATAAAAAATTTAAAATACAAAGCTATACTATATCCATTTGGACCTATACTAGCATTAATAATGTGTACAATTATTATTATAGGTCAAGGATACTCATGTATAAAACCTGACGGAGTTGATTGGCAAGGGTTAATTGCATCTTATATAGGAATTCCATTATTCATCGGATTATATTTAGGTTATAAAATTAAACATAAAACTAAAGTTGTTCCTTTAAATGATGTTGATTTAGTTTTCTCTGAAAATAATATAAATGATACTAATAATACAAAAGAAGCTAAATCTAAAATATTCGGATTAACTGAATTAAATTAATATAAATAAGTAATACTAACCTAAAAGAATGGGAGCATAGAAATACATCTATGCTCCCATTCTTTTTACTTTATAGATACTTCGCCTACAAAGCTTGTGCCAAATATTTCTTTAATCTTTTCCGGATCATTTGTTTTTCCAAGTGCCCACATAAGTTTAGTAACTGCAGCTTCTGTAGTCATGTCATATCCTTGAATTACTCCTTTTTCCAATACTAATTTTCCAGTTTCATAAATTGAAAAATCACTACTTTCATAGAGGCATTGACTACATACAACAACACTAATTCCCTTTTGAACTATTTTTTCTAATTTAGATATTAAGTCTCTTCTGATAAAATGTAATCCACCTACACCAAATGCTTCTATTATTATTCCTTTGTAATTCATATTAAGTAGCATATCAAATATTTCAGGATTAAGTCCTGGTGTTAATTTTATTAAGAATATGTCTTTACATATTTGGTCTTCAAGTTTAAATACACCACTTACTGGTTTTATAATATCCTTATTTATATATAAGCCTGCTGAATCTATTGTTGCTGCATAAGGAGCATTTACACTTTCAAATGCATCAAACCCAGTAGTTCTTACTTTTACAGCACGGCTACCTAAAATAACTTTACGATTAAAAGCTAAAAACACTCCAGCAGTACCACTAGCTGCCATGGCAAATGCGCATCTTAAATTTTCAATTCCATCTGTCAAAGGATTAGGAAGCGGTAATTGTGAACCTGTTATAACAACTGGAATCGGTACATTTTTTAGCATGAATGAAAGAATTGATGATGTGTATGCCATAGTGTCGGTTCCATGGGTAACTACTATTCCATCATAATCTTTACAATTGTCAAATATACTATTTGCAATAAGCTTCCACTCTTCAGGTTGTATATTAGAGCTATCTAGCTGAAGAATATCTTTTGTTGTAATATTATAATCAGAACCAATTCCACCAATTAAAGATAAAATGCTATCACTATGAATAGATGGTGCAAGACCATTGTCAGTAGGAGCAGATGCAATAGTTCCCCCTGTACTTAAAAGTAATATGTTTTTCATAAAATAAATCATCACTTTCTATTAAAATATTTTTGTTAATGTAAAACCATTGAAAATGTGTACTGTGATACATTTTATTACAATATATGTATTATACTATAATTTTCTCATATAGATAAGATGTAATTATTAAATCTTATGTTTTTAAAAACCACTTTTATCTATTATGCCAATAATTTAAATTATTCTTTTTAATATTAACATTTAATTTCCAACCTCATATTTTGACTTCAAACAATTAAAAACCATCAATTAGCAAAAACATATTAACTAATTAATGGTTAAAGTTATTTGTGTTGGTTTCGGTAAATTTTTAGTTGTATTAATTGATTTAAACAACTCCATTTTGTCATTATTCCTTACTCTATATATACTTTATCAGGGCGTATCATTAAATCCTATATACTAAAAAAGGGCGTGTCGCAAAATGATTAATTTTTAATCAGAAGCGACACTTCTTTTCGTTTTAAATTAAAAAATCTCTTAATAATTAAAATTGAATAATAATTATTGAGAGATTTTTATGTTTTAAGCGCACTTTAATAAGCCTACTTAAATTATTCCATAATTAGGCAGATTGTTTTAATTCATGAAGATGTTTTTGAGTTCTTCCGTTTTGGATTTTTGAATGCAATTTGTTAATGTTATAACCAAAACAAAGCAAAATAAATTCAGTTTTTACACTATTTTTTCCACGTGTTAAAAATCTATTGAATTCATAGTCACTTTTTAGAACTCCAAATGCTCCTTCGACCTGAATAGATCTGTTCATTCTTAATTTAGCTCCAATTTCAGTTGTAATATTTCTATAAGATATTTCACGCTTTTCTACAAAAGTTTTCGAAACCTGCATCTTTCTATTTCCTTTTGCTTTTGTACATTTTTCTTTATGAACACAATTATCACAGCTTTCACACTCATAAACAGTAACTTCTGATTTGTATCCACTGGCGGATTTTCTATGAATAATAGAGGTCGGAATCAACTTTCTACCATTATTGCAAACATAAAAATCTGATTCAGCATCATATTGCATATTTTCTCGCTTACTTATATCATTTTTGAAACTTCTTTTTTTCCACTTTTCATAAGTTTGCGGCTTTATGTATGGGGTCTGATTATTGTATTCTAAAAATAAATAATTTTCTTCGCTTTCATAACCCGAATCTGCAATCACATTAAGATATTTACGACCAATTTTTTCTTGCATATTATTAAGCATAGGTATTAGTGTTGCTATGTCATTTCTATCATCAAATATTCCGACACCGGTCACGTATTCGCTTTCAACTGCAATTTGTACATTATATGCTGGCTTTAATTGACCATTTCTCATATGATCATCTTTCATATGCATGAAAGTTGCGTCTGGATCAGTTTTAGAATAACTATTTCTATTTGAGAATATGGTTTTACTGAAATTATATTTTTCTTGTCTCTCTTTATATTCAAATAGTTGCTCTATCCATTTCTGAATTGTAGTTTTTCTCTTACCAATTCCATGAACAAATTCTATGTTTCTCTTCTCTTTTTCATATAAAAGCCATTCGAGAATTTTATCGAGATCATTTATCAATGTTTCTTTTTGAATACTAAATTCTTTCAATTCTTCAAGATTGACATTTTCAACAAGAGTAAGAATTTTATTAAACATTTTCTCTTCATTTTTGTAAATGGCTTTCTTCCAAACAAAAGTATATCGATTGGCATTCGCCTCGATTTTAGTACCATCAATAAATACATTTTCAAATAATACTTCATTTTGATCAGCTAAATAATTAACTTGCTGATAAAATAATTCTTCAATTACTTCATTTGAAAGATAATCTTTTCGAAATCTACTAATTGTAGCATGATCAGGGGCTTTGCATCCTTGAAGCAGCCATCTAAAATTTATATCTCTTTTACATGCTTTTTCTATTTTTCTACTTGAATAAACATTTTGAGAATACGCATACGATATTATTTTGAACATGATTTTGGGTTCCACTGCCGGTTTTCTTCCAACGGAAGAGTACGCCTTATACAACTTTCTGTAATCTAATCCCTCCAATACGTGGCTTAGCAAGCGAACAGAATCATCTTCTGGTATTAAATTTTCCAAATTTAATGGTAATATAAGTTGAAAATTATCATTAAATTCATTATAATCTTTAGTGTATGATTTCTTTATTTTGTACATAACTTAATTATACAATAAATGTGATTTCTTCGGAATTCACATTTTTTTATTTCTTAAAAAAAATGAGCTGCTACAAAACTAACTATGTTAGTTTTGCAACAGCCCCTTAAAATAATCAAAAATTATCTTCTGTTATTTTGTTGCTTTCTAGCTCTTCTACAATCAGGACATCTTACAGGTTCGTTATCGAATCCTTTTTCCTTGTAGAATTCTTGTTCTCCAGTAGTGAAAACGAATTCATTACCACAGTCTTTACATACTAATGTTTTATCTTCCATATTAAATTCCTCCTTTTAAATTAAAGATTAATATCGATTATATACTTCTCTAAAAGGAGAAATGCATATCTCAATTAAAAACTTTTTTTATATCTGTCTTTATTATAACATGGTAATTACTAGAATACAATATATTTTTTTGAAAAAAGGTAGAACTATTGTATAATATGTCATATTCAAGTACTATATCCTATCCTTCATAGTATTCCGAAAAAATATAAAAGATAAATTTCTAGTACTCTTTCTTTATAAAATTCTACCGATGATGTAAGAAATAAATTGTTATTAGTTTTATTCTTGAAAATTCTTGTTCATTTTTGATATTTTCCTTATCAAAGGTATAAGAACCATTGCATATATTACCAAAGCTGCACAGTATATAGTAAGAATAGAAATAGCAAAAGGCATACTAAGTCTTGCATTGGGATCTCCAAGTATTGTTTGAAAAGAATTAGACATTGCACTAACTCCACTGAAAATCAGACAAAGTCCTATTATCCATAAACTTCTTAATATATTCTTTAATAAATCTAATTTAGATTCATTATCAGTTAATAATTGCTCCCTTTTCCCATCTTTGTATTCTTTTCTATAATAATGCCATTCCCCATTCCAAAGGTAAGGAAGAATAGTTATGTTGTTCCAACCTGCATCCTTAATTGATTTACAATAACTCCCTGTATTCTGATCTTTTATAATGTACTGAATTGCATAACTATAATTTTTAGATTCTCCCTTTTCAAAATGATATTTGCTTGTACCAAATCCATTTTTTGCTTCTTTTAAATGCCATCCTTGTCTTGACATATCGCATAAATAATTTTCTACTTTATCAAAATCAGATGGTAAGAACCATTTTCTTATGACTTTTATATTGTCAGACATACTATTCACCCTTTTACCCTTGCTTACATTTTATAAATTAAAACCTCATTTGTTAGAATATATGTTCATTATTATAGTTCTTATTATGCCATAAAAACTCTCCATCATTAATTCATGTTCTGCTAGTATTTTATATTTATTAGATCATAATTTTTTATTTATAAAGATCTTCTCTTTCATCAATATCAAGCCATCCTTCGTCTTCAGCATAATCAAATATTTCTTCCAAAGATATATTGTAATCTTTAGCAAAAACTGCTGGATTTCTTTTATATTTATTAATAGTTCTTTCTGTAAAATTGTTGTTTCTCATTTTTTCTTCAAGTACAAGTGCTTTTAAATATGTACTTCCTATAAGTTCTCTAATTACATTATATCTATAACTTTTTGGAATACAGATATAAAGCCTACATATTATTGGCCTATTTTGGTATATAGTGCATAAGTTTGTTTCTGTTATAAAATTACAATCTGTTTTCTTATTTAATACATATTGATCAAAGTCTCTACAGTAATTTTTCTTTTTAATTAGCTTTTTTTGTACAAAATCTAAAGCTACCTCATCTTTCCAATCACTTAATCTATTTACACAAACATTATCCATTTCTACTGACCAAGATTTTTTGCAGCAACTTTCCTCACACTCATTACAAGGAAGAGAATTGTTATCTAAAAAAATATCAATTGCATCTAACACATCTTTAACTGTTGTATTTTTATTAATTTTATCATAATTCACTTTACCTTCAACATCTAATAATAAATTCATTCTGTATCTCCTCTTAACTTCAAAGTTAATGATATATTATTCATTTGGCAAGTAGCTTTTAGGGGTTAACTACTAAGAACCCAAACCTTCTTAGAATCTTTGTATTAAAACTCATTTACCACAAAACCTAAAAAGTCATAATTATTGTATCATTTCTTTCACCTATTTCTGTATAATCTAATAACTTATATCATACATCCTAAAAAAGAGTTATAAGAAAATCTTATAACTCTTAAAATAATCAAAAACTATCTTCTGTTATTTTGTTGCTTTCTAGCTCTTCTACAATCAGGACATCTTACTGGTTCGTTTTCGAATCCTTTTTCCTTGTAGAATTCTTGTTCTCCAGTTGTGAAAACAAATTCATTTCCACAATCTTTACATACTAAAGTTTTATCTTCCATATTAAATTCCTCCTTTTAAATTAAAGATTAATATCGATGATATAATTCTCTAAAAGGAGAAATGCATATCTCTATTAAAAACCTTTTTTATTTCTTACTTATTATAACATCTTTTCTTTTAAATAGCTATGTTTTCTTTTTATATACTTCACTTGCTTAGTTCTTTTAGCATAGTGAAAACTATCATTAAAATATTGAAATAAATTAAAAACCACCAATTAGTCAAATTATATAAACTAATTGGTGGTTAAGCAAATCCTAACCCTTTTCTACATTGAAATGGTTTTAATTGAATTTTTATCACCCTTTTTTCTATACTATTCCTTTTCTAAAACATTACTCTTATCTTTGTAACACAGTAGAGATATCTTAATAATTAAAATTGATTAAGGTAAACTTTTATTTATTTTGCTAACATTATTTAGATATACTTTATTCAAATAGCTTAATCTGTTTTAGTAATTTCACCTTGCGTTTTGAATCGCCGTGTTGGTTACTAATCAAACCTTCCGATGATTTGTACTTAGTAGTTTCAACTTGCGTTTTAATTCACTTTGTCTATTACTAATCAAACACCTTAATTACCTATTGCCTATTGCTTATATCTAATTAACATTTTCTGTAAATTTTTAAATTTTAATTTTTGTAATTGATTTTGTTGATTTTATTGGGTTAGGATTGCTAGAAGAAATTTCTTTCTTCTTAAGTTTATTATAATACCGAAATTGTCAGAATACAATGTATTTTCTGAAAAGTATGAAATATTTATTTAATATATCACATTTGAGCATTTAGTGCATAAATATCATGGTACTTCAATGACATATGAAAATCATTTTTTTGCTTCATTGCAGACTTCTACATATTTCGAATAAAACTTACTTGGAATCATTTCTTTATAAATATTCTTCAATTCTGCATAAATAACTGAATCGTCTATCTCAATATTACATAAACACATAATAGAGTAATTCACATTGAATAATTTACTCGAAATATTTGTCATTCTCATTCCATTTTTGCTATAAAAATCTATTCTCCTTCTGCGAACTACTTTTTCAGCTTCATTAGAAGCACATTCAATATTTTCTACTTCCACTATTATTCCATTATAATTTTTACAATTTTCCTTTAAAATAGTTAAAAATTCACTTCCAATGCCCTTATTTCTATATTTTGCACATACTGAATAATAATCAATCAATAAATATAGTTTCGAAGTCGCTAAAAATGCATAAGCTAATAATTCTTCATTATTATATAAACCATAGCATATATAAATTTTTCTTTTAATAAGCTTTTGTATTACATCAATAGGCTTTAATTCTTCAGCCGGGAAATCTATTATCATATGCTCATTATATAAGTTCTCAATCTCTTCATTTCTTAATTGTTTTAACTCCATTTTTATCATCCTATCTTTAGTTTACATTTTCCTTACTCTAAATTATTATTTACTAATATTATATATTTATTATATCATAATTTTATATAATACATTTATACTTGTAACCTAAGAGCCTATACTCCCTGTAAGTTATTAAGTACTTTTGTTTTTCTATGAATAAAAATATAACTTTTAAAGCATTATTGTTTTACTAAAAGGTAATAATGAAATCTACAATATTTATATTACTAATTATTTATTTATTTATATTTAATATAATGTATTATTAGTAATTAATTATAAAAAGGAGAAGATTATAATTACAAGTTACACTGTAGAACAATTACTACTTATTAATTTTTATTAGTTGAATATTAAATAATATATATGAAGAAAGAAGAGGTATTATGAAAAAAAGAGTCTTAGGAAAAACAGGAGAAAATTTATCCGTGGTTGGTTTTGGTGGAATTATAGTTTCAGCTGAAACTCAAAAAGATGCAAATAACTATGTGGCAGAAGCCATTGATTCAGGCGTAAATTATTTTGATGTAGCTCCTACTTATGGAAATGCACAGGATAAACTGGGACCTGCACTTGTAGGTAAAAGAAATGATATATTCTTAGCTTGTAAGACAGAAAACAGAACTAAGGATGGTGCTAGAGCATTATTAGAAGAATCATTGAAAATTCTTAAAACTGATTATTTTGATTTATACCAATTACATGCAGTTACAACAACTGAAGATGTAGAAAAAATTTTTGGTGTTAATGGAGCTTTTGAAACTTTTCTTAAAGCAAAGCAGGAAGGGCTTATAAAACACATTGGCTTCTCAGCGCACTCTGAAGAGGCCGCTATAGCTTTAATGGACAGATTTGATTTTGATTCAATATTATTCCCTGTTAATTGGGTAAATATTATTAATTCAGACTTCGGCCCTAAAGTAATAGCTAAAGCTAAAGAAAAAGAAATGGGAATACTTGCTATAAAAGCTATGGCAAAAACTAAACTTGAAGAAGGTGTAGTAAATAAGTATCCTAAAGGCTGGTATGAAGCTATAGATGATAAAGAACTAGCAAAGCTAGCTTATAGATATACCCTGTCTCAACCTATAACAGCTGCAATACCTCCAGGAGATATAGAGCATTTTAGGTGGTCAGTAGAAGCTGCAAGAGACTTCAAGCCAGTTACTGAAGAAGAGATAAATTTACTTAAAGAAAAATGTAAAGGAATGAAATCATTATTTCCATTAAAATAGAGTTATAATATTGAATTTAGGTTCTCTTATAAATAATGAAGCTAGCAAAAGCTAGCTTCATTATTTTCTTTAGTTACCTAATTCTATATATTTAACTATTCTCTCACAAATTCCATGAGTAATTAATGAATCATTAATAGAAGGTTCTGGTGTCTTATTGTTTTGTACGCAGTCTATAAAATGATCCACTATTTGATAGAATCCACGTTTAAAAAGCGTTAGTTCCCAATCACCAAATTTGCTAACATTTATTTCTTTGTTATGAAAATGAGTTGTTTCCACAAGATTATTTACGACAAACTTATCATTTGTTGTCATATATTCAATGATTTCTTCTGTCACTCCTCCATTTCTATTCATAATGCCTATAGCAGTACATCCATCTCCTATAAGTTGAATTATCAAATTATCAAGAATTTCTCCATTTTTGAGATACTCTACCTTTAAATCTTTAACTTCGGTACCCATCAAAAATCTAAGAGTATCCACAACATGTATAAAATCCTCTACCACGAATCTTCTTGTATAATCCGGTGCTTTAAATCTATTTTTTTGCATTATTATTACTGTTGCTTTACCATGTTCCTTAAGTTCTTTGACTACTGGTATGAATCTTCTGTTAAATCCAACCATTGCAATCTTTCCATTCTCTTTAGCTAACTTCACGATCTTTTCAGTTTCATGAAAATTCATAGATATAGGTTTATCTATATATGTATTTATACCGCTTCTAAGTAATTTTTCAGCCACTTGAAAATGACCATCTGTAGCAGTACTTACAAAAGCTGCATCTATACCTTTTTCTATAAGTTCTTCAACTGTATTAACTGTCTCTGCAATCCGATATTTTTTAGATAATTTGTTTAAAGTCTCAGTATTTCTTGTACAAAGAACCAATTCTATACCTTCCTTTTCAGAAAGCACTGGCAAGTAACCTTTTTTAGCAATATCCCCCAGTCCGACTATTCCAACTTTCATTTTAATCACCTCTAGACTAGTATATCAGAACCTTGTAATCAATTACAAATACAATAAAATAATTTAACAAGTCTTTGTTCGAAACTTTTTTCATAGTTCCTCTTTAATGAGACACATGTCCTATAAAAATTCATATTGCCCTCCATTTAAATAAGGGGATCAAATTATCAAAAAAAATATTGCTTTGATATAGACGATGAATTATATAACGTTGAAAGATAATATCCGTTAAGATTGAAAATGAGCTGTCTTAAAATATAAATTTAAGACAGTCACAATACTTTATTTAATTACTTTCCTTCTTCAATATGAGTTGGAACTTCTCCCTCCGCAAGTTTACCGTCTAATGATAAATAATAGTGAGTAATTGGTTTTAAATCATCATCTAACTCATATACTAATGGTGTTCCTGTTGGAATATTTAAACTTGCTATTCCATCACTTGAAATATTGTCTAGATATTTAACCAAAGCTCTTAATGAATTACCATGTGCAGATATTATAATCCTTTTACCTGATTTTAGATTTGGGACTATATTTTCATTCCATTCTTCTAATACTCTTTTTTCAGTATCCGCTAGATTTTCAGTTAATGGAATTTGATTTTCATTTAAATCTTTATATTTAGCTTCATAACCTGCATATCTTGGATCATCTTTAGTTAATTCTGGTGGTTTTACATTTACAAATCTTCTCCACTTATGAACTTGTTCTTCTCCATATTTTTCAGCAGTGTCTGCTTTATTGAGTCCTTGTAATGCTCCATAATGTCTTTCATTTAACTTCCATGATTTATAAACTGGTATCCACATTAAGTCCATTTCATGTAATGCTATCCACAATGTTCTTATAGCTCTTTTAAGAACAGATGTGTATGCTATATCAAAAATAAATCCATTTTCCTTAAGTATTTTCCCTGCCATTCTTGCTTCTTTAAGTCCATTTTCTGATAAATCCACATCAGTCCATCCAGTAAATTTATTTTCTAAATTCCAAAGGCTTTCTCCATGTCTTATTAATACTAATTTAGTCATATTCTCACATCCCTCTCTTTATCTCAATAATGTATTTTAATATATTATAACTATATTGTTAATATCATTATAGTACCATTAACTAAATATGTATACTCATCTGATAATTATTTTCATCTGAATTTTTACTGATTTTTCTATAATTCCTTAATCAAAAAACTTCACATTAGTTTTTTTCAATTTTCTACGTTTTTAGTTATATATACTTAAATTTATATTTAAATTTTCTTTTATACATTGAACTAATTCAAATGGTTTTTTTTAATCGGTAAAACTAAAATTATGATTGCTGATATTATACCTGAACTGCCTTTTAAAACCGGAACTCAAATCTCAATATGTATTACAGCAGATGATATTACAAAAACAAAACAAATTTATGAAAAATTAAAAGAAGGCAGTAAATTTTCTTCAACAAAATTTACTACCTTAATTCCTTTTTAACGAATAAAATTCATAAATGTTTTATCTTCTATTTCAGGTTCTTCGATTTTTCCTTTTCCAAATTCAACCAACTTCATAAGCCAAGCCATATTTTTACCAAGAACTCTCATTATTTGTTTACCTTCTATATCACCTTCTGCTTCACCTGGTGCTGTTCCATGTATTACATTCCAATAGTTTGAAGTTGGCATAAGCATTTCAGAATAATTGATGTAATTATTCAATTGATCAAAAGTAGGAATACCTCCTGATCGTCTTACCGAAACAACTGCAGCTCCTACCTTATGTCTTAACATATATTTATTCGAACTTGTAACATAGAAAGCTCTATCCAAAAATGATTTCATTGTTCCTCCTATAGATGCATAATGAACTGGAGACCCTAATATTATACCATCTGCCTCTTTCATTTTTTGAATCCATTCATTCACTTCATCCTTAATAACGCATTTTTCATCTTGATTTTTTGCGCAACCATTACAAGCAAGGCATCCTCTTATATTTTTATTGCCTACATGAATAATTTCAACTTCTATACCTTCTTTTTCTAGTTCCTCAGCAACCATTTTTATTCCATGATATGTGTTTCCTTCTTTTTTAGGACTTCCATTAAATGCAACAACTTTCATTTATTTTACCTCTCCTTTATATATCTCGCGTAGCTATGCCAAACGAATTTATTTCACTTGTTTTTCAATATGAATAAATTATATTTAATGCCTTTACTGCTTGGCACTACGTATAGTATATTCAATACATCTCTTTGCAACAAGTAGGCACTTTTAAGTTAGCTAACTTACTTTAAGGTAGGAATTATGCTTTTTCAATGTTTTCATAATAAATTAGCAAAATATTTTCTACCTTGCTTGTAAATTCTATTTTTAATTTTTCATTTTTATATTATAATTATGTATGAAATATATGCTAATGTAGGTGATAATGTTTTGATAGAATATAATGGAAAGTCATATATATGTGCTTTAGATTTGGGCTTTGAAATTATAAGAGGTAAATGGAAGGCTGTAATTCTATGCCATTTATCTGATGGTCCAAAGAGATTTTTAGAATTGCAAAGAATTACTTGTGGTGTAAGTCAAAAAGTATTAAGCGAATCCTTAAAGCAACTCGAAGTTGATGAAATAATAAGTAAGCATATATATGCAGAAATACCTCCAAGAGTTGAATACTCATTAACGGAAAAAGGAAAGGAACTAGTTCCTGCCTTAAAAGTAATTGAAGAATGGTCCAAAAATAATTTTTCTAATATACTTAATAAATAATAAAAGCTTGTCAGTTTCAATATTAAACTGGCAAGCTTTTATTCATTTAGCAATCTTTCTTTTGAAAAATTACACGTAGTACGTAAATAATAAATTGGAATTATTATTGACTATTCACAAACAACTATTACACAAAAAAACTCCACTAAATTTTCATTTATTTAGTAAAGTGCTTGTCCTTATAAATTCCTTCCTAGTGGATACTTCCAAACCCTAAGGATTGAGGTTTCTACATAGAAATCCTTATTTTGTAGTACTAACCATTGTTGCAACTGCCTGGCTGATTGCTACTAGTTTATAATCTTTATTCCATCTATTCACACCAATATAATCATAAATATTTGCATGAAGATGACGGCATAACCTATCCATCTGATCAAAACAGCTAATCATTCCATTACCGCTACCACCAGGAGATGCAATTAATATAACTGGCTTTCCAGCAATTGCAGCATTTTCACCTTTCATTGCCTCACAACGACGAAAACGGTCAAAGAATGCTTTCATAACCTCTGTCATATCGCCCCAATACACAGGTGTATCAAATATTAAAGCATCTGCATCCATCATTTTTTTCTGTATTTCTGTAAATCCATCATCACCGAAGATACAGGTATGTCCTTCACGACATGTACCCCAGCCATCACCACACATTGCGCAACGTACAAGTTTATAATCACACAGTTTAATGACTTCACAATCTGCACCTGATTTTTCAGCACCTATTAATGCAGCATTTACGCAAGAATGACACAGTCCCTCATTTTTAGGTGTTCCTGATAAAATGATAACTTTCATCCAAATCTCTCCCCTCTATAATGTTCAAATACCATTTTATGTATTCCCTTTAAAGTATATCAACGTTTATTAATATTATCAAGATGTCGATATTAGCATAATTGTCTTACTCACTACTTAGTTTAATGAAATTGAACTTCATATCCTGAAATCAGTAATTTAACAACAGCATTATAACTTTTAATGCCAGCTTCTTGACCACTTATTTTTAATAATTTATCATAAGCTTCATTGTGTAGCTTTGAGATTCCTCCTCTATACTTATTCCAATATAATGAATCATTTTTCAATTCCAATTTCACATTATCAGAGAGTTCATTATTAATCTTTTTAAAAGCTTCTAAATTAAAATCATATAAATCATTCATACAATAAGAATAAGCCATTAAATATCCACTATATTGATACTCATAGTTTTGGGAATTAATACATGCTAAAAAGCTTATATAATTCGCTTCATCTTCATTATTAAATCCTTTTATATGACTTAATTCATGACAAATTGTACTTGGAATATTCCACGCTGGCATATCATTGTTATAATTGGCTTCTAAAGTAAAATCTGTTTCACCCTCTAATAACTGATAAGACATTAATTTTGAAAAAAAATACGGTTTAGGGCGTGGATAAAAACCTTCTAAACATGAGTAAATCTCACCTAAATTTTTCATAGTGTCTATTCCCTCTTCTTTTACATTATCATCCACTTTTAAAAGCCCATATTCATTCTTTTCTATCTTCATATCTAACTCATTAAGCTTATCTTTATAATTATCGCAAAGTTTAATTAACTTTTCTTCTGAACTCTCTACAACTTTTAAACCTGTAAGAGTAACAAAATCTGATCTAAATGAATTTATACCCAAAGATATTATATTTAAAAATATAAATATGGATATATAAATAAGAAGATTACTTGCAGATCTTATTAGGATTTCCTTAACGGAAAGTTTCTTAGTAATACATAAATATATGTACATTATTATCTTAGTACAAATAAATATTAGAAATCCATATAATATTATCTCATATACTGAAAAAGGAATTAAAGAAAATCCTCTTGAAATAATACTTACTAATGTTACGTAAATATATTTATAATAAAGATTTGCAAATTCATCTATATATCGTGACATAGCAAATAAAAGAGCACTGATTCCAAGCAATACTCCACTTAATTCTAACTTCTTTTTACCTGACCACTTCTTTTTTTTATTCTCTAAATTGTTCATATTTATATACGCCTTTCATTCTTATAACTCTTTCTGTTTCTTATCAGTATTTTATATTTATTATATCATAATAAGTTTGAATGACTTCTTCTCCTCTTTCTATTGCAAAAATTCATTTTTATTAAGTCCTTTTCCTTAACCATACTCTTCATAGTTAGTATCATAATACCATTTTTATTCCCATAATCAAGAAAGCAGCAAATTTACTTTTATAAATTTACTGCCTAAAATTAAAATCTTACATAAAATTAATTAAAATTATTGCCTACAGCAACATTTTAGTACATAATTTCCAATTATTTGAACATATTGGACTTATTGTCTTACCCGATTTAATATATGAAATCATTAAGCTTCTAACTTGTCCATCATCACCAAGGGCTTTAGATGAACTATAAGTTACTATACTTGGATCTGTATTGCTTATTTCAGCGGCATTCATAAAACCGCCTCCACCATTATATCTGTAATCATTAATAGCAACAGTAAATGTATCTGTATCATAGCACAGTCAATGAAGATTATGCTAGGTCAATGTTATATTGTTTGTTTTGCAGATGTAACTGTTATTTCTAATACTCTACTTAAGAAAGGGAATTTATTTTTCATCATATCAAATTCAGAACCTGATTCAACAAATTTAGCTGTTCCTTCAATTAAGAAACCCGCTCCTGGATATTGATGTCCCATAACCTCTTTACTACCTAGAGTAACTTTAACTTTATTATTTTCTTCTATATTTTTTTGAGTTCTTCTCATACCTGCTGCAGGTAATAATATTGTGCCATCTTCAGTAACATTAAGATATGAATTCCATGTGTTAACTACATGTGCTTCATTTTTGCTCCAAGATACAATAGCTACTACCCCTTCGTGTGAGATAACTTCAAGTAATTTTTCGTTTATCATTTTATATTCCTCCTCTGAAATTCTATAAATTAATTTATTTATACATATGAAAAGTTTCTATTTACTATATTATTGACTTTTCATTAATGCAATTATACAATCAAAGCGTACTCCTCAAAAGTGCCAATTTATATTATTTTGTAGGATACAGCTTGCAAGGAGAGTGTTATTAAAAATGATAATTTTAGACAATGATTCAACGACTCCTCTATATATACAAATTTATGAGCAAATAAAAGAAAAAATAGCTTCAGGAGAAATTTTAGAAGGTGATAAACTTACTTCAACAAGAAGACTTTCAAGTGAATTAAATATTAGTAGAAATACTGTTGAAAATGCTTATATGCAGCTTTCTTCAGAAGGATATGTTTCAAGCAAAGTAGGAAGTGGCTTTGTTGTTGAAAACTTAGATAACTCTATAATATCAAAGTTAAAGAGAGAAGATATTACAGTCGCTAAAAATATAATGCTTGATGTAAATTATAGTTTCAATAATAATAATTCTTATAATTGCGATGATGGTTATAATTATAAATATAATTTCGAGTATGGAAAGCTAAGTGCTCAAGATTTCCCTCTGAGGATATGGAAAAGAATATCAAATAAGTGTCTATCAGCAATAAGTGCTGAAGATATGGTATCATACAGTTCAAGTAAAGGTGAACTAGATTTGCAAATAGAAATTATGAATCATTTAAGAAAATCAAGAGGTGTATCCTGTAATTATAAGCAAATCATTATTTCTTCAGGTATGGAATACTGTTTAAGTTTATTATGCCAACTAATTAGAGATGACTTTCATAACATAGCCTTAGAAGATCCAGGTTATATTGGAGCAAAAGACATTTTCATTAATAATGGCTATAACGTTATTCCAATAAGCTTGGAAGAAGACGGAATTAATCTCGATGAATTAGAAAATAGTTCTGCAAAAATAGTATATGTAACACCTTCACATCAATTTCCAACAGGAACAGTGATTCCAATTGCCAAAAGATTAAAACTCATAGATTGGGCCATAAGAAATAATGGAGTTATTATTGAAGATGATTATGATAGCGAACTTAGATATAATTCGAAGCCTATTCCATCAATACAAAGTATTGATTCCAAAGGAGTTGTTGTATATGTAGGTACATTTTCAAAAGCTTTTTCACCTAGTATGCGGTTAAATTATATGGTATTACCAGAAACATGGCTTGAAAAATATCATAAGCGTTTTAAAATGTATCAAGTGTCAGTTCCCCTAATTCAACAAAAAATAATCCAACAATTTATGCATTTAGGACACTTTGATAGGCATTTACGTAAAATAAATCTTATAAATAAAAAAAAACATGACATACTCGTTCATGCAATTCAAGAATTCATGGGTGATAATGTTATTATTCATGGCAGAAACGCAGGCTTACATATTTTATTAGAATTTAATAATGGCTTAACTGAAAAAGAATTAATTTTAAGAGCTAAAAATCATAGGGTTAAAGTTTATCCTGTGTCAATGTTTTGGATGAGAGAAGATAACTATCCTAATAATATGGTTCTCCTTGGTTTTGGTGGAATGCCTGAATGTGATATTGTCCAAGGCATAAAGGTGCTTAAAGAAGCATGGTTAATGAGTTAATCTTGATATTTGTTGTCAAATATTATTCATAATTTTCTACCTTAACAGGCTTTAAAATTGATGATAGACCAATTGAAATAAAAAATGCAAATACTAAAAAACATGAAATCATACTAACGACTCCACTCCATCCATACAAGGACCAGAACATTCCACCAGTAGTTCCACCTACACTAGAACCAACATAGTAAAATAATAAATAAAGAGAGGATGCTTGTGCCTTATCATGTGTTGCTAATTTACCAATCCAACTACTGATAATTGAATGGCCTGCAAAAAAACCAAAGGTCAAAAGAGCTATCCCTATAATTTTTAACAATAGATGCATATTTAAAGTTATGCATCCTCCAATTAACATTATAAAAATTGAAATACAGAGCATTTTATGTTGTCCATGTTTATCAGCCAAACGTCCCATAAAAGTAGAACTGAATGTTCCTACAATGTAAATTACAAAAATGAAACTTACTAAGGTTTGACTAAGATTATATGGTGGCTCAATTAATTGATAACCGATAAAATTGTATAGAGAAACAAAACTTCCCATAATTAAAAAACCAATGCAATATAAACAAAGTAGATTAGGATTTTTCAAATGATTAATGCTAGATTTTATTAATTTCTTAATTTCAAATGATCGTGCTTCAAAATGCTTTGATGAAGGCAACTTTGACCAAAATAGGAAGCTTGCTATAATTCCTAGAAATCCTACACTAGCCAACGCCATTCGCCAATTAAAGAAATCGGTAATGACTCCTATGATAATACGACCGCTCATTCCACCTATAGAGTTACCGCTGATGTATAATCCCATTACCAGACCTAAGCTTGACCTATCAATTTCCTCACTGATATAGGCCATAGCAATAGCTGGTAATCCAGCCAAAACAAAGCCTTGTAAACATCGTAGCACCAATAAACTATTAAAATTAGGAACAAAAGCAGTTAACACTGTCAATATTGATGATGTAAAAAGAGAGACGCACATAATTGGTTTCCTTCCTAATACCTCTGATAAAGAACCAAAAAGTAGCATGCTAACTGCTAAAGTGCAAGTTGCCACCGATAATGACAAACTAGCTATTGTAGGCGAAACATTAAATTCCCTAGACAGATACGGCATTAAGGGTTGTGTACTGTATAATATTGCGAATGTATTAAAGCCACCAGCAAATAATGCAATACTAGTGAGATGAAATTCACGCGTACCCTTTTGAATATAACTCATAAATGATCACTCCAGACTTTATATTATAATCATAATTAAAATATTTACTATAATTTTATCATAACTATTGACGCATTAATTTTATAAAAAAAGTCTAATATTTCACATTAAACCCATGGTAACGTTTATAAGTACAATTTACGACTGTTTACACTGAATTACAACACAGCCGATTTTATTAAATAAAAACACCCTATAGATAGTTTTAGTGTTGCATAAAGCAACAATTTTCAATGAATAATTATTGAATATCAAGGACAACCTTCAATTATAAGATTGGAGGTTGTTTTTGATTATGGATAAACTTGCAAATAGAAGTGTGTTTAGAAAATTAATTAAACTTATTGATGGGAATATTGGAAGAAAATTAAGAAAAGCGAATAATGAATATAAATACTCAAAGTGCTATACAGGTCGGGATCATATTCTAACAATGTTGTTTTTACAAATCTCCGGCTGTGATGGATTAAGAGATATTAATGCTAAATATAAAAATTCATCGAAGATAAGTAAGGATTTCAACATGCCAAGTTATTCCCAAATATCTAGATTAAATAAGAGTAAGTCATCAGATTTATTTAGAAATGTTTTCGAAGAATTATTGGTAAAAGCTGATAAAGAAATGAATTCTTTAGTTAAAATAAAGAACTTTAAAGATATTAAAATAATAGATTCATCAGTAGTTAGTATAGGCAAGGGCTTAGCCCCTGAACTCTATTATGAAGATGAAAAATCTGCTGTTAGAATTAGTACTCTTTTATCATTTGAAACTAAGTTACCTGATAAAATTAGCATCCGCCCTGCTAAAGTAGGAGAACGTAGTTGTATTGACGGTTATGTTAATTCGGAGAAAAATATATATTTATTTGATAAGGGATATTTTAAGTATTCTTGGTATGATGAAATGAGTCATGATAATTATAAATTTATCACAAGACAACAAAGCAACTCTGTTACGGAGGAGTATTTGTCCATTTATACTGGAATAGATAATCTATATGATTATATTGTTACAATGGGGTCTGATTATAGTAAAAATAAAACTAAATATAAATATAGAGAGATTCTATATTTTACTAAGGACTCCGACGAAGAATTCCGTTTAGTTACTAACATATTCGATATGCCAGCTGAAGATATAGTATCTCTCTATAAAAAGCGTTGGGATATTGAGTTATTCTTTAAATGGATAAAACAACATCTGACTATTAAAAAATGGGTTGGAAGAACCCTTAACGCAATATCCATACAAATATATAGTGCCCTTATTATCTATATTTTATTACTTTTAATAAAATATAGATTTAAAAGTAATTTAAGCACTTTTGATGTGCTCCGAAAGTTTCAGGCTAATATATTAGAAAGATATGCTCTAAGGAATATTTTGTTACCGTGACTAATTATTAAAGTTAAAATTTTGTTGAAAAACCAAGGGGTATCTTTATAATATTTTATATACATAATATTACTTAAAAACATTTATGATCCAATTTGTAAAACTCTAACCAAATAAAATGTTATTGATTGGAGTTTTAAATATTATACTATAAATATTTTGTCTTTATGCAACATCAAAACTATAGATAGGATTACTTTTTAAGCACTCTATCCATAAGGCATTATGAATTTTACCACTTAGCGTATGCTTTAAGTTAAGCAATTGTTTATACATCAAAGAGTGTGTTACAAAATTACATGAGGCTACTAGTCTTAACTATTTTATCTATTGGTTAAAATCCCGCTTGTTCTGATTTAGCCCCATCCTCTTTCAATTCTTTTATTGCCTCTAAATACATAGTATTATCTGCTGAAATTTTGGCTGCTTGTTCATAGCAATATAATGCTTTATTTAAATCTTCTAAATGACAATAGCATGCTGCTAATTTATTTATTAATTCTGCATTCTTTCTATTAATTCTTAGTGACATTTTATAGTACCTTACTGCGGTTCTATAATTAATGCTAAACTTATCTTTTTCAGTAAATTCTACTATATTTTCTTTATTTAAATATATATTCCCTATACATTCATATACTGAACAAATTAAAGCTATATGCTTTTCTCTTTCATCATCTGAAATATTCTTTTCACCTGTTCTAAGATTATCTAATGCATTTTCTACATCATTTAATTCTGCATATGAAAGCCCTATGTATATATGTGCTAGTGGATCACTAGTATTTTTTATATATACTTCAAATGATTCAATTGCTTCCTTCGTTTTATTTAATTGTCTATAAATTAAACCTTTTATATAATATGAATAATAACTTTCTTCATAAAATTCTATTGCTTTTTCTGTGAAGTATAAAGCCTTTTCTATTTTACCATTTTTAAGATCACCCATTGCAAGGTTATTTAAAACTGATGACAATTGTTTAGCACTTGTTATCATCCCATTTTTTACGTGTATTTTATTTTCTTCTAAAAAGTTATTTATTTTATCTTGTATATTTTTATTTTTCTCCATTTTTATCCTCACCTTTACTTTAACATTCTCTATTTTTGTATTTGTTATTTATATTGATTTTTATATAGTCTATGTTTGATTATACCATACTTTTTTTATCTTACATTCCATTTTACAACTTTATATAATCATTTTCAAAAGTAATTATAAGAAAATTGTTACTTAATAGTTCTATTTTTATTTATAAAGTTTTTAATAATTATTAATTAGTTATCATTCATCTTTTCCTATAGGTAATAATAATCCTGATTTTGCTAAAATCGGTCTTATAGCATTATAAATAAAACTTACTAATATTACAGATACTACTGCATTAATAAAAGTAGTAACTACACTTAGTTTTGCTAAAACAGCCGCCATTTTCTGAGGCTGTCCAAGAATATATTGTTTATAAAAATATCCAACAATAGGGTCAAACACAACATTAAAAGCCAATCCACAAACAGCAGCAATAATGGCCCATTTAAATATATATTTCTTATCATTGCTTTGTCCTATTTTTGCATATTTGTGCGCAACTAGTCCTGTTATTAACCCAATACACAACTTCAATACAAAAGTTTTTGGCGCCCCCAAAATATATGCAGGATCAAGTAAATCTGATATTGTCATTCCTATAGCCCCAGCCAATCCTCCATACCATCCACCAAGAAGTAACGCAGCCAAAACACAAAAAGCATTTCCCACATGCAGTGAAGTCGCATCTCCTCCCGGTACTGGAATTTTAATTTGAAGAAAGGTAAATGATACAAAACATAATGCTGCAAGCAATCCAGTCTGCATTAATTTCACAATCCTCGATTTTTTATTTCCCATATAATATCCCCCTTGTAATTCTTTTCTTCATTTGAAATTCTATAGCTATTATACCATCTCAGAATTTCTATGCCAATTGTATGGGTACATATATTTATCATGTTAGTATACTGAGGATTTTTGTTTTCTCTCACAGTACTTTTCATAGCAAAAAGGCAGTAAATTTTCTTCAATAAAATTTACTGCATAAAATCATATATACTAAAAAAGAGTTATAAGAAAATCTTATAACTCTTAAAATAAACAAAAACTATCTTCTGTTATTTTGTTGTTTTCTAGCTCTTCTACAATCAGGACATCTTACAGGTTCGTTATCGAATCCTTTTTCTTTGTAGAATTCTTGTTCTCCAGTTGTGAAAACAAATTCATTTCCGCAATCTTTACATACTAAAGTCTTATCTTCCATCTTAAATTCCTCCTTCTAAATTAAAGATTAATATCGATCATATAATTCTCTAAAAGGAGAAATGCATATCTCTATTAAAAACCTTTTTTATTTCGAGTTTTATTATAGCACGTTTTCATTTAAATTGCTATATTTTTTAATATATTTCATTACATTTAGTTTACAAATGATAATATATACTATCATTCAAATAAAATAAAAGAAAGTTCTTCTAACCAATTTGATGTTGGGCCTGAACCATCCACATGAATT
The DNA here is from genome assembly GCA_003129525.1 of Clostridium beijerinckii. NCBI lineage: Bacteria > Bacillati > Bacillota > Clostridia > Eubacteriales > Clostridiaceae > Clostridium > Clostridium beijerinckii. The sequence goes on along the minus strand of CP029329.1, from coordinate 2,834,875 downwards.
TTGAACCATTCAGAATTATAAGGTTATATACTTCTATGTCCCATTGTATTTAAATAATTCTCTAAATATTTAGCAAATCCCCTAAGAAATATTTCATCTCCAAAAGTACGAGTTAATACCCATTCTCTTGATGCCCATTCTTTTTGTTCTTCCCTTTAATACTCTTATAATACCTTGGGGTGAAGTAATAGTAGCGAGGATTAATTAAAGTTATCTAGCCATAGTATATATTTTTTTAATATCTTCCATATTAAGTTTTTGGAATGATCCAATACTTCTAGTATTCATAAAACTACACTTATAAGCTAATTCATTAATTTGTTCATCTGTTAATTTAATATTAAGTTCACTAATTGATGTTGGCATATCAATTGCATAATATAAGTTTTCCATTGCCTCTATTCCCTCTAAAGCTACTTTTTCTGGATCACGAAAATCATTTGATACTCCCATTACATTTACTGCAAATTGTGCAAAACGTGTAACATCTGTCTTGTATACATACCTAGCCCAGCTTCCCCATACTGCTGCAAGTCCTGCACCATGAGCCACATCGAACATACCACCAAGTTCATGTTCTAATTGATGACATGACCAATCTCCAACAGAACCGCATCCAGTCAAATCATTATGTGAAAGGCTTCCAGCCCACATAACTTCAGCACGTGCATTATAGTTTTTAGGATCTTTCATTAGTATTTTTACGTTGTTAATTACAGTTCTCATTAATCCTTCGCTAATGCTATCTGTAAGTTCCATACTTTTTACTTTAGTAAAATAACGTTCCATAGTATGCATTAAGATATCTGTACAACCACTTGCAGTTTGATACTTTGGCAATGTATAAGTAAGTTCTGGATTCATGATTGCAAATTTGCAACGTGAATAGTCACTATTACAACCTCTCTTTAACCAACCATCTTCATTTGTTATAACAGATGAATTACTCATTTCGCTTCCTGCAGCTGCAATAGTTAGAATTACTCCGACTGGCAGACAACCAGTTGCTTCTACTTTCTTACTATATATATCCCATACATCACAGTCATTTGCCATACCATATCCTATTGCTTTAGCAGAGTCAATAACACTACCTCCACCAACAGCTAATATAAAATCAACACCTTCTTTTTTACATAACTCAATACCTTCATATACTTTAGAAAGTCTAGGGTTAGGTACAACCCCACCTAAGCTTACATAATTTATCCCTGCATTTTTTATAGATTCAAATACTTTGTCTAGGAGTCCAGATTTTTTTGCACTGCTTCCTCCAAAATGAACTAATACCTTTTTACAGTTTTGCGCTTTCACAAGAGCACCAACCTGTATTTCTGCATCCTTTCCAAATACCACTCTAGTAGGGGCATAAAACTCAAAATTTTCCATTACAACACACTCCTTAATTTCAATTTATTATTCTATAATACTCCTTTGAGCCTACTCTAAGTCAAGAAAAAAGAATCAAAATTTAAAATTAAAAGGTCAGTAAATTTTATTGAAGAAAATTTACTGACTAAAATCATATGTTATTTCTTTGGTATGAATGATAAAAATTATTTTCCTTCTAACGTTCTATCTTTTTTGATTTACCTAAATGCACTAAAACATCATCATAATAAGGTAATCCTTCATTATCACCTTCAACACCAACTACTAAAGATCCAACTGCATTTCCAAATCTAATACAATTTTCTAATGTTTCACCTTTAAGTAATGAAGTTAAAAATCCTGCTGCAAATCCGTCTCCTGCACCTACTGTATCTACTACAGCTTTTGGTTTAATAGCTGCTACATCATAAAGATTCTTACCATCTGAACCTATTGCTCCTTTAGATCCCTTTTTAACAACAACTTTTTCTATTCCATAATTATGAAAAGTTTTAATTGCATCTTCTATAGTAGTCTCTCCTAGTAATATTTCTATTTCTTCATCACCTATTAAAAGAATATCAACATCAGGCAAAACTTTTTCTATAAAACTTTTTGCTTCTTCTTTTGTCCACATTTTTAATCTGATATTTGGATCAAAAGATACTATTAAATTATGTTTTTTAGCTAATTTTACTGCTTCTAATATAATACCTTGATTATTCTTAATAATTGAAGGAAAAACTCCTGTAATATGAAGTATTTTTGAATTCTTAAAATATTCTTCATTTAACTCTTCTGAGTTCATTGTACTTGTTGGAGATTTTTCTCTATAGTAAAATGATCGGCTAGATCCATCAGACAAAACTTCTTTGAAATATACTGATGTTGGATATCCATCTACAAGCTTAACTTCTGAAACATCAACACCGTCTCCTCTTACAGTCTTTAAAATATACTTTCCAAAATCATCATTTCCAAGTCTACTTATCCATCCTGATTTTAATCCTAGTCTCGCACAACCTATTACAACATTTAATTCTGCTCCACCTATTTTTTTTTCAAATGTGTTTGAAAAGATTATTGGTCCTTTTTCTTTAGGACACATTGCGATCATTCCATCGCCTATAGTAATTACGTCCATGAATTATACGCCTCTTTCATTTTGTATATTGATTTTTATTTTAATTTTAATTTTAATTTTAATTAATTATAAGATAATTGTATTATCTTACCAACCATCCACCATCAACTGCAAGAACATGACCATTAACATAATCTGATGCCTTACTTGCTAAAAATACTATTGCTCCCATTAAATCAAATGGATCAGCCCATCTATCTGCTGGTATTCTTCCTTGTATTTCTGCATTTCTTACTTTATCTGCTCTTATCGGTTCAGTATTTGCTGTCTTTATATATCCTGGAGCTATAGCATTTATTTGAATATTCTTGCATGCTAATTCATTAGCGAATGCTTTAGTTATACCTGCAACTCCATGTTTACTCGCTGTATAAGGTGGTACAAACTTTCCGCCTTGGAATGATAACATTGATGCAACATTAATTATTTTTCCTGAACCTTGTTGAACCATTATTTTAGCTGCTTCTTGGCTTAAGAAATATAATGCATTTAAGTTAATATCCATTACCGCATTCCAATCTTCTTCCTTGTACTCAAGAAGTGGAGCTCGTCTTATAGTTCCTGCATTATTTACTAACACATCTATCTTTCCAAACTCTTTCATAGTAACTTCTATTATATTATGTCTGTCTTCTTTCTTACTTAGTTCAGCTTGTACAAATACTACTTTTCTACCTTCTTGTTCTATTAGCTCTCTTGTTTCATTCCAATTATTTCCATGAGTGGTAATTACTAAGTCCGCTCCTGCTTTAGCTAACGCTACGGCATATGCTTGTCCAAGACCTGTATTCCCTCCTGTGACTATTGCTACTTTCCCATCTAATCTAAAGAAATCCATTGAAAATTGATTTAAAATATTTGACATATTAATTTGCTCCTATCTAATTATTAGTATTTTTCATTTATCTTTTATTCTTTATCATCTGTTGACTTTTTATTATGATCTTATATCAATATAACTTTTGTATTATATAGTATAATGCCCATTAATCTTCTTAATAATCGTTGGGAGGACATTTTTGAATACTTACTGCCCTCCACAATATTTTTTAAGCTGTTACGCAGTCTTTTTATCATTTTCCTTTTCTAAATCCAAATTGTATTTAGCTGGCTTAATAGGTAACCCCTTAGCACGTGCCCTTTTTTCAAAGTACATAGTCACAATAGGAGTTAATATAGAAGTTACTAATACACTTGTAGCAATAATAGCAGTAGCTGAAGCTGCAACTGGTTCAAATTGTGGATTTGCTTGTGCTATTGCATAGGGAACCGCAACTGCAGCACCAGCAGTTGAAGATGCAGCCCAACCAGCGACACCATCTGATTTAGTTATATATCTATCAATAAGGCTTAGAACCCCACCAGATATGAATACTACTGCAACACCCATAAATATTCCCATAAATCCAGATTGAATAATCATTCCAAAGTTCAAGCTAAAACCTAAAGTAAATGCAAAAAATGGAATTAACCCCGGAACTAATGGACTAAACATTTTACGAAAACTATTATCTAAACTTCCAAGGGCAATACCTATTATAAAAGGGATTAAAGTAGAAACTAAAGTTTGCCAAGGAAATGATGCGATGCCCGCAACTCCCATAGCTACCATTGTCATAAAAGGACCAGATTCAATGCTAATGAATGGAAAACCTGCTGCATCCTCTTTTCTGTCAAGTGATGTCATCAACCCTAGGTAAAGGCCACCATTTGTTTCATTAAATACAGCAATGATTGCTAGTACAGAAAGACCAGAGAAAATTCCAGTTTGTATTCCATTTACAGGAAGAAGGTGTGATGCAATTATACCTAATATTGCTGCAAATAAAACCTTTCCAAGTAATAAAGAAATACCCTTTCTCGCAATATATCCAGAAGAACGTAAATCGATACTAGTTCCAACAGCGAAAAAGAAAATAAATAATATGACTGATGTTCCTGTTAAAAAATTACCTGTGAATCCTCCAAAAAATTTATTCACATCTGGTGATAATGTTTTTAGTAATGTACCAAGAAATAATGGTACAATCATCATACCTCCAGGTATCTTTTCAATACTTTGTTTAATCTTCATAACTTAATACTCCTTTTCTCACTATAATTTAATTTTGACAACTATTTTTTTTATTTTCATTGTCTCATCAAAAATGCAACCTGGTTTATGACCATCCTCAGGGAAAAATATACAGAAGCAATTATCTTTTAAATTTAATTTTGATGAATAAATGCTTTCTTTGTAAAAAGTCACATCTCTTTCTTCTGAATACTCTTCTACTATAGTTAATTGATCTATTGGTGCCCATATAATAGTTTCATTACCTTTAACAATGTATTGAATATCTATATATTTTTGATGTGATTCCCATTTATTGTTATCTTCCTTATTTGTAGCATAAGATTGTACTAGTGCATACACATTATCAGAATCTATTTCATATCTACCATCTGTAAGTTGATCTAAATTATTTTTTGATAAAAACTCAAAAGCTTTTTTGAGTTTACTGTTAACGTTCACATATAAATTTTGATTTTCTAATTTATCTAAAATCATTTCTATCTCTCTTTTCAATATTAATTTTTTATAACAGTTACATTTAATATGTGGTATAATATTAAACTAGTAAGGTTATTAACTTACCACTCATTATACATTACTCGCTATAATGTATAAGTTTATATCATGAGTATAGACAATATATATGCTTTAGCTTTAGCTAATACTAAAGCTAAGCATTATCTAAATAATAACATTTATACGTTATCATTTAATTTCAAAAAAATGCTTCAATGTATAATAAATATTCTGGCCTAAAATATTTATCTTAAATCTTTTGTTTCTATATCATCCATATCATCAAAATCTTTATTTTCTCCACACATTCCCCATATAAAAGTATAATTACTTGTTCCAATTCCAGAATGAATTGACCAACTTGGTGATATTACTGCCTGTTCATTAGCCATTACTATATGTCTTGTTTCTTGAGGTTGTCCCATTAGATGAAATACTCTTTGATCTTCTGGTAAATCAAAATAGAAATATACTTCCATTCTTCTTTCATGTGTATGACAAGGCATACTGTTCCAGCCACTTCCTTCATTTAACATAGTAAGACCCATAGATAACTGACAAGTTTCACAAACTAGTGGATGAATAAATTTATATATTGTACGTTTATTCATAGTCTCTAAACTACCTAACTCTGCACTTATTGCTTTACTCCTATCTATCTTAATTGTTGGATATGTTGTATGAGCAGGAACAGAATTCATGTAAAATTTTGCAGGATTATTTTTATCAGATGAAACAAATTGTATTTCTTTTGTACCCATACCTATATATATACCTTCGTATTTATCTAGTTTATATTCTTTTCCATCTAGAATAATAGCTCCTGATCCACCTACATTAATAGCTCCCATTTCTCTTCTTTGTAAAAAATAATCTGCTCTTAGCTCTTCAGCTGCTTTTAAAGAAAGTTTTTCTTCTACAGGCATTGCTCCACCAAATATTATTCTATCAACATGACTATAAGTTAGACTTATTTTATCTGCCTCAAATATTTTCTCCTGTAAATAATTTTTCCTTAATTCTTCAGTATCATATTTTTTTGAATCGTCTGGATGATTTGCATATCTTGTTTCCATAATGTACCTCCTAAATATTTTAGATATATTTTTATTTTGTTTAGATATTATTTTATAAACTATCATCTACTTTCCATTGTAACACTCTCTTTTTTTGAAAACATTTTCATAAAACAGTCAAATATATTATGAATTATTTAGTTCTATAATATTTTATCCGTATTGTGGATAAATGTTTCGCAATTCGGATTTTATATTATTATATATTCTATCATTTAATTTTTCAAGTAAATAATAGAAATACTTTTAAAAACTACTCTTTTGTTTGAATTTTATCTAATAAGCCATCATCTACTTCCCTATTATGATTTTTATTCTACAGAAAACATTTTCATCAAATAGAAAATTATATTACTAGTTGTTTTAAGTTTATGATACTTTATAAATGCTATTGTCCACATCGTGGATAACTAATCCGCATTGTGGATTTAATGTTATTATATACTATAAGTTTTTATTTTTCAAGTAAATAGTAGAAATTTTTATAATATCTAACTACAATCTAGTTTTATACTATAAAAATCCATAAAAATAAACCATTGCGAAATTCAAGACAATGGTTTATTTATTAATTATATTTTTAGATAAATATTTATTTTAATTATTAATACCTACACTCATACATTAAATTAAATTTCCAAGTATACGTACGATTTTCACAACGAGTATCTAAATAAATACCTGACTACTAAGTTATACTTATACTATGAATATATATCCAACTAAAAATGCATGACCTTCATTTTGGCTAGACATACTGATAAATACAGTTTTTACTAGAGTATATATAATTAATTTTTATACCCTAGTTCTTTTGATATTTTGTTTGAACACTCTAAAAGTGCTATTGAAATATCATTTATTCTATTTTCAGTAAAACTCATAATAGATCCTGAAACACTTATCGCTCCACATATTTTACTATTATAATCCTTAATCAAAGCGCCCATACATATTATTCCATTTTCAACTTCCTGATTGTCTAAAGCATAGCCTTTTAATCTTATATCTTTTAAGTTATTCTTTAATTCACTTAAATTTACTATAGTACTATCTGTATAACTTTTTATATCACTTTGATTCCATATATTTTGTACTTCTTCTTCAGTTAATTCTGCCATTATAGCTTTCCCCATAGCTGTACAATACATTGGTTTTCTCATTCCTATACGAGTATACATAATTATAGATTTTTTAGGTTCCACTTTAGTAATATAAATTATTTCATTTTCTTCTCTAACTGCTAAATGAACTACTTCGTCAGTTTTGTTCATTAATTCCCTCAAATAAGGTTGAGCAACTGATCCCAAATTCATCTTTTCAATTTTCTTGTTCCCCAATTCAAATAATTTAAAAGTTAAAAGATATTTGTTTGTACTTAAATCTTGAAATACATATTCTTTACATATTAATGTATTTAGAAGTCTATATACTGTACTTTTATGTAAATTGGCCTTTTCACTAATTTCAGCAATTCCCAATCCATTCTCATAATCAGCTAATGTCTCCAAAATACAAAGTGCTCTATCTACTGATTGAACTAATTCTTGCATGTTCTTCCCCTCTTTATTCGTTAGATTATTAATTTTTATTATTTTATTAATATAATATCCTTACAATTACTTTCACCTTACATTTTAGCAAGTAATTTTAAGAAATACATAAACTACTTACTATTTATTTAATTCAAAATCCACTTTATGAATATACAATTATGAATTAAATTCACATAGTGGATAAATATACTATATAATAATTTCCCTATCTCTGTCAAATAAGTATGTCCAATTACTAATATAGATATAATACTACAAATTCATTTATCTTCATATGTTTAACTGTTGCTATTCCCCAATACCTTTGTGTACAATCATTTCTTTGAGTTGCTGATTGTTGTTTTTGCTGTAGTTCGAGGTTAAGCGCACATCCATTAATAAACAAGATACTTGTACATATTTACTATTAAGCTTTTATTAAAAATAGCATTTGTATTGGCTGATGATTATTACTAAGTATATATAAATACAGCTTCAATATCTGCAGTTATTTTATTTTCTCCAGCTTCAATAGGTGTAATTCCACTGACCGATTTTAAATTTGTTACTGTTAATGGAGTTATGTTCCCATTATCCTGCTCATTTATTTGTATTGGTATAATATTTAGTTTTACTTTAAGTTTATTAGACATAACACTAGCCTTATTTTGAGCATCTGTAACAGCCAAACTTAATGCCTCATAATAATATTTTGTTTGATCTGAAACAATGAAGCTAATACCACTTATAATGTTTGCACCATTTTTTACTGCAGTATCAATTATTTCTCCTGCAAAAGTAATATCTCTAATAATTACTTTTAAATAATTACTTACTTCATATCCCCTAAAAATTTGAGTTCCATTAATATAGTCATAATTAGGTCTAATATTATAATTTTGAGTTTGTATATACTTAGGCAATACTCCTATTCCCTCTATACTATTTATAACTTGCTGAGTTGTATTAGCATTTTCTGCTTGTGCTATTTCTAATTGTGCATTTTCTGTTATGACACCAATTACAATCTCTGCTGTATCTGGTTTCACACTTACCGTACCTTTCCCAAAAACTTTAAATTTATTACCGCAATTAATTCCGCCATAATTGCCTACGCTATAAGTATCACTATCTACTAATCGAAACATAACTTTTGTCCCTTCAAAATAATTAAGCATACACTAAAATAAACTAGCATATTAACTTGTTATTTTCTAGAATATGCTTTACCACTCCATAATATGATTTCTTATGCAAATGACTCCAAGTTATAATTTAAAATACCTCTTACGTCAATACTTTTATTTAAGTTAATTAAATCTGCTCTTTTGAAGAGGTTATATTTTATTGGTAAAAATAATTAGACTCTGTATAGTTTTATGTCAATAACACAAAGCTATATAGAGCCTCAAATTTACTTTTTCTACATATTTTTTAACGGCGATAAAAAGCACGTGGTTAAATCAATTTGCATTTTTTAGATAGTAGTTAAATATCTAAGCAACACAAAAACAACAATTAGTCACAGTAATTACTATTCGGCAATATTTTCTATCTCATTTTTATGATTAGCGTAAAATTTCTCATAACTCTTAAGCTCTCTTTTCAAAAGGTCTGGAGTGTCAAGTTTATAAGGACAATGATTTTTGCAGTTTCCACATGCTATACAATTATTTATTCGTTCCATCTTTTCCTTAAAGTCATCCTTTAAAAAACTTTTATAAGGAGATCTTCCTAAAAGTAGAGTTATTCTTGCTGAAGTTGGAATTTCAATACCAGCAGGACAAGGCATACAATATCCACAGCTACGACAAAAATCACCTGCTAGTTCAGCACGATCTTTATTTATAATAGCCCACATAGCTTCATCCAGTTTAGGTAGATTCTTTTCTAAAGCAATAAATTCATCCAACTCACTTTCTTTTTGTATTCCCCATATAGGCACTAAATTATCAAATTGTCTTAAAAATGCAAATGTTGAAGCTGCATTAGTTATAAGCCCACCTGAAAGAGCTTTCATTGCAATAACTCCTTTTACATTCTTCAATAAGTTTCAAATGAAACTCTTTGTATTGGCAGAGCCCCAAATCCACTTTTGGTTACCATTAAATTAGTTCTTCCTAATCTTATTTTATCCATTTTATCTCTCTCCTAATGTCTTATTTATTTTTCATCACCACAATCAGGATGATAATTAAAAGTATATCCATATTTTACACCCTTAGTTTATCTATGACAATAATAGAAAAACAGGATACTAATTTGAAAGAAAAAATCTAATATATTAACCATAATGAAAGTTTAACATATAAACATGAGATTTTTTTATTAATTATCCAAAATTTACATTGGCAAAAATCATGCAAAAAATTAGACTTCTGATTTTAAGTCTGTATAATCAATATTAAGTTAGTCACATTCAAAAAAATAACTGACTAGTATTTTTGTATATTGGGTCTATTATTCTTTTATGTGTCTTATCTTTTAAAAATTGGGAGGTATTTAATGAATAGAATAAAAAAATATTATATTATTATCCCTGTAATTACTGCAATACTATCACTTATAGTTATTGTAATGACATCTTTTAATACAAAAGTAATAAATAAAAGTTATTCTCTATTTACAGAGGATTTAAATTCTAATAATATATCTACAGTAATAATGGACAACTCTTCTAAAATGACTGTTTTATTAAATAATGGTGATACCTATTCTACAGATAATCCGCAAACAGATACTTTAAAAGAAAATTTATTATTAAGTGGAATCGAGGTTAAAGATCAAACCACCCCCCCACTTACAAAAACTATTCCTACTGTTATTTTTGCTTTATCACTTTTAACACTAACTGCTATGCTTGTATCTAAATCTAGAGGTGGTAGTTCTTCAGTAACATATATGGACATGCAAGATTTTAGCAAAAATAAAAAAGCTGCTTTAGATTTTCAGGCTGTAGCTGGTAATGAAGAAGCTAAAGAAAGTTTAATGGATATTGTAGATTTTCTTAAAAATCCTGAAAAATATCAAAAATATGGTGCAAGAATGCCTAAAGGGGTTATTCTTTATGGTGCTCCTGGTACAGGTAAAACTTTACTTGCAAAAGCTGTAGCTGGTGAAGCTGGTGTTCCATTTTATGCTCTTAGCGGTTCAGACTTCGTGCAAGTATATGTTGGCGTTGGTGCAACGAGAGTAAGAAATTTGTTTAAAAAAGCAAAATCTCATGGAAAAGCTGTAATATTCATCGATGAGATTGATGCTATCGGTAAGGCAAGAGGTAATAATAAAAATGGCTCTAGCAATGATGAAAAAGATCAAACATTGAATGCTCTTTTAACAGAAATGTCTGGTTTTGGAGAAGAAGAAGGTATAGTAGTAATTGCCGCTACAAATAGGTTGGATATGCTAGATGATGCTCTTCTTAGACCAGGTAGATTTGATAGACATATAGAAGTATCACTTCCTGATGTTAATGCTCGAGAAAGAATTCTATCTCTTCATTTAAATAATAAACCTCATCAAAATCTTAATATAAAAGATATTGCAAAAAAAACTGTATACTTCTCTGGCGCGAAATTAGAAAGCTTAATAAATGAAAGTGCTATTTTAGCTGCTAAAGATAATAGTAATTCTATTACTTCAGCTCATATAGAAAGTGCTTACTCAATAACTTTAGCTGGATATGAGAAAAAAGAAAGAAGTTATCTTAAAGAAGAAGACAAGCTTCTTACTGCATATCATGAGTCAGGACATGGATTAGTTGGTATGTTACTACTACCACAGGACAAAGTTTCTAAGATAACAATTATACCAACTACGAAAGGTGCTGGAGGTTATACTTTAACTATTCCTGAAGATACTAGTTATCACAGAATTGATTATTTGAAGAATAAAATCAAAGTTTCACTTGGTGGTAGAGCTGCAGAAGAAATTATTTTTGGAAAAGATAAAATTTCTACTGGAGCATATGGAGATATCTCTCAAAGTACTGATATTGCATTAAAAATGGTTACCGAATATGGTATGGGAGAAACCTTGGGACTTATAAAACTTTCAAGTGTTGGTTCCCTATATAGTAGTTATGGAAATCCTGTTATTGAAGAATGTAAAGATCTTGTTAATAAACTATATGAGGAAACTCTAGAACTTTTAAAAGAAAATAGAGATTCTCTTGATAAAATAGCTTTAGAATTGTTAGAAAAAGAAACTTTATATGAAGATGAACTAAACAAACTAGCTATATAGATATCCAAGATGAAAACTAGGGCACTGAAAAACTGTTGTTTTTCAGTGCCTCATTTTAAAATATTATTTAAAATAGCAACTATAAAATTAACTCAAATTTTATAGTTGCTATTTTAGAATCCGCTTCTTATTTTATTCTTTAAAACAAAAGCAAAATACGTTAGTTCAAGGATATCAATTCTATCTACTAACGCATTAAATATTTTATCATCAAATTCTGTGAGCAATTCTTCCTGCTCTTTTTTAAGAATTACTTCATTCTATCTAGGCTTTATTAGGGAATTCTTACATTCTGATTCTGCAATAATTTTATTGTTAGAAATAGTACTACCTTTTCGGTAATATTGTGAAATGTTTGTTCAAGAGGTGATTTACACTCTTTATTTGTTTGATTTTCAAGAATATCAAATTCAACAAATTCAGCACTAATTAATTCACAGAATACTTTTTCATTAAAGAATTCAATTAATCTAAAACTTTGCTCTCGAATATCTCGTCCATTTATCTCCTCTTCACAAGGATTGCACACTTTAATATTAGTTTGTAATATTTCTACTTCTTCTTGAGGATTAGTAGTTTTAAATTTAGGGGGAGTGTCAAATGTGATTCTAGTGGTGCATTTAAAAGGAACATTAACTGTAGCATGCTTCAATTTCCCGTTTAATACACCTCTTTCATTATGCTCTTTAGTAGAATATTCTATGTTTTTCCTAATAAAACCAGCTAGAAATAATATTCCAGTGTTAGGTTTGTCATTTTCAGAATTTGGAATAAGTCTGCACTGATTTAAATATGCATTTTTTCTAATGTGTTTAATTTCTAATACAGTATCCTCTAGTTTAAGCGAAGACTGAACATTTAATGTTATAGTACATTCTTTTAATATCACTGGCATTTTTACTGTAACAGGACCTGGAGTGAGCTCAGAAGTATGAGAAATGTTTTCGCAAAGAGGCAATGTTTCTGAAGAAACTGTCGTTTTACAACTTTCAACAGTACACTTATTAACTTGATTTTTATTAGTATTATTATACAATTTATTATGATCATAATTTCTATCTATTTTCTTCACTGGTTTATGCTTGTTTTCTTTAGATAGCTCTTCTTTTGCAACAGTATCATACTCTTCTAAGAATTCATCATTATAAAAATCTTTAATACTAGTACAATTCTTATTTTCTAAGTTATGATATTTAGCTGAATCATGTTTTTTATCATTTAATTTATTTTTTTTAATATTAATTTCTGAAGACTCATAACTATTGTTTTCTTTGAAATTGTTATTCCTGTTATTATCTTCTATATTACCAGTCTTAAACGAATTAAAAATTTTACTTTGTGAAGTACATTTTTTATCATCTTTTCTTTTATTTGCAGAAACTTCATTATTTCTTTTATAATGTTCTTTATCATACTTTTTCTTATCTAAATAATACTTATTCTGCTTTTTTAGATGTTCTTCATAATATTTTTTCTTATATAAATAATACTCATACTGCTTTTTAAGATATTCTTCATACTGTTTTCTCTTAAGTTGATTATAATATTGTCTTGAATAGCACATTATTTCTATAACATCTCCTCTACTTAAGAACTTAATAAATTTAAATATATATTTCAAAAAATTTTTTTCTGTTTTTAGTAATAATTACAGTTTATTCTATTGAATACACCAATATTTATCTTCTATTAAAAACAGACCAAAACCTCACTTAGTAAGCTTTAGGTCTGAAATATAGTAATTACCATATAATTGAGTCAGCGCTCTTTATATTTTGTTTTTAATTAACCTACTGTTGTAGCAGGTGCAGCAACTGCATTAACTACCAATTGTTGTTTTTGTAATACTTTTAGAGTTAAATATACTACTGCTTTTTCTGTGAATCTATCGAATAGTTGTTCTGTAGGAGTGCAGCAGTCACGGTCAGGGTTTTTGTGAATATCAACTTCAATAACCCTTGCGCTTATTAATTCAACATAAGGTTTTTCATTAAAGGTTTCAGTAAAATCGAAAATCTGTTCGCAAGGATTACGGCCAAGTACTGGATCTGCGCAAATGTCGCAACCGCGAAGTTTATCTGTAAAATATTCAAATTCAAGAGGAGTTGTATTTTCTACGAACTGTGGCGCGTTAAGGAGCGTAACTCTAGTTGTGAAAGAAAAAGAATCTTCAACTGTACAGTGTCTTATTTCTCCACAATAATTTGGACTTGCAACTGCTAAACCATTACGTATTGGACAAGTTTGAGTTGCATACTCAATATTCTTTCTAATAAAACCTGCTACAAATAATATTGCATTTGTATTACTAGCAGGATCACTCGAAGTATTTGGTAAAAGACGGGATTGAGTTAAATATATATTCTTTTTTATTCGTTTAATTTCAGTAACATCTCGGTCCAATGTGATTATAGCTTCAACAGGAATTGTTATACTTGTCTCTGCCAATATAACTGGAAGTTTAACATATACTGGTCCAGGTGTAAGAATAGTAGGGAGTACATCCAGTTGTTCAGTTATATTGACAGGTTTAGTAGTAACACGTGCACAAGTAGGATCCCCTGTACAACAAACTGATACAGAGCCATTATCATTTGTATTTCCTATATTTAATTCTGCGTTATCACCCATTTTATCGTTCCTCCATTTTTCCTAATATAAATTTAATTAGTAACTATTTTAATACATATTATGCAAATTTCCCTTATTGTGCCACTAGTAAATTATTACTTTATCATAATTTGACGATTGTAATTGTTTGTTTAAAACAAAATTAATCGCATAATAAATTCTTACAAGATCAAACCAGCAAACCTAAACACTTTCAAGTCCTAATTCAGTTGCTTCTAATATTATATGAAGGGGAATTATCTATGGTCCACTGCATAACATCAATAGAAGAATGTGAAGGTGGTGAAACAAATTCATGAGTTAATGAATATATTTTTTCAGGCAGATACATACTATCAATTAAACAATTGGCTTTATTTACCATAAATATACCCCTTGTACACGAACTTTAAATATGTTATTATAATCTCACAATAAGAAAACAACTATTTTATAGATAGTTTTCGTTATGTATGTTATATATTCTGAAATATTCGTTAAGCTCTTATTTTGAACCTACATTTATATTTCGGGAGTTCAATATTTAGATGTGTAAATGTACTTTCATATGAGTCCTTTCACGGCATTGAAGGCGATTGAAACATCTGTGCGGACACCCACCTATCGACGGATAGGGGTCAAAATTAGAGTACCGGTATTTTGGATATATTATTTAGAAATTTTAAGCCAATGCTTAGTATTATTAAGCATTGGCTTTTACTTTTTATATATTATTTATATGTTTTAGAACATTTTATATTTCTAAATTAATATTACTCTATTAAATAAATGGTAGTATTTTTTCTTCCAAATTCTATAGCTTCTTCATGAGTTGACACCCAAACGTCTATTACATAGGTACCATCTTTTTTTATTTTAATTGCTCCACCTCTATCTTCAACATCAAACATACCATCGGCTTTATAATTTTCTAACTCTGGAATGTATATTTTACTTCCAAGTGGTATATTCGATGGTGCTGCAATAACACCCAATCTTGTTTTAGTTTGCATTGCTGTTTGTGATCCCCATTGATCTGAACATTTAGGATCATTAGAGTAGGCAGTTAATTCAGCTTTAATCGGTGTACCTACTGGCTTTTGATTTTCTTGAGCTTTTGTTGATGTAGTTTCGCTCTCTTCAGGTTCTATTGATGTTTCATGTACTATGTTAGATGAAGTTTCAATATACTCTTCCACAGAATATTCATGTTCTTCAATATCAGCATTTTCTATCTTAGAACTTTCATGGTATTGGCCTGCAACAAGTTTATTTATTTGAATATCTTTCGATTCAATATTTAAATAGTCTGTTCCAAGACCCATTAAACATATTCCTAAGAGCATATATCCTCTTATCATATGTCTTTTTAATTTAAACAATTAACCACTCCTTGTGTTTTATTTGCAACTTACTAATCTGATTATTACAAGTTGCTCTAGCCACCGATATGGTATTGCCTATTATAGACTATGAATCCTTTAAGGTCAACGGTAACTTTTGCTATAAACAGACAAAATTTTCATAATTATATATAGAAAAAATCATATATACTAGGTTTTCACATATATTCTAGCAATAAAGTCACAATTTAATAATTTAACATTTCCAGACGTTTTAATGCTATCTCTGCTAATTTTACAGGTATAGTTGTGATCCCACACATAATCACGCCATCTCTTTGTAACTTTGAAAAATATTCTTTAAAATATGGTTTTAATTAAATAATTGAATAGCAAAAAAACACCAATTAGTCAAATTATATTAACTAATTGATGGTTAAGCAAATCCTAACTCTTTCCTAGACTGAAATGGATCTTCTTCTTGGATTTTTATCACCCTTTCTTTACTAATATTCTTGCAACACTAGATATTATCTTTACATCGCATTAGAATCTTCTTATTAATTTTAATTTGTTAAGATAAAGGCTTAATTATATTAGCTAATATTCTTTAGATATACTTCATTGAAATAACTTTAATCTGTCTTAGTAATATCAACTTGCGTCTTAATTCACCTTGTTGGTCACTAATCAAACCTTCCGCTGCTTTCGCTAATTTGTACTTAGTAATTTCAACTTGCGTTATAATTCGCTTTGTTTATTACTAGTCAAATGCTTCAATTAGTTATATCTAGATAATAGCTACACCGGCTTCTTTCAGCCTTCTGGCTCATCAAATATGATATCAGAACTAAAAAGAAGTGTCTCATTTAAGAAACACTTCTTTTACATAATACACTTATTGTATCTTTACCATATAATTGTTTAACATTGTTATTTCTATAGATAAGCTTGTCTGAGTTTATCTAAATAGAAAATTATTCATTAATACAACTATCAAAATTCACTTTTATATATTTTATATACTACGTATGAAACATAGTAATAAATTTATTGATGGCTATACTTTTTTTTGACAATTTATACTGTTTAATTTTTAACATTCCTAACGGGTTTCTGTTTTAACATAACTTTCCTCATACTACGACTGTTTTACTTTTTTTCATACATTCAATTGTAACTACAAGTTGCAACTATAATTGAAAATTGCTATATTAAATTTTTACTACTATTCAATTTCAAATTTAGATATTTATTATCTAAATTGTTTTGCTAAAACAATTTTAAAATTTACATTATTTGTACTTTTATATGTTTGTAGAATCCCCTAAAACTAAGGCTTTAACAGTTTTTGTACCCCAATTATAACATTCACTAGAACTACTAAAGTATAAATCAAGTTCATTTCCATTTATTGCACTACCAGTATCTGCAGCTACTGCATATCCATAACCTTCAATATATAAATATGTTCCGAAAGGAATTACATTTGGATCAACTGAAACTGTGCTTATGCCATTTGGATTTCTTTCTACTATTCTTCCACTTGCTGTTTTACTTTCAGTTCCTGATGTATACGCTGTTGTTGAACAAATTAATTCTTTATTTAATGTTGCTGCTTTAGCTACATTACTTGAAAAAGCAATCCCTGTACC
The DNA here is from genome assembly GCA_003129525.1 of Clostridium beijerinckii. NCBI lineage: Bacteria > Bacillati > Bacillota > Clostridia > Eubacteriales > Clostridiaceae > Clostridium > Clostridium beijerinckii. The sequence goes on along the minus strand of CP029329.1, from coordinate 2,817,324 downwards.
TGAATAAATGCTTAAAGCCATTACAAAAACAATTAATTTTTTCATAACTTTTGTCCATTTAAAATCTTTTGACATTAAATCTCTCCTTTTCAATTCGCAAACCATCTTTTACATTATAACACAACTTCCAATGTAAACGTATTTAAATAGTAAATTTTTATTACTTTTTTAATTTTACGGGCTCTATTTTATAAACCTAATCGTATTTTAATATAATACCTCTAACATGTAGCATCTATATTGTTTATTAAATTTAAACAATAATAAAGTTCACTTGTCCTTCATAAATATCCTCAGTGATGTTTGCGAAAGAAATATAATTGAACTTTGTATTGATAATTTTTCTCTAGTTTGATAATTAATAACATATGTTGTAGAATAATCTTGATATGTTTAGTATGAAAAAATAGAAGATGTGGTCAAATAGATAAAAATCAATACTAATTGACATTAAAAAAGCTCTACTCGGAGCTAAAATTACTTTATAGAAAGGTCTTGAATATAATGGTTTCAAATAATGACTCAACTTTATTACAAAATAAAGCTTTAAGATTTTTAATGGTGGCACGAGTGTCCACTAACTTTGCTTATCAAATGCTTACAGTTGCCGTTGGCTGGCAGATGTATTCTTTAACTCATTCTGCTTTTTATTTAGGGCTAGTTGGTCTAGTACAATTTTTGCCAATGCTTTTGTTTTCACTTTACGTTGGTCATATATCAGACCGATATGATCGTAGAAAAATAATAACCATAAGCCAAATAGTTCAAAGTATATTTATTCTAATTCTAGCTTTTGGAAGTTTCAGTGGATGGATTACTAAAGAAAGATTTCTTATGATCATTTTCTTTGTAGCTGTTGCTCATTCCTTTGAAGGTCCACCAATGCAGGCGTTATTGCCCAATATTGTAAGCCGCGATATTTTTCCAAGAGCTTCAGCTTTAATGTCCTCGGTTTCTGAATTTGCAGTTATTATAGGACCGGCTGTTGGTGGTATCCTTTATTCTTTTGGTTCAACCTTGGTATATATCTTAACTGGTGCCTTGTATTTAATATCAAGTATTCTTATATCTCAAATTTCAATGAGAAAAGAAGAATTTAAACCAGAGCCTACCAGCTTAAAATCATTATTCGCTGGAATATTTTTTATTAAAAGTAGACCTATTGTACTCGGAGCAATATCACTAGATTTGTTCGCAGTATTATTTGGTGGGGCTACAGCTTTACTTCCAATTTACGCAAGTAGTATTCTAATGATAGGTTCATTTGGACTTGGTATACTTAGATCAGCCCCTGCCTTAGGTGCATTATTAATGTCTGCCTATCTTGCAAGAAGGCCATTAAAACACAAGGTCGGTAAAACTATGTTTACAGCAGTAATATTCTTTGGTTTATCAACTATTGTCTTTGCACTATCAAAGTCTGTTGTTATATCTTTCTTAGCACTTTTTGTGTTAGGTGCTTCAGATGTTATAAGTGTAGTTATTCGTTCCACTCTTGTACAACTTGAAACTCCAGATTATATGAGAGGAAGAGTAAGCTCTGTAAATATGATATTCATAGGTACCTCTAATCAGCTTGGTGAATTTGAATCAGGTCTTACAGCCTCTTTACTTGGAACTGTTCCCGCTGCTTTTATTGGAGGTATTGGTACCATATTGGTTGTAATGCTTTGGATGAAATTATTTCCTTCAATTTTACATGTAGATAAATTTGAAGCTAGCAAAAGCTAGCTTCAATATTCCATATAACATTAGGCGCCCATACATTTAATATATTTTTACATATATTTAAGTTATTCATTCTGAGAACATTCAGTTATATTAGTTTCATATTTATAATCTTCTTTCTTTGAATACTTACTATTTATTTTCTTATAAGTAAAGTGATATGAAATTATTAGTGGAATACATGCACCAAGCCACGCTAAAGGATTTGATAAAGATACTCCTAAAAATCCTAATGGTTTTGATAATATAATTGCTGCAAATGATCTCATGATCAATTCCATTATCCCTGCTACTGTTGGAATAAAGCTTTGTCCTAACCCTTGAAGAGTATATCTATATATAAAAAGTAATGAAAGTAAGAAATAAAATAATCCGTTAGAAGTTAAATAAGTTTGCGATAATAAAATAACTTCTTTTTGATCATATCCAACAAACATGCCTGTAAGAAAATGTCCTGCAAAAATATTGATAAGTCCTACCACAATACTAAATGTAACTGATATAATAACACATTGCTTTACACCTTCCCTTATCCTATCAATTTTTCCAGCACCATAATTTTGAGCTGTATAAGTAGCCATAGTTATACCAAAGGACATCATAGGTTGAACTGCGATGGAATCAATCTTTTGAGCAGCAGTATATGCCGCTACAGAAGTCGCACCAAGACTATTAAGTGCAAATTGTAATATAATAGCACCAATAGCTATTATAGACGCTTGAAATCCCATTGGCAGTGAAATCTTTATATGCTCTAAAAAAACTTCTTTTGATATTTTTAAGTCACTCTTTTTTAATCTAAGTATTCGTAAGTTTCTTTTTATATGCCACATACATAATAAAGCCGAAACACCTTGTGCTATGACAGTTGCCCATGCTGCTCCTGCCACCCCCATTTTTAATATTAATATAAAGCCAAACTCTAAAATTACATTTAGAATACATGCTACTATCAAAAATAATAATGGTGTTCTACTATCTCCTAAAGCACGAATAATGTTTGAAAAAAAGTTAAAAAACATAGATGCTATTATACCAATGAATATAACAAATACAAAACTATATGCATCGTCTATAATTTCTGGCGGCGTATTCATTAATACTAATATAGATCTAGCAAAAATTGTACTTATAGTCGTAAGAACTATAGTTACTATCATACTGATTGCTATACCTGCTACATAACTTTCTTTAACACCTTGTGTATCCTCAGCACCAAATTTTTGTGCTGTAATAATTGAAAGGCCAGCTGTTGACCCTTGAGCAAATCCTAAAATCAAAAACATTATGCTCCCTGTACAACCAACTGCTGCTAAAGCATTAACTCCTATAGTACGTCCAACAATGAATGTATCAGCTATACTATAGAACTGTTGAAAAATATTCCCTATTAATAAAGGAATAGTAAATAACAGTATTAATTTCGCAGGATTACCTTTTGTCAAATTCCTACTAACATTCATTAAAAATTTTACCTCCTCTTAACTCGCTTTTGAGCCTTCACTACGAATAATCAATTACTCTCTTGTTTGATTATACTGCTTGAGTGAATGGACAATATCTAAGCAATAAAATATCTCTTTTTTGCTAATTCTAAAAATTCCATTTTGAACTCCTTCAAAATAACTATAAATTAATTTAGTTTAATTTTATTATAGAACATCAAGTTAACTCTAAGTCAATAACAAAATGAAAAAATATTACTTTATTAATCTATTGTGATTATAATCTTATTAACATACTAACTAAATGGATTTCCGAAGAAGTTCCTTTTAGATAGTCTATAAAAAGCTTTGTGTATAATAAAAATGTATTATATAATATCAACATGCTTATTTTAATAAGCACTTGCTCTTAATATCAAATGTTTTGCTTTATTTACATAGACTCTTTAATAGAGTTATTTGTTATGCTTCAAAATAAAATAGGAGGACTATTATGAATAACACACGAAATTTTTCACTTTATTTGATACTATTTATTGGAGTTTTTGCTCTTTCAACGTCTGCTATATTTGTAAAACTTTCTAGTGCGCCTGCACCAATTATAGCAACTTATCGTATGATATTTACTACTTTTCTTTTACTACCCACATTGTTTCTTCGCAAAGAAACATTTAAAGAAATGCAAAGTTTATCTCGAAAACAATGGCTGTTAGGTAGTCTTGCTGGAGCTTTTCTTGCTTTGCATTATGGACTTTGGTTTGAATCTTTGCGTTTTACTTCAATAGCAAGTTCAACCGTATTTGTTACCCTTCAACCTTTATTTGCATTTATTGGAGGCTATTTTTTCTTTGGTGAAAAATTAAAAGGATTTGCAATTGGCGGAGGAATACTAGCTGTAGTTGGTAGTTTTATAATTGGATGGGGCGATTTTAATATTGGTGGTACAGCATTGTTTGGAGATATTCTTGCTTTGCTAGGTGCTGCAACAATAACAGTTTATTTTTTTATTGGTCAACATCTAAGAAAAGTTTTATCTCTCGTTCCCTATGCTTTAATAGCTTATTCATCAAGTGCCTTATTCTTACTAGGATATTCACTTGTTCTTGGCTATCCATTAACAGGATACCCAACATCTGATTGGTTGTGGTTTTTTGGCTTAGCATTTATTTCAACAATAATGGGACAAACAATTTTTAACTGGCTGATTAAATGGGTAAGTGCTTCAACAATTTCAATGAGCATTTTGGGAGAACCCATTGGAACGTGTATACTATCATACTTTATTTTTGGAAATATAATTACTATCAATCAGCTCATTGGTTCTGTAATTATTTTATTTGGTATCTTTTTATTCTTAATGTATAATCAGCCAGTAGAAAAAGTAAAATTAAATTCAAGTGTTGAAACTTTGTAATTCTGTTACGAATTTGTGAATAAGATATATTTACGTTATAAGCAATCGTTGAACTTAATAATACTGCAGCCGCCAATAATTAAGAAATGGGATTTTATATTAAAAATAGAGAGATAATAAAATAAAGACTTATACACCAGAGATGATTGATAAATTAAAATAAACTTAAGGTTTGATTAGTAGCTATTGTGGTTACTAATCAAACCTTCCCATGATTTGTACTTTATAATTTCACCTTCAAAGTATGTTTAATAATCCATCTACAACCATTTATTTCTGATTCAAAATAACTACCATGTATAATATATCATAACTACTTCTACATATATCTTAGCTATAAATATCTGAGAACTCGATATTTATATTATCAATATTTGATTTGTTTGTAGAATCACTTTTAACTTTCATAGCATGATTCTCTGCTGAAATGACCTTAGCAGGCAGGCATATTATAAACTCTGTGCCTTCTCCATACTTACTTTTTACTTCTATTGATCCTTCCTGCATCTCAACTAATGCTTTAACTATGGTTAATCCTATACCACTGCCTTCATGACTTCTATTTAGCAATGGATCTATTTGTTTAAATCTTTGGAAAAGCTGTGATAGTTTTTCTTCTGGAATTCCTCTTCCTGTATCCTTTACCGAAATAATAACATGATCACCTTTATCGTATAAAGTTACATTAATTTTATCTCCTGGGTTAGTAAATTTAGTGGCATTGGAAATTAAATTAAGCAAAATCCTCTCTAGTTTTTCTGAATCAAAAGCCATAACTTTTTCTTCTTGATCTGTATCAAATACAATAGTTCTTGACATATATTGTACGTATTCAACAGTTGACTGTGTTATTTCCTCTGCAACTTGTACTATATTTTCATTTCTAAGATCCAAATCCATAAATCCAGAATCAATTTTTGTCATATCAATTAAGTTGTTCACGAGTCTTAGTAATCTGTTACAATTTTGTTTCATACTCTTTGTATAATTTCTTATTTTATCAGTATTTAGGTTTTCACCTTTACTTATAAGTACATCAAATAACTGAGCTGTTGAAAATATAATATTTAAAGGTGTTCTTAATTCGTGAGACATATTAGCAATAAATTCTGTTTTTAAATTATCATATTGTACTGTTTCTTCTAGCAACCTCTTGTTTTCTTCCAACATATTATTAAAACTATTTGCTAGTATTCCAATCTCATCTTTACTATCTATATTGCAGCGTATAGTTAAATCTCCCTTCCCAGCTATCTCCATACAAGATTTCAACTTATTAACAGGTTTAACTAAAGTATTAGACAAAAATAATGCCACAATTCCACCTAAAAGAATTATTATTAGCCCAGTAACTATTGTCATTGTCAAAATTGATTTAGATGACGCGTTTACTTCATCATAATCAGCCGAAGTAACTATATACCAATCCCAAGATTCAAAATATTGATAATAACCTACCTTCTTAACTCCATCATAGGTATACTCAATTGTTCCATTTTTAGTTGAATGCATTTTTTGAACAAAATCATATTGGTTTACATTCTTTCCTTTTTCAGATGAATGAGTAATTACATTACCTTCAGAATCTAGTATATATACATGCCCAGTTTTTCCTAATTTAATATTCATTAATGTTTCGTCTAAGTAATTATTAAGAATTTTATTTCCTATACCTATTGCCCCTATGACCTTTTTATCTTTATCCAATAATGGTTTCATTCTTGTTACATAGCCAATACCTTCTATTACAATATTACCGATATATTCTTCATTATTAATTGTTTTTTTATAAGCAACAGAATCACTAGGTATATATGTACCTACTACCCTCTTGTCATCTTCAAAAATTGTACTGGAAACTCTTATGAGTTTATCATCATGCAATAAAAATATAGTTGCAACGGTACCTGTAGACTGTTTAATCTCATCAACTATAGTATCGTCTATGGATAACCTTTGCTTTCCGGCATATAAAACCGGTAAATTAAACTCTCCAACTCTTACACTTTCATTATAATCTACATTTAAATCAGCAAACTTATTTAATACGGTATTCGCAAAATTTAAGTCCCCGTAAGATTTTTCTGTGAGCAGATCATTTCTTACACTAAGAGTTGTACTAATTGATTCTGTTAAACGCTGACTTTTTTCATTTACCTCATTGACCACCGCATTGTTTGATTTTTTAGCAATTAAAAAGCCTAATACGCTTACGGTAAATACAATTAAAACTAAATAACTGATTAAAAGTTTATATTTTATTCTCATTTAAAAACCACTTCTCCTTAGTTCATTATGTCCATAAAATTCTAAATCAAAATCAAATATAGCCATTACATCTCTAGCTATTTGACTTATGGCATATTTATCTAAGTATACCATATAACTTACAACCTTTCATTGCTTATATTTAAACAAAGGGACTAAATATCCTTCTGTTTTCATTCCAAATTTTCTACTTATTTTCAGGCAAAAAAGAGCTAAGGATTGCACCTTATCTCTTGATTTTTTTGCATCTCTATTGGAATTATTATCTTTCTTATTAGAAAAAAGCTTCATACTAAAGCCCATATAAATAGTAATCTGGTATATTATCAAAAAAAGCTTCTATAATATTATCTATATTCTTCTAGTGTTTGTAATAAAATTTTAGTATCGAAAGGTTTCTGAATGTAGCTCTTAGCTCCCAGTGCTATACATTCATCTTTAACATCTTCATATCCTACTGCTGATATAATAATTACAACTGCTTCGGGATTAATATTCATTATTTCAGTTAATACACCAATACCATCTTTTCTGACTTCAGACATATTTAAATCTAAAATTACAATCTCTGGATTTTCATTCTCAAAGGTCTCTATTGCAGTGTCTTTACTTGATGCCTCATATATTATATACAAACCACCTTTTTCAACAATCTTTGTTACAAATTTTCTCATATACGATGAATCATCAACTATTAATATTTTTTTCATATTAAAAACTCCTTCATATCTCTAATTTTAATTACTGATTTTTGAATATTACCTAAGGTATCTTCAAAAAATAATAAGCCAGCCTGGATGTATTATTTACTTCCATATTCTTAATAAAACAAATCTTTTATTTGAATAAAAAGTCTAGCACATTCATCTATTTCTTGTTTAATAGCTTTTTCCTCAAGCTTTATAGCTAATTCATGAATAGATGTTATTCTTAGAGTTCCAGAAGAACCTTTTAACTCATGAGTCAACTTTGCCAATTTTTTTAAATTATTACTATCAATTGCATCTTCAATACCATTCAATAAATCTGGTAGACATTTTATATAATCTTCAAGTATTTCTTTTGCATCATCTTTTTCAAGTCCTGATATTTCAGCAAATTGATCAATATAACTATATATTAAACTACTATACTCAGACCCTGCCTCACTCTTCTTAGTACTTTCTTCTATCATCCTAAACATAATATCAAAATTAATAGGTTTACTAATATAAGCATCCATTCCGGCTTCAATACACTTTGCACTGTCACCCTCCATGGCATTAGCAGTCACTGCAATAATTGTAGTATGCTTTTTATCGCCTTCAAGCAACCTTATTTTAGCTGTACTTTCATACCCATCCATTACTGGCATCTGGCAATCCATAAAAACAATATCATAATCTTTCTCTAACACTGCTTTTAACGCTTCACTACCATCCAATGCCACATCACAAGTCATATTATGAGATTTGAGAATACTTATAACAATTTTCCGATTCACTTCATTATCTTCAACCAATAAAATCCTCGGTTTTAATCCATTTTTAACTTCTTTAACAATATGTTTCTCTACAACTTGTTGTTCTTTTTCATCTTCTTTTTTTAAACCCAATGCTATATCAATACAATTGAATAACTCGTCTCTTCGTAGAGGCTTGGACAAATACCCTGAAAAGCCATATTCTTTTGCAGCCTTGCCATCTTCTATTTGATTTCTGGAAGTCATAAGTATGAGTTTAATATTCTTTGCAAAAGGTATATTTTTTAATGTAGTTGCAAGTTCATAAATATTCATGCCTGGCATTTCATAGTCTATGATAGCAATACTTATTTTGTTTTCTGTACTTGCATTTGAAATTATTGTGGTAATCGCATTACCAGCATCCTTGGCTTCGAATACCTTCAATTCTGTTCCTTCAAAATACGAACTTATACTCTTCCTGTTATTTTTATTATCATCAACAATCAAAATATTAATATCGTCAAGCTTTTCAAACATAAATTTTTCTTCTGAGACTTTTTTTGCTATTTCGAGTCTCACATAAAATTTGAATGTCGAACCTTCCGAAAGCTTACTTTCAACACAAATTTCTCCACCCATCATTTTGACTAATTCGCTAGATATGGCAAGTCCAAGTCCTGTTCCTCCGTATTTTCTAGTTGTAGAAGCATCTGCTTGGTTAAAAGATTGAAATAGCTTATGAATATCCTCTTTATGGATTCCAATTCCAGTATCCTTTACTTCAAAGCTAAGTATAGCTATTTCATTTTCTTCCTCTAAGTAATCAACTGTAACAGAAATTTCACCATTTTCTGTAAATTTCACTGCATTGCTTATAAGATTGTTTAATATCTGTCTAAGCCTTGATGGATCTCCAATAACCTCTTCTGGAACAGCTGCTTTAATTATAGAATTAAGTTGAAGCCCTTTTTCTGTAGCATTAGGGACAAGGAATGAAATAGTATCTTCAATAATAGTTCTTAAGTTAAACCTAATCTTTTCCATGGTTAATTTTTTAGCTTCAATCTTTGAAAAATCTAGTATATCGTTAATAATATGTAATAATACCTCTGAAGCAGATTTTGCTTCACGTATAAACTCTTTTTGTTCTATAGACAAATTAGTTGATTGCAACAACTGAAGAAATCCAAATACTCCGTTCATCGGTGTTCTTATTTCATGAGACATATTTGCAAGGAACTGACTCTTTGCAATATTGGCTGCTTCTGCCAGCTCTTTTGCCTTGTACAATTCAGTTTCTGCTAACCGTTGCTCTGTAATATCTTCAGCAGTGCAAATAAGATACTTAATACTACCAGTTTCATCCCTCACAGGTTTACTTTTGATTTGAAGCAATCTATCTTCGTCTTTCCAATTCTTAATCTTAAGTTCTTTTTCTGCTGGATCATTTTTTTGAAACAAATCCCAATTGTTTGCAGAAAGCTTATTTGCAGTGTCTATATCAAATATATCAAATAAGTCCTGATATTCTAAATCACTTTTCTTCTTTCCGAAAAACTCTGCATGTGCTTCATTAACAGTCGCATAAGAAGTAACATTGCTTAATGCCCAAATCTGAGACTGAGAATTATTAAGTAAAATTGCTTGTCCATCAAGCATTGATTTATATTCTCTTTCCTTGGCAATTTTTGATCTTATAAATGAAAAAAAGCTTGAAATATTTCTTAATACATTAATTGCATCTTCTTCCCATGTTATAGGCTTTGACAAACTTTCATAGCCCATGAACCCAATTAACTTATTTTCATTTTTTAACGGAATTATAAGAGAAGCTTTTATTCCTTCACCACTAAAAACTTCTGCCTCAAATATTGCTTCGGCAGGAAGTTCCTCTATATTATTTATTGCTACAAAATCATTATTCTTAATTTCACGCATCAACCATGGAAGAGTATAAACTACCTCTTCCTCCTGCATTTCTCTTTTGGGTCTTATATCTTTCTTATTCCATTGACATTCCATTTGCATAAAAGTAGGATCTTCAGAAAAATAATAGACAAAAATTCTATCAAAATTAAAAAATAAACCAATTTCCTCCAATGATTTTTTTAATAAACTCGCATAATTAATACTGTCTATCTCTAAAAATCTCCGAAAAATATTATTAATTAGTTTTAGACAATCATTAGAATAACTAGTATTTGTCCACTTGTCTACATCACTCATAAAATCCCTCCCAAACATCTAAATTTCACAGGTTTCTGTAATAAAAAGAGTTAATTCTTTTAATAAATCAATTTCATAAGGTTCTAAAAGTACATTTCCAACTTTATCATATATAACTTTTATCACAGGTCGCATTGGCATTGAATTATTTTGCCTTACTACTAATCCCTTTTCATTCGAACTTAGAATAACTCCACTTCCTGTTGGAAAAGCAGCTATGTTCATTGTGAATTTGCGCACCATTTCTGCATCAAAATAAATGTTACTCATACCCACAAGATATTCAATAACCTCATATACCGTTTTACGTTCACCCGTACTTCTTCCTGATATCAAATTATCAAATACATCACATATTGACACTATCTTTGCAATTTGGTTTATTTCATCACCTTTTAGTTTTAAAGGATAGCCACTACCATCACTTCTTTCATGATGCATTAATACAGCTACCTTGACATATGCATTCCAAACATGCTGTTCTCCTAAAATGTCATAACCAACCTTTGGATGCATAAGTTCAATATATTTATCTAATTCTTCCTTAGTATTAAACTGTGCTGAAATTTTTTTATCATTTAGGATTTTTATTTTACCTATATCATGTAACATTGCACCCATAGCTATATCTTTAAGCTTTGATACACTGTAACCCATATGAGTCCCTATTATTGTAGATAATACGCAGACATTCACGCAATGGGAATATATATTGTTATCACTTGCACTTATTTCTGCAACATTTATCAAAACATTTTTATTTGATATTATATCCTCAATAACTGAGTTTACTGAATTCATAACGCTGCTATTATCAGTTTTTCCTTCACGACAATATCTTTCAGTCATTTCCTTAACTGCATGTTTACTCATTTGCCTTGTTTTTTCAGAAATACTTTCTTCGATAATTACATTTTTTGACATGTCATCATCAATATATACTGAATAAATGCCAAGTCCTTTAATTCTTTCAATGTAATAAGGTCTGAGCTTTACTCCAACACTAAGTAAAACTCTACCTGATTCATCAAAAATCTGCTTTCCAAGGATTTCATCTCCCTTCAAATTGGAGACATTAACAACTCTCATATACACCTCCAAATAAAATAATTAATTGTCTACTATACAGTCAACAGTTTTTTATAACAACCACACTAAAAATGTAGTATCTTGTTACCAACTAAACCCAAAATAAGAACACCATTAATAGCTATTCCTATTTAAATATATTAACATATTCTTACACCCTTGACTACATTATCTTCAGTCTTATATTACCTATATGCTAAAATACAACTTTAATATTTTCATATAATCTATTCCACTCAATTCGCAAGTAATCATCCAAAGCTACAATATAATTAATATTATTTTATGTATTCCTTGTAATCTAGATGAACTGTAAATCCTGTATCATCAAATTTATATTTTGTATTTTCAAGAGAGGACTTACCAGAAGCTAAATTCATTCCAATAGCATAAAGAGCTTCTGCAAGATCACGAGGATCTACAACAGCAGTTCCTAACATAAAACCTCTTTTTATTAAATCTTTAGCAGCTGGCATTCCATCAATTCCTACAACTGGTATTGTAGCTTTTTCATCACCTTTATTATACCCATATTTCTGCAAGGCTTCCACAGCACCTACTGCCATAGCATCATTATTTGAAATTATAGCTTCAATTTTGTTACCGTGTTTAAGAAGCAGAGATTCAATAGAACTTTTAGCACAATCTTGTAGCCATTCACAATAAGGGACTGCAAGTTCTTCTGTTTTTATTCCAGCATTATTAAGTGCTAAAATGGAATACTTTGATCTTAAATATGTTAATGGACTGCCACTTCTGCCTTTTAACATAACATACTGCAATATGTTATCATGATTTTTATCTATAAACGCTTTATTAGAATTCCATTCTTTAGCAAGAATTTGTCCCTCCATAGTACCCGATTGTTCATAATCTGCTCCAATCACTACAAATCGCTTATAAGGTTTAACAAAATTTATTATGTTTTGAACTGGGTCTGGATTTAAAATTAAAGGAATGTTTTTTTCCATAACTTTAATCAAAGTGCTTTCTACATCCTTTAAGTTAGGACTAATTATGCTTACAATGAAAAGGTCAAATTTTTGTGTAAGGGCTTTTTCAATACTTTCATTTTGTACAGCTTGATTATCTTTTGCATCAAAGAAAGTAAATTTGACTTTATTTTCATTTTCTTTTTCAATATGCTCTAAATTTTGTTTAAGAAGAGAAATATACATAGCATTAGAGTTATCTAGGAATACAGCTACCTTAACAGGAGCCATTTCACCAAAATTTGAACTAGCAGATACATTATCTTTAGAAATTCCTACTATTAGAACCATTATCATAACTGAAATCATAATAAATATTAATATTTTTTTCAAAATGCTCATTGCAATCCTCCATGATATCTATTTAATCTTAGGATGCGTTTTAATTAAAAAAATATTCTAATTTCGGTGCAATTATCTTAGAGGATAATTGTCAGAATATATGGAATATTTATATATAAAGAGAATCTTATTAATTAATAAAATATCTGCTGTTGAGATTATAATCACCATACGTAAAGGAGGATTCAAATATGAAATTTAAATATAATTTAAGAAGCAAGCTTAGTGGATTATATGATGCAATATCTCGCTATCCATTAACTGTACTTTTTCTTCTTGCAGCTGCAATTGTAAATGCACAAAGTATAAACCTTGACGAACCTTTTTACAAACTTCTTCTGACATTTGTGATTGGAGGGTGCCTTAGCTTTGTTGCCCAGGCAGCCTTTGAACGATTTTTCGAAAAATTCTCACACCGTCTTGTTTTGATGCTTATCTGTATACTCTTGACATTCGGATATTTCCTCATTGTCAATCAGTACACAACTACCAACTTAGAAACATGGATTAGAACATCAGTTGCTCTGTTCGCACTTATTATCGCATATATATGGGTGCCAGTGATTAAAAGCACTATCAGTTTCAATGAAAGTTTTATGTCATCATTCAAGTCATTTTTTAATTCTTTGCTATTTTCAGTGGTACTCCTTATTGGCATATCACTGATTCTTGTAGCTATTGATTTACTTCTTTTTCAAGTAGATGAAAAGGTATATATTCATGCTTTAAATATAATTTCAGTCCTCTTTGCACCAATATATTTCTTGTCACTTATTCCGGTCTATCCAGGTGTTTCGAGCAAAAATCTTTTTAATGAAAGCCTAGATCATAATAATGAAAAGATAGCTAGCTCTTCAATCTGTCCAAGATTTTTGGAGATTCTAATCTCGTATATAATAATTCCTCTATTATCAATTTATACAGTTATCCTCGTAATATACATTGTAAAAAACATCGCAGGAAGTTTTTGGACAGATAATCTTCTTGAACCTATGCTCGTTGGTTTTGCTATTACCGTCATCCTGCTCTATATTCTTGCTAGTAGGATTGAAAATAAATTTGCTGAACTTTTTCGAAAAATTTTCCCGAAAGTTCTTGTTCCAATTGTGTTATTTCAAATTGTGTCCTCTGCCCTTAGAACCCAAGATACAGGGATTACTCATGGACGTTATTATGTAATTTTGTTCGGAATATTTGCAGCCATTTCTGGAGTTTTCCTAAGTTTTATCCCAATACGAAAAAATGGTATTGTAGCAATACTTTTGATTGCTTTTTCACTCGTCTCCATTGTGCCGCCAGTAGATGCCTTTACAATCAGTCGTACAAACCAACTTAAAATGCTAGAAAGTGTACTGATTAAAAACAACATGCTTAATCATAATAAAATAATACCAAATGCATCTGTTCCTGAAAAAGATAAAAAAATCATCTCCAATACCATAAACTACCTTGAAATTATGGAATATACAAAGAATATAGGGTACTTAGGAAAAGATTTTAATCAATATAACAACTTCTATGATACCTTTGGATTTTACCGATATGGAGAAAATATGTATGGACAAGAATCAGTTCACATGTCATTAAACCAACAGTCACCTATAATAGTCTCCGGTTATGATGCTTTAGTAGTAGTTAACTTTTATTTTGAAAAAGATAATCCAGATTATAGCAATAAACTCTGTGATTTTAAAAAATCGGGTGAAACTTATACCATTTCAAATACTAACTCACTCGATTTAGGTAAAGTGTGGTTGTCAAATGACAAAGGTGAGGAACTTATACGAGTTAACATGAAAGAGGTTTTTGGTAAGTTTGATACTTCATCTGTTGGAAATTATCAGATTAGTAAAGACTCCATGACTGCAGATCAGGCAACATTCACATTGGAAAATGATAAGGCCATTATCTCTCTCGTGGCATTAAACCTTAATATTGAAAAATCTAATTCTCAATATCCATATAGTGGTGACTTTTATGTTCTAGTAAAAATCAAATAGTTAGTACTTTTTATAAATTAAAAAATGGTGGTTCATTTTTATGAACTACCATTTCTGTTTATTATGCAATCTTATTATTAATTTCAATTTATGTTAAGTATTTAATATAAATTGCATATTATAAATATTTTCTAATTTATCATTTTTTATTTTTTAAAGACTCAGTTAACATGTTATGAATCTGTTGTAAAAAGTTAATAATATCGCAAATGATAATTGACCTTTTGCTCATTCTTAAATTCAATTTATCTAGCTTGTCCCCAAAAGAAGCTACAAGTTCAGCAACAGAACCAACGCCTGTTGCTGCTCCATTAATTTCTGAGCTTGTACGTTCAATTCCTATAATTATATGTTTACTAAAATCTTTTACTTCATTAGTACAATCAGTTACGTGTTTGAAATCTTTTTGAACATTCTGTGCATATTCAAAATTATCGCTAATTGCTGCTTTAGAATTTTCAATTTCTTCTCTTAGTGAATCTATACTTTCATATAGTGTCTTAACACTTTTATCAATTCCATTTACTAATTCTGTTGTTGATGATGATAATTTTCTTATTTCATCTGCTACTACGGCAAATCCTCTACCAGCTTCTCCTGCTCTAGCAGCTTCAATTGATGCATTTAATGCTAAAAGATTCGTACTACTTGCTATATCTGTTATACTATTTGACATATCTTGAATATTCTTAGAATTATTTTCTAATATATGAAATGCGTCTGTAATTAAATCAAGCTGAGTGCATGTCCCATTGATTTTATCTGCTAATGTTCCCATTTTATTATCCGCTTGTTTTACTGCAACTTCAGAACTATTCATAACACCATTTATTTTATTAGCATATTGACTAAACTCATTAAAATTAGAATCTAAACTGTTAATCATATCTTGTATATTATTGATTTGCGAATATGTATTATCGATTTCTTTGATTGATTGAGTTACTTTAACTTCTTCATCCATAAACTCTTCTAATTTTTTTTCTATATGTAATACACCATAATTAATACTCTTATCATAATTAAAAGTCTTTTCTAAGTCTGATTTTCTATCTTGTTCTATTTTCAACTTCACTTCTTCATTTAAATTTATATTTTCATTTTTATTTGATTTAAACCACTTCATATCTTATTACCCTCATCTATTCAAATATAGCAAGAACCATTGTTTGATTAAAATGTTGATCATTCAGCTGTTCTCCATAGCCTGCAAACCCAATATAATCACCTAAGGCACTACTCATTGTTTTAGCAAATTCATTTAAATATCCATCTTTCTCAAAAAGTATTGATCTTGCTAAACAGTTTATCATTATAGCTAATGATGGATTTGGAACATCCTTTTTTATTTTGTCTATTGTTTCATTAATTACATTTTTATAATCATCAGGTTCTAAAAGTACCATTTGAGAATTATTATATACCCTTGCATGATATGACATTCCATTATTTTTAGTAACCATCTGATTTGCAGTAATATACATATCATTTCCAATAATTCTTCCAAGAGGGTAACTATCTAAGTATTTAGGAAGATCTTCAACTGTCGTATTTAAGGCTTCTGCTATTACTTTTGCAGCTGGTTTGTTATCGTATTCGTATACTATACGATTACTTACATCTACTTTAGTTGCTGTAAAATAATGAGTAGTTGGTTTATAAATATTTTCTCTGTATAATCTAATTTTACCACCTAAATTTTTAATTATTACAAAAGCACATGCGTTGTTATATACTTTACCATTAAAAGAAATCATTGTTTTTTCTGCTCTACCGCGATCACCTGATGATCCTCCAAATAGTGGAATCTTCTTTTCCTTAAGTACAGAATTTAGTGTTGATAAAACTAATTCTTCACAACTTATTAAAGCTGTGGAAACTTCAAAGCACACCGTATTAGAAATATTATTGAATTTCTTTATACATTCAGTTACTCTGTCAACATATTTTATTGGATATTTATCCACCTCTTCTAATACATCTGCATAACATTCAATTCCATCTTCAATACCCATTACAATCAATGTATCTTTATAAGCTCCATCCCTGCAGAATCCTGCAAATGTAGTAGACCCAATAATAATACTATTTTTAAATTTATCTTTCATTTCTTCAGAATATACTTCAAAATGTTCAACATCAGAAAAAAACAATATTAATTTAGGTGATTTAAGTTCCATTGTAGCCTCATATATTGCTTCTTTTAAATCACTTTTAGAACTTTTTCCTACTTTATAATTCATACTTATCACCTTCTTACTATCTGTATAAGGTATCATACTCCCCTTATCATAGAGTGTTATACATAGACTACTTATAATCTATGTAGTCTATAATTTATTTAACTGTATATTATAAAACAATTCCCCCCTCTATTTTTATAAAAATAAAACCAACAATCAGTTATTAAGCTGATTATTGGTCGGTTGCACCACTAACTCCAAATTCTCAAGGTACCCAAATAAGAGAATTCTTCACAGTCTCCAATTTTTTAATTTCATTAAAGTTTTTAGTCATATTATATTGTATATTTTTATATGTTTTTGTAAATTTAAACACGTCAATATATATTATCATTAAAAGGTAATAAATTCAATATTGACTTTTACTCTAAATGGTATTTTCGCGAAATTGAATTTGCTACCACTTCTTCCTTATCAAATTCTAATATATTTATGGATTATTTTCCTTACCTGTATATATATCATACTGATATGGAATTATAATTTCTCCATCAACAATCTCATAGTTCGTATTTTCTGTAGGATTCAAATTATTAATTAAGTTCATTCCAATAGTATAAAACATTTCAGCTGCTACCTTAGAATCCTGAATAACAGTGCCAGTCATAAGACCTTTATCAATTAAATCTTTTGCTTCAGGTACTCCATCAATTCCAACGACTGCTATATTTTTTGATTTATCACCTTTATTGTATCCATATTTTTGTAGTGCTTTAATAGCACCTATTGCCATTTCATCATTGTTTGAAATTATTGCTTCAATCTTATCGTTGTATTTAAGAAACAAGTTATCAATAGAACTTTTAGCTAACTCTTCTAACCAATTAGCATGTATCAGCTCAAGCTGTTGTGTTTTTATTCCTGAATCATTAATTTTTGCAATAGCATACTTAGTTCTATCAATTGTTTGCGGATCATCAGTTACACCTTGTAACAGAATATATTGTAGTATGCCATCACCATTTTTATCTATGGCTTTCTTATTACTATTCCATAAATCAACAAGAATTTTCCCCTCTGCAGTACCTGGCTTCTTAGAATCTGGCACTACAAAAGCAACTTTATTATAGATTTTAGAAACTTTTAATACTATTTCTGGAGCAATATACATTAGAATTAATGGAATGTCTTCTTGTTTAACTTTATTGATAACGTCTTCTACAAAATTTTCTTTTTTATCTGTTGAGTTTAATATAACTAAATCAAAATTACTTTTAAGAGCAGAATCTAATATTTCATTCTGTATAGCTATATTATCTTTTGCATCAAAGAAAGTAAATTTAATATTGTTCTTGCTTTCTTTTTCAATATTTTCTAAGCTTTCTCTAAGTTTTATTATATACTGATGCTCAAGTGAGTGAATTATTACTGCAACGTTAACTATTTTTCTACTTTTAAAATTTATATTCGAATTAGCAGATATATTAACTTGATTCGTACTTGTTAATGTAAAAATAATTAACATAACCAGAATTAGTGTAATTATTTTTCTTAATATTTTCATTGTAATACCCTCCACTCTATATAATTATTTAAAATTATATATTTAATATTAGATTGGCATATAAATAAAAATTTATTCTGAAATTAATAAGAAAAATAAAGACAATTAAGATTCATATTGATTTGGTGTTCTCTTTCAAAAATTATAATTCAAATATTTTTACATTTTCATCTTTCTAATTATCAGCACAGTACTTATATAGCCCTAAAATTACAAACTAAATAACCCACGAAAATCAATTATGGTTTTTGTGGGTTTCATGGTGGAGGCGAAATGCAAACTTTAGAATCCACCATTATATTTAATTATGTAAGTTATGAGCTACAATATAAATATATATCTAATTGTAAATTTGCAATCACTTTCGCTTGCCTGTTTTATAGTATATAAAGATATAAAAGTATATTGGGATGCCTTGTTCTATATATTAAGTACCACAAAATGTTCGATAAGGACAAGTAGATTTCTCAGGTAGTGATATGTAACCAGCCTGTTCATCTGAATAAACGTAAGGACTCGAAATCACATTAAGAAGCTTTTCCATCACGCTGTAATCTCCTTTTTTCTCCGCGGCTTCTAGCGCCTCTTCTACTCTGTGGTTGCGAGGGATTATCGCAGGATTTGAACTTTTCATTAGCTCTAGAGAGCAATCTTTTGATTCCTCCTGCCTACTCAGTCTTTCCTCCCATTTTTTATGCCACTCAGCAAATGGCTCAGTATCAAACAAGTCCATATCCGAGAAATCATCAAAAGTTAATCCACGAAAGGTATTGGTATAATCAGCACCATGCTTGTGCATTATACTAAGCAGACTTTTAATAAGGTTTTCATCCTGAGGTTCTTCATTAAATATTCCTAGTTTTGTTCTCATTCCTGATAGCCAATTCTTTTGATACAACTTAGTAAAATCTGAAATTGCATCCTGAGCCAACTGCGCAGCCTTCTCTTTGTTATCATGCAGCAAAGGTAATAGAGTTTCAGCAAATCGCACGAGATTCCATCCAGCAATATATGGCTGATTTCCATAGGCGTAGCGACCTTCCCTATCAATGGAACTGAATACCGTTGCTGGATCATAAGTATCCATGAAGGCACAAGGCCCATAATCAATAGTTTCTCCGCTAATTGTCACGTTATCAGTGTTCATTACCCCATGAATAAAACCAACCATCTGCCATTTTGCAATGAGCGCTGCCTGACGCTTAATAACTTCCTGAAGTAAGAACAGATAGCGGTTTTCAGCACCGTCACCATCTAAAAAGTGTCGCTTTAGTGCATAATCAGCCAGAGCCCGGAGTTCTTCGACTGTGCCCCACTCTGCTGCGTATTGAAATGTGCCTACACGCAGATGGCTGGCAGCCACACGAGTTAGAATTGCACCTTGAAGTTTAGTTTCTCGAAATACTGACTCACCAGTTGTTACAACGGCTAGGCTACGGGTAGTAGGAATACCAAGTGCATACATTGCTTCGCTGATTATATATTCACGTAGCATTGGTCCAAGTGCTGCTTTGCCATCACCACCTCGTGAATAAGGCGTTCTACCTGAACCCTTGAGCTGAATATCAACGCGATCACCTCGAGGTGTAATTTGCTCACCAAGCAGCACAGCCCGACCGTCTCCTAGCATAGTAAAATGTCCGAATTGATTACCTGCGTAAGCTTGAGCAATAGGCAAAGCACCTTTTGGTATCTGGTTTCCAGCAAACACTGCTACTCCCTCAATCTTTTGCAGTGACTGAACGTTCAACCCGAGGTATGCGGCAAGATGATCATTGAGAATGATAAGCTTCGGTGAATTCACAGATGTTGGACTCTGTTTAGTAAAAAACAATTCTGGCAATTGAGCATAACTGTTGTCTAAGTTCCATCCTGTTTCTATTTTCACTTTTTTATCTTCCATCTTATCTCCTTTCATTTGCTTTTTTCATATTTCATCTTTTTCTTTTACATAAAACAAAAATGATAGAATTCTATGATTTCTTTTAGTTATCTACTTATGATATTAACATAATGCAACCATTTTTATTATCTGCTTTTGCCTTTTTTTTATACCCCTTACATACAAAAATGACTATATATAAAAGATACAAAAGGTAGCTTTTAATAACTTTGTAATTAAAATATTGCTAGAAATTTTACTTTCCACCAATATTTTTTTGCTCTTACATTTTTCAAATCAGCACGTATAAATATTACCTTAATAGGTGCTTCTTTAAACATTATAAATATCTTCGTTGTAATATATTCAAAAAAAGCACAGCACTAAACATATATTTAGTACTGTGTATATTGCATAAATTTGCACAAAGTTATGGTCCTTTGTTATTTTTACACTCTAGGAAGGCCTTTTGCTGGCTTATGCCTCTCCCTATTTTCCGCTGGCATTGATGTATTTGATGACTTATTATCATTCTTATTTGTATCAGATTTGTTATTTGTCATTTTCCCCACCTCATTTTTAGTTTTTACTTGTTATAAGTTTTATATTCATAATTTATAATGAATGGTGCGAAAATTCATCAATTGTTTCATATTTAACTCTAAAAATAGCTTCAAGTGTAAAATAATAGCATTTATACTTTTTTAGCTATTTTTATTACAATTACACTCTTTTTTACAACTCTTATTTTTCTCTTTTTTCCATATGGCTATCAGTAAATTCATCAGAAAACTCTGTTGCTAATTTAGATTGATGTACTTTCCTGTTTATCCTTATATTCCCATTTTTATTTTTTTCTGAATTATTAAAGACTTTCATTCCTAAATAAATTAATGAAGATATAATTATCATTGCAAAACCACATATAAGACCTGACGCTTGCCCAGAAATAAGAGGCATGCTAAAAATAATAGTAATCATACTTATTAGACCAATCCAAGACATATATGGAAATCCAGGCATTTGACATTTTCCATCAGGAGGACACCCATTTCGCATGCGAAAGCGTATATGAGTAGCCATAATTACTGCATATGTAAAAAGTAACGCAAACCCACCTGAACTTATTAAAAACAAATAAATTCTAGGAAATAATAGTCCAACACCCAATCCCAAAAGCATAGAAATTCCTGAAAATACTATTGCCTTATGAGGAACATCTTTTTTATCTTTTAGCCACTTAGGAGCGTGACCTTCATCTGCAAGAGACCTTAACATTCTTGCAATTCCAAACATAGATGCAAGTGATGCAGAAAGTATAGCTGTAACAAGTACCATATTTATAATACTGCCTGCCCATGTAATTCCCCATTTGTTAAGAGCAGCTACCATTGGACTTATGCTTTCATTAAGTTCAACTGTAGGAATTAGTGGAAGTAGTACTATAATAGAAAGTATGTAAAATCCCACAAGGCTTATAACTGTATAATTAATTGCTTTAGGAATTGTTTCTTTAGGATTATCAGCCTCAGAAGCCGCCAATCCAATTATCTCAAAACCAGCGTAAGCAAATACAACTATAAGCATACTTCCTGCAATACCACTTATTCCACCTGGCAACAAAGGTTCCCTTACTAATTCTCCAACACCTATTGCACTTCTTCCTGGAATTATTCCTGTAATTAGTAATAATGCTATAATTATAAATGAAACTATAGCTAAAAGCTTTATTGCTGCAAGACCACTTGCTAGCCTACTTAGCTTATCAGCACCTAAAAGATTAAGCAAAGTTACACCAATTATAATTGTACTTCCAACTATAGCTATTGATATATTAGGAAACCAGTTATGTAATAAAATTGATATAGCAGTAGCTTCACTAGACATCGAAAGAACCATTCCAATCCAATAAACCCAACCTACAACAAATCCAGTTCCTGGACCAAAGGCTTGTGTTGCAAAGGTCATAAAAGATCCAGAATCAGGATTTGCTACAGTCATTTCCGATAAAGCATAAAGTATAAAATATACCAAGACTCCTCCCAAAATATAAGATATTAAAATAGCAGGTCCAGCAGCATTAATAGCTACAGATGACCCAAGAAAAAATGACCCTCCTATTACACTTCCTAGAGCCATCATTGTAAGTTGCCAAGCAGATAATCCATTACGTTTTTTCGTCATAATATTCTCCTCCATATTTATACATCTAAAATTATTACTTTCTTAAAGATGCTTAAAATAGCTTCTAGAATATTATTCCTCAAAATTTAAAATACATTCCTTTGTTCTTTATTAAAAAACAAAATGGATTGATACAAGTCCATGGCTATTACATTCTATTACTTTGAGCTAATCTTCATTAATTTAATAGTATCAAAAAATATATTAAATATACTTTATCTCATCTGGAAATTTTTACTTATATTAGTACTTTTAGTTTTCAACTGTGTTTACATTTAATAAATCATTTATTTTTATTAATACTTCTTACTTTGGATTTATCTTTGCATTTAATACAACATTTATTTTTTTTCATATAAATTAAAATTTCTCGTTTTGCTTTTTCATAGCCCTCTTTAAAACCCTCTATAAAACCCTCTTTAAATAATTCTTCGCAATCTTCATCGTCATCTTTTTTCATGTTATTTATAAAGCTTTCATCTGCTTCATCTACTTCATCAATATCAATATCAAAATCGAAATTATAATTTTTATTTTTTATATTTCCACTTTCGTCTTCATAGTAGTTTATATATTCTCTTCCACTATTTTTGTTATTCATCTTCTTCTCTCCTTAATAATCTACTTTAAGTTATTTAATTATTAATAATACAATTTGCCTTAATATTTTCTGTTTTATTGTTTTATTAATATATTTAATAAAAATATTAATAAACAACATTTTAGGAGTTTTAAATTCTCTCAATTTTATATTATGCTGATTTATTATATTTGCTATCAATTAGAGGTGAAATAATAATTATGGCTTTAATTAAAATCTATTTATAGATTTTAAGAACATTTGCAGGGTAGACCTTTTTTCATTGGTCTACCCTGCAAATGTTTTTATATTACTTATTTCTCTGACTCACATGGATATATATAATTGGCTACAGTGCGAACTTCTAATTCACTAGGATCACATACATCATCCTCTGGAATTACAAACAATACTTTACGTTCAATAGTCCCACATTCAGAGTCTCCACATGCCATTGTAATAAACCCTTTAAAAGCAAGTATTCTATGACATTTATCATATATAATTGCTGCAACAGCAACTTTTTTATCGATACATACATTATTTACTTTTACTCTTACAGTTACTAATATGGCACCATGTCTTTCTATTTCTACTGAATCCGCATTAATAAAATTACATAATTCACATGAACATCTATTGCGTTTAGCTCCCTTATCATATTGACCCATTTAATACAACTCCTTCTTACATATAAATTTAGAATAAGACAAATACTTATTAATACTGATTTGGCCATTCATAATTCTTATAGATACATATATCATTAAAATATATCTTCAACATAATGTTAATAATTTGATATATGTTCTCCTAAATCATATTAATATTTTTAAATGACTTTATTATAAATTTACAAAGGTTTGATTAATGAGTTTATATATAATATAGAATATAGAATATAGAAACTTTACATTCTATATTTATACTATATTCTTTGTAAAATATTTGGTGAACAAATATTATTAACATCTTGTAAAAGTACAGACATTCCCGTTATATATATAGCTAGTTGTATTGTCATATAAATCATCTTCATTCTAAGTCTGCTTATATAATACTATTACATGTAGACTGCTATTAGATTAGTATAAAAAAATTCTACACCCATCATATGAGTCTTGAATTTTTATGTATAACATTATTTGTACAATTATATTTTAATTTTGAATATATAAAATTATCCCCCTCATTCTCATATAAAGAAGAATATGGGGGATAATTAAAGTTAATTTAATATTTATTGATTATTTAACTTACCTGTGTATACATCATAAGGAAATGGCATAATAATTTCTCCATCAACAATCTTATAGTTTGTATTTTCTATTGGATCTAAATTATTAAATAAATTCATTCCAATGGTATATATCAATTCAGCTTCAATATTCGGATCTTGAATAACAGTTCCGGTCATAGAACCTTTATCAATTAAGTCAATGGCTTCAGGTAATCCATCTATTCCAACAACTGGTATATTTTTCGATTTATCGCCTGTATTGTATCCATATTTCTGTAATGCTTCAATCGCTCCTATTGCCATTGCATCATTATTTGCAATTATTGTCTCAATATTCCCACTATATTTAAGAAATAAGCTATCAATAGAATTTTCAGCTGACTCTTTAAGCCAACTACCATTTATCAATACAAGTTCTTGTGTTTTTATTCCTGAATCATTAATTGTTGAAATTGCATATTTAGTTCTATCAACTACCTGCGGATCATCAGGAGGACCCTGTAACAAAACATATTGCAGTATATTATCACGATTTTTATCTATATCCATCTTATTACTATTCCATAAGTCAGCAATAATTTTCCCCTGAGCGACACCTGCTTTTTTAGAATCTGGTGTTATAAAGGCCACCTTATTGTAGATATTAGAAACTTTTGCCACTACATCTTGAGGAATATTTAATAATATTAATGGTATGTTTTTTGATTTAACTCTATTAATAACATCTGCTACAACATTTTCTTTTTTATTTGATAAATATAATATAACTAGATCATAATTGTCTCGAACAACAGAGTCTAACATTTCATTTTGTACAGATATATTATTTTTTGGATCAAAGAAAGTAAATTTAATATTATTCTGATTTTCCTTTTCGATATTTTCTAAGCTTTGGAATACCCTCTTGGTATATGGGTCATCTATTGTAAAAAATATTGCTGCAGCATTTACTACTTTTCTATTATTAGAACTTAAATTCAGGCAGGCATGTGTAATATTAGTAGTGCTTGTTAATGTAAAAATAATTAAAGTAATCATAACCAATGAAACTGCTTTACTCAAACTTTTCATTCTAACCTCCAGTTTTATAATTATTTTAAATTTTATATCTGATGTTATGTTGCCTATAATGATAAAATTTATTCTATTTTATGATTAGACCACAAAAAGCTGACAAATATCATCCAATTAGAATTTAATGATATAATAGCATTATAAAATTAAACGTATGAGGAGAATTACTATGTTTTGCAAAAATGACCTTCAACAAACTTCATTATTTGAACCAATCAACCAAATGCCAAAATACCTTCAAGATATTTTAAATAAAAGTTGGGCTAAGGCATTTAAGGATCATATTTTTCCGCGAATAAATGAGGAGCGTTTTTCGGTTTTATATAGCAATAAAGCCTCAAGGCCTAATTCACCTATTAATGTTATTCTTGGCTTACTAATTATAAAAGAAATATTTCAGCAGACTGATGAAGAGCTTATCGGCTCTATTCATTTCGATGTAAGATATCAATATGCTTTAAATACAACTAATTATGAAACACAACCAGTATCTATAAATACTCTAACAAATTTTAGAAACAGACTTGTTGAATATGAAGCGTCAACTAATGAAGACTTAATAAAAGCTGAAGTTGAAGCTTTATCCGAAAGCATTGCTAAGTATTTATCTGTTGATAATAAAAAAGTTAGAGTGGATTCGTTAATGGTTAGTTCATCATGCAAAAAATTAAGTAGAATTGAGCTAGTATATTCTATAAATAGCAGACTTATTAAAGCTCTAAATATAATAAATCCACCTATTATAAGTGATGAACTAAAACCGTACCTTGAAAAGGGGCATAAAAATGACACTATATATAGAACTCAAGATTTAAAGGCTGATTCAAAACTTTCAATTTTAATCGAACATTCTAAAATTCTATACAATATCGCTCTGAAAGCTGGAGATATAGTTACTTCAACAGAAGAGTTTCAACTTTTAAATAGAGTTATTCAGGACCAAACTACAGAAGATGCTGCAAAAAATTTAGTTATTAAAGATTCAAAAGATATAACTTCAACTAGTTTACAAAATCCAACTGACAAAGATGCAACCTACAGAAAAAAATATGGTGGTAACGTTGGTTATGTTGTTAATATACAAGAATCATTTAATGATAAAAACAGTGTTATAACAGGCTATGACCTTAAGCAAAATATTCACAGCGATTCAAAATTTGCTGATGATGTTATTGCTAATTTAGCTTCACAAAATAAAAATTCAAACTGTAAACTACTAGTTGATGGTGCTTACTATGAACAAGAAAAAGCCAAAAATGCTTTAAAACAAGGAATTGAAATGATTCCAAGTCAACTAGTTGGCAGAAAAGTATCTACTGATAAACTGAGTTATTCAAAATTCATTGTAGATGACGAAAAAAATGTAATAAGTTGTTGTCCTAACGGAGTCGAACCTGTAGAGTCTTATTATAGTTCAAAATCTTATACAGCCAAATTTGACTCCAGTACATGTGAAAAATGTCCTTTAAATTCACAATGTCCAAAGAAAATATCAAAGAAATTTAATACCATAAGAGTTAGCGAAAAAGCTTATAATACAGCTACTCAAAGAGAAAAAATGCACGAGAGTGAGTATATAAAGCTTGCAAATAAAAGGGCTGGTATAGAAGGTATTCCTTCTGTTTTGAGGAGAAGATATAAAATTGATACCATGCCTATCCGGGGATTATTGCGCTCAAAATTATGGGTTGGATTTAAAATCGCAGCCTATAACTTCAAGAAACTGTTAAAACAGTTTCTTGAAAGTGGCATAGAGTGTTTTCTCAATATAATTGCATGTATAGTTGCTGTAATAATTAACTGTTTTAAATTATATTTTTTAGAATTTGAAGCAAAGCTGTCAAACTAATCACGATACTTTATAGTTTTTGTGGTTTAATCATTTTATAAATTATAAAATATATTATAATCTAATTTTATTATTATTTATTTACACGACATATATGTTATAATTCCAATATAAATTTTTAAATTTAAAGAAGGTGTACTATGTTAAAACAAGTCTTATTATTAGATAATGTTCATAAAACCATAAAAAATAAAGAAATCGTTAAAGGTATTAGCTTTTCAATAAACGCTGGTGAAGTTTTAGGTTTTCTTGGCCCCAATGGTGCTGGGAAATCAACCACCTTAAGAATGATTGTCGGACTTTCCTCTCCAACACGTGGAAAAATTATAATTGATGGTCATTCAATTACCAAAGATTATGTTAAAGCTATGTCCAAAGTTGGTTGCATTATAGAAGGACCAGATATGTACAATTATTTAAGTGGATTGGAAAATTTAAAGATGCTCTCTTCTATGAATAAATATGTTACTAATGAAGATATTACAAAAGCAATAGAACTCGTAGGCATGCAAAATAGAATAAATGACAAAGTCTCTACTTATTCCTTAGGGATGAAACAAAGGTTAGGCCTTGCGCAGGCTCTTGTACATAAGCCAAAACTTCTTATATTAGATGAACCTACAAATGGACTTGATCCTTCAGGAATTAATGAGTTTAGGCATATAATTCACGACCTTGCTAAAAAAGAAAATATCGCTGTTCTTATTTCTAGTCATTTGATATCTGAAGTTGAATTAATGTGCGATAAAGTTGCCATAATAAAAAGTGGTACTTTACTTAAATATTCTTCAGTATCTGAGCTTATAAATAGTCAAGAAGTTTTCTTTGTATTAAGTGATAATCAAAGAGGTATTGAGATATTAAAAAACAAATGGAATATAGATAGTTCACTTAAGGATGACAGAATTGTAGCAAAAGTTGATATATCTAAACTTGAAGCAATTAATTCTTCCTTTATAGAAGAAGGGCTAATGATAAAATTCGTAAATACCAATCAAAAAACTTTAGAAGACTTATTTTTAAATCTTACAGAAGGAAATACTACCATTAGTTAAGGAGGTGGAAATATTGTTAGTTTTAGTAAAAAATGAAGTAAATAAAATTTTGTCTAAAAGAAAAATGTTACTTATTACTGTAATCATGTTAATTTTAGTTTCTTTATTTGCATATGGGCAAAATTATCAATACAAAAATACTTTAAATAAGTATTTAAAAACAACCACTGAAAATGGAGATGTTGCTTGGCAATCATTACAAAAGCAGCAAATACAAGATTTGAAAAATAGACTTAATAGAATTGATACTCCTGAATTAGGGAAAGCTTCTATTAATATTCAAATTCAACAAAATCAATATTATTTAGATAATAATATAAATCCAATTACTCCAAGTGCAGCAAAATTTTCAGTGAAATTAATGGAGCAGTCTACATCTGTTTTACTTCCCCTATTGATAATTCTACTTTCTAGTGATAGTGTGTGTGGAGAATTTTCTACAAAAACTATTAAAGTACTATTAACAAGGGCTGTTCCAAGATGGAAGGTATTGCTTAGTAAATATGTAGCACTTTTAATTTTGTTTTCTATAGTAATTTTAGAAATGGCTGTACTTTCTATTTTTATTTCAGGTTTATTATTTAATAATTGGGGTTTTTATGAGCCTGTAGCTACAGGTTTTAATTCAGTTTCTGGAACCTTAGATGTTTCAAATGTAATCAAAGTAACACAGCTCCAATACTTAATTCTTGTATACTCACTTGGATGGTTTGTGTCAATTATTATTGGAACAATTTCATTTATGGTTTCTGTTTTAGTAAGAAATACAGCCACATCTATTGGAATAATGATGGCTACACTAGTTAGCGGAGGCTTCCTTAGATTGTTCTTAGCTGATTGGCCTGCAATAAAATACTTTTTTCCTATCAACCTAAACTTACCACAATATCTTACTGGCTCATACACGCCTATAAGTGGAATGTCCTTAAGCTTTAGTATTCTAGTACTTCTAACTTGGGGCATAGGTGCTTTTATTGTCAGTTTTGTTGTATTTACTAAGCAAGATGTTTTAATCTAAAAGGAGGGAATTAAAATGTTTCAAAAACTAAAATGGAAATTCATTTTATTATTATCTATAGTTTCTACTGTAACCTTTATTATTGGTTTATCATCAGCATTATCAATAAGTTCTTCCCCTCCTAAAGAAATGGCAAATACTGATACTAAAACTGAAAAGCCTAAAAATGAAGAATCTGACCCAAATTATTACAATATGTTAGTTCTTGGAGATTCACTTGCAAAAGGGACTGGAGATGAAAAAGGCCTTGGTTTTACAGGTTACTTCTCAGATTACTGGAAAAGTAAGATTTCAAAGGAAATTAAAATAAATAACCTTGCAATAAATGGAGATGTGTCTAGTGGGCTTTTAAGTGTAGTACAAGATTCGCAAACCTTAGCTGATATTGACGGTTCAGATATGATATTTATATCTATAGGCGGTAATGAAATAAGTAAACTTAAAAATATGGATATAACTTCATCTACGACTAAGTTAAAGGATATGGAAGATACTTATTTAGCTAATTTAAAATCCATATTCAAAATAATTAGAACTAATAATCCATCATCTATGGTAATTTTCATTGGACTATATAATCCATTTGGAAATGAACTTACATCGGATAAGGTAAGTATTTTAAATGAATGGAATTACCAAAGTCAGCAGCTTGTATCATTAGATTCAAATGCACTTTTTATTCCAACCTACGATCTTTTCAAATATAATACGCAAAGTTATTTAGCAGCAGATGATTTTCATCCTAATAGTGCTGGATATGAAGCCATTTCTGATAGAATAGTTGAAGCATTGAAAAATTATAAACTAACTCACTAGAATACAAATTTTTTTATATTCTTAATTGTCTCTATTAATTATACACCAAACACTTCCATTCCATGTTTTCCATTTCATTATTCCATCTGTACTTACACAATAAATAAAAAAATATTACGCTCATATGTATATCTTCATATCATAGGTGTACTTATTAAAATAGATGGTCAAAAGACCATCTATTTTATATATTTTCTGATTAATTCAGTTTTAAATAAAATCACCATCATATATTGCTTTTGCCAATGGGAATGGCTCAAGAGCTCTTTCTAAAATCCCTTGGACATATCCGATAAGTACTCCATAATTAACAATTGGAATATCATGTTTAACTGCATTATCAATCCTTGAAAGCATGGCTGCTCTATTTAGCATGCATCCCCCGCAGTGAATAATAAGCTTATATTTCTTAATATCATCAGTAAATGAAGCTCCAGAAGAATATTCAAAATTTATTTGTTTTCCAGTCATTTGTCTTACCCATCTTGGGATTTTCACTGTTCCAATATCGTCGCACTGTCTATGATGAGTGCATCCTTCTGAAATCAATACACTATCGCCGTCTTCCAGACTTTCTAACACTTTAGCACCTTTTACAAGTTCATTAAGATTGCCTTTATATCTTGCCTGTAATATTGAAAAAGAAGTAAGCATTATGTCTTTAGGTGTGTCTGCTGATGCCTTTAAAAACACTTGTGAGTCTGTTATAACAAGCTTAGGTTTTTTCTTTAGACTTTCAAGGGTTTCTCTTAATTCATGTTCTTTGGTTACAATGGCTATAGCATCACTTTCTATTATATCTCTTATTGTTTGCTGTTGTGGAAGAATAAGTCTTCCTTTAGGCGCTGCTTTATCAATAGGAGTAACAAGAACAACTATATCTCCTGGACTTATAAGGTCTCCTACTAACTTGAATTTATCTTCATCGTCTGGTATTTCATTTATAATTTTTTGCTTAAGTTCTTCTATGCCATTTTTGTTTAATGCAGAAACAGAAACAACTGGAACACCAATTTCCTTCTCAATATTATTTATTTCTTCTTTTGTTATACTTCTTCGATCTGCCTTATTGAAAATACAAATCATAGGTATTTTCTTTTCTTTTATTTCATTTATTATAGTTGTATCATTTTCAGTAACT
The DNA here is from genome assembly GCA_003129525.1 of Clostridium beijerinckii. Taxonomy (NCBI): domain Bacteria; kingdom Bacillati; phylum Bacillota; class Clostridia; order Eubacteriales; family Clostridiaceae; genus Clostridium; species Clostridium beijerinckii. The sequence goes on along the minus strand of CP029329.1, from coordinate 2,785,790 downwards.
CCAATAATACTGTCTACTACTACCAATGCAATATTTGTCTTTGATAAAACTTCAAGGGTTTTCTTTTTTCTTGACTCACCTAATTCACTTTCATCATCAAGTCCTGCCGTATCAATAATCATACAAGGTCCTATAGGAAGGATTTCAATAGCTTTATAAACAGGGTCAGTAGTTGTCCCCTTTACATCAGAAACAATGGAAATGTCTTGATTTGTAAGTGCATTTATAATACTAGATTTGCCGGCGTTTGTCATTCCAAACAGGGCAATATGTACTCTTTCTCCAGATGGCGTTGTATTTAAACTCATATTATTAACTCCTCTTATTTTTTTATATTTTTTTAAATGGTTTCTTCTATTATAATATAAAATATAAATATTATAAAATTATAATATTTATTATGGTACTATAATATAGAATTACACATTAAAAGTAATTATAAATTTAGTGACAAGTGATAAGTGACAAATTACAAGTATAAGTTAATATAGAAAAGCCTATAGGCTTTTCATCGTAAACTGCTAACTGTAAATTGTTAACTGTTAACTGACTTAAGGAGTGTTTATTTTGGATTTTAGATTAGAACAAGATTTATTGGGTGAAAAAAATATAGATAACTGTACATACAGTGGAATAAATACAGCCAGGGCCTTGGAAAACTTTGATTTAAATGGCAATACTGTGAATTTAAATCTGGTAAAAGAAATTGCTCTTATAAAAAAGGCAGCCGCAATAACAAATAAAAGCTTAAAATCACTTACTCATGAAAAAGCTGATGCAATAATAAAAGCAAGTGAAGAAATCATAGAAGGAAAATTTGATGATGAATTTAAAATCAGTGCATTTCAAGGTGGAGCTGGTACATCTACCAATATGAATGTAAATGAAGTTATTGCTAACAGGGCAATTGAATTATTAGGTGGTACAAAAGGAGATTACAATATAGTACATCCCCTTAATGATGTCAATATGTCACAATCAACTAATGATGTTTATCCTTCTGCTCTTAGAATTGCTGCAATCAGGTTAATCAGAAAGTTAAGCAATTCTTTGTCTAGTTTACAGGAAGCTCTCCAAATGAAAGAAAATGAGTTCTCAGATATAATAAAACTTGGAAGAACTCAATTAATGGATGCACTGCCAATGACAGCTGGTCAAAGTTTTGGAGCATATTCAAAAGCAATAGAACGGGACAGATGGAGAATATACAAAGTAGAAGAAAGATTAAGACAAATTAACCTTGGAGGTACTGCAATAGGTACAGGATTAAATGCTACAAATAAATATGTATTTATGCTAACAGATATTATTCAGAACCTCACTGGCCTTGGCATCGCAAGATCTGACTATCCTATGGATATCACACAAAACTGTGATATATTTGTAGAAACCTCTGGATTATTAAAATCTTGTAGCGTAAATCTTCTTAAGATTTCAAATGACTTAAGGCTACTAAATTCTGGTCCTCGTGGTGGAATAGGAGAAATGATTCTTCCTAATATGCAGGCTGGTTCAACAATTATGCCAGGAAAAATTAACCCTGTTATTCCTGAAATGGTTGCACAGGTCAGTTTAAGAGTAATTGCTAATGATAGCGCTATTACTATGGCAAGTTCCATGGGGCAATTGGAGCTAAATGCATTTACTCCACTTATAGCAGAATCCTTGCTTGAATCTCTAGAGCTTCTTGATAGAAGCGTGACGATTTTTAAAGATAAATGTATAACTGGACTTAAAGTAAATAAGGATAGATGTTTAGAAAACTTAGAGAAATCATTAGTTTCTGCAACTGCTTTAGTTCCCCATTTAGGTTATGATAAAGCTAGCTCAATATCAAAAAAAGCTTTAGCTACCGGAAAAACCATAAGAGAAATTCTATTAGAAGAACAGATATTGCCTGATGAGATTATCGATAAGATATTATGTCCATCTGAATTAATAAAAACTAATATCCCTGGAAAATAATTTATAAATTTTAATTTGAGTATTTTCTATATAACGTTAATCTATAGATGTGAAAAAGGGGCTGTTGCAAAACTAACATAGTTAGTTTTGTAGCAGCTCATTTTTTTTAAGAAATAAAAAAATGTGAATTCCGAAGAAATCACATTTATTGTATAATTAAGTTATGTACAAAATAAAGAAATCATACACTAAAGATTATAATGAATTTAATGATAATTTTCAACTTATATTACCATTAAATTTGGAAAATTTAATACCAGAAGATGATTCTGTTCGCTTGCTAAGCCACGTATTGGAGGGATTAGATTACAGAAAGTTGTATAAGGCGTACTCTTCCGTTGGAAGAAAACCGGCAGTGGAACCCAAAATCATGTTCAAAATAATATCGTATGCGTATTCTCAAAATGTTTATTCAAGTAGAAAAATAGAAAAAGCATGTAAAAGAGATATAAATTTTAGATGGCTGCTTCAAGGATGCAAAGCCCCTGATCATGCTACAATTAGTAGATTTCGAAAAGATTATCTTTCAAATGAAGTAATTGAAGAATTATTTTATCAGCAAGTTAATTATTTAGCTGATCAAAATGAAGTATTATTTGAAAATGTATTTATTGATGGTACTAAAATCGAGGCGAATGCCAATCGATATACTTTTGTTTGGAAGAAAGCCATTTACAAAAATGAAGAGAAAATGTTTAATAAAATTCTTACTCTTGTTGAAAATGTCAATCTTGAAGAATTGAAAGAATTTAGTATTCAAAAAGAAACATTGATAAATGATCTCGATAAAATTCTCGAATGGCTTTTATATGAAAAAGAGAAGAGAAACATAGAATTTGTTCATGGAATTGGTAAGAGAAAAACTACAATTCAGAAATGGATAGAGCAACTATTTGAATATAAAGAGAGACAAGAAAAATATAATTTCAGTAAAACCATATTCTCAAATAGAAATAGTTATTCTAAAACTGATCCAGACGCAACTTTCATGCATATGAAAGATGATCATATGAGAAATGGTCAATTAAAGCCAGCATATAATGTACAAATTGCAGTTGAAAGCGAATACGTGACCGGTGTCGGAATATTTGATGATAGAAATGACATAGCAACACTAATACCTATGCTTAATAATATGCAAGAAAAAATTGGTCGTAAATATCTTAATGTGATTGCAGATTCGGGTTATGAAAGCGAAGAAAATTATTTATTTTTAGAATACAATAATCAGACCCCATACATAAAGCCGCAAACTTATGAAAAGTGGAAAAAAAGAAGTTTCAAAAATGATATAAGTAAGCGAGAAAATATGCAATATGATGCTGAATCAGATTTTTATGTTTGCAATAATGGTAGAAAGTTGATTCCGACCTCTATTATTCATAGAAAATCCGCCAGTGGATACAAATCAGAAGTTACTGTTTATGAGTGTGAAAGCTGTGATAATTGTGTTCATAAAGAAAAATGTACAAAAGCAAAAGGAAATAGAAAGATGCAGGTTTCGAAAACTTTTGTAGAAAAGCGTGAAATATCTTATAGAAATATTACAACTGAAATTGGAGCTAAATTAAGAATGAACAGATCTATTCAGGTCGAAGGAGCATTTGGAGTTCTAAAAAGTGACTATGAATTCAATAGATTTTTAACACGTGGAAAAAATAGTGTAAAAACTGAATTTATTTTGCTTTGTTTTGGTTATAACATTAACAAATTGCATTCAAAAATCCAAAACGGAAGAACTCAAAAACATCTTCATGAATTAAAACAATCTGCCTAATTATGGAATAATTTAAGTAGGCTTATTAAAGTGCGCTTAAAACATAAAAATCTCTCAATAATTATTATTCAATTTTAATTATTAAGAGATTTTTTAATTTAAAACGAAAAGAAGTGTCGCTTCTGATTAAAAATTAATCATTTTGCGACACGCCCTTCTTCTTAAAATCTAACTAATATTTAAAGTTAATGAATATAAAATTATTTCTTTACTTCTTGTTTTCCACTTACAGAAGATTTATCATCCATTTTAAATCCAGCCTTAGCTGCATCATCTTTAAAATAGATATTTCCTTCAACCTTATTATCAACTAACTTGAAGTCGTTAGTTTCAACATATAAATCCCCCTTGAAAGTTCCATGTTCAATACTTGCTTGTGGGCTCTTAATAGTTAATTTTGGTGCAGTTAAAGTAAATCTAGCTGTTACTTTACGAGCATCATCTTGAGTATAAAGACCTATCTTTCTTTGTATAATTTCTTTACCTGCATCATCCTTTTTACCATTCTTGAATTCGCCTTCTAATACTAGATCCTTGTCGAATGTCAAATCCTTTGTAGCAGCAATAATCCATTTTCCATCTTTACTCATTGCCTTAGCGAATACCTCTGGATCACTTGTTACTGATGCTGATGCTGTAGCATCTGCTTTTGGTGTTTCTGCTGGTGCTGGTGCATTTGTTGAAGTATCTTTAGAACCACATCCAACTAATAATGCAGCAACCATAACTGCTGATAATAATAATGCTTTAATTTTCATGAGAAGTTCCCCCTATTTTTTTGAAATTTATTATAGCATAATTGATAAAAAATAATATTAGAATATCACAATTTATCATTATGATTATAAACAATAAATATTTTTAAATATAATTCAAAAATTTCTACTTAGATATTAGATTCACTTTTATTTTCATTTAATTTTATTCTTTATTTAATAAAATCTTACTAATAACTTTTCTGTTGTCTTTAATAAGATATTTTTATTTTCACTGTCTGGTAGAGTATTAATTAAATTAAACGCTCTATTAGTGTATCTTTCAGCTAATACTTTAGATTTTTCAATACCCCTAAATTCTTTTACTATATCAGCAATGTCTCTAAGATCATTTTCGTCATAGGAGTCTTTATCAAGAATTGTGGATAAATCAATATTTTTTTTCTCAAGAGCATATATTAGTGGCAGCGTATAAATACCTTGTTTTATGTCAATACCTATAGACTTTCCAACTATCATTTCATCCCCTGTATAATCTAAAATATCATCAATTATTTGAAAAGCCATACCTATATTATGTCCGATATTTGACAGTTTTCTGCGTAGTTTATCATCACATTTGCTTGCCATGGCTCCACTATAAAAACTTAAAGCAAAAAGCTCAGCAGTCTTTGCAGATATTCTTTTTAAATATTTTCTTACAGATACTCGTTTATTGTACTTAGATGAGAATTGTTCTATTTCCCCCATGCATATTCTAGACATAACATTTGAGTCCACTTTAATATTTTTTAAAGTAGAATGCTCAGATAAAATTTTAAAGCATCTACAGAACAAAAAATCCCCTATGTATACTGCATAATCTTTACCATATTTAGCCTGAATGGTTTCAGTTCCTCTTCTAAGTTTAGAATCATCTACTATGTCATCATGAACCAAAGTAGCCATATGAAGCATCTCAAGCACAGCCGCCAGATGATAAATCTCTTCCTCCTTAAAGACACCAAATCTTGCAGCAATAATCAAAAATGCTGGCCTAAGAAGCTTCCCACCCGAATTTATAAGTTCTAAAATTGTATTTTCAACAAGCTTTTCTTTACACTTAATATTTTTGTTCATTATTTTAATAACTTCTTCTAAGTCATTTTTTACAATTGGATATTCATTCCAAAATTCATCCATGTGATCACCCTTTATCGTCAAATAATTTAGTAGTTACGTTTATCTTATTTAAGTGGTTTAAAATATATCTAGAAGTTAAACCAACAAAAAAACCTGTTCCTATTCCTGACATTGTTAAAATGGGTAGATATAAACTTACATTTACATTTTGAACTATCAATGCAGCTATAGTAATTTGACCTATGTTATGAAACGCTGACCCTGCCGTACTAATGCCTATTAGACTTACATTGTCTTTCCCTACTCTCTTGATTAATACCATTATAATAAAGCTAAATACTGCCCCAGCAATGCTATATAATAGACTAGATATGCTTCCACCAAGCATAGCTGAAAGCAGCAACCTAACTATAATAACTAGGAAAGTTTCTATTTCTCCAAATAAATATAGTGACACAACAGTAATAATATTAGCTAACCCAAGTTTTGCACCCGGTGTTATAAATGGTACTGGTATCATTGATTCAAATATATGAAGCACCAGTGCTTGTGCCACAAGCAAGGATAAGAATATCATCTTTCGAGTTTTTGTCATTTAATTCACCTTAAAAGGATACTTCATCGGTCTCCTGTTTTCCTTCACCTATTATTCTTACAATCAATTTATGGGGCAAACATATTAAAGATTCCCCAGGTTTGCTGATGGCATTAGCCTTTACACATATTTTATCATGGCAGTCTGCATCAATGATTTTTACTTGTTCATTATCTATTTCAACAACATTTTTTCCTAGTTCATTATCAATAATAAATGATACCTTTCCTGAATCTTTTTTTATGGGAAGTTTTTTATATAACGTTCCCTGTGAATACACTTCCACATATAGACTGTTATGCTTATTACTATTTGTAATAAGCATAACTCCTTCAGGAATGAATGATATTATAATTAATGCAACTATTATGATTACATCCCATTTTTTCATTATTACCTCTTTTTTATCACCTATTTTTTAAAGATTAGCTGAAGTCTCATTGTCATATACTGAGGTTCCATTCTTATATAATGGCTTTTGTTTACCAAACCAAAAATTTTCTAATTGCTTACCTAGCCAAGGCATTACAAAGTAATCAAGTCCAAAAGATTTTCCTGCACCAGCCATAAGAGCTATTGCTCCAAAGAAGTACCAAAGTATATCATATCCAGCCATTGCTGATAAAACAAAGTTTACAGCTAAGAATGCTGAGGCTGCACTTGCAAGCCAAGTAAATAATCCAGCAAGAAGGCATAAACCTATACCTATTTCTGTACATACAACTATTCTTTGGAACCAAACTGCAACTTCAGGATTTGGTATTAAGACCTTCATAATTGCCTCAAAAAATCCTGGCATACCACTTAATATCGGTGAAGGTAATGCATTAGATGCAGTAGTCGTAGTTGCTTCTACAGAAGCGCTAGCTGTACCATCTGCAGCAACATGTAACCATTGAAAAGGCATTTTAATATTTCCATTTAAAAACCAGCTATCTGATCCGATTCCGGAAGTTATTTTATGAAGTCCTGAAGCTTTTGCAAAAGTTTCTTCACCAATTAACTTTTTCAATCCTTCTAGTACCCACATTGAACCAATGTATAATCTTAAAGGAATTAGCCATATTGATGGAGATTTAGCAGATAAATGTCCTCCTAGTACAGAGCGTCTTTCCTTAATATCAAAGAATTCATGGAATAGGTATCTAAAAATCAAGTAAAATCCGCCAACACCAAATAAATAATGTAAATTCACTAAATGTTTCATTGCAGTAGCAAAGATTCCTGTAAGCTTCATTCCACCTACATCTGCAACAGCATAATGACTTCCGATTGAAACCATAAACCCATGATAGTTTGATTTAAATGCTTTTTTATCAGTCTTATCAATATCTGCTATAATGTTATGTGCTGCAGTTGCAGCAGTTTGAAGTGAGGCTTCAACTATTTGAGGTAATCCCTTAGATTTTCCTTCTTCTAGGAAAGCTGCATCACCAACGCTATAAACATTTTCTTTATCAAGTGATTGCATAAATTCATTAGTATTTATTCTACCTCTATTGTTTAAAGCTAGTCCAAAACTTTTAGCGAAGGAATTTCCCTGTACACCACAAGTCCAAATCAATGTTCTAGTTGAGATTTTTCTTCCATCTTTAAGACTTACTTCATTTGGAGTAACTTCTGTAATGGCAGCATTCTTTAATATCTCAACCTTATGTTTAATCATATATTTTTCTGCTTTTAACGCCATTTTATCATCTAAAATATTAAGAATATTTCCTAATGCTTCTACTACCATTAATTTAACGTCATTTTGATCCACATTATATTCCTTGCAAAGTTTCTTTTTCCACTCAATAAGTTCGCCAGTCATCTCTATACCTGTAAATCCGGCACCTGCAACTGCAAATGTAAGCATAGCTTGTCTTTTTTGTTCATTTCTTTCTTTGCTAGCAAGCTTGAACATATTTTTAATGTGATGTCTTATTTTAATTGCATTATCTAATGACCAAAGAGAAAATCCATGTTCCTGAACCCCTGGTATTCCGAAATATGTTGGTTCGCTTCCTGTACCTAAGATTAAATAATCATATTTATACTCACTGAATTCTGTAACTAAAACTTGCTTGTTAACATCTACATTTTTTACTTCCTCAGTGACAATATTTACTTTAGAACCGTGAAATATCTTTCTTAAATCAACTTGTACTGAATCAGGTTCTACTCTTCCACCAGCTACCTCATGTAGCTCAGTCATTAGTGTATGAATTGGATTTCTATCAATTAGGGTAATTTCTATATCATTATTTTTTTTATATTTTTTACTTAAAATTTTTGCAGTATGTACACCGCCATAACCTGCTCCTAAAATGACAATATTCTTTTTTGACATCTTTTACCACCCCGTTTTATTTATTTTTTACTCATTAAAATTCTAAGATTCTCGACATTCCTTAAGTCATTCCCATAAAAATTCTTCAACTCAGAATTTCTCTGAGTTTATATTGTACGAATAACTCATTTAATCTAAATAATTCGTAACATTATCTTTTTACTTTTACTAATCTTCGAAAATAAAATATATTTCTATGTTCTTACTTATTATAAAAGATACACTAATACATATTATCACAAATTGTAGTGTTAATAACATAATTTCAAAATATTGTTTAAAATTAATGTGATATCATAGCAATAATCCCTACTATAACCACTTGTGTCGCATTTATGAACATGAAATTCTTTACAGATAGGACGAAATTTTCACTTTTAATTGGCCTATCTTCAAATAACTTAATATTTTTATTTACTATAAAAAATGTTAAAAGTATAAGCAATGAGGCCAATGGAAGCATTTTTAATGCTACAAGCACTACTATATCTGCATACCCAATATAATATAGAAATTTAAAAAGATTTAAAGCCATTGGCTTTCCTAAATAATATGGTAAAGTAAATCTGTTATTTTGAATGTCTTCTTCTAAATCACAAATATTATTAGCAAGCATTATGTTTGCTATCCCTACTATCGCAGGTATGGACACTAGAAAAATAGAAAGAACTTCAAACACATTAATACCAACATTTAGAATATTATTTTGGTATGTAAAAGATATTATATTAGTGTCATAAATGTGAATGTATACTGACAAAAATATAAGTAAAAAACCCTCAAAAAATCCAGAAAATAATTCTCCTAGTGGCATTCTTGAAATTGGAATAGGACCAAAGGTATAAAATATCCCTACAATGAAAGAAATAACCCCTAGGAATAAAACCACTATATTCGTATTCAAGGTCAGCATAATTCCAGCTATAGTTGCAATTGTCAGTAATGTAAAAATTATAAGTAATACTTTCGATTCATTTACACCATATTCAGCAATTAAATTACTATTTGTTGAATTATTTTTTGCTTTTGCATTATCAATATAATTGTTTATTGCCGTAGTAGCCATGTCAAACGCAGTTAATGAAATAAACATTATTATAAAATTGCTTAAATTAAAGCTCTTATATCTATATATAGTGTAGACTGAGCCTAAAGAAAGCGGAATAAAACTTGCTAGCTTGGTTCTTATTTCTACTAATTGAAAAAATTTATTTATTGACAAATTATCACTCCTTTCATTAAATTATGATTTCCCAAACTTTAAAAAGACTGAATTAGCTCAGTATAAAATTTAATTTGCCATAGTAAATTCAGTACTTAAATCTTCCATTTTAGTATCCCACCTTGAAGATTTGTAAATTTTAAAATCTGTAGTTACAACCATGCATGAGATGCCTTCAAGACTATCAATAATTTTAAATCCTTTGTCCACTCCGCTTACAAAAGTAATCTTTGTAAGAATGTCTGCAATCATATTACAATCAGCTATACTGCTGTCAACAAGTATAGTATCACTCATAACCCCTGCCTCTGCTGGGTATCCATTAGCTGGATCCAATATGTGATGATAGCGTTTGCCATTTTTTATAAAAAATCTCTGATAATCTCCAGATGTAGAAAGTGCATCCTGATTCAGATTAACTATACCAATATTACCTTCATTTTTTTCCTTTCTTGGGTTTTGAATTGCAATTGACCATAAGGTTTTATCAGGTTTTTCTCCAAGTGTATATATAGAGCTCCCACCAAGATTTATAATGGCGCTATTAACCTCATGTTTTTTTAAAACTTTTATAATCTCATCTGCTGTAAAGCCCTTAGCAACTCCTCCAAGATCTATAGCCATACCTGCTTTCATAAGTTTAACACTATTATCAGCATCATTAATACTGATATTGTTGTAACCTACAAAAGCTACTTTCTCCTCGATTTCGGAATCCGTTGGTATTCTCTCATCAGGTGTACCAATTCCCCACAGTTTTATAAGTGGACTTACTGTTATATCGAAAGCTCCATTGCTTATCTTAGAGTATTCTATTGAAGTTTTTATAATCTTAATAACCTCTGGATGTACATTTACGTATTCTTTCCCTGCAGCTTCGTTTATCTTATTAACATCACTGGTGCTAATTGAGCTGCTTGCCATATTTTCAATTTCATCTACTCTATTAAAAGCTGCCTCTATTGCTTTGCTGGCATTAGGACCATAAGCTGTTAAATGCATAATAGTGTCCATTTTAGTAGCATATTTATCAACTTTTTCATCTTCTTTTGAACATGAAACCATTGATATAATTAAAAGTGCGCTCATTCCAATAGCTAATATCTTTTTTATCATCTGCTATCCTCCTATACATATATTGGTATTAATATTCCTACCAAAATTAGCGCTACATTAACAATCACAACTAAAATTATACTTATAGACAATATTTTATTAAGTAATTCTAATAAATATTTATCTTATTTTAACTATATAATATCATACCATATTAATGCAATTTACCCAATATTTTAAGATATTAACATTATACTCAATTTTTTGTGTTTTTATCTTCATTTATTTCCATTTATTCACACAAATCCATAACATCCCACATAGTTTTATCAATTCAATAAAATCATAAACTAATTCATATCCCCTTGTTTATCTATCTCACCTTTAAGCTTTATAATTGTATCTCAAGATATAATATTCCATATGAAAAAAGATCATTTTATTACACATAGTACTTTGTGTAGTAAAATGATCTTGGTTGTGCTTCACACACTCTTCAGATGTGTATGTTTTTATAGAATTTAAACATCAATCCAGCAGTAGTAGCTTGAGCAATTGTTAAAACCTTTGAAGTAATTATGTAAAACCTAACTTGCCTATTTTTCACATGGAAATACCTTCTGTATATATTTATAGCTTCTTTGCTATTAAAATTAATATAATCTTTTATGGAATTAAAATATATTCCTCCTTCTTCGATTTTAAACACATCATGATGTCTATGAGTTCTAATTACCCAATTCTCATAACTTTTATGATTATTTAATAAGTGAACATTAGCATGCTGAGGAACTGTTACGTCTTGAATTAAATGGCAAGCAACACCTAAATAGAACATTGAATCTTTAATGTTACCTTGGGAATATTTATCTAATGCTCTAGTATAGTAAGCTATGCATTCTTTTTTTGCATCACTACTACCGTATAATCCCTTGTTCCTATATGGATTATAAAAATGATTACTGCTTTTTAAATCCTGATCAGCCCAAACCACTCCAGCGTTAATATCACTTATATATGATTTCATAAGTTTATAAGCTTCCATATGTCCATCATTTTTTAATACTATTAAAGACTGTTCATTTATGAATTTATGAACTATACACTCGGTTTTCATTATTCTCTTCTTTATAGGATTTACAGTTTTTAGTATTTTTTTAAATACACATGAATATGATTTTTCTAAAACTTTCATAATTATCATCCCTAGATTATATTTGTAATCTAAATTATTATAAGCATATATTTAACTATTATTCATGTGACATGTTAAAAAACTGCATGCTTGCATGGAAGTATCCATATCTACACAATTTGTAGTTTGTTCATAAATTTCTTCTTTTTATATTAAAATTAATAACCTAATATGAAAAGCTGTCTTTTTAGTAGCTAGCCTTTAATTTAGAATATCTATTTGATTCTTTTAGTATAATTTCATACTTACTTAAATCATCTAAAAATATCCTGTGTAAATTGATCTAAATCTACTTGAGTATCAATTCCATCAATCGTACCTTTATCTGTATATTGATGTCCTGCTCTAGAACTCCATATATTATTAGAAGGTAAATCAGATGAACTTTTATACCAATTAGCTTCCCATAATGAATATTTAGCTAATCTGTTATCCAATCTATTTATAAAATCTGAATATGTATATATACATACATCCATATTACTTATTTTTTTAAATTCATTTATAAATCTTAATGTATAATCCATAACATCAAATCCATCTGTTTCTACATCTAAAACTGGTTTTAAGTCACTTTGCTTATCTTTTATATTGTTATAGAAATTCTGTGCTTGTGTTTCTGGAGAGCTTGTCCCAACTAAAAAATGATAGAAACCAGTCTTTAATCCTACACTTTTAGCACCATTATAATATGTTCCTAAATAATTATCTACATAGGTTGTCCCTTCAGTGGCTTTCATGTATACAACTTGAATTCCAGCCGCTTTCACTTTTGTAAAATCTATATTTCCATTGTAATGACTAATATCTATGCCTTTATATATACTACCTGTTGTTGTTCCAGAATTACCACTTGAGTCTACTGCCGCTGACTTCTTACCATCCGAGCCTATTTTATATCCATCTATTATAGTGTCAACACGCACTCTTCCTGTAGATGGATCTAAGTAATAAGAATCACTTCCTGAATTCACCCACCCTGTTGCCATGGATCCACTATCCTTAAAGTAGTACCAGTTTCCATTAAGATTAATCCATCCCTTAGCCATAGCACCAGTATCATATAAATAATACCAAACTCCATTATATGAAATCCATCCACTTGCCATACTGCCACTATTATTAAAGTAATACCAGTAATTATTTAATTTCACCCAACCTGTTGCCATTGCACCACTACTATAAAACATATAAGTCTTATTATCTATTTGATTAAGACCAGTTATCATAGCTCCTGAATCATTAAAAAAATACCAAATATTATTTAATTGCTTCCAACCTGTAATCATACTGCCTGATTTATCTAAATAATACCATGTACCATTAGAATTTGACCAACCTGTTGCCATTTTACCATCATAATTTAAATAATACCAATTGCTATCTGGTTTAATCCAACCGCTTGCCCTAGTATTATCTGATTTATAGTAATACCAATATCCATTCTCTTTTTTCCAGCCAATAGTTGATGTTATATTTATATTTCCAGTATTGTTATCACCTTGAGTATTATATTGTGAAATAACATTCAATGCATTTGGCTTATTTTCAGGTATACCTGGATTTGGGACTGAATTTGATGAATTAGTAACAGTATTATTAGCTGTTATATTTGAGTCAATAGTTCCAGCTTGTACACTTAATCCGTGACTAAAACTTAATATAATTACAACAGCTAAAACAAATGAAGTAAGTTTCTTCCTAATATTCAAACGAATCATTCCCCTTTTAATTTTCACTAGAGATGCATGCTAACTTATTGTTTCTACAATACTCCTCAGTAAGTTCAATTCATTTAAAATTATATAATCATCTCCATTTGTAAACAATGATTTTACTATGGGTATTATGGAAATAATAGGAATATACACCTTTTGTAAATAATGATCTAATAATAAGATAGCCTATTACATATCAAAATACTTTTACCTTTACAGGTTTGAATATCATGATGCATGATGATTAACAGTAAAAACTGCTCCAGTTTCCGTAGGGGATTAGACTCCCATTATAGATATAGGCAACTTGATGATAAGCTATGTCAAAAGTAAATAAATCCGAGGCTTTTTTAATAAATAAAGGCACATCAAAATGTTAAATACATGTAACATTTTGATGTGCCTCAATAAAAATCTAATATTTTATTACTCCTGTACGGAATCTACTTCATTATTAACTGAAATATTAAATATTAATGAAGTTAATAAAGCTCCTATAAGAAAAAGTATTCCTGCTGCAATGTAAAGAACAGCTAACGAGAACTGACTTTTAAGCAAACCTGTAAGAGACATAGTAATGACCATGAAACCCATAAACATAGGATTTAATACTCCGTTTACCCTTCCCACAAATTCTGATTTTGTAAGCTGTAGAATTAGTGTATTAATACCAATCTGAATACAAGGCATAAAAAATCCATTAAAAAATTGAAACATAAGGATGCTAATCCAACTTGAAGATAATCCCATTCCAACCATTGAAATAGCATTTACCAAAAGTCCTATTGCAAGAAGCTTTTGAGGTGCTACTTTCTTCGATATGGTCATAATCAGGCCACCACCTATAAACATGGCTGCTCCATTTACCATAAGCAGTGTCTGAAGGTTTTCCTTAGGAAGTCCTAGTCTCTCTACTATTAAGAAAACTCCAAGTGGTTGTATAATCCCAACAGCAAGACCTGCTACTGCAAAAACAGAACCTAATATAGTAAGCGCCCTTTCCTGCCAAACATAGGCAAAACCTTCTTTTAATTCTTCCCAGAAATTAGTTGTTATGTTTTCTCTTTCAACTTTCTGATCAGCTGGTAATAAAGTTAATACTGAAGCCGAGAAAAAGAAAGCAATTCCCATAATTGCTATAGCAATATCTATTCCAAACTTTTGATAAACAATGGTACCTAAAGCTGGTCCTATAATCATAAAAATAGCCATAAGAGTTTGGAAAATAGCCATTCCTGCTTGTAGAAAATCCTCTGGTACATGAATCTTAAATAATTTCATAGCAGAAGGCTGAGAAAATTGAGATAAAATTGATGAAATAAATGTTACAAAAAATACAGCTTGCCAAGTTTCAAATATTATTGTAAGCAAAACTGCAAAAACCGAAATAGCGCTTAATAAATCACACCAAACCATAGTACGCTTAGGACGCCATCTATCTGCAAAGGTACCTCCTATAAATGAGAATATAAATATTGGCGCAAATTCAGCAACTGAAATTAAAGAAACTGCAATCGGATTATTATTTGTTTTATCCATTACATATAACAATATAGCAAAATTACGAACCCATATTCCTATTTGTAAAAAAATAGAAGAAGCCATAATCACTTGAACAAATCGATTCCGAAAAAATGAAGACATTGACATTGAAGATTCCGTCATATAATTACTCCTTTTAAATTGTTAAAACTTTTATTAAATATTTTACTATAATACTATATCATAAATTAAAATTTCATCAAGTTAAAATATTATAAATCAACTAAGTCCGCCCCAAAATTGCATTTATTACTTTTCTTGCTACCAATGAATAATTACATATAATAACAGAAAATTTAAATAGGAGTTTAAAACTTTAAATTCACAATAATAAATTCAAGGAGGAGTTTAATATTATGGATGATGATAAAATAAAAGCTAGTCAAAGAGAAAAAAATGTGAATTCTGAAGAACTCACACTCATTGTATAATTAAATTATGTTAAAAACTAAATCATACAATAAAAATTATAATCAATTTAAAGGATGTTATTTTTTAGGTTGATTACCTCTTTGTTGAGATACTTATTCTGAATATTTTCCCTGTAAATTTTTCTGCTTATTATTACACTTTTTTATTTATATTTCTATTCTTCATAGCAAATAATAGGAGTTCCATCTTCTATATTATCAAAAATTGTTTTAGCTAAATATAACGGGGCATTTACACATCCATGGGTTCCATTACTCTTATATATGTTTCCTCCAAAAGAATATCTCCAACTTGCATCATGTATTCCTATATTTCCGTTAAAAGGCATCCAATAAGTTACTTCAGATTCATAATTCGGACCATTTAAAATTGATCCTTTTTCCTTATAATTAAGCATATAGCTTCCAACATTAGTAGAATTTCCTTTATTGGGATCACCTGTTACTACATCACCTTGAGTTATAAGCTTTCCATCCTTATAAAACCATAAATGTTGCCTTGTTATATTAATTTCTACATAAGTCTTCCCTATATCATCCATATTATCTATGCCATCTTTATCCCTAGCTAAAGCCCTTTGAGTATATATAGGTTCTTTTTGAAG
Organism: Clostridium beijerinckii; assembly: GCA_003129525.1. Lineage (NCBI taxonomy): Bacteria > Bacillati > Bacillota > Clostridia > Eubacteriales > Clostridiaceae > Clostridium > Clostridium beijerinckii. The sequence continues at coordinate 2,769,514 of CP029329.1, read as the reverse complement.
TAATTCACCAAGTCTTATGTTTTCCAACAATGCTTTTGTTTCAGCGGCACAATTAATTTTCCATCCATAAAATCCGCCTTTAACTTCTACTATTTTATTTGTAGATGCTTTAATTTTTCTTGCTATGCCAACTGTGTCATATTTTTTGCTCAATTCTTTCACATATTCATTAACTGCTTTTTCATTTATTACTACTTCTAATTTATCATCAACACTAAGCCAATGATTTATTATATTACTATCTAATATTTCATTTTCATTTCCAAATATATAATTTATTTTTGTTCCTACATACTTATTTAGTAAATTCTTAGTTTCCGTAGTTTTATCTAAAATTGAAGTGTAATTTGGATTTTCATAACAAAGATTTTTATCTAAATCTAATTTTGTTTTTCCATTTAATATACTCATTTCTATAGCTTTTTTTAGTTTATCTGTGTATATCTTATTTCCATACACTTCTTTCATTACTTCATACAAACCATTTGAGTACATAAACTTTACATTTTGGGGTTCTATAATATCTTTATTTAAACAATTTAATTCATTTATTTCATTTTCTAAATTATCTTTATTATACAAAAACAAATTATCTAAATAATAATCTTGTTCCTTTAATAATGAACTTATCCATTTAAATGAATTTTGTATTTTTATAATTTTTGAAATATCATTTTTTTCATTGTATAACATTTCTATATTTTGTCCTATTATTTCTTCTGTTTCTCCATTTCTCTCAATCAACTGTAACTTATAATCTTTAATATAATTTCTAATTATGTTATTAGAATCATCATGCGCTTTTAATGATACATTTACGCCATTTATTACTGTATTAAAAAAGTAATGATTAACAAAGTATAATGAAATAATTAAATATATTAGTACAATTAAACCTGCAAAAATAGTAATTTTCCCTATAGCTTCACTTTTAAAAAGCTTTTTTATATTAAGATTCTTCATATGGATTTATACACCTCATCATAAATACATTTTATTTAAACATAATAATTAATTTATAATATGATTGAATTTTTGATTTTAAAACTTAATATATAGAAACTTATTAAATTAAAAGTAATTTTAAATCCTAAAACAACTGCCTTGAGAAATGCTTAGTAATATATAGTTATTATACCTATAATAATATGTAGTACAATTTTTGTTATTGGATGCGCTCAAAACACCCCAAATACACCAAATAATCAAAATAAGAATATTACAAAAAATAACCAAAATGATAATTCAGCACCTGAAGATAAATCGAATAATCAAGATACTGATAAAGATGAAACTTCAAATCCCCCAAATAATACAACAAATCAAAACACTAATGATACAAATAGCAATAAAACTAATAAAAAAGAATATTATCTAAAAAAACTTGATAATATTCAAACAAAAATAGATGCTATGAATTAGTTAATAAGTATATTAATTGACCTTAACATAACTAAGCTACTTAAGGTATTAATTGTGATTTTATATCTCTATAGGTTCTTTTTAACTTCCCCTTCATTTCCTTTGCTAAATCCCAAAATACTGTTTTTATGTAGATTAGAAAAATTAAGCATTCCTAACATTCCATTTTATAAACATAACTACTCCTATACTAAAAATAGAAGTTAATATTAAAATATTAAAAAGACTAAAATTTAAATCTATTAATTGTCCATAAAAGAGCTGTCCAGGTGTTACACTTACTGTAGCTACTGCAGTAGAAAAAGCACTGACCTTTCCAAGCATATCTCCTCTTACCTCTTCTTGAATATGAGTTAAAGATATAATATTAGATAAGGCTAAAGATAACATTATTCCAAAACCTCCAATAGAATAAAGTGCTAAAATCAATAATTTATTTTCTGTATTTAAGCACGTAGCGATTCCCATAATTATCATAGCTATTATCATAGGATACATAGTTTTATGTAATTTTTTCATTTTAAATAATTTAGGTTTAAAAGTTATTATAAGACCTCCTATTATCATCCCTAAAACAAATATTGCCTCTATGAAACCATATATACTTGAAGGCATATTCATTTTTATATTAATAAAATAAGGAGTCACAATACTTAAAATTGGTACTACAAAAATATTAGTGAGTGCATAGGAAACTATTATTCCTAATACTACTTTCTTTTTTTCTTTCAAATATATAAAGCTTTTTTTCATTTCCGTAATAGATTTTAAAAGAGGATTTTTAAATTTTTCTTTTACTCTTAAATTAGGAATATCTAAAAATAACTCTAAAATAGCTGATAATAAAAAGCTGATAGCATTTAATATTACCACCATTTTTATTCCAATAAAACTATATAATAAACCCGCAATTATTGGTCCAAGTAAGTTAACGATAGATCCAACTTGTTGAATTATTCCATTAGCTGAAGCTAATTTTTCCTTTTCAACGATTTGGGGAATAGATGCAGTAACAGCCGGACTATATAAAGTATAGATAACTGATAACATAAACATTACACTGGCTACTATCACTGTGTTATCTCTTCCACTTATTAGTATTACTCCATAGATAGCCATTAACGCTGCACTTACAAAATCAAGATAAACCATTATCTTTTTTCTATTTACTGTATCTGCAAGTAATCCTGAAATTGGTGCAAATAATATATATGGAATAGTTGATATGGCTAATATTCTTGAAAAAACTGCAGCACTTCCAGTTAAATCTAGAATATATAAGGACATACAAAATCTTTGAATTGCATTTCCAAATAAAGATATTATCTGGCCAATAACAATTATAATAAAATTTTTATTTTTCATTTTATCCTCTCATAAGTTCATATTCTACGCATATTGGATACTGACCATTTTTACTTAATTGTAACTTAACATCTATTCCATAAATTTCTCTTAAATTTTCTGCAGTTATAACTTCTTTAGGAATACCCTTGCAAATAATTTTCCCCTGCTTTAGTCCAATAATATTGCTTGCAAATCTGCAGGCATTATTTAATTCATGAAGTACTATAACAACAGTAATATTATTTTTTTTATTTAATCTTTCTAATACTTCTAGTACTTCAAGTTGATATGACATATCTAAATAAGTTGTTGGCTCATCTAACATGATTATATCTGTTTCCTGAGCTAAGGTCATTGCAATCCAGGCTCTTTGCCTTTGCCCTCCAGATAAATTTTCAATTTCTTTATCTGCAAAATCCTTAAGTCCTGTTTCCTCTATTGCCCATTCTATAATTTCTTTATCATGGATGCTTAGGCCCCCAATCATTTTTTGATGTGGGAATCTTCCATAAGAAACTAATTCGCCAACTGTAATTCCACTTGGGCAAATTGGTCCTTGAGGCAGGAAGGCAACTTGAGTTGCTATATGCTTTTCCTTTTGCTTTTTAATATTCTTTTCATTTATAAAAATTTCGCCTGTTCTTGGCTTTATTATTCTTCCTATGGTTTTTAGCAAAGTTGATTTTCCACATCCATTTGCCCCTATGATTATACTTATTTCTCCTTTAGGAATTGAAAGATTCATATTATCTATTATTAAGTTATCTTCATAGGCTACGGATAAATTTTTTACACAAATCGCTTCCATCTATTTCTCCTTCATCATTAAATAAATAAAATATGGTACTCCAAGTATTGAAATTGTTATCCCCACAGGTATTTCAATTGGAGAAAATAAATTTTTTGAAATTGCATCTGCGAATAAAATTATTATTATACTTATAATGGCAGATACTACAATAAAGTTTTTATGATACGGTCCAACTAACTTTCTTGCTATATGTGGAGATATTAATCCGATAAATCCTACATTCCCAGCAAAGGCTGTAGCGGCGCCTGCAAGAATAACCACAAAGGTTAAAAACCTTTTTCTTTCCTTATTTAAATTAAGCCCAAGGCAAATTGCATGTTCATCTGATAAATTAAGAACATCTAACTTTTTATGATTTATAAGTACTAGGGTAAACATTATAAAAACTAATGGAATTATTATTTTTGCATAATTCCAGCTAGCTCCCCAAAGACTTCCAGATATCCAAATCAGTACTCTGTTGTAATCACTAACCCCACCTCTAAAAGTAAAAAAGGTTATAAAAGCATTTAATCCTGCATTTATTCCAAGTCCTATAAGTAGTAATCTCTTTGGCCTAACTCTATCCCTACTTGATAAAAAGTAAATTATAATTGCTGAAATACCTGCACCTAAAATAGCCATAAAAGGTAATACATAAATAGATAAGTTACCAAGCTCGCTATAATAGTCTTCAGTTTTTAAAGATATAAAAATAACTGCTGCAACTGCTGCTCCTGCATTGATACCTATTATTCCAGAATCAGCTAATTCATTTTTGGTTATAGTCTGTAGCAAGGCACCAGCTGTGGATAAGGCTATACCTACTGAAATTCCAACTAACATTCTGGGAATCCTGTTATTTAAAAGTGCTGCATTTTGTAGTTTCGTTCCTTGACCTAATAGAGTTTTTAGAATATCTAAAGGTAATATTTTATAACTACCCCAGCTTAAATATAAAATTAAAGATATACACAGTAGAGTTAGCAATATTAAAGCTGTTATTTTAAAGCTTCTCTTTTTCATATTAGCCTTTCTCCTTTCTTGCTATAGCTATGAAGAATGGAACTCCTATAAGTGCTGTAAATATTCCAATTGGAGTTTCATAAGGATTATAAACCATTCTTGCAGCAATATCAGAATAGGTTAAAAGCACTGCTCCCAGTAAAAAAGAACAAGGTATATTTTTTCTATAATCTTCTCCTAAGATTTTTCTTACAATCTGTGGAACTATAAGTCCTACAAAGCCAATATTTTTACCAACAGCAACTGCTGCTGCACACATTGGTATCATAACAAGTAAAGTTATCAATCTTATTCTTTGAGGATTTTGGCCTAAACTTATTGCTACATCATCTCCAAGGCTTAATATATTTATTTTCTTTGAAAGTAAAATAGCTATTATTAAGCCAGCTATTCCAACTACAAAAGCTAATTTAAAATCTGACCAGGTTGCATTTCTAAAACCTCCAGCCACCCAAAAAGCAATAAGTTGAGACTGATTTGATAAAAGCCCTGAAATAGTTGTAAGAGAAATAAAAAATGTACTCATAGCAGTTCCTGCCAATAGTATTTTACTAATTGAATTATTATTTGCTTTTCTTGATATAAATCCTATTACTATAATTCCACTGAATATTGCTCCAATTAATGAAGCTATCATAACATTTGTAGTATTTATTGAAATTCCAACCGCATAAAATATGGCAACAACTAATGTAGCTCCTTGACTTACACCAAGAAGTGAAGGTTCTGCTATTGGATTTCTCGTAACTCCTTGAATCATAGCTCCTGTTACTCCTAAAATCCCTCCTGTAAACAATACACATAGAGCTCTTGGAATACGTACATCTCTAACTAACACAAGTTCAAGTTTTTCACTATAATTAAAAATACTATGCCATATTTCTGAAATGCCAATCTGGGTGGCTCCTAGGCTTATGCCTAGGATTAACCCACTTATTAGAATAAAAATACTACAAACTATAAAAGTTATTGTATTTCTATTGCTCTTTTTCATTTAACTTCTCCATAATTTCATCTAAAAGTTTTTCTCTTCCTATTGGACTATACCCTTGATTAAAGTAAGGTGAAGAAGGTAATTTGACAACCTTACCGTTCTTCACAGCTGGTATGTTATTCCACATTGCATTTCCTTCAAGAACTTTTAAATCTTCATCTGTTGCAATGGCAAATATATTATCTGCCATAATTTTTGCCAAACCTTCATAAGTTACAACTGGTAAACTTATATCTTTTTGCTGTGGCATACCTGCTGGTTTACTTAATCCTAAATCTTCATATAAAACACTACCAAATCCTGCTCCATCGAATACATAAAATTGGCCGCCACTAGCTAAGAAAGATAAATAAGTTGTATTTGTACCTTGAGCTTCTTTAATCTTATTTCCTACTTCCTTTGCCTTTTTATCATAATTTTCAATCCAAGTGTTTGCTACTTCTTCTTTATTAAAAGTTTTTGCAAAAGTCTTAACATCGTCCTTCCAATTTAATGCTTCTAATTTAATCATTACTGTAGGAGCAATTTCACTTAATTGATCGTACAGTTTTTCCTGTACTGTTGAAATTACAATTAAATCAGGATTTAAATTCATTATTGCTTCAACGTCCATAGTATCTTGCATGCTATAACCAAGTATTGTAGCCCCTTTTAATGTATCCTCTAAATATGTAGGAAATTTTTTATAGTCATAAGCATCACTATTAGCAGTTCCTATTACCTTATATCCTAAAATTGATAAAACATCACTATTACCGCTTAAGTCAACTATTCTTTCAGGATTTTCTGGGATTTCAACGTCTCCTTTAACATCAGTTACTTTAATAGTTTTCTTTTCCTCTTTCACTGTAGAAGTGTTTGTATTTGTACATCCAACAAAGAGCATTGATGTTATGCAAACTGCTAGAAATTTTTTTAATATTGAAATTTTTTTCATATTATATCTTCCTTTCTGAATTCATATTCTATGTATTGTCAATGAAGTTAATTGTATATGATATTCATTATCAATTCAATAGTTGCACCTGATTTAATTATTTTTACACCTGATTTGATTATTCTATAATTATTGAATAAAATCTCCATTGGCTCCTAATTTATATCCATCAATTATAGTATCATGAAGCATTTCTCCTAATGTATTTAAATAATACCATTTCCTATTATCACTCAACCATCCAATTTTCATAGCTCCACTTTCACTTAGATAATACCAATTGTTATTTTCTTTAATCCAGTCTATTTGCATTATTCCAGAAGAATTTAAATAATACCATTGATTTATGTCATAAAGCCATCCTGTAGCTTTAATACCTTCTACTTTATTATAATTCCAACTTCCATCAGTATTTTGAATCCATCCAAGCTTTCCATCTAAAACTTTTTCTGATTCAACTACTTCAGCTACTGCCTCTTTTGTATCATTTACTTTTATTGAGTAAATATCAACATCTTCACTCCAAAGTATCATATGATTTTCATCATAAACAGATAATCTATCCATAGATCCATCTATTTTATACATCTTATCCCATTCGCTATAATTATCAAATTTATATGTAAATCCGCCTTTTGTTTTCCAAATGTTGCCATGAATATCAATATCCATATCTGTAATTTCTTCTGTCTCAACATTACAAGCATAGACATAGTTTTGATTTCCTCTCTCTTCATATAATGAAATGGTTTGAATAGTTAGTAATCCAGACTCTTCTATATATTGTACTATATAGCCTCCTGCTATACTTATATTTGCATTATCAAGTAAACTTATTGATACTCCATCTGTTCCTGAAAGTACATATGTAACTGCTGTTTTAGCATAATTAGCGCCGTCTATCTTATCTTCAGCTTGCTCCTTTGAAATCTTTTGTATAGCTAAAAAGCTTACTGTCTTTCCATCATTTTCACTTGTATCGAATGCATCCCCACCATTTACATCGATTCCATCTATTTTACTTATTATTTCATCACTTTCAATGGTAATTTTTATAGTTCTATATATATAATCTTCATCTTGTCCAAGTACATTAGAATCTGAAACATGTACTGTAGTTCCTTCTCTTTTATCCTCTGTATTGGTTAATGTGATAGTATTACTTGCTGATGTTGTTATTACTTTAATTTTACCTAAATTATAATCTGCATCTATATAATTCCCCTTTGAATCTGTATAAACAGTATAATCATCATAATTAGTGCCGTACCAACTTTCACCGAATTTAGTTTTAGGAATTTCAACTAAATTATTTTTTATATTAGTATATCTGTCGTCTGCCGTGGCTCTTACATTCTTTCTTAAAGCAACAGCAGCAGCATCTATGGCATCCTCTGTTAAGCTACTTTCAGATATTTCACTATTTGACATATCTAAATAATAATCACCATCGCTCAATTCAATATATCTATCTGAATATGTTCCATCAAATTCTATTCCAGTATCTATATCACTAATTTCAGTATATTTATCTCTATTTAAATAATATACGCCTTCGTTTTCCACATCTTTAGTCTTACCATCAATATAAAACTTTCCTTCCTTATAGGCAGCCGCTTCATAAATGGTTCCTTCCTCTGATAGTATTCTAGGATAAGTCTCCGCCTTTGCCTGTATTGACCCTACCACTGAAATAATAGCTACTACAACTAATACTGATGCAATTTTGTTTGTTCTTTTTATCATAGTATCCTCCTAAGTTTGTAATTTTTCTAAAATATACTTTACAACAATTCATAAGTAGTTTAGAATTTATTCTTAACGAGGATTATTGTATATGATATTCATTATCAATACAATGATTGCATCTGATTTAATCAGTTTTACATCTTAACTAATTATTTTTTTGCATAATTATTAGTTATTTAATTGTACGTAAACATAGGTAATATGTTTGATCTTTATATTTGAAACTTGAAAATATAGAAGTAAAAGGAGGATTTTTATGATTGTAAAGTCTAGTGAAGAATTTAAATCTGAAGTTCTAAGGCGACTAAATTTTAGTAAAATTGAAAATGAAAACTATACTTTATATGCAAATAAAGATAAGCCTGAACTAGGGTTTTTAATTAGTTATTCAAGAAAGGGTTATTATGATTTAGGTATTGCAGATTATACTATAGTTGATGATTTTTCTTTATCTTTTGCTAATCCTGAACATTTAATGCGTTTTGGTTTAGTTTATAAAGGAGTTACAGAATTTCAACTTGAAAATAATCCTGTATCTTCTTTTACTCCTTCTTCCTTCTTTGTAATTGAAAGAGATTTAAATGGATACCAAAATTGGAAAAAGGGCCAGCATTATCATGGAACTGAAATAACTATATATGAACGATATTTTACTGAAGTAATAAAACCTAACTTTCCAAATATAATAGATTTTGATTCTTTTATTAAAAATTATACATATATTTATCTGCCTTTAGAAATTATAGAAATTATTCGTCAGCTACAAAGCTTAGCTAATAAAAACTTATTAAATAGTATCTATTTAGAAAGCAAAATATTAGAGTGCATAGCCATTTTAATCAATGAGATTACTAATGCTCCTGAAAATGCTTTTACTAATCAAATTAACTATGGAAATATTAATATCGGCAATAACAGAATAATGAAACTAACTTCTTCTGATATTAGTGCAATTCAAAAAGCTCATGATATATTAGCAAAAAATCACAGTGATCCGCCAAACATAAACACTTTAAGTAAGATGGTATTTTTAAACGAACAAAAGTTAAAGGCAGGATTTTCAAAATATTATCATATGTCAATTGGTGAATATACAAATCATATTAGGATGAATATTGCTGTAAATCTTTTATCAACAACAGACTTAAGTGTTGAAGATATAGCTTACAAAGTTGGGTATAATTATTCTGCAAATTTTTCTAAAATGTTTAAAAAAACTTATGGAAAAACCCCATTAAAATTTAGAAAAACCAGATAAATATACTAGTAACATAACAAATTTACGGTTAAATGCAAATAAATATTGTAATTGGCGTGTGGATATTTTAAAAGAAGTACAAAATACATTTGTAAAATAGCTAAGGCATGCAAAAAATTGCATACCCTAGTTATGTTATACATATGTTATTTTAATTTAGAAATATACCTTATTTAAATTGTAATCAACTCATATTCCTTATTTCCAAGGCCTAATTTTACAGCATAGTCTATTGCAACATTCCAATCTGTTTCAGGGCTAACATCAGTAAAATGGTCATGATGTTTACAGCCATTTTTCTCAAGTAGGCTACCTTTCATGACAGGTTGTTTGTTTACTGCATCTGCACAAGCAACATCCAATGCCACTGGATCAAAAGATGCAAACATACCAACATCAGGTACAATAGGTACATCATTTTCTGCATGACAGTCACAATATGGAGATACATCAATTACCAAACTAATATGGAAGTTTGGACGCCCATTTAATACTGCCCATGAATATTCTGCTATTTTTTTGTTTAGTATATCATTAGATTCATCTGATGCAGGCATAACTGCATCCATAGGACAAACCCCTATACATCTACCGCAGCCCACACATTTGTTATGATCAATGTAAGCTTTTTTATCTATTAAGCTAATTGCACTGTGAGCACAGTTTTTAGCACACATTCCACAGCCAACGCAAGTCTCCTCTGAAACATTAGGTTTTCCACTACTGTGCATCTCCATCTTTCCTGCACGAGAACCACACCCCATACCTATGTTTTTTAATGCACCTCCAAAACCAGTTAATTCATGACCTTTAAAATGATTTAAAGAAATAAATATATCTGCATCCATAATAGCATGACCAATCTTTGCTTCTTTTACATATTTACCATTTGTAACTGGTACTAAAGCTTCGTCTGTTCCTTTTAATCCATCACCAATTAATATATGACATCCTGTAGAAAATGGACTATAGCCATTTGTGTAAGCAGAATTCAAATGATCAAGAGCATTCTTTCTACCGCCTACATATAAAGTATTACAATCTGTTAAGAATGGTGCTCCCCCTAATTCCTTAACAATATCCGCTACTACTTTAGCAAAATTAGGACGTAAGAACGCCAAATTACCAGGCTCACCAAAATGAATCTTAATAGCTGCATATTTTTTTTCAAAATTAATTTGATCAATCCCTGCAGTTTTAATTAAACGATTTAATTTCTGTATCAAATTTTCTTTAGCTGTTGTTTGCATAGTCGTGAAATACACCTTTGATTTTTCCATTTTTTAATTCCTCCATAATAACTATAAATTAACTAATATTTACTCTATTTCATTATAAAGCTTAAAGTTAACTCTAAGTCAATAGCTAAATGAAAAAATATCTCTTTATTAACTTAATAATGTGCTGCATCCATCAAATATTTCATTATACGTTATATCAAAATCACCTGTAATCAATCAATATCTTTTTGATTCTTGGTAAAATATAATATAAAAGGTCTGATTCCAATTGAATATCGAAATCAGACCTTAATTTTTTTATTTTTTATCTGTCTACTCGACAGAGTGTATTTCATTTCATTTTGTAACTAATCATTTTGCTTTAATATTTTTAATTACATTGTCAATTATTTAAATTATTTAATCCAAGCTCCTGATGCTCCTAATTTGTAACCATCAACTATTGTGTTTGCAAGCATAGCACCTGATGCATTTAAGTAGTACCAAGTTCCATTGTCATTTAACCAACCAGTTTTCATAGCACCTGATGATTGTAAGAAGTACCAAGTTCCGTTATCGTTGTACCAGCCAGTAGCCATGATTCCATCAACTTTAATCATGTACCAAACTCCACCATCGTTAACCCATTGTCCTTTTACTTGAGCGCCAGTAGCATTATAGAATGTCCAACCTGTGTTAGTTTTAACCCATCCTTTATTTACAACTGGAGTAGTTGGAGTAGTTGGAGTAGTAGTTGCTTGCCCACCAATTACTGAGTAAACTTCATCATTTTTATTCCAAGCTACGATGTTGTTATCATCATATACTGACATTTTATTGAAAGACCCATCTACTTTGTATACTTTTGTCCAATTTTCATCGTTGTTCCATTTGTATATATATCCGCCCATTAGTCTCCAAATATTCCCATTTGCATCTGTGTCAACAATTGTTGCATCCTCATTTGCTTTATCATTTATATCAGTGTAGTAATATCCATTCTTTGAGCTTAATACTATTGTTTCAATTTGTACTGAACTTGCTCCTACAGTGTAGTTGATTAACTTTCCATTAGAAACAGTGTATTTACTAAGTAAAGAATGATTTTCATCTATAGCATCACCATTATCTTTAGAAATTACATAAGTAGTTACTGATTTAGCATATTTTGCCCCGTTAATATTATCAGAAGCTTGTGCTTTTGATATTTTTTGAATAACTGTGAAAGTTGTTTGAGCAGTTCCTGGAGTACTAAATACTGGTGCACTTATCGCTTTACCATTAATTTTAGTTATTGTTCCAGCAGTAGCTGTTATAGTAACTTTTGCTGTTCTGTAGATGTAGTTAGCATCTTGTCCAATTACTTTTTCGTTAATACCATCAACAGCAACGCTTGCTGTTACAGTTTTAGTTCCACCTGCCCCATCATATTTATCATTTGTATTTGATACAGCTACGCTCTTCTCAGTTGAACCATTATTTGTTGTAACTTTGATTAACCCTAAATTATAATCTGCATCAATGTATTTTCCTTTAGCATCTGTATAAACATTTAAAGAAGTAGCATTACCATTTGTTGCTTCGTCAGCAGCATATGTAACACCATACCATAAGTCTGTAAACTTATTTCCTGTAAGTTCTTTTCCAGTTAAAGTTTTGATTGTTTGTGAATCAGCTACAGTATATCTTCCATCTGTATCCTTTTTCACATTTTTTCTTAAAGCTGAAGCAGTATCGTCTTTTGCATTATCTTTTATTGAATCATCAGTTACTGAACCATTATCTAAATCAACAAAATAATCTCCAGCTTGTACATTTAAGTACTTAGAACCATAAGCTTCAACAGATGATCCACTATCAACATCTGATAAATTATTATATTTACCATTTGCTAAATAATAAGCTCCATCATCTTGATTATTTACTTCTCCATCAATGTAGAACTTTCCATCTTTGTATGCCACCGCATTATATACAATACCCTCTTGTGAATCAATTTTTTTGTAGTCAGCTGCACTTGCAGGTACTATTGAAATAATAGCAGCCACAGCTACTAATAGTGATGTTGCTTTACTCATTCTTTTTAACATAATTATTCCTCCATTTTTATATAAAATTTAATTGTAATAATATTCAATGTTGAAATCAAAGCATTATTTAACTCTTTCGCTATATAATACAAATAAACAATGAATATTTTGGTACCTTTTTTTAAAAAAGTCGAAACTAGAGATGCAGTATAAAGATACCATATTTTTCTTTACATTATAATGGAGCTTGGATTAGATAGTCTTTTTCAAGACAACTTCATACTTAATTTATAAATAAAAATGAACTACCTAAAACAAATTAGGTAGCTCATTCTATGTTAGGCACATTCAAATAAATAACAAGTCAGTATGATATGAAATTTACAATGAAGTACCATCTTTTGTATTACAAATTGATTTTTTCTATATAGTGACAATTAATGTCTATATGATTTAAGAATAACAATAATCTTTCATAAAGTGGGTGAACTTTATCACCGTACTTTGCTTCTAGACTTTCTCCAATATCTTTTACATTTTTCTTGCCATCTATCTGTAAAAATATCCAACTTCCAAATTCATCTAAAGAAATTTTTTCGTACTCTGGAATTCTGAATTTAAGTTTTCTAAAGAACTTTTGTACCTTATGATCTTGACTTTTAAGTATAGTCACAATATTATCTTTATCTACTTCATATTCTAAATTGTCAGATATTTTATATATGATATTTAAAACGTCTTCGTTACTTTTTAGCATTTTTTACCTTGCTTCCCAATATAGGTATTATAGTAGCAATTAGTAGAGCTACTAATATTATTGCTGCCATTCCATTAGAAGCAGAGAATCCACTTGGTCCACTTCCTTTTATAACACCTGTTACTTGGAATATTATACCTATAAGTCCTATTATAGAACCACCAGCAACAAGACCAGAAGATAAACTTATACCATTTGAAACTTTAGCGTCTTTTTCTTTTTCAGATTTAGAATTTTTCTCTATAACTAAACGAACTAACGCACCTATTAATATTATAGAAGTTGTAGATATAGGTAAATAGAATCCTATAGCAACTGTCATTATAGGAAGGTTTAATAGGAATAAAACTATTCCCATAACAATACCAACGATAATCATAACCCAAGGCAACTTACCTGACATTATACCAGCTGTTAAAGTTGACATTAAGTTAGCTTGAGGTAATGCAAATGGAACATTATCGCCTGTCATTTGAAGTTGGTTTGAAAGTAATAATATAGTACCAACAACAACTGCAACACCAATTACTCCAGCTATGACAAAGAACTTATCCATTTCCTTTTTGTCACCACCAATTACGAAAGTAACCTTTTGTGATTGCGCGTAACCAGCAGCTACAGATATTGCAGTAACAATAAATGTACCAAATAAAAGTAATGATTTATTACTTTCAAGATTTGTCCATCCCATTACAACGAATAATAATGTTACAATAACTATAGAAGCTATAGTCATACCTGATACTGGAAGGTTTGAAGTACCTATAGTACCAGTTAAACGACCAGAAACTATAACAAATAGTAGTGATAAAAATAATGATAAAATAGACGCAAGTATTGCCATTACTATATTACCATTAGATGATATGAAACCACCTATGAAACCTAGTATTATCCCACCAAGTAGTATTATATTTCCTAAAGATGAGCTATTACCACTATTTGAAGATTTAGCATTAAGAGTTTCTTTTATAGAAGACATTATAGTAGGAATAAGTTTAATAGCACCTATTAAACCACCAGCAAGCATCATACCAGCACCGATATATTTTACATAACTACCAGCTATATCTTTAACTTGCATAGCGTTTATAGAAACATCAGGATTATTCCATACAGCTCCTCCATCTCTTCCCAAACTTGAAAAATAACCTATTAAAGGCATAATACCGAAATTAGATAATATAGAACCAGCGAACATAGTTAAAGAAACATCTAAGCCAACTATAAATCCTATACCTAATAATAGAGGGTTAACTTCAATTTCAAATTTCCACTTATAAAAAGTTTCATTAACATAGCTTATAACGTTGTTAGCTACATTCAAAAATGAACTAGTTATAAGAGTTATAATTCCTCCTATTCCAAACCCGATCCCCATGAACTTCATCGATTCTCCAGCACCTTCTGAAGCAACAAGTGTTTCAGATATAGCCATTGATTCAGGATACATTAATTTACCATGTTCCTCAACTATTAAGTAATTGTAAACAAGCGAAGCTATTCCAATACCGAATAAAACTCCAGCTGTACCAACAACAAAACCTTCTAAGAAATTAACTTTAGAACCTATTAACAGAATTGCTGGCATTACGAATATTACACCACTAGCAACAGATTCTCCCCCACTTGCCATACCTTGAACTAAATTTTTGCCAAGTATACCTTTTTGCTTAGCAAATGCAGCTATTAATGCGGAACCTATTATAGATCCTGGTATACCAGCCGCAACTGTAAGTCCTGATTTCATACCCGAGTAGGCAGTTGATGCTGAAAATAAAACTGCTAATATAATACCTATTACTAATACTACAACATTTCCACCTGATTTAGATCCACTAGAAATGTAGGGAACATAGTTTTTACCAACTACCCCACCATATGCATCTTTTGATAATTTATTATTCATAAAATGTACCTCCTTTTATTTTGCCCCCTCATAATTATAACATTATTTTTATATAATGCTATCTTTTTCAGCTTTTTATACCTATACATTCTCTAATTATTTAACTTTTCTCTTAAACTATTCAATAATTTCTAAATCCTTCAAGATGTGATATACCCTTTTAGTAATTATCATCGTATTTTTTAGTAATTATAACCTCATTAAAATAGTAAAAAGAAAAGTAATTTCATTCATTCTTCCTTTACAAAGACTATCTAGATGCTTCTGAAGTGCGAATTATTCAGATCGATATTATATATTTGCAAATTTAATTCCACTAAATTATATATCCTTTGTATTTACCAAAATACAAATAAAAAAATCTATATAATTCTCTTGACAAATTTTAGCCTAGTTGTATAATAATATTAATCAATAATTATTATTAATTAATAAATATAATCATTTAATATGAAGAATTAAATTATGAATTTAAAATATACAATAAATTTTAGGAGGTAGATTATTATGTCATTAATAGGAACACAAGTAAAACAATTTAAAGCATTAGCTTATAAAAACGGTGAATTTTTAGAAATCACTGAAGAAAATTTAAAAGGAAAATGGAGTGTATTTTGTTTCTATCCAGCAGATTTTTCATTTGTATGCCCAACTGAACTCGAGGATTTACAAGATAATTATGAAACACTAAAAGGAATTGGAGCTGAGGTATATTCGGTTTCAACAGATACTCATTTCACTCACAAAGCATGGCACGATAGTTCAGAATCTATTAAAAAAATCACTTATACTATGGTTGGTGATCCTTCACATACATTATCTCGTAACTTTGATGTATTGATAGAATCTTCTGGTCTTGCTGATCGCGGTACATTTATCATAGATCCAGATGGTGTAATCCAAGCAATTGAAATCAATGCTGGTAACATTGGACGTGATGCAAGCGTCATAGTTGATAAAATTAAAGCAGCAGAATATGTTAGAAATAATCCTGGTGAAGTTTGTCCAGCAAAATGGAAAGAAGGTGCATCAACACTTAAACCAAGTCTTGACCTTGTAGGAAAGATTTAGGAGGTAAACTATGAAATTAGATAAAGACATAAAAAAACAATTAGCAGAATATATAAATCTTATGGAAGGCACTGTACTTATAAAAGTCAGTGCAGCTTCCGATGAGGTATCCAATAATATGGTTGCTCTAGTAGATGAATTAGTTTCTATGTCTTCAAAAATTAAAATGGAGAAATCCAAACTATTAAGAACACCTAGTTTTAGTATTAATCGCATTGGTGAAGAAACTGGAGTAACTTTTGCAGGGATTCCTTTAGGCCATGAATTTAATTCATTGGTGTTAGCTCTACTACAAGTTAGTGGAAGAGCTCCAAAGGTTGATCAAAAAATAATTGATGTTATTAAAAACCTTAAGGGAGAATATAATTTTGAATCTTACATTAGTTTAAGCTGCCACAACTGTCCAGAAGTTGTTCAATCGCTTAATTTAATTAGCATTCTTAATCCCAATGTCACTAATACAACAATTGATGGTGGTGTTTTCAAGGACGAAATTGAAAGCAAAAATATAATGGCAGTACCAACTGTTTACTTAAATGGTGAAGTCTTCAGCATTGGTCGTATTACAATTGAAGAAATTCTTGCCAAGATAGGCACAACTTTAGATGCATCAGAATTTGCAGATAAAGAGCCATATGATATGCTTGTTGTTGGAGGCGGTCCTGCTGGAGCAAGTGCAGCTATTTATGCAGCACGCAAAGGCATCCGTACAGGAATTATTGTTGAACGCTTTGGTGGCCAAGTACTAGACACTATTGGAATTGAAAATTTTATAAGTGTAAAATATACAGAAGGTCCTAAACTTGCAGCAAGCCTTGAGGAACATGTTAAAGAATACAATGTTGATGTGATGAACCTGCAGCGTGCTAAACGGTTAGAAAAGAAAGAATTAATAGAAGTTGAATTAGAAAACGGTGCTATTTTAAAGAGCAAGACCGTAATAATTTCAACAGGTGCTCATTGGCGAAATGTTGGTGTGAAAGGAGAAGAAGAATTCAAAAACAAAGGTGTAACCTACTGTCCTCACTGTGATGGCCCTTTATTTAAAGGAAAACACGTAGCAGTAATTGGTGGAGGTAATTCTGGTATTGAAGCAGCCATTGACCTTGCAGGAATTGCAAGTCATGTAACAGTTTTTGAATTTATGCCAGAACTAAAAGCTGATGCTGTATTACAAAAACATCTTTATAGTTTAAATAATGTTACTGTTTTAAAAAATGTTCAAACAAAAGAGATTACCGGCACAGATAAGGTAAATGGTATTACCTACATTGAACTTGAGACAGGAGAAGTTAATCATATGGAGCTGGAAGGTATATTTGTTCAAATTGGACTTGTACCAAATACAGATTGGTTAGGAAAAATAGTTGAACGTAATAACTTAGGTGAGATAATAATTGATAACCATGGTGCTACAAATATCCCAGGAGTGTTTGGTGCAGGAGATTGTACCAATACCCCATATAAACAAATCATTATTTCTATGGGATCAGGTGCTAATTCAGCCTTAGGTGCATTTGATTATCTAATAAGAAATTAACAAATCCAAAATGCCATATATGTTTTGAGTCAGACCTTATTTATTCTATATAAATTATTTAGCTAATGCAAAATAAAAATAGCGCATCAAATTTTAATTTAATGCGCTGTTTTTATGCAATTATACACTCACGTATAAATCTAAAGCCTTCTTTTACATTTCTATGTTTTAGTAACTTTATATCAAGATTACATAATTTATAAATGATTTGAACACAATATCCTATTCCAAGTGCAGTTACCAATGTTCCAATTCCAACAAATCCACCTAGGATCCAACCAATAATTAAAGCTCCCGCTTCTATGCAAAATCTTATTCTACTTACTGACTTGCCTGTAATCTTAACTAATACAATCATAAGTCCATCTCTAGGACCACATCCCATTTCACAGCCTATATATAAATAACTACCTATAGCTGACATAAATAGACTTCCTATCATCATTAATATTCCTGTGAATAAGTTATTACAAACCGGAATAACATTACTGTATATAAGAATATCTATGAAACATCCAATTACTATCATATTAGCTATAGTTCCCAAGCCTACCTTAAGTCCCAATATACTTGTAATTATTACTATAACTACTCCAACTACAATGCTAGCTTGTCCCATAGTTAAGCTAGTTATATTTGTTAATCCTTGATGAAACACATCCCAAGGACTTAATCCTAAGTTTGAATTAAGAGCCATTACAGTTCCGCATGCACATAATAAAAATCCAAATGTTATTTTAATTATAAGACCTAATAATTTTTTCATGATCATCCTTCGTTTCTTTAAATTATTTTTTTAACTTAGAAAGGTATTCACTTCTAATACTTTAGTATAAATAACCTTCATCACCTAAAAACTGAGTGTTGATTAAATTTTCAACCATTAGACAGTTTACATCAATCTAGTTAAAACTTCAATTGATTTTTAATCCATTTAATTTAATTTTTATCTCAACTCGCAAAAATTATAAAATCTAGTCTTACCTATTCTCATCAAATAATCTGCTACAAAAATAGATTTCTATAAATAAAGTTTTATATGTTATTTCTTTTTATGGTATGGAATATTTAATCTTATAGCTGTTACTACAACTCCAATAAAACAAATAATAGCTGAACTAATATATACATACTTCATTCCAAACATGAATACATCATTTCTTCCTTCAACATATCCAAATACTTTTGTGCCCATTTTAATACTCATAAAAGAATAAAGGAGCAAAGTAGCCATAGCAACACCTGATGACTGTCCTAAATTTCTTACAAAAGCGTTCAAACTCCCAGCTATGCCCAATTTATCATTAGGAGCTGAAGACATGACAAGTGAATTATTAGGTGATAAAAACAGTGCATTTCCAATGGCTATTAAAGATATATATATAATCAATCCCTGAAGGGTTGAATTTTCATTTAAAGTTGCCATTAAGCCCATACCTATTCCCATTAGTATTAGACCCAAAAATGTTAAAAACTCCGAACCTATTTTATCAGATAACTGCCCACTAAAAGGTGAAATCACTGTAACTATTATTGGAGAAATCATCATAATCATTCCTGCATAATTAGGAGTCATTTTTAACACATTTTCAAGGTAAAAAGGTTGAACAATATTGTTACTATTAAATGACATATAGCATATAAAAGTACATAGTATACCCACGGAAAAGAGAGAATTTTTAAACAATGAAAGATCAATTAGAGGATACATCAATTTCTTTTCTACAAATATAAATATAATAAACAAAAAAATTCCTGTAATAAAACTAAATATAATTAAACTATTACTATATCCAATAGTTTTTCCAGCAATAAGGGAATAAAATAAAAAGATAACACTTGCTCCAAAAGTTATAGCTCCAAAAAAATCCATGCTTTCACTTTTTTTCGTCAACTTACTAGGCAGCATTTTTACTCCTACTATAGTTGCTACTATTCCAATGGGAATATTTATGAAAAATATATAATTCCAGCTTAAATATGAAACTATAAAGCCACCTAAGGGTGGCCCTATCATTGTCCCAAGAGCTATAAAAGTTGCTGATATTCCAAGGGCTCGTCCTCTTTCATTATCAGGGAACACTTGTGTTATTATTCCCTGATTATTTGCCATAGCTGCAGAAGCTCCTATAGCTTGTATTATTCTAAAAAGAATTAAGGAAGTAAGGTTTTTTGATAAACCACAAAATAAAGAACCTATAGTAAATATAAATAATCCAAAATTGAATATTATAGATTTTCCTTTTATATCTCCTAATCTTCCAAAAAATAAAATTGTACTAACTATAGTAATAAGATAGCAAATTACTATTAATTGAATAGAAGACATATTTACAGAAAATATATTTACCATTACTGGTAGTGCTACATTTACTATAGTACTATCCAGCGTTGCCATGAATGGAAGTAATACTACGACAGCTAATATTACCCATCTATTTTTATATTCATTCTTATTGTGTATATCCATAATTAAAATTATACCCCCACTTATTTTTCTTGAATTCTCTTATAATATTATATTAAGAAACAATTTATAATGAACATACTAAATAACTAACCTTACTCATAACAAAGCTATTAAAAACTTTGACCTACTAAAAGATACCTTAATTTTTATCAGCTTAATATTGAAAAATTCATATTAATTTTCTGTCACCTAACATTCTTAATTCTATGTATTTTTTCTTTAATTTAATATAAGTTTTTTACTTGTATTTTTATATTAAAATAGTATAATCAAATTATATAGATAAATAATTATTATATAAATAAATAATTATTTAAAGGAGATGTTTTAATATGAGCACTTTAGAACAATTTAAATTTTACCCTCTTTTTTCTGAATTGGAGAATTTTAAAAATATAACTGTTCATAACATCAATAAAATGTTAACCAAAAAAATCGATGCTGAAGATATTTGCATGGGTAATAGACAAGTAGGGTCAAGAAGTTATCATATTTTTTATTTCAAGAATGATCGTTTTTCTCTTTATTATCATGGCGGTGGAACTGATTCACTATATAGTTCAAAGTCACTTGATGAGATATTAGAATATGTAAATAATCTTAATCCTGAAGACTTTGAATAAAAACATTTATTTATACAAGTAGGAATTAAAGTAATTTTACTTAAACTACTATACATGTAAAAACCGGATACATGACGGATATTAATTCCATCATGTATCCGGTTTTTATGTACGTAGAAAATAATCCTCACCTTTTAATACAGCTTAAATAATTTCACCATAGTCTTTGCAATTTTATATATAGGGGTTTCCAGCTCCCTACGAGCATTCTTCAGTTCTTTTCGAATTTCTATATGCTGAGGGCAATGTTTTTCACATTTACCACATTCAACGCACTGTGCAGCACTGCTTGGATTTTTTCGTAGAGCAGTACACATAAGATAATCTCTTCTCCCATATTTCTTATTTTCAGCATACATCATATTGTAGGAATGAAAAGTTCCTGGAATGTCTACCCCTTTAGGACATGGCATACAATAGGCACAACCTGTACAACCTACTTTAATATTTCTCTTGATTTCATTCTTAACTTTTTCTATTAATTCGAAATCCTCTTCTGTAAATTCACCTGCTGTTACATCCTTTGCAACTTTTATATTTTCCTGAACCATTTCAAGAGAATTCATTCCAGACAGTATACACGTAACTTCAGGTTGGTTCCAAAGCCAACGGAATGCCCACTCTGCAGCAGTACGCTTCCTTGAATTCTCCTTTATTATGTTCTTAGCCTTCTCCGGTAATAAATTAACTAGTCTTCCACCTCTTAATGGCTCCATTATAATTACAGGAAGTCCTTTTTTATTCGCGGCTTCAAGTCCCCTTCTTCCTGCCTGACTATGTTCATCTAAATAATTATATTGAATCTGACAAAAGTCCCACTCATACGCATCTAACAATTGAATAAAAGTATCTGTATTTCCATGATAAGAAAATCCAACATTACGAATTTGTCCGTTTTCAACTTTTTCCTTTAACCATTCATCAGCACCTAAGGCTTTTAAGCGGTCCCATGTCTTCACATCAGTAAGCATATGCATAAGATAATAATCAATATGATCTGTCTGAAGTCTTCTTAATTGTTCCTTAAAATACTTCTCTAAATCCTTTTTTGACTTAACCATGTAATGGGGAAGCTTTGTCGCAATATATATTCGATCCCTACAATTATTTCTTTTTAGAATTTCACCAAATGTTGCCTCACTGCCTGGATAGACGTAAGCGGTGTCAAAATAATTGACCCCATTATTTATTGCTTCCATAACTTCTTTTTCTGCCTTATCAATATCAATGCTATTTCCCTTTTTAGTAAAACGCATACAACCATATCCTAATATAGATAACTTATTTCCCTTTTTGTCTTTTCTATACTTCATTCCTGAAGTTTTTTCTTCAAACTCCATTATTATAATCACCTCATTAATAATATATAATATATATATGTATTCTATATGTTATAACAAATTGAACGGTTTGCCAACTAAGTCTTAAAACTCGAAGTTTCCTATTGGCAAGCGCTTTCTCTTGTAATTAGTTTGTTAACTAAATAATCTTGAAAATAATCCCACTTATAATTATAATACATGTTGCCTTATTTTTCCACAAAAAAATACAGTATAAAAATGCGTTGGCTATTTCTTATAAAAGCCAACGCATTTTTTATTTGAATAACTATCTAAGACACAATACTTATTCTACCAAATTTACTTTTTCTCCATCACTTAATAAATTTTGTCCTTCGGTTATAACATCTAAGCCTTCTTCTATACTACTTGTTATTTCTGTGAATTTCTCATTTGAAATTCCAGTTTCAACAGATATTTTTTTAACCTGACCATTATCAACTGTATAAAGATAATTTACACCATTCTCCATTTTAATTGTTTCATTTGGCACCATTAAGATGTCGCTTTTATTTTCCGCTGACAGAGATATTTTTGCAAACATACCTGATTTTATTTCGTCATTTGAATTATCAATTTTAACTTTGACAACATAAAAATTGTTTTTAGAACTTGTATTTGGACTGATATTATCTATTACCCCGACTATTTTTTTATCTGGTAATGCATTTATATCAACTTGTACAGATTGCCCTACTTCAATCTGTGCAAGCATTTTATCAGGAACATTTATTTCTGCTTTTAAATTGCTATAATCTATAACAGTAACTGAACCTGCTTGTCCACTAGCAAATTGTCCCACTTCTACAGCTTTTTCTGACACAACCCCAGCTATTGGTGCAGTAATAGTAGCATTATCTATTTGATTTTGTACCGCATTAACTCCTGCCTGTGCTTGTTCCACTGCAGCTTCTGCAGCCTTTGTAGCTTGAGGTCCTGATTTACTCTTTAGCAGATTTAAATTATCTTCAGCATTTTTTAAGTCTATAGTTATAGCATCATACTGTGCTTTTGCATCATCTAATTCCTTTTTAGATACTGCTTCTGCTGAATATAAAGTTTGTGTTCTGTTATAACTTTCTTTTACAGTGTTATATTGAATTTGTAATTTTCCTAACATCTGTTCTGCTTGCAATAATTGTTGTGCAAACCCTGAGTCACTTGTTCTTTCTAGGTTAGCAACAGCTGCACTCAATCCTGCTTGCGCCTGTTCTAATTGTGCTGTATAATCTGTTGTTTCCAATGTAAATAATTTTTGACCTATACTAACCTTATCTCCAACATTTACATCTACAGTTGCAACTTTTCCTCCTGCTTTAGGTAAAACTATTACTTCTTTTTCAGGTTTTAGGTTACTTGCATATTCAATATTTGTTGAAATTGTTCCCGTTGTAACTTTTTGTGTTTTTACATTTTTAACATCTTGCTCTACTTCTACCGTTTTGCTTTTACTAAAGATAGAAATACTACCCACTACAACAACTGCTAAAATTATACCTGCTATAACAAGTTTTTTCTTTGAAATCTTAAACTTCATTTGTGGTACCCCCCTCTAGACTTTGAACTTTTTTCTTTTTAAAAGAGACAACTCTTTTTAAATCATCCATTAATGTATAAATAACTGGTAATATAATTGGTGAAAGTGCGGTTGACGCGATCATACCTCCAATGATTACTATAGCCATACTCTTTTTCATTTCAGTTCCTTCACCAATAGATAAGGCAACAGGCAGCATAGAAACAATCATTGTTGCACTAGTCATTATTATTGGTCTTAATCTAGTGACACCAGATTCTATAAGAGCGTCCCTTAAATTATGGCCTCTCTTCATAAGAGTATTTGTATAATCTATAAGTAATGTACCATTTTTAGATGCTAGACCTTCCAACATAATCAATCCAATCATTGACATCATGTTTAAAGTTTGTCCAGTTAATGCTAATAAAACAAATGCTCCTATGATTGCACAAGGCAGTGCCATCATTCTTATAAATGGAGTTAAGAATGATTCATAAAGTACTACTAAAATCATATAAACCAAGGCTAAAGATGCAATTAAAGCTAATCCAAGAGACGAAAAGCTCTCTGCCATCTGCTTTTGATTTCCGCCGAAGTTTATACTATATCCATTAGGAATTGAAAGGGATTTTAGTTTAGTATTAATATCATTGGTAACTTCTCCAAGAACTCTTCCTTGCAAGTTGGCTTCTACAGTTACCATATCTTGTTTATCTTCTCTAGATATAGAAGGATTACTATCTATTTTTTGAATTGACGCAACTTGACTTAGAGGAATTTGCTCTCCTAATGAATTTGTGATTTTCAAGGACTTAAGGTCTTCTGCACTCTTTATTTGTCCATTTTCAAACTTAAGAGTTATATCATTTTCTTCATTATTTGATCTATATACTCCCACATTCGTTCCTGATAATGCCATTCTAACAACACTGCCTACATTTGCAGTAGAAAGATTGTACTGAGTAGCTGCAAGACTGTCTATATTGACCCTAAGTTCGCTACTTCTTGCACTTGAAGAGTTACTTATATCAATGACTCCTGGGATTGTATTTATTAACTTTTCAACTTCATTTGATAGTTCTTTTATAGTATCTGAATCGTCTCCTTTTATCTTAATTGATACCGGTTTACTACTACCTCCAGATGAATTTGACTCTGATACATTGAAATCTACTCCCGACATCTTTGTCCCAAAAGCACGAACCTGACGTGTAAGTTCACTTTGACTTATTTTACGTTCACCCTTAGGTACTAAGTTAACGTAAATTTGCGCAGTAGCTTTATCTGTGCTTTGTTCCCCATTTTGTCCAATCATTGAAAAATAATTTTTTACTTCTTTTGTTTCTTGTAAATATTTTTCTATCTCCATAACTTTTTCATCTGTTTGTTTTAAGGTAGATCCTGGAGTAAGCTTCATATTAATGGTGAAACTACTTTGGTCTGCCACAGGTATAAATTCTGATTTTATTAATCCCATTGGAATAAGCGCTACACTAAGCACAATCCCAGCGACAACTATGGCTAAAACTTTTTCCCTGTTATCTAAAGACCATATTAGAGATTTTCTATATACTTCTATAAATTTTTCAAAAGAACCGTCTGTTTTGGAACTAATTCTTGTGAAAAAGTTATTTCTTACTTTTTTCATTTTATTCTCTTTAATACTTTCATCTTTTAATAACCTTGAAGAAAGCATTGGTGTAATTGTAAAAGATACAATTAGAGAGAACAGTGTAGCTGCAACGATTGTCAAACCAAACTCTCTAAACATCTGACCTATCATACCATCTACAAATGAAATAGGAGCAAATACAACAATATCACATAATGTGATGGCTACTGCTGCCATTCCTACTTCTTTACGCCCTTCAATGGCTGCTTGTATAGGATTTTTTCCCATATCCATATGCCGCTGTATATTTTCTATAACAACGATAGAATCATCCACCAGTGTACCTACAACTAGAGATAAACCCATTAAGGACAGCATGTTCAAGGTAAAATGCATTTGATACATCATGAAAAATGTAGCAACCAGTGATGTTGGAATCGCAACTAAAACAACTAAAGAAGAACGGAAACTACGGAAGAATAAATAAAGTACAATTGCAGTTATTATAATTCCTTCTACAAGGTTATGCTTTATTTCAGTAAGGGATGAAGTAATAAACGTGGTTGTATCCATTAGAATATTAACATCTGTCCCATTTGGAAGTGTTTTTTTAATATCTTCTAATTCTTTTTTTACAGAATTAGCAACTTCTACGACATTTGCATCACTTTGTTTTCCAATTATCATTGCCATAGTCTTTTCACCACTAAATCTTGTTAATGTGGTGGCATCTGGAACTTCCAAATCAATCTTAGCAATATCACCAAGACGAATTGTTATACCATTGCTAGCAGGTATTAAAAGATTTCTTGCAGCGTCAATGGTGCTAAACTGACCAACAATTCTAACAGATTCATCTAAGTTGTCCTGTTTAATCACTCCACCTGGTATATTGACGTTTGCTCCTTG
Organism: Clostridium beijerinckii; assembly: GCA_003129525.1. Lineage (NCBI taxonomy): Bacteria > Bacillati > Bacillota > Clostridia > Eubacteriales > Clostridiaceae > Clostridium > Clostridium beijerinckii. Next base: position 2,742,991 of record CP029329.1, on the reverse strand, counting down.
TAGGGTTCCCGTCAAAGCATCAATGTTCACTCCATAATACTCCATAGCCGCTTTGTCAATCTTTATCATCAATTGCTTTTTATCTGAACCCATTAAGGAAATGCTTCCTACTCCAGGTATTTTTTCTAATCTTTGTTTTAAAATATCTGATTGATTATAAAGTTCATCATAACTGGCATTTCCATTTATTGAAACTGCCAAAATAGGTATAGCACTCATATCCATCTTAAATAAAGTAGGCTTATTTGCAGCTTTAGGAAGTGCTGCTGATGCATTTTCGACCGCTTTCTGAACATCTAAATATGCGGTGTTTATATTTGCGCTCATTTTAAAGGTTATTGTAACTGTTCCATATCCTTCTCCTGCGCTGGAATTAAGAATATCAACACCACTTATTCCTGATACTGCATCTTCAATAGGTTTTACAATGTCTTTTTTTATATCTTCTGCACTAGCACCATTGTATGTTGTCATTATAGATATAACAGGAATATTCATAGAAGGCATTAAATCTGCCCCCATACTTTTATACCCCATAATTCCTAATCCAATGAATAAAATTACTGCCATCCACATGGCCGCTGGTCTTTTTACTGATATCTCAGTTATACTCATTTCTCTCCTCCTTTTTCCATGTCCTATAATTTTCTCTTGTTATCTTATAAATAATACTAATTATATATATGCTTGATGTATTTGAATTAAGGTATTCCTATATATTCTATAAGGATTATTCATCATTATTCATAAATATACATATAAATAGAATCAAAGATTAAATTTATTTATATCTTAAAAATCTGCTTACTTTTCATTTTAAATTCTAAGAAAACTAAGAAAATATATTTTTAGCATTTTAGGACATTAAATTTTTTAATTTCTTGAAGTTCATTCCATAGGGTTTTATAATTCCTTCTCTAAACCTAAAAATGAACTTCCAATTACACTTTTCACATACTTCATAGAGTGATTCACATGAATAAAGACTATTTCCTAAATGTAGTTAATTAGGAATTTCACCTGATTATATCATAAATAATTACATTATTGAATGTTATTACTTGAAATGTATTCACAGAATTCATCCCAAACACTTTTCTTAAAATAAAAGAAAAAACTTCCCTATTATCATTACAAATTCACATAATGTTGAAATCATGAGAAAAAATAAGTAATTAAAAGCAATTGATAGCTTTTATGTTCCTGGAAGATAAAATCAATCGTCAAAGATAAATATGCGTATTTTGTCAGATTGATATGAGTTATCTAATACCATATAATATAATCATTGTAATTACTTTATGCAATGTTTTATAACTACACATTATAAGTTTTGCAAAAAGCAATTAAATATATAATTTAAACGGGGGATATATATGTGGTCTAGAAAAGAATTAAAAGATAGAGCTAAAGAGGTTTTAAGAAAAATCTATTGGAGTGCATTTGGGGTTAGTATAGTCATTGCCTTGGTAGGAGGTAATAATAATTGGGGTGGTGGTAATTCTTACTCTGGTCATTCAAGAGATTATGTTTATTCAAATATCCATAATATCAATTTTATAGATTGGAATTCTATACTGTTTGCATTAATTCCATTTATAGTAATAGTAGCGTTTCGTATTCTTATTGGATATTGTTTGGAGGTAGGTGGAAGAAGATATTTTATTCAATCCTCTCAATATAAAAATAATAAAAGTTGTTTTGGTTTTGGTTTTGATGGAGAAAACTACTCAGGAATAGTACAAACAATGTTATTAACAAAAGTTTTTATTTTCCTTTGGACTTTACTTTTAATCATCCCTGGTATTATCAAGTACTATGCGTACAGAATGGTGCCATATATTCTTGCAGACAACCCAAACATTGGAGTGTTAAAAGCTATTTCTCTAAGTAATGAAATGACTAGAGGACATAAATTTGATATGTTTGTATTAGACTTATCATTTATTGGTTGGTATTTATTAGGAACAATAGCTCTAGGAATAGGCGTATTTTTTGTTATGCCTTATGAAAATGCTACAAACGCTGAGTTATATTTAGTGTTAAGAAACGATGCTATTAATAATAACTTATGCAACTATGAAGATTTATTATTAAATCAACCAATCTTTGATGATGATAATGGTATGTGGTAATACTAGAATTGTAGTGTGCATTATTTAAATTAACTAAACAAAATAAAATAATTAAACCTCAAGAATGCTTAGTGCTATCAGCACTAGGCATTCTTATTTGTTTGCTACTTGCATACCCCTTATTTTTAATAACAGAATATTAAGCGGCACTCTAAAGTATCAGATTATAATTCTCCATTTAATATGAGATGTATTGCTTTAGCTACTCCGAAATTCACATTTGTATCTGTAATATATTTAGCTGCTTCTTTTATTTCATCAACTGCATTCCCCATTGCAAAAGAATTTTCAAATTCTGTAAACATAGAATAATCATTTAAGCCATCTCCAAGCACTACTACCTCATCCTTTTTTATGTTCAATTTTTGTGCTACTTTTGCAAGAATTTTTCCCTTCTCAGCATCCATATGATTTACTTCAATGTTAGTTCCAAAACTTGCTGATACAGCTAGTCCTTCTAATACTTCCATCTTTTTACGAACCTTATTTATAATTTCTTGTGATTGAGAAAAAGATACAAACTTTGCTATATTATTGTTTCTATTTAAAAATTCATTCATATCTGTAATATATTTCATATTTTTAAAATGTGGATTATTCTTAGCATATTTTAGTATTTCTTCTTCATCTCTTAATTCTGGATTGAATGCAAGAGATCTTTTTATCATTCCTGCTAAAGTTTCTTCTTTTGTATTTGTTGTATAAAATCCGTCATCTGTATATATTTCTATAGCTAAATCTTTACATTTCATTGTCTCTAAAATTTCTATTGATCGTTTTTTTTCAATATAAGTATGTTCAACTATATGTCCATTAATGTCTCTATATTCTGCTCCATTTAATACAACACAATCACATTGTAAGTCATATTTATGTATAAACGGCTCTACATCGCAATATGCTCTTCCCGTAGCAATTGCAAACTTAATTCCATTTTTTTGTGCAGCCTTAATTGCTTCTATATTTTCTTTTGGTATATCGTGATTTTTCCCAATCAATGTTCCATCCATATCTGCGGCTATTAACTTAATCATTTATCTTCTTCTTTCTTTTTTATAATTTTTATCTAATGGCTTTTAGTTTGATTTATTATAATATAACACTTTTCATATTGCACTTTTATCTTGTTTTATTTCAACTCTAAAATTCTTATCTGAGTAGAAAACTATGAGTACAAAAATTGCACATGTAATCCAAATAAGTGGTTCTGATATACATACTCCTAAATAACTCATTGTTGGAGCTAAAAATCCTACAACTGCAAATTTTCCGAGTAGTTCAATTGAACTAGAAACAAGTGGTGTAAACTTCCTTCCAATTCCCTGAAGCGTACTTCTGTATATAAGAAGAATAGCTAATACATAATAAAATGGAGTATTAATTCTTAAATATTTTACTGCTGTACCTATAATCAAAGTATCATTTGTTCCCGTTAAGAATTTTATTATATATGTTCCAAAGGCAAAGGCAGTAATAACAACTATTGTTGACCATATGGCACCCATAATAACTGTTTTCTTAAGTCCAATATTTATTCTTTCATATTTCTTTGCACCATAATTTTGGCTTACAAACGTAGCTGATGCTGTTGCTAATGTTCCAAGTGGCATCATATAAATTTCACTAACTTTTCTTGCTGCCATATGTGCAGTTATTATTTCTTTACCAAAACTGTTTATTGCACCTTGAAGTGCAACTGAACCAATTGAAACAAGTGATAGCATAAATCCCATAGATAGTCCCGATGTAAATAATTCCATTACCATAGGACCATCATATTTAAAATCTTCTTTAGATAATTTTAGCTCAGGACATTTTTTTATTATATGATTAAATCCTAAGATTACTGCTACAATCTGTGATATAACAGTTGCATAAGCAGAACCTCTAATCCCCCATTTAAATACCAAAATAAATGTAAAAACCAACACTACATTTAAAATTGAAGCATAAATCAAATATATAAGTGGACTTCGGCTATCCCCCAGTGCTCTTAGAACCCCTGCTATCATATTGTACATTATAGTAATAGTCATAAACATTAAGATAATTACAATATATCCATATGCATCGTTTATTATTTCTAGCGGGGTATTTAGAAATTTAAGAATATACATTATTGTACCTACTCCAATAGCTGTAAATACTATTGATATTATAAGGTCTAGAATTACTGTCATTGCTACAGCCTGTCTCATGTTATCCATCTCTTTTGCTCCAAAATATCTTGCAATCACAATAGCAAATCCATTATTTATACCAATTGCCATTCCAACAATAAGTCCAAACAGTGGTGTTGTAGCACCTATAGCTGCCAAGGCATTTTCCCCCAAGGTATGTCCAACAATTACCGTATCCACCAAATTGTACATTTGTTGAAACACACTCCCAAGAAATATAGGCAATGCAAAATAAAAAATTTGTTTTGCAGGATCTCCCATTGTTAAATCCATAATTTTATTTTTCTCCATTGTAGTTTTCCTCTCCATCTTACTTCCTATCTAATTTAAATATTCCACCAAAACTTTTTTAACTTTACTATATCACAATATGGTAGAAACTTATATTATTCTAAAAATTTAGTAACATGAAATACTTTTTAGTCATTTGTTTTTTTTAGAAACATATTGTTTTTTCTATATCGTCCTTATCTGGAAATCTAGTATACTTATATTATGTGAAAGTTGATGGCTAATTATTTATAGATGGTTATCCTTTGCACTGTAAGGTGTTAAATACAGCAAACATTTAATTAATAATTATCTATACAATTAAAGAGACTAGTTACTTACTTATAATTTTGTAACTAGTCTCTTTAACTTTAGATTTTAAGCAACCTGCCAAGCTTGGTATGAGCGAACTGAATTTGCTTCTATTTCCAAATACCTTCAGAATTAACCCAATAGCCATCTGGAGTATACATATCTTTTAATATTTTTCCATCTAATCCAGCGTAGTACCAATTTAAACCGTATTTTTTATAATCGCTGTCTTTTTGAGAATATGCCTGAAACCAACCAGTTTTCATAGCTCCATCTGAACCACAATAATAATCAAAATTACCAAACTCTTGATGCCAAACATTATTACTATCAACATACTCTTTATAATAGGTTGGGGCCCACTTATCTATATAAATACCATAATAATTATCGAAATGTTCTTGATCTCCATAATACCATTTACTATCTACACAAAACCATCCTTCTTTAGGTTTCTCATCATTTCCATAATAATTCCATGTTTCAATTTTAATCCCAGCATGAGTTGCAAAATAAACATCATACTTCCATTCATTTCTTACTGCTGAATATGTCTTTGTTGTAGCTAATGGTGAAATCAATAAAATTGAACTAAATATAAGTGTACTCACAAGTAGTATTTTAATCTTTTTATTCATTATATATTACCACCTTTTTTATTAAAGTAAATCTCTCACTCATATATATATGTTTACACTTATAATATTATGTCTTTATTATAGTTTTATTTTAAAACTTTTACTTAAGAAGTCTTATTTTTATTGTAGATACTTTAGAACTTTGAAACATTGAGGTTACAATCTTTACTATCTATTTAACTGAACCTTTCCAAGAAGCTACATATTCCTCTAATATTTTATGAAGTGCTTCACCAATTTTTGAATAAGCTTCATCATTAAGATTTGCTAGAGATATTCTAATAGACCATTCTGGACCTTGGAAGCCACCACCACTTAATAATACTATAGATGATTCTTCAGCTAATTTATATAAAATATCTACTGGTTTATATTCTTTTTGCAAATATTCTCCAAATTCATGCCCATAATAACAAATAGCCCATTCTAACAAATCAAATTCCGTGTAGTAGGCAGCATCATAAGGATTATTCATTAAATCTAAACCTAGCCCTTTGAAAAGAAGTTTTTGCCTACGTCTGCAAATATCCTTTGTCTGCTTTTTATATTTATTTTCCTTGTCAAGCAACGCAAAAGCACAGAAAAAAGCCATTTGAACTTGCTGAGGTGTTGATAATCCTGCTGTATGGTTAAGAGCAACTTGACGACTATCTGCTACTATTCTATCTATAAATGCTATGTCATCAGGATGAATCGAAAGTGCTCCATAGCGCTGCCTTAGCTCAATCTTTTTTTCCTCTGACAGTTCCTTTAATAATTTATCAAATATGTTGTATTCTTGAAGGACTATAGTTCCGAGTCTCCAGCCCGTTACTCCAAAGTATTTTGAGAATGAATAAACACCTATTGTATTATAAGGTAAGTCAGCCATCAGTGAACGAAAATTATCAACAAATGTACAATATACATCATCAGAAATAATCATTAACTTTGGGTTACAGTTCTCTACTATATGTACTAATTGTTCAACTGTATCAGGTTTAATTGCAACTGACGGAGGATTGCTAGGATTAACAACAAACAAAGCCTTTATGCTAGAATCCTTAAGCTTATTAAGTTCTGATTTAGGATATTGCCAAGTGTGAGTTCCATCATTTGTTAGCTCTATTGCGCTAACATATACAACATCAAAATTATAACGAGGCAAATGTGGTATTTCAAGATAAGGTGTAAAAACTGGGACCATTAATGCTATTTTGTCTCCTGGTACTAACAGTTCGTTAGCTATTAGACTATCAAATATATAGCACATTGCTGCTGTAGCACCCTCTACTGCAAAAATATTAAATCTGCCAACAGGAGGTTTGTTATAGCAGAGCTCTTGAACAAGATATTCATGAACAATGCTTTCAATATGAATCAGCATTCTATCTGGTACTGGATAATTATCACCAATAATTGCATCAGCTAGCTCAAATACCCACCTATCAGCATCAAAACCTTGACGCTTAATTCCATAATCAATTATATTTGTTAAAAGTGTTGTTCCTGGCATATCTTTATGTTTTTGCAAATATTCATAAAGCCTGTTAGCAATTCCTTCTTTTCTTGGCATACCGGCCAAATCACCATCATTCCAAACTCGTCTTGTTTCTTCTACAGCAAAAATACCAAAATTAAAAAAGGCTTCCCTCGGTGTTGCTGCTGTCCAATTTGGATTTCCGCGTCCAGCATCTAATAGTGTATGAGCACTCTTTTCTATTTGTGCTTGTGCTAGGTTAATCAATTTATTTTTAAATTCAAATGGGCTAATCTTACCATAAATTTTTTCTATTTCTTGGCGTTGAATATTATGAAAATCCATAAACAGCACTCCTTATCTAAATTATATATATATATTGTTTATATTATCTGATAAGCCTTATAGGGTTCCTTAATGAGAATTTAAATTACAAATTGTCAATGCTCAATTGTCAATTATTGAACATTGAGTATTGATAATTGATCATTAAAATTCCACACATTAGTTCGATTCTCATTGTAGAATCCTATAATAATCATATAATCTCTATAATAATTACTTATTATTCTCAAAGGCGCCAAATACAATGGGTTTATAATTATAAACCATAAGCTTACCTTTGCATATAACCGAATGAATTTTTAAATTCTCATCTAACAGAATTATGTCTGAACTAGCTCCCTCAGTTAAGTTACCCTTTCCATTTAACTTAAGTAACTTGGCAGGTGAAGAAGTAAATGGAATAAGAGCTAACTCCATAGATATTCCAGCTTTAATGCAATTTTGTAAAATTTCAATATTAGAACTTGGTGATCCAACTCCAAATTTTGTTAGGTTCCCCTCTTTATTAAATATAGGAGAACTACCCCCAGAATCTGAACTCATTGTAATTTGATAAGGTGAAATATTGTGTTTTAAAAGTTCTAAAAACGCATCTACAGGATCTACTTCATCGTTTCCTTCTGGCCTTATGCTTGTAGTTATATCGACAAATCCACCATCCATTGCATACTCAATCGCTTGTTTAAAAACTAAAGAATTTCTATTTATATGGGTAGGTAAAATATTACTAAAAGGTATTTCTGAATTTTTTCTCATGTAAAACAATGGATTTATTCCATTTTTACCATCTCCAACATGCACATGGAGTATTCCACATTTACCAGAAAGCATACCGCCTAGTCGTGCTTCTGTAGCTAAATGGATTAAATCTTGATCTGATGGTTGACTTGATCTATGATCAGAAATTGCAATTTCTCCTACACCTATTATTTTATCAACTAATATAATATCTCCTCTAACACTATCGGTAATTGTTCTAGTTGGCACCTTATAGGAACCAGTCCAAACATAAGTGCTTAATCCCTCTAGTTCTAAACTTCTTGCTTTTGCAATAAGATTTCCCATGCTTCTTGTAATACCATCGGTACCAAGTAGACCAATACAGGTTGTAACACCATTTGTAGTAAGTTGTGTAAGCATAAGTTCTGGAGCTCTACTAGTAAATCCCCCTTCTCCTCCTCCTCCAGTTATATGAACATGTAAATCAATAATTCCTGGAATAGCCTTTAACTTTGATCCATCTATAATCTTAGTTTCTGGAAAGTTACTAGATGGTAATTTAATTTCTTCTGAAATATATGCAATTTTATCAAAAGTCGTTAAGATATCCCTCTTACCTATATGTTCTGGACTATATGTATCAGCATTCTTAATTAAAATCATTAAAATCACCTCTTAAAAGTAGTATTTCTAAAAAATTCGATTCTTATAATAAATTTTCAAAAATAAAGATGCTTTTCGTTATATGTAGAAATCTTTTGCCTTTTCCAAACATGATTATGTATATGGAGATAGATTGGTTAATCATTGTCATATTTGTGGTCAGTTTGAAAATATGAATATATGGTGAAAGGTATTTTAAACATGAATGTAGATATAGAATTTAAGATACATAATATGCCCTATTTTTAAATAAAACTAAATTATTAATGAAGTATATGCAGGGTTTAAGGTATGAGGATGCGAAAAACTTATAGAAATGCAATGACAAAATTGCCAGAACAAGTTTTGAATATTAAGTTCAGTCATTTGGACTTCACAAAGACCTGCAGGATGTACTTATGAAGTCCAAACGGCTGAGGTTGTTATATGATTAAATATTTCGCAGCTTTCAAAGTCACCCTAGTAGGGAGACTTGCCAACAAAAATTGATCTAACTGATTTTTTTATATTTGTTGCTCACAAATCCTTAAAGGTTTATTTTGATTTGTTTCCATTCACATTAAGTGCTATTTGTCTAGGCAGAAGATTATATCCGTCCATATTTAACTAGCTTTGGAAGCGTAGTAGCTCCATGAGGCATAAGGTTCACTGTAAGATTTTTATTTTTACCGTTATACGCAATTTTAAGCGCCTCTTCCAATGTTTTGGTCAAAATAATTTTTGTATTTTTAAGTAGAATCGGGTCAATTTCCGATACTAAAATTAATTTATACTTTTCTCCAGTCTCACAGAAAAAGTATCCCACGAATTTTGAAATAGTATAATTTTTTCTAAGATCTTTTTCCCTATCAATCATATTATCAAAATTAAGTATCATATCCTTAATATCTTTAATTTCACCAATGCCTTCACTACACTCTGCAAGTACAATTATAGTACCTCCATCCACTACTGCCTCTTTTGCATTTATTAGGGTTTTTATGGATTGATAAAGATTTATATCCTTTGGAGCTCCGCCTGCACTTGCAATAACTATATCCGATTTCTTTTCTATATTAACTCCATCAATACTATCTACTAATTTTCTTCCTGCTTCATGAGCTGTTATATAATTTCCAGAAACCGCACCAGCTATATTGCCATCTGGTCCCATTACTACATTAAACATGAAGGTAGGCTTTACCATAGCAGCCGCCTGCATCATATCATCATGTACAGGATTTTCTATAATATTGCCTGAGCATACAACATCTCTTGTACCACTTCCAAGTCCTTCATTCAAAGAAAGTGAGTGATTTGCTGATATTGACTTAAAGGACGAAATACCAGGAAGTATAGACTTTTTCCCTCCTGACCAGCCAACAAGAAAATGATAAATAATAGCTCCTGTAATAACTATATGATCACACATAACAGCTTTTTTGTTTACCATAACAGGTGTTCCATAGCTTGTATCACCTAGATATACCATACCTTCTTCATCAAAACAATCATGGTCATAAACTTCAAACCTTTTTGATAACTTTTCCCCAAGAAGTATTTCATGTTCTTCCCTTGTATGTTTTCTGTGAGTGCCCTGAGCAGATAGGAATATAATATCTTCATCCCTAACTCCACCTGCATTCAGCTCCTCTACAATTTTATATAAAAATTTATATGGCTTTTGCCAGCTTCTTGTAATATCCGAAATTATTATACAAACTGTTTCTCCTGTATGCACTATATCTTTAAGTCTATTGCTATCAATAGGATTATATAATGCTTCCGAAATAATTTCATCTTCTGTCTTTTCTTGTTTAAAATCATTGCTTTCAATTACCTTGATCAGATTTTTTTCTTCAATAAAAGCCCTCATTACACCTTGCCCATATTTCATATTAATTTCTTTCATTTATAGCCCCCCAATAATCGAATTATCAATGTTTTTGAATATGTATTGATAATTCCGTAAATAGTTTCCCATATTTTTAATATAATACAAATTATAATCATAGTCAATAAATCTATCCATCCATAGATTTTTATTTGCCTAAATAAACTTATTGTCTTAAATTTAATTATTTCTTTAACTCCTCTGCTACAACCAACTAAAATGAAAATCAAACTTAAACTTAATATAAAAAAATATGAGCTGCAAGAAAATTAATTCTTGCAACTCATAAATACAGCAAAGCCAACCCTTATTTAGGGAATGACGAGGATATATTGTTTTAGTGAAAATAAATATTAAAATTATTTTATATTCTTCAATACTTCCAATAAGTATTCCCACATTCTCTTAACTGAAGAAATACTCATGTGTTCACTTGTAGTGTGAACATCATATAGGTTTGGACCAAACGAAACTGCATCCATTTCTCCAAATTTTTCTGCAAATAATCCACACTCAAGTCCAGCGTGTATTGCATTTATCTCAGGTTTCTTTCCGTTTATTTTTTCATATACATCTTCAAAAATTTCTCTTATTTTTGAATTAGGATTATATGCCCATTCAGGATAACCAGATTCAGAAACAACATTTCCGCCATTTAGTTTAGCAGTTACAACTATTCTGTTATATAATTCATCTTTTAAGCTTCTAACAGAACTTCTGATTGAGCTTATAAATTCTATAGAATCTTTATTAGTAGTAATTACTCCAAGGTTTAATGAGCTTTCTACTAACCCATTAATATCCATACTCATAGAAGTAACTCCATTTAAAATTAAGTATAAGTAGTTAACTATATTATTAGTTGATTCTTTTGAAAACATTTCTTCAGGTAAAGTTGTTAAAATTTCAAATTCTGCGCGTGCGTCAGAATCTGATGTTCTCAATTCTGTTTTAAATGCTTCTCCACACTCAGATATTTTTTTCTCAACTAAAGCTTTATCCTCTGCTCTTACTAAAATAACAGCATCTGTCTCACGTGGAATAGCATTGTGCTTTGATCCACCGTTTAATGAACTTAGTCTAAAATCTACTTCAGATAAAATAGACATAAGTACACGTCCCATTAATTTATTAGAGTTTCCTCTTTCTTTATTTATTTCTATTCCAGAGTGACCACCTTTTAGTCCTCTTATTTTAACCATATATGGGACAAGGTTTGCATCTACTGCTTCTGATATTGTAGGAATTGTTGTTCTAGATGTAACTCCACCAGCACAACTTACTAGTATAACACCCTCTTCTTCAGAGTCTATGTTAATAAGTGTTCTTCCTTCTATATTTTTAGGATCTAATGCCATTGCACCATCCATTCCTGTTTCTTCTGAAGTTGTAACAAGTAATTCTATAGCTGGATGTTCATATTCATGAGAAGCCAAAATTGCAAGTCCCATTGCAACTGCAATTCCATTATCTGCTCCTAAAGTTGTACCAGTTGCATAAACCATGTCATCAACTATTCTTAACTTAAGTGGATCCTTATTAAAATCATGATCTATATCTACATCCTTTTCACATACCATATCCATATGTCCTTGCAAAACAATAGCTGGACTCTTCTCATATCCTTCTGTTGCCTTCTTTTTTATAACAACATTTAATGCAGTATCCTGAACATATTCTAGATTATGCTCCTTAGCAAAGGATACCAAATAATCACTAATCTCTTTTTCATTTCCAGACCCTCTTGGAATCTGTGATAGTCTTTCAAAGTATTTAAATACTTCAACTGGTTGTAAGTCTTTAAGTATTTCTGTCATTGTCATTACCATCCTTTCTTACTTTGCAATCATTAATAAAGTGAAACTTGATTCAGGTGGGATTTGATCCCTATCTGAATCTTAGTTGAACCTATAACCACAAGGGTCACAATGTCCAGGAGCGTGCAGCCGTCATCTACAACTTGAAGAAGTGGAGTGCTACGGATGCTAGCTATTGGACAAAACGGTTACAAGTCTTCTCATTGTATATTACTATAAATTAAAACGAAAACCCAAATGTATAATTTTGTGTATATATCATATTTCTATACAAAATATTATTCATTTTCCATGTTTTTATATAATTAATTACAAAAGTTTAAGTTTTGAGTCATCATTGTTACTTTATCAATAAATTAGTTTCTTTCTTCTATGAAATTTTTAATCTATGTGTAGATTTATATATAAACCTTCAAATCTTTATTATGATTTGTATATATAAAGGCATTTTTACCATAATAGTTTCTGCAATCTTTATCTAAAAGTTTATTTTTCAGATAACACATCTTTATATTTATCATTTCGTGTCATAACTTTTTCTACGTAAGAACACAAAGGAATAATTTTTATATTTTCTTGACGAGCATACTCTATCACCTTTTCAACTAATTTCAAAGCTATTCCTTGACCTCTTAAAGACTCAGAAACATAAGTGTGATTAACAATAATTTTACTCTCACCCTCTGGAACGAACGTAATTTCTGCTAGTGCATTTTGACTATTTTCCCCAATATAAAATTTATTTTTATCTTTTTTTATCTCATTCATATCAAAATCTCCTTTTGTGTAATTTAATATTATTAAATATATTTTCTTTAATTGTCTTGACCATTCTTATGACTCATTTTGATATCCTCATTATAACATAACTTCAGTTTTCAATACTCATAGGTATATACTATAATTATTTCCAACACTACAAATTTTATACGTACATATGTTCCTTTTCACAAAATATCTAATATTTATTTTCTAGATTTGTTTAATATACAATTTACTCCCATGAGTTTTATCACTATTGTTGAAGTGAGAATTATACATATATGTTATAATATCAAATAAAACTTAGTTCATGTGGTTGTTCCAACTCTAAATTTTAGTTGTGCTTATATGAAAAGAACTTACTCAGGTAAAATGTAGATGAAATACAGCTGTATTAAGAAAAAATATAAATTGATTATTTATTTAAGGATAATCACCTATTTAAGGAAGGGTACGTATGAGTAATTTAACTAACATAGATACTACTGATATATTAAAATCTTCTATAAATTTTAAACCAATAGATATAAATAATAATGATGCCAACTATAATATTGCAAATAATATTTTAAAAGCAAATGAAACAGGCTTAATAAATAACTTAATAGATTCTAATTTAGCACTTAGGCCTAAGCTTCTTATAAATGATTACAGCAAAGGTAACAAAGTTTTAAGTGATATTTGTCAAGAGCTTACAAAATGTAATGAGTTCATGATTTCTGTAGCTTTTATTACAAGCAGTGGCATAACTCCCCTTTTAGAAACTTTAAAGTATTTAGAAAAAAATAAGATTCAAGGTAGAATTCTAACTACAGACTATTTGAATTTTAGTGAACCTAAGTCATTAAAGAAACTTTTAGAGTTTTCTAATATTAATATCAAAATGTATTGCAGCGATAATTTTCACACTAAAGGCTATATTTTCAAACATTCTGATCATTATAATATTATTGTTGGTAGTTCTAATTTAACTCAATCAGCATTAACTAAAAATAAAGAATGGAATATAAAATTATCTTCATTAGAGGAAGGTGCTTTAACAGAAGAAGTATTAAATGAATTTGAATATATGTGGAATGAAGCTGATAATTTAACTTTAGAGTGGCTTGAAGCTTATGAAAAGATATATTTACAAAAAAGAGAATCTTTTAGAAAAAGTAGTGTTCCAAGAATATCTCAATATACACTAAAGCCAAATAAAATGCAGGTATCTGCAATTCAATCATTAGATAATATACGATTAAATGGAGCTAAGAAATCATTATTAATTTCGGCTACTGGTACAGGAAAAACTTATTTATCAGCCTTTGATGTTCGGAATTTTAATCCTAAAAGAGCGTTGTTTATTGTACATAGAGAACAAATTGCAAAACAAGCCTTGAATAGCTATATAAATGTTTTTGGTGATACTAAAAGTATGGGAATTCTTTCAGGTACCTCAAAAAATACAGATAATGAATTCATTTTCTCAACAGTGCAGACTTTATCAAAGGATGATATATTATCTAGCTTTCCTAAGGATGAATTTGACTATATTGTAATTGATGAAGTTCATAAGGCTGGTGCCATGAGCTATCAAAAAATCATGGATTATTTTGAGCCTAAATTTCTACTGGGGATGACAGCTACGCCGGAAAGAACTGATGACTTTGATATTTTCAAACTTTTTGATTATAATGTGGCATATGAAATTCGTCTACAACAGGCTTTAGAAGAAAATTTACTTTGTCCATTTCACTATTTTGGAATTACAGATATATCTATAGATGGTAATGCTTTAGATAATAATACAGAATTCAAATATTTAGTAGATGATGAAAGAGTTAATCATATTTTAAGTAAAATTAATTTCTATGGATATTGCGGAGATAAAGTAAAAGGACTAATATTTTGTAGTGATAAAAAGGAAGCAAAAGAACTATCTATTAAATTTAATGAACGTGGTTTAAGGACTGTAGCATTAACAGGCGAAAATACTCAAGCAGAACGTGAAGAAGCTATTTCACGCTTAGAACAAGATGAAACTCCTAATTGTTTAGATTATATTTTTACAGTCGATATTTTCAATGAAGGAGTAGACATTCCTGCAATTAATCAAGTTGTTATGCTTAGAGCTACTAAATCAGCTATAATTTTTATACAACAATTAGGTCGTGGTCTTAGAAAATATAATAATAAAGAATTTGTAGTTATTATAGACTTTGTTGGAAATTATAATAGTAACTTTTTAATTCCAATCGCACTTTCAGGTGACAGAACCTATAATAAAGACAATATTAGAAAATATGTAATGGAAGGAAATCGAATAATTCCTGGTTGCTCTACTGTGAATTTTGATGAAATCTCTAAAAAACGTATTTTTGAATCTATTGATAAGGCTAACTTTAATGATATAAAACTTATTAAGGAAAGTTATACTAGTTTAAAACAAAAGTTAGGCAAAATTCCTAATTTAAAAGATTTTGATTTACATGATTCCATTGATCCTTTAAGGATTTTTGATAATAAAAGTCTCGGGTCATATCATAAATTTTTAACAAAATATGAAAAAGAATATGATATAGATCTTAACTCTGTTCAAGAATCTTTTATAGAATTTATTTCTATGAAACTTGCTTCTGGAAAGAGAATTCATGAATTAGAAATGATTAAATGTGCAATAAATTATAAGGTTGATTTGATGTCCAAGCTAAAGAATATTCTAAAAGAAGAGTATAATATAAATTTTAAGGATAATACAGAGACCTCTCTAGTTAATGTTCTTACAAATCAATTTGCTAGTGGAAGTGCTAAGAATACGTATAGTGATTGTATTTTCTTAGAAGAATATGACCTAGACTATAAAATCTCAGATGTTTTTATGGAAAACTTAAAATGTCCAGAATTTAAAGAAATTGTTATAGAACTAATTGAGTTTGGCATAGATAGATTTAAGAATTTTTACAATAACCGTTATATGGATACAAGCTTTCAACTATATCAAAAATATACTTATGACGATGTTTGTAGATTATTAGACTGGGACAAAGGTGAAGTGGCACTTAATATTGGTGGATATAAATTTGATAAAAAAACCAAAACCTATCCAGTATTCATTAATTATAATAAATCTGAAGATATTAGTGATACTATAAATTATGAAGATAGATTTGAATCCCCCGCTCAATTAATTGCAATATCTAAATCAGGTAGAACAGAAAATTCTGCTGATGTACTGCAAGCATATAATGCTGAAAAAGATGGAGTTGAAATGAATTTATTTGTAAGGAAAAATAAAGATGATAAAGCTTCAAAAGAATTTTATTATCTAGGAAAAATTAAGGCTGTCGGAAGCCCTAACCCTATTGTAATGGGAAACACTAATAAAACTGCTGTAGAAATTAAATATCAATTATATACACCTGTGAGAGAAGATATTTTTGACTATATTATTTCATAATGGTGCGATGTAACTGCAGGGGCACTTAGTCTAGGAGCGTTCAACGGTTATCTCCCATATGTATGAAACTCCTATTCCTAAAGTCATAGGAGTACTCACAGAGTAAGCGACCATCATCAAAAATTTGATGATGGTCGCTTAACCTATTCACACTAAATCAATTTTTAATGAGATTAACTCATGAATGAGTTAACTAAGTTCAAGAAACCAAATCACTTATCTGCTTAAGTTTTTCAATTACTAATATATCTGCTGGTACCCAATTAAGTTGATCTAACTCTTCTAAGGTTGTCCATTTAGCATCATTATGAGCATTTAATTGTAATTCTCCACCACTTATAGTGCATATAAAACAGTGCATTGTAAGATGGAATGTAGGATAATCATAGTCAACAGTTGTTAAATATTTAGAAATATCAATATCTAACTCTAGCTCTTCTTTGATTTCACGTTTTAGCGCTTCTTCTCTTGTTTCTCCCATTTCCATTTTCCCACCAGGGAATTCCCACATATTCTCAAACTCACCATAACTACGGCGAGTAACAAATATCTTATCATCATGTTTTATAATTGCTGCAACTACTTCTATTATTTTCATTTGTATCCTCCTGAAAAGTAATCTTTTAATATTAATACATTTTGTAGTACATCTGAAGTCAGTTTGCGTCAACACGTTGACTCATTCTCTACATCCATTCTAATTACTAATAGATTTAAATCCCTTTATTTTATCAATGAACAACTTTCAATTACCTTATGTAAAAACAATCAACAAACCAGTCATTATGAAAATTCCTAATATGATACTAATGGAATTAGCTAAAGCTGGAATTGGATTATCTGAGTCTATTAGTTTACTATATACTGCTGATATTGTAGACAATGGAGAAAATAGAACAACCACAATCATTTGTTTTGCTAAAATCGGAACTGGTAAAAAAGCATATACAATGCAACTAAGAATTATATTACCTAAATATCTAATTCCGAGCAATTTAGTAACTCCTTTTGCTTGATTCCTTGTAATATTAATTTCTAATATAATTCCTATCATTAGCATTGCAAGAAACGCATTAGCAGATCCAATCATAGAAGCAATAGTCGTAACTTCTTTTGGAATTGATATTTTTAATGCTGACATAATGAATAAAAATATCAAGACATCAAAGGGAACTGACCTTAATAAGGTCTTTACTAACTTTTTAATATCTAGTCTTCCACTTCCATCTACTTCATTTTTAGCCAATGCATAGGAGCCCCCAAGTACCATACAAGAATTCCCCATATCAAACATACACATATAAAGAAGAGCTGTTGGCTCAAAAAAACTTGCAGCGAATGGAATAGCAAAGTTACCTACATTATAACCCGAACAATTAATCATCCCTATGGCCTTTTCAACTGGAGACTTTCTACGTTCTATAGATTTTACAAAAACAATATCAAATAAATTACTAATTAGACCTACTAAAATAATAATAATTGCTACATAATTTATATTCATACTGCTTGCCCCAGCAATTAATGCCGCTGGTAATGTTATATTCATCACTATCTTAGATAAAAAAAGTCCATCTTCTTTTTTAAAAAAGCCCTTTTTCTTAAGTATGTATCCCAGCATCATAATACAAATAAATCCTAATGATTTGACCAATACTTCTTTCATTTAATTATTACCTTTCCAATAAACAATTTTCGTTTAATTTATTCATATTTAGATGTAATCCTCGTTACATTATATCTTCTTTTGATGCAATAAATCAATCATAATCAAGTGAAACTTGATTCAGGCGGGGTTTGATCCCCATTTGAATCTTAGTTGAACTTATAACCTCAAGGGTCATAATGTCCAGGAACTAGCATCCGTAACACTCCCACTTCTTCAAGTGGGAGTGTTACGGATGCTAGCTATCAGATAAAAATTAGATTGCTTTAGTCCAACTTTTTTCCCAAGTTATTTATTATGGCCAATTTCAATCAAAAAGTCTCCTAAATCTTTATCTAAATTCATTATATGATTTGTTAACCAATTAACTAGGTTTTTCTGAATATTTAAAGCCAATACTGTTGATGCTCCATGAGTTTCAAAAATTCTTCTGAATTCTTTAAGATCACGTTTAAAATCTTCATGTTGTGCACGTTGTATATCCAATAAAGGATAATTTGTTTTATTTTGAATTTCTTCTTCTTCATTAAAATGCTTAACTACATATTCCTCAAGAAAATCTAGAGTTTTACTAACCTCATCATTACTTTTTCCGTCTTGAATAGATGTCAATAATTGATCCAAATAATTAAATAATTCTTTATGCTGATTATCAATGCTATCAATTCCTATATCCAAACTACAATCCCAAGTTAAATACATAAAAATCACCTTCCAAAAAATATATTTTATAACCTTATAAATAAATCTATATAACACATTTCGACACATAATACAGAATACCTTTAAATAATGTACTAATATTTAATAGTTAACTGCATATTTCAAAATTTAATAGTTTTCTATCAAATAAATTGTAGTTTTTTTTCTTCCAAATTCTTCTGCTTCTTTATAAGTTGGTACCCAGACATCGATTACGTAAGTACCATCTTTTTTTACTTTAATTGCTCCACCTCTATCTTCTACATCAAACATACCATCTGCTTTATAATTTTTTAACTCTGGAATATAAATTTTACTTCCAAGAGGTATATTTGACGGAGCTGCAATAACACCCAATCTTGTTCTTGTTTGCATTGCTGTTTGTGATCCCCATTCTTCTGAACATCTTGGATCATTGCAGTATGCAGTTAATTCAGCTTGAATCGGTATCCCTAAAGAATTTTGATTTTCCTGAGATTGCGTTGCTGTATTTTTACGCTCTTCCGGTTCTACTTGTGTCTCATGTGGTGTATCATGTGAAATTTCACTATATTCTTCCTTATTATCTTCTTCAACAGTACTTTCAAGTTCTTCAATATAATAATTCTCTATTTTAGAACTTTCTTGGTATTTTCCTGCAACATATTTATTTATTTGAATACTTTCTGCTTCAATATTTAAACAGTTCAATCCAATGCCAATAAAACATATTTCTAAGAACATATATCGTCTTATAATATGTCTTTTTAATTTAAACAATTAACCACTCCTTGTGTGTTTTTTGCAACTTATTTATTTTAGCATTATAGTTGCTTATGTCACCCATAGGGTATTGTAATTATAAGCTAGGTATCTTTTGAGGTCAAAACCACCTTTTGCTACAATTAGACATTTTTTTCATATAGAGTTCAAATGTTAACGGTTTATATCTAATTTAATACTTGATTCTATGTAAAACCAGCAAATTCCATTGTTGACATCAAATATATCTCTATCAAATTTCAATTGTCATTCATTATTATCACCTGATTTAATTGGTTATAATCAAAAAACTACGTAAAAATGTAATTTTCTAAATGCCCATTTAATTTCTTTTTTTCTCAATTTATATTAAACTAAATGTATTCTTTAAATTTTACTTAACAAAAAAGCACTGTACTAAATATATGAATTTAGTTCAATGCTTGTCTATAGAAAATCTTGTTTCTCTCAACGCATTTCTAAATGATAATTTAACCACGATAAAAATGTAGTGGTTAAATTATCATTTAGAGAATATTACTGGATTGAGCAAAATACCAATTTAATATAAATTGGCTACCTAAAAGTTTGTTACTTTTGATCAAAAATGTCCTCAAATTGGGATTCTATTGCTAAAAAGGCGTTCAAAACGTCTGGATCAAAATGTTTACCTGCTCCCTCTTTTATAATCTCTATACTTTTACTATGAGAAAATCCTTCTTTGTATGACCTTCTGGAACGCAATGCATCATATACATCTACAAGAGCCATAATTCTAGCTGAAATTGGAATGTTATTTCCCGATAAACCATCTGGATAGCCATTTCCATTCCATTTTTCATGATGGAATGCGGTAAGTTCAATACCAAGTTTAATAAATTCATTTTTCGGATATTTATCTAATACTTCTTGAAGAGCTTCCTTTCCAATAATGACATGTTTTTTCATGATTTCAAATTCATCAATTGTCAGTTTCCCTTTTTTCAGCAGAATTTGATCTGGAATTCCAATCTTACCAACGTCATGAAGAGAAGCTGCATAAAAAATATTTTTAACAAACTCATCTGTAATAACCTTGTTATACGATGGATTCTTACGTAGCTCTTTAGCTAATATACTGCAAAAAAGCTGTGTTCTCTCAATATGTTTCCCTGTATCCTCATCTCTATATTCTGCTAGTTTTGAAATTGCTGTCAAGGTGGCCATTTGGGAATTTGAAATTTCCTTTAACTTTTCTTGGACTAATTCTTCTATTGACTTTATCATTTTGTAAAGTTCTTCTAATTTAAAAGGCTTTCTTAAGAAGAAATCTGCACCTGTTTCCATTACTTTTTCAGCTTCTTCTTCAAAAACACTAGCTGTAACTGCAATTACTAAAGTCTCTTGACCTAACTTAGTTCCTTTAATCTGTTTAATTGCTTCATAACCATCCATTATAGGCATTTGAATATCCATCAGTATACAATGGGGCTGCCACTTTTTAGAAACATCAATTGCCTCTTGTCCATTACTTGCTTCCCTTGTCTGAAAACCAATAGGTTCTAATACTTCTACTAACATATTTCTATTATTTACTTGATCATCCGCAATAAGCACACGATAAGGTTCTATTCCTGGCTTTATACCTATAACATTTTCATAAGATTCTGTAGGCTCATTTATATGCTTTTCTACTCTAATAATAGGTAAACTAACTCTGAAAATCGAGCCTTTATTTAAATGACTTTCTACACTTATTTTCCCTCCCATAAGTTCAACAAAATGTTTTGATATACTTAAACCGAGTCCAGTTCCGCCTGCTTTAACTCCAGCCTGAGCTTGATGAAAGCTCTCAAAAACATATTTAATCTCTCCTGGTGCAATCCCAATTCCTGTATCCCTCACTTCAAATTCTAGAAAGAATTTATTTGTGTCTTTTGTCCCCTTTGCTGAAACTTTAAGAGTAATTCCACCTTTTTGTGTGAATTTCATAGAATTCCCCAGAATGTTTATTAGCAGTTGACGAATTCTTCCCTCATCGGATAATATATACTTTGGCACATCCTCTCCAATAACAATATCAAATTTTATATTTTTAACTTGTGATTGAACATTAAACATCATCTTTAAATCTTGTAACAAATCATGGAGACAAAACTTATTATTATTAATACTGATTTTTCCAGATTCAATTTTTGATAGATCCAAAATACTATTAATAAGTTTAAGTAAATGTTCACTACTTCTTAAAATCATATAAATCTGCTGAGTCTGTTTAGGCGAAAAGGACCCATCACGCCGTAAAATTTGTGCAAATCCAATAATGGCATTCAGCGGTGTCCGAATCTCATGGCTCATGTTTGATAAAAATGCTGTTTTAGACTCATTTGCTTTCTCAGCAACTTCCCTCGCAATACGATTTTGTTCTGACTGCATAAGTTCTGTAACGTCCTCTTTTACAACTAAGTAACTCGTAACATTCCCATATTCATCAAAAATAGGTGTAATGGAAATTTTTTCATTATAATTTTCACCATTTTTCTTTTTATTAACCCATTTTCCATTCCATGTTTTACCTGATTCAATTGTTCTCCAAAGTTCTTTATACAATTCCTTACTAGTTTCCCCAGACTTTAATATATTGGTATTTTTCCCTATTACTTCTTCCAGAGTATAACCTGTTATATTTTCAAAAACTGGATTTGCATAAAGAATATTTGCATTTACATCAGTAATTACAAACGCTACTGGACTTTGCTTCATTGCAATATTAAATTTATTAATTTCTGCATCTTTTTTCTTGAGCTCTGATATGTCAATAATAGTAGCCGACATAAATTGAGGTGTTCCATTACTATCTAAGACTAATTTTGCACTCATTAGAGCAGGAAATTCCACGCCTTCTTTTGTAACATGGTCTATTTTCTCTGCTAATAAACCACCTTTATTTTGAATTGTATCAATAATATCATAAATATGTTTTGATTCTTTACTACTATGTACTATTCTTAAATTTTGCCCAAGGAGTTCCTCTTTATTCCACTTATGCATCTGTGCAAATCAATCATTCACATAAATCAGCATACCTTTTAAATCTGTAATGCATATGCCATAATTAGCCTGTTCTGAAACTGTTTTAAATTTAAGCAGCTCATCTTCTATCATTTTTCTTGCTGTTATATCCTCTTTTATTGCTAAATAGTTTATAATTTGATTTTCCGAATTAATAATAGGGGCAATAATTGCCGATTCCCAGTAAAATTGTCCATTTTTACGTTTATTATGAAATGTGCCTCGCCATTCACTACCATGACTTATTATATCCCATAGTTCCTTATATTCGTCTGAAGATGTCTCCCCGGATTTAAGCACATTGGGATTTTTCCCAATTAATTCATCCATATTATATCCAGTAATACGACAGGCCGCTTGATTTGCATATTCAATATTACCTTCAAGATTTGCCATAACAATGCTAACCGGACTTTGTTCAACAGCAATGGATAATTTTATCAATTTATTTTGATTACTTTGATTTTCCTTCATATGTTTTTTCTCTTCTATGCTTATATAAAGAATTAATCCAAGTAACACAGAGGTGAACGCTACCGCAAGTAATATAGCTTCATTTTGAACTGACTGTGACCTCATATCAATAATATCATTTGGTATTAGTGTAACAATATACCAATCTTTAATTCCTACAGGTGTATAAATAAGATGTCTTTCTTCAATTCCCTCATTAAAAATAATTTTATTGGCTTTTCCTAATTGCATATTCTCTTTCATTTTTTCAATGTCCGATTTATCTGCATTCAACCCATCAAATATATTACTATGAGCATTAAAAGCGTCATCTAATTTACCATGAATAACAACTTGGCCAGTATGATCCACCACTAAGGAAACTGCTTCATTATCAAAAAAAGATAAATCTAACATACCATTATATTGATCTGTATATATCCCCAAAGCAACAGATGCAATAACTTTATTCTCTTTAAAGATAGGTACTGCATAATATACACATGGTTTGCCTGTTGTTCTATCCATAATAATATCTGAAATATACGATTCACCATTTATTGATTTTTTAAAATACTCACGATCTGAAAAATCAACATCATAAACATCAACTGAATAACCTTTTCCGTCTGGCAAAAGATAATGAAATTGAAAGATAATTATATATTCACCCAAGGCAATGCATATCTTAAACTCCTGAACCTATTTAATATATGTTTCTACAAGCTATAGAAAATACCTTTATTTCTTTTGATAAATTGCTAATTATTTGATTATAATTAGCTTTTGAAATATCTATACCATTTTTACAACTAATGCTGGTGCTTTTGCTAAAAAGGCTGAGCTGAGCTTACTTCCAAAAATATTACTAATTATACTATTGCTTAAAATTTAAAATTAAAAGGCTGAAAACTAGGTTCTTTCTAGTTTTCAACCTCTTATATGGTTATACTCTTTACGACCAGCCTTAATCTATGTTATCTTGTCTTTTTATACTTTTAAATTTAATATGCCTACAATATCATATTCAATATAGTTTTTTCATCAATACCATTTTCTGCTGAAATTGAATATGATATACCATCCTTTTCCCATGTAGCTAAATTATATTCTTTACTTTTGTTTCCTTCCAAAGTTATGTTTATTCCATTAACTTTGGCTGTATCCTTAACTTGATAAACACTATAATCTCCACTTATATTATCAATGCCTTTACCTGCTCTAAAAATTATATTGTTATTATACTTTACTTGTATTATTTCATTTGATATAACACTTATGCTTTCCATTTTAAGGTCTTTAGGTAATGTTTTTAATGGATTTACTTTTAAATTTAATGCTTTTTCTGCTTCCTCTAAGGTCTTATATTCTTGATCATAAATCACAGCTTGTTCTACAACAGATTCTGTTCCTAAAACACTATTGTCCGAATCATTTTCAGGTATCTTATTTTCTTTTACCTCTTCATCTACTGTTTTTGACTCTGTGCTTGTTGGATTTTCATTTTTCTTATTATAATTATTTTCTTCTGGATTTGTTTTTAATGAAATATTTGAATTTTCTATGACTTTGTCATTATTATTTAATAATTCTTGGCTTTTATCTACCTCATTTTGCGATGTTTGACTTTTCTGTGTCTCTGAGGCTGAGCTTAATTTTAAATTATCTTTGCTCTTTTCTTCTTGCCCAATTTTTGAGTTAGTATTACTCTGTTCTTTCACATAACTATCACCATTATCATTTTGTACTAAGGCTTGCTCTTCCTTATGATTATTATTAGAGATTTCTTTGCTATCTTTACTAGAAACAAATTCATTATTCTCACTAGTTTTCAAGTCATTATTTTCGTCATCTTGACTTTTTGTTGTTTCTTTTTGAGCTAAATCATTAGGTGTATCTTTTAAAAGCATAGGATAATTTTTAGCTACACTTAAACATATGAACACTGCGCTACATGCTGCTACCATCTGCATATTTCTTTTAATGTTATTATATTTCTTTACTTTTGGTATAATATTTTTAACTTTTATATTTTGTTCTGCACTATTGTCATTTTCATTTGCAGCTAAAACATTTTGGAGTATTCTTTTTTTCATATCATCATTCATTCGTATTTTATTTATTTCATCTTTATATTTCTTATTCAAAATCATACTCCTCCTTTAGCTCTTTTTTCAACATGTTTCTTCCTCTGCTAAGTAATGATCTCACTGTTGCTTCTTTCCTATCTACTATATTTGATATTTCAACCGTATTATATCCTTCGTAATAATATAAGTGAATAATCTCCCTATATTTTAGTGGGAGCTTCATAACCTGTTTTAAAACATTACTGTCCTTATATTCATCATAATAAGGCATGTCCGTTAATTCTACATGCTTTTTAAACCAGGCAGATTTCAATTTATTTTTGCAGATATTTCTGGTAACACAAATAAGCCAATGCTTTTTATGGTCTTCGCTTTCAAATATCTCTATATTTTTAAGCAATTGCACAAAGACATCTTGAACTGCATCTTCTGCGTCATATATATTTTTCATGTATGAAAATGCAAGTCTCAGTAGCATGTCTCCATAATGCTCTAAATCTTGTGAAATAATTTCATCCGTACGCAATGAAACCTCTTTCATTAAAAACATCCTTCCATCCAGTAGCACAATATATTAATAGTAATTTTGTAATAACCCAAAATAAACTCTTCCTTATTATTCTTGTCTCTACTTATGTTACTTTTATTTAAACTTTTTGCAATATATAAGTTCTAATTAACTTCATTTATTTAATTGATATTTATTATAATATCTAACGAAGATTATTTATTAGAATATATAATTAAAAAGCACTTTTAATTATTTTAATAATGTCATCTTGTTTCATACCATCATTAACTGATATAGAATATGACATGTTATTTATATTCCAAGTTGCAACTTTTATAAGCTTGTCATCACCTTTTAATTTAATCTTGTTACCATTTATATTTACAATAGTATTAGTCTTATAGTTATTATAGTCACCACTTATATCCTGAGTATCTTGTCCCATTCTAAATATAATATCACTTTGTTTACTTATATAACATATTTGAAATAAATTTCTTGATATAGTATTTATATATTTTATATTGTATTTACCTAATAATTCTTTTGGTACTGTAACTTTAAATTTTAGTGCTTTTTGAGCTTCAGCTATAGTGTCAAAACCTTCAATAGGATTTATTATATCTAATGAATCTGGGTTTTGAGTTACTTTAGTTGCAGGCTTACCATCCCACGCGCCATTTTTATCTACTTTATACCCATCTGGAGTTAATGTATTTACAGCCATTTCTCCATTATTTAATAAATAATACCAAATACCATTGGTTTTAATCCAGCCTCTTTGCATTATGCCATTATTATTCATAAAATACCACTTATTATTTATTAACTTCCATCCAGTTTTAAGCTCTCCATTAAGTGAATATACCCATTGTCCATCTTTATCCCTTACAAAAAAACTTCCTACTGTTTTATTATCATTAAATAGAAAATTATAAAAATTAATTGGAACATATACAGTCTTATCAACTATTATAGGATCTGCACCTAATTTATGCATCATAGTTAATCCTATATCATTACCGCTTGAATAATAATAACTATCCTCTCCCACATAAACATTTGTTTTAATTTTACCATTATCTAAACTTATAATTTTATTATCCTTATCTGCCCCAACCTTAAAACCAATACTTTCTGCTGTATATTTAAGTGGAACCATAATTTTGCCTTTATATATTAAAACACCATTTCTTCCAAGCTCAATATTTTCCCCGCAAATTGTTACCTTGTTAATATCTACATCCTTAGGTGCATAGGTTGATATTGGAAAAGCATTTTCAATAACCTCTGACTTTGATTTTTGAATGTCTATATCTGCTGCAAATGCTTGAGCTGACATCCCCATAATTGTCACTGCTGTTAATACGCCTATCATTATTTTTTTCATAATATCATCTTCTCCTTCTAAGTTAGCCACAATCAAAAATAAAATTACATTTATTTTTATGTGCTTACGTCTTAATTTTTCCTTTTAGGCACATGAAAGAAAATAATAAATCCAAAGCTGCCATGAATATATTTCTTCAGGCAAGAAGACAGATAGCTCTCATAGTTGACCGGACTTATTAAGGTTATCTGCCTAAGCAGCATGATGGAATATAGACTGGCCCATGGACTAATTATTCTTTTTTATTGTGCCTTATATTATTAATACAATCCAACTTAGAAAAGTGTTGCAAAAGTTTATAGAAAAAAATTATAAACATTGCATAAGCTTTAACTCTTTATGTTTAAATATGTAGTAGAAATGTTTATTTCAGTATTACTCAATTCAATCTATTGTTTAAAGAGCACTTCGTGCCTTTTTTGTGGCGTCAGCCACCAGTTTTCTTCATATAGTTTTCTTCATACCTTAGATTTTCTACGCACGTAAATATTTAATTTCTTACGTAAAAAGAGCCTTTACATTAAGTAAAAGCTCTTTATATAAATACTAAGCAAGTTTTTAAAAGTATTGGTGGCTTACCCGGGAATCGAACCCGGGACACCATGATTAAAAGTCATGTGCTCTACCAACTGAGCTAGTAAACCTTGTTTTACCTCGCAACGTCCTACTCTGCCACACAGTCACCCGTGCAGTACCATCGGCGCTATAGACCTTAACTGTCCTGTTCGGAATGGGAAGGAGTGTTACCTCTATGCCATCGTCACGAGATTAAGTGAGTCTCTAAATCTTTGATTTAGTTAGACGAACTTATGCAAATCACTTTAGTGATTTGTTTTCCTTTTGATTTCGTGTAAATTAGCACACCAACGAACGCATGTGAGTTAGTGTTTCCTTAGAAAAAACAACCCAAATCTATCGCTTATACTATTTTACATGAATCAAATTACTGTAATTACTTAATTGAAAAAACTATGTTCTTTCAAAATTGCATACAAAATTAATGTATATTTACAACTTGATTATATATTGGTCAAGCCCTCGACCTATTAGTATCAGTCAGCTAAATATGTTACCATACTTACACCTCTGACCTATCAACCTTGTAGTCTTCAAGGGTCTTACTAGCTTACGCTATGGGAAATCTAATCTTGAGGTTGGCTTCACACTTAGATGCTTTCAGCGTTTATCCATTCCCGACTTAGCTACCCAGCTATGCTTCTGGCGAAACAACTGGTACACCATAGGTCAGTCCATCCCGGTCCTCTCGTACTAAGGACAGCTCCTCTCAAATTTCCTACGCCCGCGACGGATAGGGACCGAACTGTCTCACGACGTTCTGAACCCAGCTCGCGTGCCGCTTTAATGGGCGAACAGCCCAACCCTTGGGACCTACTT
Organism: Clostridium beijerinckii; assembly: GCA_003129525.1. Taxonomy (NCBI): domain Bacteria; kingdom Bacillati; phylum Bacillota; class Clostridia; order Eubacteriales; family Clostridiaceae; genus Clostridium; species Clostridium beijerinckii. Next base: position 2,714,379 of record CP029329.1, on the reverse strand, counting down.
CAGCCCCAGGATGCGACGAGCCGACATCGAGGTGCCAAACCTCCCCGTCGATGTGAACTCTTGGGGGAGATCAGCCTGTTATCCCCGAGGTAGCTTTTATCCGTTGAGCGATGGCCCTCCCACGAGGTACCACCGGATCACTAAGCCCGACTTTCGTCCCTGCTCCACTTGTAGGTGTCGCAGTCAGGCTCCCTTCTGCCTTTGCACTCTTCGAACGATTTCCGACCGTTCTGAGGGAACCTTTGGGCGCCTCCGTTACATTTTAGGAGGCGACCGCCCCAGTCAAACTGCCCACCTAACAATGTCCTGTCACCAGTTTCATGGCATCCAGTTAGAACTTCAATACTATCAGGGTGGTATCCCAACAACGACTCCACCAAAGCTGACGCTCTGGTTTCCCAGTCTCCCACCTATCCTGTACAGACAATACCGAAATTCAATGCTAAGCTACAGTAAAGCTCTACGGGGTCTTTCCGTCCAATCGCGGGTAGCGAGCATCTTCACTCGCACTACAACTTCGCCGGATTTGCAGTTGAGACAGTGCACAAGTCATTACGCCATTCGTGCGGGTCAGAACTTACCTGACAAGGAATTTCGCTACCTTAGGACCGTTATAGTTACGGCCGCCGTTTACTGGGGCTTAAGTTCACACCTTCGCGTTACCGCTAAGCATTCCCCTTAACCTTCCAGCACCGGGCAGGCGTCAGCCCCTATACATCAGCTTACGCTTTAGCAGAGACCTGTGTTTTTGTTAAACAGTTGCTTGTGCCTATTCTCTGCGGCCTGCATTGCTGCAGGCACCCCTTCTCCCGAAGTTACGGGGTCAATTTGCCTAGTTCCTTAACTGCAATTCTTCCGTCGGCCTTAGGATTCTCTCCTCATCTACCTGTGTCGGTTTGCGGTACGGGCACTACTTCTCTTTCTAGATGCTTTTCTTGGAAGCATGGAATCAGATACTTCGGTTCCGTAGAACCTTCCCCATCACGCCTCAGAATTGTTAGAACGGATTTGCCTATCCTAACTCCCTAAACGCTTAGACTAGCATCCAATAGCTAGCACATCCTATCCTTCTCCGTCACACCATCGATAATAACGATTGTAGTGGTATTGGAATATCAACCAATTGTCCATCGACTACGCCTTTCGGCCTCGCCTTAGGTCCCGACTAACCCTGAGAAGACAAACTTTACTCAGGAAACCTTAGATATTCGGCCTGTAAGATTCTCACTTACATCTCGCTACTAATGCCAACATTCTCACTCGTAATCAGTCCACCGCTCCTTACGGTACGACTTCAGCCCGATTACGACGCTCCTCTACCGCTCACAATAAATTGTGAACCCGTAGCTTCGGTGGTAAGTTTGAGCCCCGGACATTTTCGGCGCAGGATCTCTTGACTAGTGAGCTATTACGCACTCTTTTAATGAGTGGCTGCTTCTAAGCCAACATCCTAGTTGTCTTAGAAATCCCACATCCTTTTCCACTTAACTTACACTTTGGGACCTTAGCTGACGATCTGGGCTGTTTCCCTTTTGACCATGGAACTTATCTTTCACAGTCTGACTGCCGGACTGATAGTATATGGCATTCGGAGTTTGATAAGGTTCGGTAAGCGCTATGCCCCCTAGCCTATTCAGTGCTCTACCTCCACTACTCACATTTTCCGACGCTAGCCCTAAAGCTATTTCGAGAAGAACCAGCTATATCCGAGTTCGATTGGAATTTCTCCGCTATCCACAGCTCATCCCATGCTTTTTCAACAGCAACGTGGTTCGGTCCTCCACGAGGTTTTACCCTCGCTTCAACCTGGCCATGGATAGGTCACCCGGTTTCGGGTCTACAGCATGCAACTAGTCGCCCTATTAAGACTTGGTTTCCC